>UQHL01000015.1 GCA_900540805.1 uncultured Eubacteriales bacterium
ATAAGCTGGCGATAGACGAGCTGGAAGCTTTCGATTACGAAGCTTATAAAAAGAACGGATTTAAGGTAAAGCATCTCGGGGACTACGAGCTCACTTTGGAGACAAAGCCCGAATAACGGCTAAGGCGTACGTATATTTCGTAAAGCCGAAATTTATTCGAGCAAAGTCAAAGCTTTCCGAGGCCATATACTCGTTCGATAAAATTGAATGTCGGAAAACGGACAAGAAAGTAATTTTTTATTGATATTAAAAACGGCGGAACATTGCCGAAAGCCTTACGGCAAAAGGGATAGAGGATTTTTAATTTTAGCTCGGTTCCTTTTGGATGCACAAAAAAAGCGGATTATCGAATAGAAACTCGGTAATCTGCTTTTTTTTGTGCCTGTTTTTACATGGAAAACGTATATGACTTTTGACTTAATCGATAATAGGTCGCTAATTGGCGGGGGTGATGAAAGTCGTTGTAAAATCAGGAAAAATAAAGGCCGCAACCGAGAATGTACGGTAGCGAAGGTATGACGGAGATAATATGGAGTGACGTCATCATCGTCCATAAGGGGGAATTTATAAGGAACATTTTTTATTATTAATTTCCAAATAAATAATTTTTGTGAAAAATAAGAAAAAGGTGGATTATTCGGCAAATTTTCTGTTTGACTATTGACGCTTCAAAGGGTAGATGTTAAAATATATTCATATAGACGAGGAACTCTTTGGCGTTGTCTATTCAGAACAGACAAAGTATATTTACGGCAAAAGGTTGTAATATACTTAAAAATACAGCTACGGTACAAGGTGGAAAAGGGAAATTATGAATATATCCATAGAATCTTTATCTGAAGAAAAATGTACGTTAGATATTGTAAAGGTAGGCTCTGAACATTGTTCCCCGAAAAAAGGGGTGGTCGATAGGGTAAGGCCGAATTATTCTCTTCATTTTGTTCTTTTCGGTAAAGGAACGTTGATCGCAGATGATAAAACATATACCGTAAACAGAGGAGAGGCTTTTCTGCTGTATGAGGGAGAACATTACAATTATTATCCCGACCCCAGAGATCCCTGGTCGTATATGTGGGTAGAGGTTAAGGGAAAAAATCTCGATAAAATATTTTCTTTTTGCGGATTCAGAAAAGACAACTGCTGTATGTATCTTAACGAGTTTGACGGCTACGTGTCTTTGATGCAGGAGCTGCTCGCCGCATTCGACGCGAGCGAAACGCAAAAATTGAAAGGCGCCGCTTATTTTTTACTGTTGCTCAGCCGTTTTATCGAACGGGAAAACGAGAAGCAACACTTTTCGAAAGATATAAGAAAAAAACGGATGCTGAGGGATATTCTGATTTATATAAACAACAATTTCTATATGGATCTGTCGAATGAAACGCTTGCGCGAGAAAGCGGCATTTCGGTGCGTACGCTGACGTCACTCTTTATGGAGGTGTTGAACATGACTCCCGTACAGTATATCACTTCTTACCGCATTTCCATCGCGTGCGAGCGGTTTCAGACGACGGAGATGAACGTAGGAGAAGTATCGCGTTGGGCGGGGTACGAAGACGAAAAATATTTTTCGAGGATATTCAAAAAGGAGAAAGGGATGACGCCGCAGGAGTATCGGAAAAATCAGCAGAAAGAAGATCCGTTTGGATGGCTGAAGGATAGAAACATCGATTTCAGATGAAAAATAAAAGGTAAAATCCGAAACCTATAAGAAACATAAGGAGTAAATTATGAGGAAATTAACAAAGGTATTGTCTGTAACAATGGGGATAGCCATGAGCGCGGTAATGGTCGGAACGGCGGCGGGTTGCGGCGGAGGCGGCGGTTCGGGCGAAATCAAGTTTTGGTATAGCGCCTCTATTTCCGATAATAAGATCATCAGAGAAATGGTGGACGCTTACAACAAGGGGCAAGGCGTTGAGGACGGAGTGACGGTAAAACCCGATAACCGTCAGCAGATTGACAGATCGAGCCTATTCGTCGATGCCCCGAACGTTTTGATGTTCAGCGATAAAGAATTTAAGGGCTATGCCGTAGAGGGATTATATCAGGATATGACCGATTACTATAACGAAATGCCCGGAAAGTATAAGGAAGAAGATGTTCCGAAAACACTTACCGAACGTTTTCGTATCGATACCGCGAATAATGCCGACGGAAAACGCATGGCGGGTAAAGACGCGGCGATTCAGGGCGTCCCGTTCGGGAATACGCCCATGATCTATTATTATTCCAAACCGGCATTTGCTTCGCAAAAGATTAACATTATCTCCTGTGAGGAAGAAAAGCTTTCGCAGGAATATCCGAAGGTTCGCCCGCATGGCTATGCCGAATATCTGGAGGCGCCTTATGAGGGCGCGGAGAAATCCGCGAATTTGGCAGGGGAAGAGGTTTATAAAGTATTCAATAACCGTATCCCTATGAACTGGGAGGAATTCCGTTATCTTTCCAAGTGTTTTACGGACGACTACAATCCCGGCTCCACGACGGAAACGGGAAGCGGAACGCACTGGTGGTTTTCCTACGGCTGGTCGGTCGGCGGCGATTGCGTCGGCTATAACGAGGCGGAGAAAAAATATGAATTTACTGTTGCGGACGCTTCAAAAAATTATCTCGTCGTTGCAGCGGAGGGCGTCACTGTAGGAGAAACGTCCTATGCGGCGGGCGAAATTGTACGCTACGCGGACAAATCGAGGATTACGGATAAGTCGGGGTTATACGAAATTCCTTCTCAACGGGAAGCATTGGAGGAATTTGTACGGTTAACGACTCCGCCCGATGCGGATAAGGGCGAGGACGGCGGATATGGCGTGGGCGTCTATTCGGAGGAGAACCTCGCGGGCAGTCTTTCCAAAGGAAAAGTTGCGCTGCTTGCCAGCGACGGCTCGCAGGTTACCTCTCTCAACGTGGGGTATAAACAAAATTACGACTTTGCTCCGACTACGCAATATCGCGAATACGAGGACGGCAGCGTCTATTATAAGGGCGAGGAAACGTTTGCAAACGAACACTTAAAAGTAATCGGAAAAACTTACGACGGAAAAGAATATACGGGCGAATTGAAAAAATCGACGGACGGCGTTGCAATCGTCGGACGGCAGGCGGCGTTTTCGAGCGCAAACGCGCTGGTCATTTCCAAGCGTTCCGATTCCGCAAAATACGAAGCCGCATGGAAATTTATACGCTGGGCGGCGGGGCCCGAAGGACAGGCGATCTATGCAAAGACGGGGCAGGTTCCAAATCAGACTTCGATTGCAACGAGCGATACGTACCTTTCCGCGGTGGACGCAACCAAGAACTACTGGGCGTTTGCAGATGGTTCGTCGCACGGTGAAATCGGCGACTGGGCGTATTTCGTCAACGGCGATTGGGTGGAGGATTGGTCGGGGCTCTTTAACAATCAGCTCAGGGCAGGTTATACGACGATAGAAGGTTTTTTAGCCGCCAAACAATCCGCCGCAAACGAGGCGATCGGAAACGTAGATATTTATTTGAACGGGAGAGGCTGATATGGAAGAGTTGATCTCTTACGCCCAAAGCGGTACGGAAAACGGAACGGGTAGCAAAAGGCCGAAAAAAAAGTTTAACCGCACCTATCTCTTTTGTTGGATCGGCGTGGGGATTCCTTTGCTGGGATTTTTGATATTCAGCGGTTTTCCGATTATCGTTTCAATCATGGCAATGTTTTCCGAAATGGAGTACAACCAGCTCGATACGATGAAGTGGAATAATTTTGCGAACTTTGCGAAAATGTTTTCCGACGCGAAATTGCTGCAAGCGTTAAAGGTAACCATAATTCTTACGTGCGCGCAGTTCGTTTCCCTGGCAATCGCGCTTTTAATGGCGGCCTTTCTAAGTCAGAACGTGAAGGGAACGCGTCTCTTCCAGACGCTGTATTTTGTTCCTTATATCTGTTCAACTGTCGCCGTTTCTATTATGTGGAACAATATTTTCGGGATGGAAGGCGTTATCAATGCGATATTGGGTACGGATATCAATTGGCTTATCAATCTCGAAAATCCTTCGACTTTGACGGCTGCTATTTTTATTTCGATTGTATGGCAGGCGCCCGGGTACGGCATCGTGATGTACTGTTCGTCGTTTAAGGCAATCAGCCCTTCGCTGTACGAAGCGGCGGAACTGGACGGCGCGAATGCGATTCAAAAATTTCGTTATATTACTTTGCCGGGAATTTCCTCGATTACGTTTTTCCTGTTGCTGGCGGGAATTCTGGCGGGACTTACAACCTTTGACGCGGCAAAAATCATGGCGCCGCCCGACTGGGACGGAAATGCGGGATTAAACAACGCCGGCTTGACGGTTATGTATTATATCTATATCGAAGGGGTGCAATTCTCCAATATGGGGTATGCTTCGGTTATGAGCTGGCTGCTGTTTATTATCATGATGGTGCCTTCCGTATTCCTTATCAAAAAAAGAATCCTGGAGGCGGAGGATAAATAAAATGATTGAAAACGTCGAAAGCGTTATCGAAAACGCGGCTCCTTCGCGGCAAAAGCATAAACCTAAGCTTCGCGCCGCAACGGGCGCAGCCTACGTGATGTTGGCGTTGTATCTGATACTTATCTTCGCGCCCTTCGTCATTATCGTGTTTACCTCGTTCACTTCCGATTACGAGCTTACAAACAGAGGCGGCTTTGCGCTTTTCCCTAAGGAATGGTCGGTGGAAGGGTACGAGCTGGTGTTCAAGTTCGATCCTAACATTATAAACGGCATACCCTCGCTGCTCGTCGGCTTCTTTAACACGATGTGGCAGATGCTGATCCCCACGCTTGGCGGACTTTTCACTTCGGCGTTGGCTGCGTTTATCTATTCAAAGTTTCGTTTTCCCGGAAGAAAGCTGCTGTTTCTCATAACAGTGCTTACGATGATGCTTCCCATGGGCGCATTTGGATTTGTGAGTTATCTGTTCTACATGAAGATAGGCTGGGTCGGCGGTGCGAGAGGAATTTTACCGTTAATTATTCCGGGATTGTTCGGCAGCGCAAGCATGGTGTTTTTCTTAAGAGCGTATTTCGACAGCGCGCTTGCAAACGAGGTTCTCGAGGCTGCCAGGATGGACGGCGCAGGAAATTTTAGAAGCTTCTTTTATATCGTAATTCCGCTTGCCAAACCTGCACTTATCGCGCAGTTCCTTTTCGGCTTTGTCGGCGGCTATAACAGTTACGGCGGAGCGTTGATGTACTTATATAACACCAAGGAATTATGGAATTTACAGCTTGCGCTTTCCGAACTCGTCCTTACTCTTTCACGGGAAGGCGGCGGATACGGAAACGCACAGTGCGCTTCGGCGCTCGTTGCCATCATACCCTTGCTGCTTCTTTACGTATGCGTGCAGAAATACTTTATCGAGGGGATTAACATCGGCGGAGGAAAGGAATAATGAATAATCAAGCGACAAGCTCTTGCGTGGTAATGTATTGCGGATATACCGCAGTGAAAGATTGAGGAGGAAACTATGAAAAAACTGCAAGCGGTTACATTGCTGCTGACGGCATGTCTTGCGTGCACACCTCTGGCGGCGTGCGGAGATAGCGCGGAAACCGTAAACAAAATCGCCTACGAATTGCCCTATTACGACGGCACTTACAGACAGGAGCTGGACGATATGGATAAACCGCAGTATAATAAAGAGCTTTGGCGCAGGGGAGAGCTTTCTATCGACGGCGCCGATCCGCTCGTTTTGGACGATACGGCGAATACGGGTTATTATTACGCCTACGTTACAGGTTTTTCCTATTACTATTCGGAAAATCTTGAAGACTGGATTCCCGGCGGCGGGTTTATGTCGCTGCCCGCTGATTTGAACGGTTCTTCCGCGCATTGGGCGCCGGAAGTTATCTACGACGAGGCGGAGGAAAAATATTACGCTTTCTTTACGATTACACCGCCCGCGGACAAAAATATGGAAGGCGGGCCGGGGCCTGTTTATCTGTCGATGGTGGCGACGAGCGATAGCCCGGGCGGTCCGTTTGTCCCTATGGATTTAAGCGCAAAACGCACGATCGACACGGCAAAATATCCGCAGTTTTACGCAAAATACGCGCTTTTGGACAGCGCGGAGTATCAGAAGGCATTTGCTGCGGAAGGACTTCCCTATGCGGGGAATTATACGATTTTTACAATCGACGGAAAAGCAATTGACAACGGCTGGGTGCGTGCGATCGACTTCCATCCTTATATAGACCCGGATACTCGCGAAAAGTATCTGTATTGGAGCCAGACGCCCGGTTCTATCGCGGGGGTAAAGATGACGAACTGGTACACGCCCGACTGGTCCACTTTCAAAACGCTTACCGCCTGCCGTTATTATACGGTTGCCGACTACGTAAAGGCGCAAAACGGCGAATCGGTTGAAACGGTGCCTTATGAGGAGGCGGCGGCATATTGTAACGAAGGACCGTTCCTGTATAAGCATAACGGAAAATATTATCTCACCTTTTCGATCGGCGCTTACGATGAATCGTCTTACGGCGTGATGCAGGCGGTTGCCGACAGCCCCTTGGGCGATTTCAGAAAACTGACCGACAGCGAAAACGGCATGCTCTTAAATAACGATATCGGAGATAACCGTGCGATTGCGGGGCCGGGGCACCATTCTTTTATCACGATAAACAAGGACGGCGTAAACAAGCTGATCATTGCCTATCACGCGCACAACAACCCTTTGGTTTATACCGGGCGGCACGTGCGGTTTGACGAAGTAAAATGGGTTACGGTAAAAGATATCCACGGGAATGATCTGGACGTCATGCACGTAAACGGACCTACTTACGCCGTAAATCCCACATTCGGAATCGGCAAGGAATACGGAGACATCACTTCTTCGGTGCAAAGGGCCGAGCTTCAACGCGGTTCGCTCGAAAAAGGGAACGCGGCGGAGTATCTCACGGACGGTTTGATTTCCTATTATAACCGAGTGGGCCGGGCGTTTAACGATACGTACGTAAAGGAAACGACGGCGACGGTTACTTCCACGTTCGAACTTACGCTCGACAAAGCCCGCGATATCCGCGGAATCATGTTCTACAATTCCAAGGTAATGGAAAAGATGTTCCAAAAAATCACGAACATCGCGCTGATCGGAGAGGAAAACGGGCAGGAGAAAATCTATCTTATCAAAGAGCTTTCGATCGATAAAAATACCGCTTATATCTACAGCAAGGCAAACGACGAGTATTATGCGCTTTACGGCGGAAACGTATATGCGGAATTCAATGCGATTTCTGTCAATAAGATTCGTTTTACGGTGGAGCTTCCCGAAGGGCAGAAGAGCGTTGCGCTTTCCGAAGTGGCTATCGTCGGAAGGATAAAGGAGGATTGATATGAAGGGGAAAAAGCTTCTTGCTCTGACCATTTCCGCCGTTGCGGCCGTCGCAATGTGCGGCGCTCTTTCGGGGTGCGATAGCCTGCAGGCAAACGGACCTATATACAATTACAAAACGGCGCCGACCGCCCGGCCGCCCTACGAGTTTACGGGCAACGTAACTTCTACCGTCGTGCCCGACGCGGAAATCAGGCTTGACGGAAAGTTCGACGAGGAATTTTATAAGGAACGAAAATGGTTTGAAGGCAATAAAATTCAGGGCTCGGAAACGGGTAAGCTGAAAATGACGACGTATTTTGCCGAAACGGGAATCGTTATTGCGGCGCGGATCGAGGACAGTCGCGCAGCATGCCACAGCAATTCGCTGGCAACGGGAAACATCACTTGCTTTAACGGTTATTTCGCGTTCGGCGACGCAACGGTGCAGGCGGACGGCGTATATGAAATAGAATGTACGGCGGGTAACAGATTTAAGATTTCGCAATTTACGCCCACGGGCTTAAAAGTGATGAAAACCGACCTGGATAAAACGCCCGTTTCGGCGGTATTCCGCGAGGGGGACATTCTCAAGGGGGAGTGTTATAATTATCAGCTCGAATACTTTATGCCCTATTCGCTGTTCGGGCGCGTTTCTCGGCCGCGGTCGGTGTTTTTCAATCCCACGATGATTTCGTGTACGATTGACGAGTACGGCGCGGTGGACGACCGAAATTGGTATAATTTCGGCTATCAGCAATCGCCGCAGATTTCGGGGTGGGGAAATCCCGACCAGGGTTACGTATTCAATAGCGACGGTTTCGTAAGCAATAAGATTACGATTGCGTCGTCGGGCGGCGGAAAAGTGACCGAGGAATGGGGATATGATTGGTGCTTGACGGGCGATCAGGTGAATTTCAACGTAACGCCCGACAGCGGCAAACGGCTTGTAAGTATTACCGTAAACGGAGCCGACAAAACGGTTTCGGTAAAAAACGGAAAACTTTCCGTCAGCTGCAACGGCGACATTAATATCGTTGCGACGTTTGGTTGACGGGGCAAAATTAAGGGAGGAAAGCATGCTTTATCTGAACTATGCGCCCGTTACGCCGAGCATGGCCACTGCGGAAAATAAGCTCCGCAATCTATCTGTATTGCGGTTATGTCGGCAAAAAATAAGCAATAAACCGATGAACGATTGAAAATTTAAGGAGGAAACCATGAAAAGAAACAAGCTTGTAAAATTTCTTGCGTCCGGCGCCGTTTTTACCGCGCTGATTGCGGCGCTGACGGCGTGCGGAGGAAATAAAAACAAACATTCCCTTACGCTTATCGAGGGAAAGGAAGCGACCTGCACGACGGACGGATACGAAGCTTACTATATGTGTTCGCATTGCGATTTGATTTTTGAGGACGCGGAAGGAAAGCAAGAAACTTCTTTGGCTGCGGTGAAATTGCCTGCGCTCGGGCATGATATGCACAAGCACGAGGCTGATACGGCTACTTGCACAAAGCCCGGAAATGTGGAATATTACACCTGCTCGCGCGAAGAAGGGATATATTATGCGGATGCCGAGGGCAGCCGCACGCTCGATGAAATCGGCGTAACGGTGGAGCACAAAATGACGCGCGTGCCGCAAAAGAATCCGACGACGGAAGCCGAAGGCTGCGTGGAATATTGGGAATGCTCGTCCTGCGGGCAAAGGTTTGCCGATTCCTGGGGAGACCGCGTTCTCTCTGACGACGAGATGCGTATTGACAAAGTGAAAGAAAATATTGACGGCGCGCTTACGAAGTCTTTTTATAATACGCAGAATGCTTATGTGGCCGGAGGTGAGGATATAACGCGGGGCGGACCGGGATTTATTGTAAACGGCAAAAAGGAAACGGACGGTATTTATTTACATATCGCGGCAAATTACAATACTGCGGCGGACGATCAACAGGGCGATCACGGAAAAATTGGCTTGCTGTTCAATTTCCGTAATCAGAATGATCTTAATCTCCCCGGTTCGCTGGGGGTATGCCTCGAACAGACGATTTATACGGAGCTATACTTAAGCGGCAGGGTCGCATATCACGACGCAAATACATTAAAGTATTTTGCGACGGTGACAAACGCAGACGACGCCGCGGCGAAATATACGACGACATGGGAGCTTTTCTTATCCTACGAGGACCTTTCAAAAGCTAACGGCGGTAAGCTTGCGGAAGCATTTGAAAAGAAAGCGGGGAAAACCGTGCTTAAAACAGGCTATGCGTCTATGCTTACCGTAGTGGGCAATATGACGTATGCGGAAGCGGATTCTTTTAACGGGACGAACGGCGCAAAATGCGATAGTAAGGATAATAATTCGTGGCTGATGTGGTATAGAGAGGGGTATGGCGATTGGGGCGCCGATCAGAAGTATATGGCGCTCGGCCAAGATGGTTTTTTTGTTGATATTCCGCGTGCAACGGATACTTATGCGGTGAAGAAGGCCGATTGTCAAAACGCAACGGTAACCGTTCCGGAAGCCGTAGATTGGGACGAACAAATCACGGGAACGGTTACGGTCAACGACGGTTATCGCTTTACGGGCATAAAAGCAAACGGCAAGATTGTCGTAGCTAAAGACGGACTTATAAACAACGATTACTCGATTGACGTGTCCTCTCTCGGGCTGAAGTGGTACGAGACGGAGATCGAACTCGATTTTGTCATCACGAAGCTTGATTATCAAAACGTTTCGTTTACATTAAAAGGCTTTTCGGGCGGCAAGGCGGACAATATGGCAGAGGAAACCGCCGTCGTTCTCGATAACGGCTTCGGCGACGTTTATAATGTAAAAGCGGGCGCAAACGGCGTTGTCTCGATTGAAAATGTCCTTTGTCAGAATTATGGTATTAAGGTTGACGGCTATCTTGACGGCGAAATCAACGTGGTTAAGGGCGGAACGCTCGGTACGGTTACGCTTGAATATTACTTTGCCCATAATGCGGGCGACAGAGCCGACCTTGTCGATTTAACGGATATGAATGCGGAAAACGCTTCCATCACGCTCGGCGGACAGGGCGAAAACGGAGTGGATCAATACTCGATTGCGGCACAATTGAAGCTTTCTCAAGAGATGAAAAGCGCAAGGTCTTACGTTCTCTATACAACGGTTACGGTCAACGGAGATATTGCGTCAAGTAAGCCGAATACCTGGCTGCAGCGTTTTGCAATCCGTTTTGCCGAAGGGGATTCGGGTAATACTTACAAAAATAAATTTGTCGTATGGTGGGACGATCTCGGGCTTAATTCCAATCCCTCGGCATGCTGGGTGGACGATACGACGAATTGCGGCGGAGGATGGGACAGAGCTGAGACATACGGTTGGCTGGCGAGCAATATTTTAGACGGGTTGCAGCTCAAGGTTGTGCGTAACGGCGGATATATTACGATTTCCGCTTATAATCTCGACGACGAAACGTGGTACACATTGCTCGAGGGCGCGACCTCGGAAAGCGCGAAAAACGATATTACGTTCTTTGTCAGCGGCGAAAGCTTCACCTTCTCGGAAATTGCGTTTGAAGAGCTTCAGGAGGTAGGGCGCACGCTTCCCGAAGGCGACACGGCGGGCAGGTTGGAGCACCTGAAGGCAAGCAACGGAGACTTGTTCCATATTTCGGGTAAGATAGCGACGGAGGAGAGCTTAGAGTTAACGGAAACAAGCGTAAACGTAACCGTAAGCGCATTCGAAAAAGACGGCGTTACGCCCGTATCGCTGGAAAACGGAACGGAGATAGAGCTTACAGGCAATTACCTGACCTATACATATACGGTAGGCGGCGCTGCAATTACGAAAATGTTAAAGGACGAATACGAAGCTTTCCTTTACGGGTACGGAAAAGTTAAATTTACCGTTAGCGAAGGGGCGGAGGTCAGCCTTAAGCTTGTAAAAACCATGGCATATACGACGAGTGACAAGGTGACCGTAAATGAAGAAAACGGAACGGTTTCTATCGTTGCGCAGGATAAAAACGGCGCTAAAAACTGGACGGGAGGCGCGGAATTTGTTATTGGTCGGGATATCGGAACCAACCTCGCGTTTGAAACCACCATAAAAATGGACGATGTCGAAGAAGGCTGGACGGGGCATTCCACCGAACAGAGATATGCGCTTCAGATGACCGAAAGCGGAAAAGGCTTCTACTTCTGGTCGTGGAAGGACGGAAAAAGCAAATCGCTGGTGCGACGGCTGGTTAGCCTTACCGACTGCATGGCGGAAGGTGAAATCGTAAACGGAAACGAAGAAGGCAACGGCTGGATTTACGACGCGATCGTAAGCGAAGCCGGTTTGCAGGTCCGCGTAATCCGACTGGGCGGTACGCTTATCCTCACCGCCGTCAAAGAAGGCGAATTTGTAAAAATAGGTTCGTTTGAATGTGATGCGGCCGACGCGACTAAGATTGTCGCATACGGCGTAACCGCAAGCTTTGAGTTTTCCGAAAATTCCGTTAAAAAGCTTACGTTTGTAGAAGGGCAGGAGGCGACGCTTGAAGCGGCGGGAAATATCGCTTATTACACCGACGGAACAAATTACTATTTGACTGACGGTACGGTTACGACGGCGGAGGCGATCGTTATTCCGCGGATTACGGAGCATGCGGTCGAAATCGCCGTAGAGGGTTACGGCACGGACGGCAACAAGCTTTCAGACGCGGAGTTAAGCGGGATAAAGGTATCGCTTACGGGCGAATACGATTACAACAAAAACGCATATACCGATCTTTCGATTGCCGACGGCAAGCTGTCGCTTACGGACGGAAAAATTTATCAGGGCAAGTATTCGGTTACGGTAAACGGCTACGCCGCAGAAGTGCTTGAGATTGGCGGGGATACCCCGGCCTATATCATGAAGCTCTACAGGGTTTCCGGCTATCAAATCGTAGAAATAACCAAAACTTATAAACCCGAAAGCGTAACGACGGGCTTTAATCAAAACGGCGTTACCGTTAAGCTGACGGGCTGTAAAACCGACGACTGGGCGGAATACAACAACCCCGTTCCCGAAGCGACCGTAACGCTTCCCTCCGGACTTGCAAACGGCAAAAACGTATCCGTTGAATTCAAGCTCAAGCTTTCCAATGAGGGCTTTTGGGGCGCGAACGCGTTCGGGATTTCCATGGTGAAGGGTTACGGTGGGTTTATTTTCCGAACCCTTGGTTCAGATTCCTCCGAAACGGAGATCAATGAACTTTACGCGCAAAAATTAGCCGAGGATAATATGAAATTGCTCGGGAAAAACGCTTGGGTAAAAGGTCTTTCGAAAAGAGAAGCCGGGGTCAACGTCCGCGTCGTCCGCACGGGTGCCACGCTCGCTTTGTTTGTGCAGAATGCGGAAGGAGCTTGGATAAAACTTTATACCGTAAGCTGTGACGCAAACGCAGAAACAGAAATCAGGCTTATGGGCGCGGCGTCGGATTTTGAGATTTCCGACATCGTCGTTTGCACGGCTTTTACAGCCCTCGAGGCTGCTAACGGATATGAAAAAGCGAGCGAAGATATCGTTTATCACGGATATGTTGCCCCTACGATGGAAAAAGACGGCTGCAGAGCATATTATTCGGTAGGCGAAGATATATATAACGAGAGCGGCGAAAAAACCACTCTTGAAGCGTTGAAAATTTCAAGGCTTGAGACAACAGAAATTACTGTTACGATTAAAGGGTATAAGGACGGTGCGGAAACGCTGTTGAACGGCACCGTTACCGCGCGGGGCGAATACGAAACCTCGTTTACGGGAACGCTTGTAAACGGTACGGCAACGGTAAACGCCTGCTTCGTTACCTATACCGTATCGGTAGAAGGCTACATAGCAAGGGAGTTCACGGCGGAAGAAGGCAAAACGTCTTACGAAATCGTGCTTGAGTACGATTTCGCAAAGGCGACGGTGGAGCCCGAAAAAGTCGATTTGTCAAATATGAACGCAGCCAACCACGAAATCAGGATTACGGGGAATAAAGGCGAATGGGATAACTGGGCTGCCCCCGTGCCCGAAGCGCAGCTGGTTCTTTCGGAAACGCTTGCAAACAGCAAGTCCGTCGCTATTGAGTTTATGCTGAAAGCCGAGAATATGGGGCATTGGCGCGCGCCTGCGTTCGGTATTGCCATGAACGGTCAGTTTAACGGCTTTATGTTCCGTTTTGAGGCGCCCGATAACATGAATGCCATGATTTATCAGCTGCATGGGCAAAAGTTGCTTGAAAATTATGATCAGCTTGGGCAATTTTTCGGAGAATTTGGTTTTATAGAGCAGCTTATGTTGGGAGAAGGGGTAACCTTGCGCGTCGTCAGATATAATACGGATATTACGCTGTTTTCGAAAGACGCACAGGGAGAGTGGCAGAGGATTGCTTCCGTAGCTTGCGGCGCGGACGACGCGAACGATATCAGATTTCTGGGCAACGGCTACGATTACACCGTAACGAATATTTCCGTGGCGCCATACGCCGCTCCGTCTGTTGCCGCGGTCAGAAGCGAAAGGGCTGCAGTTATTGCTGTCGATACGGATTTTTTGCAATTATCATTTTCGGATCAAAAATTGAAAAGATATAACGATTATATAAATTAAAAATTCGGTGACGGGGGGAGCGTTTGCGCTCCCTCGGTTACTGAAACGAAAGAATGTTCAAAAAGGAAAATCAATGAAGAAAATTTACTTAGGCGCGGCGTATTATCCCGAAATGTGGCGAGAGAATGAATTGGAAACAGATATTGCACGATGTAAAAAATTGAGCATAAACTGTTTGCGTGTGGGCGAATTTGCCTGGGGAAAAATGGAGCCCAAAGAGGACGAGTTTGAGTTTGAATGGCTCATACGCGTGGTGGATCAATTATACGAAAACGGCATTTCTACAGTCATGTGTACTCCCACGGCAACGCCTCCGCGCTGGCTGCTCAATCAATATCCCGAAACTCGTATGATGATGCACGACTTAATCCGTGCGGATGTTTCTTCCCGCTGTCATACCTGTAAAACCTCGTCCGTTATGCGAGAGAAAAACCGCATTATCGTCACCGAAATGGCGAAAGTATTTGCGGGGCATAAGGGGATTGTCGGCTGGCAGATCGATAACGAAATTTATCCTTATTCCGAAGGGTGCTACTGCGAACAGTGCAAGTCTGCTTTCCGCAGGTATCTGAAAGAGAAATTCGGAAGTATAGAAAAGCTTAACAGGGCATGGGGGATGACGAGGTGGTCTTTAAGTTACGATACGTTTGAAGCTATCGAGCCGCCCTATCCCGGGCAGTGGAAACACCCTTCGCTTAGGAAGGCTTGGCGGGATTTTCATTACGGACAAATCAAAACCTACGTGGAGGAGCAAGCCGAGATTTTACACGGCTACGGTTGCGAAAACGTGGGTACGGACATGATGGCGCATAACTCGATGAGCTATTATGATATTAATGAAAAATTGGATGTGGTGCAGTATAACCATTATGACGCCGCAGAGCGGCTTCCCTGCAACGCGTTTTCCTATGACTTTTTGCGCAGCGTAAAGGATAGGCCGTTTTGGGTAATGGAAACACAAGTGGGATGGAACGGAAGCGAGTATGCGGAGGGCGGATACCGCCCCGTGGGGAATTGCTATGCGAATACATGGCTGCCGATGGCAAAGGGTGCGGAAATGAATTTATATTGGCTGTTTCGTACCCACCCGAACGGACACGAGCTGGGACACGGCGCGCTCTTTTCGCCCGCGGGAAGAGCGTACAGGGTTTCGGAAGAAGTACAAAAAGCTGCAAAAGAGTTTGAAAAATGCGGGGAATTTTTAACGAATACCCGCATTCGCAGCAAAATTGCCCTGCATTATTCGAGCACGGCGCATAACTCTTACGACTGCGCGCCTTTACTCAAAGGCTTCGACTACCGCGAAACGCTTATTCAAAAGTATTACGCGGCATTCCGCCACTATAACGTGGACGTGATAGATACGGCGCATAGTTTGGAGGGCTACGAAGTCGTTATATCTCCGTTCCTCTCCACGGCGGACGAGAACGGCTTAAAGGAGCGTATGCTCGAGTGGATAAAAAAAGGCGGAACCTGGATTGCGGGGCCGATGACGGACATTATGGACGCGAACGTGATGCGATACACGGAGGCGCCGTATTCGTTTCTCGAAGAACTTGCGGGGGTGTACGTAAAATATCAGAAGCCTGTCGCAAACGAGATATTCACGGCGCAGTGGACAAACGACGGCGAGTGCGCCGTGGGCATGTGTTACGACGCCTACGAGTGTAACGAGGGCACCCGGAGTCTGGCCCGCTACGTCGGCGGCGAATTTTCGCCTCTTTCTGTGATCACGGAGAAAAAGGTGGGTAAGGGGAAAGTAATATTGACGGGCAGTGTGATTTCGCACGGCGATTTGTTGCGACTTATCAATAAGCCCCCGATAGCCGAAGCGAGCAAAAACGTTATTCTGACCGAGCGCACGGGCGAAGAGTGTGGTATAATAGCCGTTGAAACACAAAACCAGCGGGGGTATCTTGTGCTGGACAACGAATATACCGATCTTATCACAGGCAGGATTTTTTCGGGCAAAACCGATATATATCCCTACGAGGTTTTGGTACTTAGGAAATAAGCGCTTTACGTACGATATACGACAAGTATATCGATGAGGGAGTATTCGGAGCGACGTTCAATCCCCCCGAAGGACAAAGATTTTTGGACGATGCGAAGGCGAGTGTAATAAATATGATCCTCGTGAATGACTTATCCCGATGTGGCAGAAAGTATATTGACGTTGGATAATATCCGGATGATGTATTTCCCGCGTCGGGATACGGTTTTCGCGGGGCAAGACGACGTGGATGCGGCAAACCGCGAGAGTGGCGGAATGGAAATTATGCCGATTATAAATGTATTTAACCAATATCATGCGGCGAACACGAGCAAGAATATCCGTGCGGTATTGAAAGCGAACGCGAAAGAAGGGAGCGCGAGTCCGGGCAGATACTGTATGGAAGAATATGGTATCGCGGGGCGGAAAGAAAATTTTGGACTGTAGTCGTTTTGTGCGGTAAACAGCAGCCTGAAAAATCCGAACTATCTCGGGAGGATGACGCAACAAAGGTACCGCTCTGTTTCTTATAAAAACCATAAGAGATGAAAGCAAAGGGCTTGTTTTGGCTATCCGCCGTTGTATCAAAAGGGTGAGCGGCTATAACGTCGTCGCTCACAGCTGGAATTATACGGTCGTGATTTCTCCCGACTGCTATGGCCGGGATTTATACCTCCCCGTCGCGTGTTCCCTGCTAAATATAAAAAAATTGCATAAAACAGTCTGCTGAACTGTTCTACAAAATTTTAAAACAAAATAAAAGAAGCTCTATTTTTGCCGCCCGTCCGCGTCGGGTTGCGTTTTGAAAAAGTTTGTGCTATAATGAAGACATCATGAGCAAATATAAATTAAACGGCTTGACGGCCGTAGTCACGGGTGCGTCTTCGGGAATCGGCCGTGCGGTTGCGGAAAAGCTGATCGTGCGATATGGCTGTACGGTTGTCGGCATCGGCCGCGACGAAAATAAATTTCGGGATTTTTCAGAAAAGCTGGGCGAAAACGTTTCACGTTTTTCCTATCGGCTGTTCGACGTCGGAAACAGAGAGGGATGGACGGAACTTTGTACCTTTTTAACAAAAAGCGGGATTAGACCCGACCTTCTCGTAAACTGCGCGGGGATACTTCCCTCTTTTTCTTTCTACGGGGAAAATTCGGACGCAGAGCTTGCGGTTAAAACAAATTTTCTGTCCGCCGTATATTCCTTCGAAACCTTGGGGCCGCTCTTAAAAGAGAGTGTAAGGCCCAAGATTGTCAACGTAGGAAGCTCGTCTTCGCTGTGTCCGTTTGCGGGCGTTGCCGCCTATTGCGCCTCGAAAGCGGCGATCGAACGCTTTACCGAGTGCGTCGCGCTGGAAAAGGGGATTCCCGCAGCGATCGTTATGCCCGGATTTACCGATACGGACGTATTTCGCTTTCAAAATTTCGATGCGAAAAGCAAAACGTTTTTTCAAAAATTCAGCATGACTGTCGATCGCATGTCCGATAAAATCATCAAGACGATTGGGAAGGGAACGAGAAGAAAAATCATAGGCCTCGACGCGCACCTTATGAATTTCGGATACAAGTTTTTCCCGCGCCTTACGCCCGTCCTTATCACCAAAATATTGAAGTCGGTAAAGTCCGACGCATTTCAAAATATAACCCGCTGATTTCTCGTATGTCGTCGATATACATTTGACTTCGTCCGCGATAACGCGAATAAATTTTATTGAAAAAAATTTGTTATATAACGCTTGACTGATTAAACTGTATCTGAGATGGTTACAGTCTCTTACGGAGAATGAAAGTAAAGTCCGGTTTTATCATCGCAGTGCACGCGTCGGTATTTTTACGGCATACAACCAATGTTGGGCAAGAGAAAAGATTGAGGAAAACCTCCGTGCCAATCCCGCTTATTTTAGCAAAGTAACGGAAAGGCTTGTAAAGCTAGAGCGGGAGACGCGTCGTTGTTTTGCGGAGAAACGTTTAAGCAAGCAGGAGACGGATACGGTTGTTCTCTATACGATACAGCGACCAGATATTTATTCCTCCCACGATGAGGAAACGCGTTGAAGAATTGTTTGCCGCAGTAAAAGAAAGCAAATAGAAAAGCGGACTTAAAATAAGTCCGCTTTTTATTACAATACTTTGGATAAAAAATCTTTCAGACGCGGGTCGCGGGGATTGGAGAAAAACTCCGTCGGCGCGCTTTCTTCCTTAATGACGCCTTCATTCATAAAGAGCACCCGTGTCGCCACCTCTTTGGCAAAACCCATTTCGTGCGTTACGACGACCATCGTCATGCCTTCCTTCGCCAGGTCAATCATTACCTTCAACACTTCCCCGACCATCTCGGGGTCGAGCGCACTGGTCGGTTCGTCAAATAGCATGATATCGGGTTCCATAGCCAGCGCTCTAACAATTGCAATCCTTTGCTTCTGCCCGCCCGAAAGGGTAGATGGATAGACGTTGGCCTTGTCCTCCAGGCCTATCTTTTTAAGAAGCTTCAGGGCTTTTTCTTCCGCTTCCGCATTAGGCAGTTTTTTCAGCTTTACGGGGCCGAGCGTGATATTCTGAAGCACGGTAAGATGAGGGAAAAGATTAAATTGCTGAAAGACCATGCCGATTTTCTGGCGATGTTGATTGATATTTTTATCGATCCTCTTTTCAATTTCCCGCTCCTGCGCTTTCAGTGTCCTGTATTCCGCTTCCGCGTTTTCCAATATGCTTTCGTCAAAGGCCTCGCCTGACTTTTGCGCGGCTTTTTTTACCTCTTTCAGCTCCTTCACCTGTTGATGAAGATAGGAACGTTCGTTTTTGAATACGTATTCGCCCTCGAGGACGATCTCGCCCGCGGTCGGCGTTTCCAGCAGATTGAGGCATCTCAAAAAGGTACTTTTCCCGCAGCCCGAGGGGCCGATCACCGCAATTACGTCTCCCGCGTAGATCTTGGTGTTTATACCTTTCAGTACGTCCAATTTATTGAAGGATTTTTTCAGATTCCTCGTTTCAAGCAATATTTCTTTATCGTTCATTTTTCGACAGTCTCCTTTCGAGCAACCGTATCAGCCAAGTAATAATCATTACCAGCACGAGATAGACGACTGCCAGCAGAATATAGGGGACGAAATATTCGAGGGTAGAGCTTGCGATGGCCTGAAAAGATTTTGTGAGATCCATAACAGCAATAAAGCTGACGATGGAGGTCTCTTTGATAAGCGCAATAAACTCGTTCCCGAGTGTAGGCAGAATATTTTTTATCGCCTGCGGCAGAATAATCCTCGTCATGGTGGCGGTAAAGCCAAATCCCAGCGAGCGCCCAGCTTCCATTTGGCCTTTATCTACTGCGTTAATACCGCTTCGAAGCATTTCCGACATATACGCGGCGCTGTTCATGCCGAAGATAAGCATCGCTTCCGCCACCGAGTCGATGTTGAGTCCAATCAGGGGAAAGAGGGCGAAATGCATCAATAACAATTGGACGACCAACGGGGTTCCGCGGAATACCATAATATAGATATTGCATAATGTTTTGAAAAAATCGACCATCGGGTTCTTTTTCGGGATAAGCTTTACCGTCGCTATGACGCATCCGAGTAAAAAGCCGATTAATAGTCCGAAAAGTGCAATCAACGCCGTATTTTTCAGTCCTTCGAGAAAGTTTTTATAACCACCCAGAGTAAACTGATTCCAAAAAATTTCAAATTTGCTCATTGCTTATTTATTCAAGGTCGCTGCAATCATGAGGGAGGGCTGTTTATCCAAAATAACGGCGTCAATTTTGCCGTTGGACAAGTCTTTCATCGCCAGTGCGCCCGTCGTATAGCCTTTTGTCGTAAGATTTTTGAAGCCGTCATAACCAAAACCCGAATCGCCTGCAGAATACATATACCCTGTCGTACCGTTTTGCGTGCCGATTTTATATTTGGAAGTTTGCGCCTTGAGAATGTTTTCCACGTCTTCGGCGTTTTTACACTCGTCGAAAAGGGTAGTACTTTCCCTTACGGTAATAACTTGATAGGATGAGTAGTATCCCAGCGAAAAATCGACGGTTTTAAGCCGTTCGTCGTTTACGGTCAGCCCCGCCATGCCGATATCGCTTTCACCGCTCGCCACGCTTGGAATGATTGCCTCGAAATCCATATCTTTGACAAATAAAGTTTTGCCGAGCTTCGTCGCTATTTTCGAGGCGATCTCAATGTCCACCCCTTTGAATTTGTTACCTTCAAAATATTCGAAGGGAGGAAAATAGGCATTGGTCGCTACGACCAGGTCGCCCGTTTGGGGAGAGCTGCTTTTATTTTCATAGGTGAATGTCGCCGTACCGTCGAAATAGGAATTGATCAGCGTTTCAAGGCTTCCGTCGTCTCCCATCTCGTCCAAAATAGCGTTTATCGATGTTTTGAATTCGGTATTGCCTTTTTTGACGGCAAACGCATAGTCTTCCGCCGTCAGTTCGAGCTCTTTGAAAACTTTCACGTTTTCCGATCTGTCCGCGCAGGATGCGAACGCGAAACAGCCGAAAATCGCCGCCGAGGCCAACAGTACGCTAAGTGTCTTTTTCATGATTATATCTCCTTATGATCGGGCTAAATTATTTTCATCGTATATCACTCCATAGTTTATAACATCTTTATGTATTTGTCAAATATTTTTGCATAAAAAAGTGAAAATATTCTGATAAAACTTAGAAATAATGTATAAATGCATGAATATTGTGCATAAAGCTTATAGAGTGTATAAAGAAAAGGGGTGACGCGGGAGAAGTCCCGCGGTTCAAAGTTAAGTTAAGGAGAAGGATAAAAAAAGTCGAAAGGTCTGTGGGAGGTTTTAGTCGCGGGCCTGCTATCCGTATCGTTCATAGCATGCGTCTCTTGGAAAAAGACGTCGAAAGAGTTTTTCGGCGAGGCGGAAATTCCTCGCGGCGTAAACGCGCCGCTGAAATTGGACGGGAGGCGGCCGCAGAAATTGCCGAGGAGAAAAACCAAGATTTATTTTTAGAAAATCTATAAAAAGGAGCGAGCTTGGACGGTCGCTCCTTTTTGTACGAAAAAAGTCGGGTTTTATCGATTATTAAGAAATAATTTTACAGGGATTTCTATAAAAAATTGACAAACCCGATTATTCGTGATACAATGTATTATGGAAATGTGCGGGGCCGAAAAGAGGCGTGGGCACGGGAGGTCTGGAAAGAGTATGAACATTGCAGAATTTTACCAAAGTCTCGGGGTCAACGTAAACGACGTATTAAATCGGTTGAGAAATGAAGGTTTGATCAAAAAATATTTGTTGAAATTTGCGGAGGACAGTTCTTTTTCCGATCTTGAAAAGGCGATCTCCGAGAAAAATTATCAAAATGCTTTTCGTGCCGCCCATACGATCAAAGGAATATGCTTAAATTTGGAATTGAGGTCGTTGTCGGGCCCTTCCGTCGAGCTTACGGAGCTTTTGCGTAGCGGAGCGCCTCAAGAAGATATCCTGGTAAATGCTTTTCGGGAATTTGCGGCTGTTTATCGTGACGTCGTAGAAAAATTGGCGGAACTGAAATAATTACGAAACGGGAAGCGGATATGGAAAACAGTAAGAAAAAAGTACTCATCACCGACGATTCGGAAATAAACAGATCAATTCTTTCCGATATGCTCGGCGAGGAATTTGAAATTATAGAGGCGGAAAACGGCATCGAAGCCATCTCCGTATTGCAGACCTATAACGCCGAAATCGCTCTGGTGCTGCTCGATATCGTCATGCCCGAAATGGACGGCTTCGAGGTGCTGGCGGTCATGAACAAAAATCATTGGATCGAGGACATCCCAGTCATCATGATCACCGCCGAAAATGCGCCTTTTTACGTGGAGCGAGCGTACGATCTCGGCGTCACCGATTTTATCACCCGTCCTTTCGACGGGCGTATCGTCTATCGCCGCGCGGTGAATACGATTATGCTTTATTCCAAGCAGAAAAAGCTCGTCGGGCTGGTCGAGGATCAGATTTACGAAAAGGAAAAGCGGAGCAATCTCATGATCGAGATACTCAGCAATATCGTCGAATTCCGAAACGGGGAAAGCGGGACGCACGTGCTGCATATCCATGTCCTCACCGAGCTTCTTCTCGGTCAGTTGATCCGAAAAACCAACAGTTATAAGCTCACCCGCTCGGAAATCTCTCTGATTGGGATTGCTTCCGCGCTGCACGACATCGGCAAAATCGCTATTCCCGAAAGTATTCTCAATAAACCGTCCAAATTGACTTATGACGAATTTGAGATGATAAAAACGCATGCGCTCATAGGTGCGGATATGCTGAAAAATTTGCCCCTGCGCCAGCAGGAGCCCCTCGTCAAAGTCGCCTATCAGATCTGTCGCTGGCATCACGAACGTTACGACGGAAAAGGGTATCCCGACGGCCTCGTCGGAGACGAAATCCCCATTTCCGCGCAGGTGGTGGCTTTGGCGGACGTCTATGACGCGCTCACCAGCCGTAGGGTCTATAAAGAGGCCTATACGCACGAAAGGGCGTTGAAAATGATTTTTGACGGCGAGTGCGGAAGCTTTAATCCCTTGCTGTTAGAATGTCTTAAAGAAGCTTCCGACACCATTCAAAACGAATTGAAAATCAATTCTTTAAGCGCGATTAATAAAAAGCAGATGCGCAATGTGGCCAACGAAATGCTTCAGCACGAAGAACTGTCCGCCTCCGAACGCACGTTGCGGCTTCTGGAGCACGAGCGGACAAAATATCAGTTCTTCGCGTCCATGTCCAACGAGATACAGTTCGAATACATGCTGTTTCCCTCCATGCTTTCCGTTTCGGAGTGGGGCGCGAAACAGCTGGGCATAAATGAATTTGTTATCAATCCCTGCAAGGATAAGGCGATAAAAGCTCTTTTCAAAAGCGGGGATCTCGCGCGTCTTGCGAACGCGCTTAAAAAAACGACGCCGACGACGCCCGTTATTCAGGGTATCTATCAGCTCAAAATAAGAGACGAGGTTCGCTGGTATAAGCTGATCGCGCGGTCGATGTGGTCCTCCGAGGAGGCTCCAAAATATGTCGGGGCAATCGGAAAGCTGGTGGACGTCAACGATGAGCAAATGAAAATTTCCACGCTGGAAAAGCTGGCGCTTCAGGATGCTTTGACAGGGCTTTACAATCAGGAGACGGTTAAAAAGAAAATCGAGGCGGAGCTTAAGGAAAATCCCGACGCGCCTTACGCCATGATTATTATTGATCTCGATCGCTTCAAGAGTGCCAACGATAATTTCGGCCATCTGTTCGGAAACGGGATCCTCCGGTACGTAGCGCGGCAGATACGCGACAATCTGCGCCCCGGCGAGCTTGCCGCGCGGGTGGGCGGCGACGAATTTGTGGTGTTTGTCCGTGGCCAGAAAGAACTCGAGGAACGCATACAGCATTTCTTTGACGTATTGTCCGAGAATCGGGACAATTATAAAATTTCTGTCAGCATGGGCGTCTCGCTCCGCGGCGAACGCAACGGTTCTTATGAGAAATTATTTCATGAAGCGGATCAGGCGCTTTATGTTTCCAAGCGGGCGGGCCGCGGAATGTATCGGTTTTACAATAAAAAAATGAAAGATTTGTTTTCGGCCATTTCTCCTATCGACGACGAGAAAGCGGCGGAAGGCAACGAGGAAAAGTGAGCATGTCGCTGAAAAAATTTTTAAGCGCTTTGGTTTTGAGCGCGGTCGTATTCTTCCAGATCGCACCTGCGGCAAACGTTATTCATAACGCTTTGGCCGAAGCTTCTCCCAGAGTGCTTCGAGTGGCTTTTCCCGACGTGGAAGGTTTTACGAAAAAAGATAAAAATGGTAAACGGACGGGAATGGTAGTCGATTACCTCGAGGAAATTTCCAACTACACAGGCTGGACGTATAATTATATCGACGTCGATAATATGGAACTTACGAATGAGTTTAAGAAAGGTTCTTTCGATTTGATGGGGGGAAATTATTACGTAGAATCGTTGAAAGACCTTTTCGGCTATCCCGATTATAACATGGGCTACAGCAAATCGGTTCTTTTGGCCCGCTGGGGCGACGAAAGTATCCGCAGCTTCGATCAGCGGACGTTGAACGGAAAAAAGATAGGCGTATATAAAAACGCGCAGGAAAATATCCGACGGTTAAAAGAATTTCTTGACATCAACGGTCTGAACTGCGAGTTGGTATATTATACGTATGACGATTTTGTCGAAAACGGAAATCTGTATCCCTATCTTGAAAACGGGGAGGTCGATCTTCTTTTAGGCAATAACACAGACATTGGAAAAGAATTTCGCACTGTCGTGTCGTACAATTCGCAACCCTATTATATCGTTACTCGCCCCGACGATACTGAGCTTTTAGCCGAACTCAATTCGGCTTTGGGAAAAATTTACGATTCCAATCCCAGCTTTGCGGAGAAATGTTTCAACACTTATTTTTCCGATGTGATCACGTCCGGTATCAAGCTGAATAAGGAAGAAGTAACGTACGTGGAGGAAAAGAAGACCGTCAAGGTGGCGGCTCTCAAGGAATGGTATCCCCTGTTTTCTTCAAACGAAGCGGACGTGACGAAGGATAGTAGTGGGATTTTGCCCGATATGCTGGATAAAGTCAGCGAGGTATCGGGTTTGAAATTTGAATACGTATTTGCCGCGACCTATTTAGAAATGATTCAGGCGGTACAAAACGGCGAAGCGGACGTTTTGGGTTTTTTTTCCGGAGACCGGGAGACGGCCGAAGCAAATAAAATAGCGATGACGCAGCCTTATGCCACGGTGGGACGTACGCTTGTAAGAAATAAAAAGGTAAGTTATCCTTCCGAGCATCTCACCGCAGCGGTTGTGGAGGGAAGGCCTTTACCCAAAGAAATAGAGGCTGAAAATCTTGTTTATTATCCAAGCATCACCGAGGCGCTGAAGGCGGTGGATCGGGGCGAGGTGGATATTGCGTGCGGAATTTCCGCCCAGATTGAACTGGAAATTCAGCGTCGGCATTTTGCCAATCTTGTTCCTGTCTCTTTAACCGACGGAAACGACCAAATCCGTTTTGCCGTAAATAAGCCTGCCGACACGCCGTTGTTTACCATTCTCAATAAAGTTATCAGTATGATGACCGACGAGGAAAAAGAGGCGCTCGTAAATCAGAATATTCAGTCGATCGGTATGGGCGGTTATTCATTTATAGACTTTATCTATGCAAACCCTCTCGCCTTTCTTCTCATCGTCATTGCCATTCTCTTCCTTTTGGTGGCGATCGTTTTGATCTTTTTTCGCTCCCGTATCCGTTCGGCTACCATGCAGCTCGAGCTTGAAAAATCCCATGCGGACAGCAAGGCGAAAAGTGATTTCCTGTCCCGTATGAGCCATGAGATCCGCACTCCTATGAACGCGATTATCGGTCTTACCGATTTGACGAGCAGACAGGAGGACGTCCCGGTACCCGTCCGGGAGAACCTGACTAAAATACGTTCCTCGTCGCATTATCTTTTAAGCCTGTTGAACGATATCCTCGATATGAGCCGTATCGACAGCGGAATGATGACGATTGCCGCGGAACCCTTTTCTCTCTCAAAAATGCTCAACGAGCTGTATAGCATGCTGTCGGGAGAAGCGATTCGCCACGGGCTGGAATTTATCGTCAACAATGTCGCGGAGCACGACCAGTTTAAGGGCGACGCTATTCGTCTGCGTCAGGTGCTCACCAATCTTGTCTCCAATGCCTTCAAATTTACGCCCTTTGGCGGAACGGTGACGTTGACGGTAAACGAGGTTAAAAAGGATACGGAAGAGGCGGAAATTACATTCTCCGTCGCCGATACGGGGCAGGGAATCGCCCCCGACGATCAGGAGCGGATATTCAAGGCCTTCGAGCAGGCAGGGACCTCTTACGCCAAGAGCCAGGGAACGGGGCTGGGGCTTGCCATCAGTCAGAATATTGTGCGGCTCATGGGCAGCGAAATGCACTTGACCAGCGAGGTCGGAAAGGGGAGCGAATTTTTCTTTACAGTCACTCTGCCGTTGACAGAGTTCACTAAAGCGCAGGCCACGGGCGTCGATAAGCAGTTTTTGGCGGGCGTGCGTATCCTGATGGCGGAGGACAACGACCTTAACGCGGAGATCGCTTCGGATATTCTGGAAATGGCGGGTGCGGGAGTCATGCGGGTGCGGGACGGTAAAGAGGCCGTAGGCGTCTTTACGGAAGACCCGAACTTTGACGTGGTGCTGATGGATATTCAGATGCCGGTTATGAACGGCCTGGAGGCAACCAAAGTAATTCGTGGGCTGGATATTCCGTCTGCGCGGACGGTTCCCATAATCGCCATGACGGCAAATTCCTTTAAGGAGGATACCGAAGCGGCGATGGCCGCGGGAATGAATTATATTATTCCCAAGCCGATCGATATCAACGTTCTGTATTCGGCGCTGGCGCAGGCAATCCCAAAAAGGAAAAATTAAAGCGGAAAATCGGGCTGAAAAAACGGCCCGGTTTTTCTTTTTTCCATGATAGAAAATCGATAAAAATATTTTGCTTTTTCTCCCTTTAAGACGTTGCAAAGCGAAGGACGTTATGATATAATAGGGGCAATTAAAAAATGATTATATAATACGCGATCGGGGAGAGAAAATTGAAGGGAAATTTGCCGCAGAAAAACGAAAAAAAATACAGCGTCGGGGACATCGTCAGCTTTTCCGTTATCGTCCTTTTATGTGCGGCCATGGCGGTGTTGGATTTTGTCAAAATCCGCTATACTTCCGACGCGGTCAACAACGAGCTTATTTCGGATACCGTTCCGCTCGCGGTGGGCAGCATAGCGGTGATCTGGCTGATGATACGCGGCAAAACCCGACTTTTCGGCCGTCCCGCCCATCTTTTGTATCTCCTTCCCGCCTTGCTTGTCGCCGTGAACAATTTTCCCTTTCATTCGCATTTTACGGGCAAAACGGAGCTACTTCATACCGGCGTGGATAATTGGATATTATTTGCTTTATACTGTGCCTTTGTGGGGATTTTCGAGGAATGCGTTTTTCGCGGTATTCTTTTTCCGCTGATGGCGGGCAGTTTTTCCGACGACAAAAAAGGACTTTGGAAAACCTTTCTTTTTTCCTCTCTCGCGTTCGGCGGCATGCACCTGTTCAATATTTTTGCGGGGGGCGGCGTGGGCCCGTCCATTCTTCAGGCCGGGTATTCCACCCTCATCGGCGGGTTGTGCGCTTATGTGCTCATGAAGACGAAAAATATTCTGCTTTGCGCACTTATACACGGGGGATACGATTTTGCGGGGCTGCTGCTTCCCAAATTGGGCGGCGGGGCGGTGTTCGATTGGCAGACCATGGCCATCATGGCGGTGGTGGGCGTCGCCGTCGGATTGTTTGTTTTGTATGCGGTTTGGAAATATTCCGACGAGGAACGCATAGAATTATATGAAAAACTCGGCTTCGGCGCCGCTTCGTTGAAAAAGAACGACCTGCCTTCCGAAGAACGAGAGAAATAGAAAAAGTTTGCGAAAATATTTTTTCGTAAAAATTTAATAGAAAACTGTAAGAGAGAGTTTATCATGCAGAAAAAAGAAAAGGAGCCTCCCGCGGAAAAGCCGCGAGGAGCGGAAAAACCTGACAAAGACACCGAACGCCTGGAACGGGAACGCTTAAAGAAAATCAACAAGCTTCCCGATTACGAGGCTCTGTTCCGGGAGGACGGGCGCGGAAAACGCGGGGGCGGAGGATTTCTGAAAAAGATTTTCCGCAGGGATTGGGGGCGCCTGGTATATTCGTCGCTGATCTACATACTCAAGGCTGCGCCTTTATGGGTTATGCCGCTCGTCACGGGCGACGTCATTGATATGATCACCCTGAGACCCGAAGGCTTTATCTT
Organism: uncultured Eubacteriales bacterium; assembly: GCA_900540805.1. Classification (GTDB taxonomy): domain Bacteria; phylum Bacillota; class Clostridia; order Christensenellales; family Borkfalkiaceae; genus Scatosoma. The sequence goes on from UQHL01000015.1 coordinate 27,769, forward strand.
GCGTATCCTGATCGACGCCGCCATATTCGCCGTCATGCTGATACAAAATGTTCCCACGCATATGTGGTATGCGTCGATCACCAATAAAATGATCCGAAACACTACGGCGGGCATAAAAAGCAGCGTGATCCGCAAGCTTCAGCGTCTTTCCATTACCTATCACAAGGAAATGGAGGGCGGCAAAATTCAGTCGAAATTTTTGAGGGATATCGACAGCGTGGATATGTACTACCGCAACGTCGTTCAGGTGGTGATTCCCAACGTCATCGGCGCGGTGATCTCCGTGGGGATAGCCCTCTATAAAAGTTCTTTGGTGACGCTCTTTTTTGTGGCAATCGTTCCGCTCAACGTCATCAACGCTATGGTTTTCCGCAAAAAAATGCGCGTCACCAATTCGGCGTTCCGACAGGAAAACGAAAAAATGTCCTCCAAGCTGACGACGATGCTTCAGATGCTTACCCTTACCAAATCGCACGGGCTTGAAACTGTGGAGACGGTGGAGGTGCAAAAGCGCATCGATTCGGTGACGCAGGCGGGGCTGAAGCTCGACAAAACAAACGCCTATTTTGGTTCGCTTACGTGGGTCATCAGCAACCTTTTAAGCGGCTTGTGCCTTTTCTTCTGCGTATTTCTGGCAATTAAAAACATTATTTCGGTCGGCGAAGTGATGCTGTTTCAATCCCTGTTCGGTTCGATAAACGGCTCCGTTCTTACTTTGATCAACGCCTATCCCGCTCTCATGTCGGGACGGGAGTCGGTCGGCTCCCTTTCGGAAATCATGCGCGCGGAGGATATGGAAGCCTCGGGCGGAAACAGAGTGCTTCCCGCGATCGACGGACAGGTGGATTTCGATAACGTTTCCTACCGTTATCCCGACGGCGACAAGGACGTCATTAAGGATTTCAATCTCCATGTCTCTTCGGGCGAATGTATCGCCGTGGTGGGCTCGTCGGGTTCGGGGAAGAGTACGATCATCAATCTTCTGATCGGGCTTTTGGAGCCTACGCAGGGACATATTCTCGTGGACGGCGTGCCGCTCGACGAGATCTCCCGTCAGACTTATCGGCATTTCATTTCGGTTGTACCCCAAAACAGTATTCTATTTTCGGGCACCATACGGGAAAATATTACCTACGGACTGAATAATTACAGCGAGGAAGAGCTTCAGAAAGCGGTGGCGGACGCGGATATTTCCGAATTTTTGCCGTCGCTTCCGGGCGGCCTCGACGCGCAGGTAGGCGAGCACGGCGACAAGCTTTCGGGCGGGCAGAAACAGCGTATCTGCATTGCCCGCGCGCTCATCCGCAACCCGCGTATCCTTATTATGGACGAGGCGACCTCCGCGCTCGATAACGTGGCGGAATATCATGTTCAAAAGGCCGTAAACCGTCTTGTAAAAGCGCGTACGACGTTTATCGTGGCGCATAGACTTTCCACGATACGCAACGCCGACAGGATCGTGGTGATGGAAAACGGCATAGCGGTGGAGATCGGTTCGTATGAGGAACTGATGCAGAAGGGCGGTAGGTTCTGCGAGCTGGAGCGGCTGAGCCGCATCCGCGAGGAAAGCGTCTCCGAAGGTTGAAGAAAAATCGAGAAAAAGGCCTCGTCGGATTTATGCGAGGTCTTTTTGAAAAGCGAAATTTGCTCAATGAAAGAAACCAACTAACATTGTGAAAATTTTTCCGTTTTGTTAAAATCACCGTTGACAAAAATATAAAGGATTGTTATAATAGTGACATGAATAAAGATATGATAATGTCATTGATAGAAAATCCTCCTTCGGAATATCGCGCGAAGCCCTTTTGGTCCTGGAACGGAAAACTGGATCGGGAGGAGCTTTTAAGACAGGTGGAAATCCTGCACGAGATGGGTTTCGGAGGTTTTTTCATGCATTCCCGCACGGGACTCCGGACGGAATATCTCGGCGAGGAATGGTTTGAATGCGTCCGCGCGTGCGCGCTTAAAGCGAAAGAATTTGGAATGGAGGCCTGGCTTTACGACGAGGACCGCTGGCCGAGCGGTACCTGCGGAGGCGAAGTCACGCGGGAGAGGAAAAACCGCCTGCGGTTCGTTTCCCTTTACGATACGGACGCGGAAGCGCTTGCCTGTCCCGAAACGGCGGGTATTCTCGCGCGTTACGCCGTTTTGTTCGAAAAGGATAATAAGGGAGAAAAGAGGCTGAGCGACTGTTATTCCGTAACGGCAGCCTCCGAGGTAAAAGAGGGGTACGAATACGCCGTATTTGCCGAAGAGGAACAGGCGTGCGAGGAATTTTATAACGGTTTTACCTACATAGACGCGATGAACCGCGAAGTCACCGAACTGTTTTTGAAAAGCACGCACGAGAAATACGCACAGTACTGCGGGGATCTCTTCGGAAGCGTCATCAAAGGCATATTTACGGATGAGCCTCACCGCGGCGCGCTGTTTAACGGATTCGGGATCAATAATGCCAACCGCGCCCGCATGGCTCCCTATACGGCGGCCCTGCCCGAAGCATATCGGAAGAAATACGGGGAAGAACTCTGTTTTCCGCTTCTTTATTGGCGGAAAAAGGGAGAGGACTTCAATACCGCCGCAAGCGCGTACGTGGACGTCATGGACGACCTGTTTACGCAGAATTTCGCCAAGCCCTGCCGCGATTGGTGCGCCGAGCACGGCCTTATTTTGACGGGACATATCCTGCATGAGGATAACCTCAGTATTCAGACGAGTATGACGGGTTCCTGTATGCGTTATTACGAATATATGGATTATCCCGGGATCGACGTGCTGGGAGAGAATACTGATATTTATTGGGCCGCGAAGCAGTGCTCCTCCGTGGCGAGACAGCTCGGGAAAAAGTTTGTTTTAAGCGAACTTTACGGCGCGACGGGCTGGGATATGACGCTCGACCGATATAAAAAATCGGGCGATTGGCAGGCGCTGTTCGGGATCAGCCTGCGTTGTCCTCATTTAAGCTGGTACACTATGAAGGGAGAGGCGAAGCGGGACTATCCCGCAAGTATTTTGCATCAGCTCTCTTTTTATAAGGAATGGAAATCGCTTGAGGATTATTTCGCGCGGCTTGCCGTCCTTAATTCGGAGGGAACCCGTATCTGCGATACGCTGGTTTTAACGCCGATGCGGGAAATGTGGGGCAAGGTGCGCATGGGGTGGATGAATATTTTTACGCCCGACGATTCCGATATTTCCGATCTCGACGCCGCCTATATCGAGGATTTCAAAACGCTGACGGAACGGGGGATCGATTTCGATTACGGCGACGAGGAAATTTTGCGCAAATACGGAAAAGTCGTAAAAGAGAACGGAAAGGCCTACTTGCAGGTGGGGCGGATCAGATATTCCGAAATCCTGTGGGAACGCCGCGGACGGATCGGCGGAGAGACGCGCAGACTTTTGGATAAATTTGTTGCGGCTGGCGGAAAACTGGTGGGAGAGATCGAAAAGCTGTCGCCCGAATTTCGCATAAAGGCCCCCGTCGGTACGGGATACGCCGCGTATGAGCTGGGCGGGGATATCTGGCTGTTTTTGCTCAATCTCGATAAAGAAAAGGGAACTGCGGGCGCGTTAGAGCTGCCCGAAAGGCTGAAAGGCTATTGCGCGGAGAAGTGGAATTTCCGCGACGGAAAGAGCGAGGGAAAAACCGAAATTTCGGAGACGACGGCCGGCCGTACAATCAGTGTATCGCTTTTCGGCGGTGAGGAATGTATTTTCCGCTTTACGAAAGACGCCGTCAAACATACCGAATGCAAGGAATATCCGCTTGCTGTGTTACCCGAGGAATTCGACTACCGTTTGACCGAGCCGAACGTTCTGCCGCTCGATTGCGCGATATGGGAAACGGACGGCGTTTGTATGGACGGCGGTAAGGAGAAGGACGTACTGCTGATCGATCGTATTATCCGTTGGGAAAGAGGCGCAGGACTGCGCGGAGGCGCAATGCTTCAGCCCTGGTTTGTCGAAAAATACGGCGGCGGACAGGCGGAGAAAAAATTGTGTCGCCTTAAGCTGACATTTTCCTTCGAAGCGGAAATCGTACCTCAAAAGATATATCTTGCCAAAGAGAGCGGAAAGCTCGATTGTTTTGTCAACGGCAGAGCGTTGGGCGAAAAGTGCGATTTCTATTGGGTGGACCGCTGTTTTGACGTGTATCCGATAGAGATCGGGGCAGGTAAAAACGAAATTGTGCTCGAAGGAGATTTTTGTGCGGACGACGGGCTCGAGGCTGTCTATCTGATAGGAGAATTCGGGGTAAAATTGCCGCGTACGCTGACGGCTTTGCCGAAGAAACTCAAGGCGGGAGATATCGCTCCGCAGGGCTTCCCGCATTATACGGGCGCGATAGAGTATTATACGGGGATTCGTTCGGGAGATTATACGCTCGCTTTCGAAAAGCTCGGTTGCGCTGTGATGAAAGTTCGCGGCGGAAAAGAAGAAAAGACGCTGGCTTTCGCACCGTATGCGACGCAGGTGAGCATAAGGGACGAATTGGTGCTCAAGCTTGCGTTTCCTCGCAGAAATACGTTTGGGCCCCTCTATCAGCCCTATCCGCAGGCTTGTTACGGCCCCGAAAGCTTTCTTTGCGACGGCGAATGGCGGGTAGAGTATAAGCCGATTCCCCAGGGCCTGTATCGGTAAACGAAAAAAGCGGCGATTCGGCGCAAGACGCCTTCGCCCGATAAAAAAGGAGAAATATGAAACATTCTTATACGGTATGCCTCCCGTATGCTGTCATAGACGAAGCAAAAGCGGAAGGCACGGAAAAGCTTCTGGACGAAAAACCTTTACAGATCATGCTTGTCGAAAATTCGATTACGACGATCGGCGACGGCGGCCACGTCATTCTCGATTTTGGTAGAGAAATAGCGGGCGGCGTACGTATTTTGGTGCATCAAGCCGCACTTACGGCTCAAATGCGGCTTCGGCTGGGCGAATCGGTGGGCGAATGCTGCGCCGAGCTTGGAGAAAAGAATAGTCAAAACGCGCACGCTTACCGCGATTTGACCGTACCTGTGATAAGCCTTTCCGATTCAGCCTTCTTTGACAGCGGGTTTCGCTTTCTGCGTATAGATGTCGTCGGGGGAGAAATAAGCTTAAAAAGCGTGGTGGCAGAGGTTTTGGATTCCGAAGTGAATATTCAAGGCTCTTTCGAGTGTTCCGATCCTCTTTTGAACGATATTTATGCGACGGCGGCAAGAACGGTGGAGCTGTGCGTGCGTCGCGGTGTGTTATGGGACGGTATCAAGCGCGACAGGCTTGTATGGATCGGGGATATTTATCCCGAATTGTTGTCTTTAGAAAATCTCACGGACGATTTGTCGCCCGTTGTCCGTTCGCTCGATTTGGTCAAGGAGCAGACGCCTGCCGATCAATGGATGAACGGGATTCCCATGTATTCGATGTGGTGGATGATTATTCTCCGAGAGTATTATCGCCGGACGGGAGACATCGAATATCTCGCCGCACAAAAGGAATATATCGACGGATTGCTACGTTCGATCGACGCCTATGTTTCCGAGGACGGAAATACTCATTTCAAATCTAATCTTGTCGATTGGCCGACGCACGACACTCCCGACGAGCCGGCAGGCGTCCACATGATCGCCGTAGCGGCCATAGACGCCGCGAAGGAAATTATGGAGTATCTCGGGGCCGATGCGACGCTTTGCGAAAAGATATCGAAAAAGCTGTCGGCCCGCGAATTTGAGGTGGAAGAAAAAAAACAGATCATCGCTTTGAAAGATTTTGCGCTCGGAAATATAACGGATACCGAAAAAGAGAAGCTGTTAACGGGCGGCGCAAAGGGTATGAGCACATTTATGAGCTATTTTCTTTTATCCGCGATCGATCGTGCTTCGGATACCTCCCGCGCGCTGGAGATTGCCAAAGAATATTACGGCGGTATGCTGAAGATGGGAGCAACTACTTTTTGGGAAGATTTCGACATCGATTGGATGCAGGAGGCCGCTCCTTTGACGAGGCTGCCCGAAGAAGGTGAAAAGGATATCCATGGAGATTTCGGGGCGTATTGCTATCTGGGATATCGTCACAGCTTTTGCCACGGCTGGTCCTCGGGAGTATTGCCGTATCTTGTAGAACGGGTGCTCGGCGTCAAAGTGGAAAACGGCGGAGATACCGTCCGTATTTCCCCCTCGCTTGGCGGATTGACGTGGGTGAAAGGCGATGTTCCGCTTAAAAAAGGCGTTTTGCATATAGAAATAGAGGACGGCAAAATGAAAGTAAAGGTGCCTTACGGAGTTAAATTGATCTGCGGGCGTATCGTAAGATAGTCTTAAAAAATAGTGAAAAATCGGACCTTTTTTTTAGAAAAAGGTCCGATTTTTTGCTTGTAGGGTAGAGGCTTTAATAAAACGGCGGAAAGGCGCGTATTATGTCATACATAATAATTATGTCTGGCGTAATACATTGAAAAACGGCCGTTTATGTCACGCGTAACAATTGTGCGTGTCGTAGTATGTTGACAGATATAGTAATTATGTCTGACATAGATCAAGGGCGGATTTATAAAAATCTGTTTAGATCGACATAATTTATTGACAAAGAAAGGAAATTGTAATAAAATATAACCGTTGCGCTAAAAGAAAGCGGAACCGTATTCAAAGGAAAACAAAGCGGGAAAATCCGGGCCGAATTTTGAGACGCTTGTAAGAGGTAAAAATGGATTTTTTATTGACGTTGACATCGGTGGGCATACTGTTGCTTTATGCCGTTCCCGGATTTATTTTATCGAAGCTCAAGGCTGTGAATACGGATTCGTTGCCCGCGTTTTCTAAAGTATTAATGTATGTCTGTCAACCGTGTTTAACGTTATATACTTTTGACAGCGTTGATTTTACCTGGCCGCTCTTTAGGGATATGCTGTGGTTCCTGTTGGCGATTACTGTGGTGCAGCTGCTGACGATAGGGACTTTTTATTTATTGTTCCGTAAGAAACAGCAGGACGTCAGATATCGAATATATACCGTTGCGAGTACCTTCGGCAACTGTGCCTTTTTCGGGGTGCCTATTCTGGAAGCTCTGCTGCCGGGAACAAACGCCGTCGTCTTTTCTAACATGTATTTTGTCTCCATGAGCCTGTTGGGGTGGACGGTGGCTTCGGCGATTATTACTCACGACAGGAAATATATTTCCGTCAAAAAGATTGTCTTTAATCCCGCCGTTATCATTATGGCCGTGGCTCTGCCTTTATTTATGCTGAATATAAAACTTCCCGGACAGCTTTACGGTGCGGTTTCCATTGTCGGAAAAATGACTACGCCGCTGTGTATGATCATTATGGGAATCCGTTTGGGAAGCATGAGCTTTAAGAAAATATTTGCGGGAAAACTGCAATATTTAATTATTCTTGTAAAGCAGATGATTTTTCCGCTTTTGGCGCTCGGCGTCGCCTGTCTTCTTCCCTGGGAGGGATACATCAGACAGGCCATGTTTATTATGGCCTGTTGTCCCGTCGCGAGCGTCGTGCTTAATTTTGCGGAATTGCTGGGGGAAGGGCAGGAGGACGCTGCAAATATGCTTCTGCTCGGTACAATGCTGTGTATCGTCACGATGCCCGTTATGCTTCTGATCCTATAGAAATTCCTTAAAAAGCTTTTAGCCTATCAAACGAATTATAAAGAAACCGCCTCCTCCGAAAAGAATATCGGAGAAAGCGGTTTTGTTATATTTCAGGAAAACGATTAACCTGCGAGTACGTTGTTCCACATTTTGTTTGCGCGGCTGTTGGCGTCGCTGTCGAAGTAATTCATAATAACGCAACGCTTTAAGGTTTCTTCGTCGGGGTACTGCGCGAAAAGCTGGCGGGTCAGCTGTTCCTTGTCTGCCGTAATTTTATGTCCGTCCCCAAAGAAATAACTGAGATCGTATTCAACGGTATCTTCGCTTTGTGCGGCATACGTTTCTTCGATATATTCAAATATCGTTTCATTTGCGATACAGCTGGTATAATTGATATAATACATGTTTCGGATAACGTTTTCCGGCTTCGAGAGGAAGTTGACGAACATGGTGGCGGCTTCCACATTGGCTCCTTTCTGCATTACCCATCCGTCAAACCAAAGATTGGACGCCGCTTCGGGCACGCAATAATCATAACGTAAATCGTTGCCGTCCGCCTCGTTCATGATATATACGGCATCGCCGCTCCATTGATAGGAAATATCGATTTGTCCGGAAAACACGGGGGCCTTTTCGTCTGTTTCAAAGCCCCAGAAGCTTTTGTTGGTTTTATCGTTCATTTTGCTTTTGAGAAGCGCTTCGACGGCCTTCATGGTTTCTGCGTCGGTGTCGTTCATCTTTTGGGATAAAGCGGTTTGGTACTGTTCGAGGGTAATCGTTCCCGCCTCACGCTGTCCTTTCAGAGCCAGTAATTCCTGCTCATAATACATGCCGAGACCTTCGAAATAAGAGTCGCGGACATTTTCTTTCGCGGAAATGATATGGCCCTTATCGTAAGCATACCAGGTTTTAACTTCTTCGGGCTCGACTTTTGCCCGGTTAAAGGTAAAACCTGTCGTACCCCACATATAGCCCGCCGCGTAATCGCTCCAAGAGGAGCCGTCTGTCGTCTTTCCGTTATCGAAAATATTTTTGATATACGGAGAAACGTTTTTCGCATAGTAATTGGTCTCGATCGAAGTGTCGAAAAATGATTCGGGATATTTTTCAAGTAAATTTTCCGCCGCCATTTTCATAATCATATATTCGGAAGGGCAGAGGAGATCGTACGTGTTTTTGGTGATATCAAGTTTGGTGTACATGTTTTCGTTGTCCTGCATGGGAATATAATCCACCCGGATTTTTTTACCCGTTTGCTCGTAATACCAATCTTCAAACTCTTTATCGAGGCTTTTACTTCCCTTGACGTAGCTGTCGTCTCCGCCCATATCGATATAATCCACCCAACTGGCAACTTTCAGTACGGGGCGGGTATCGCACGCGGCCATAGATAATGCGGAAACCGAGAGAAGAGAAAGAGAAAGAACTGTGGAAATAATTTTTTTCATTGTTTTTTGCTCCTTGATTTTTTATAAGAAATTATATTTGTGGTGACAAGCACAATTACGATAATTAAGAAAATAATAGCGGTAAAAGCCCAATAGGAAGCTTTGGTCTTTGTGCCTATGGTGTTTGCTCTCAAATAGTAGATATGCGTACTGATGGTTTGAAATGTGTCGGGCTTAGTATAGTCGGCTATGACGAAATCATCCAGAGAAAGGGTGACGGCAAGGAGAAAGCCGGAAATAATGCCCGGCAGTATCTGAGGGATAACGACGGAAAAAAGCGCTTTTCTCGGCGACGCCCCTAAATCCAAGGCCGCTTCGTATAAATTGGGATCCATCTGTTCCAATTTTGGTATAACGGATAAAATTACGAACGGGGTGCATAGTACCATTTGCCCCAAAACGAGGGGAATATAAGTGTTTCTATCTATTCCCAAAATTGCTATAAGCAGCGCGAGGGAAATAGCCGTTACCACATCGGCGTTTATGACGGGAATTTGATTTATCCCTGTCAGTATCGAGGAGGTCCGTTTTTTACAATAGAAAATCCCTATAGCGCCTATGGTTCCGAATACGGTGGAAAGGGTGGCTACCACTGCCGACAGGATCAGCGTATTTATGACGATCTGCAGCGGGGCGTTGTCAAAATTGAAAAAAAACTTATAGTGATCAAGGCTGAAGCCTTTCCATATCTGAATATTGTCGCTCGCGTTAAAGCTATTGAACGAAAGAAAAACGATAGGGAGATAGATAAATAGAATGACAAGTCCGATAAAAAACCATTTCAAAATACATTTTGCTGTTTTCATAAAACGGCACCTCTCGTGTTCGTCTTCGATTCGGCCTTAAATCCGCCCGTCAGCCATGTGATCAGAAACATAAGAAGCAACAGGATCAACGCGGTTACCGATCCGTACCCCCAGTCTCCCGAGAAAAAATACTTTTCGATAAAAGAGCCAATAATAGTTATTTTTCCGTTTGTCATCCATTTGGAAACGACATAATTGGACATGGACGGAAGGAAAACCATCGTGCAGCCGCTGACGATTCCCGATTTTGAAAGGGGCAGAGTGACTTTCATAAACGTTTTTGCGCCCGTGGCTCCGAGGTCTCGCGCTGCCTCCAGATAACTGTTGTCTATCTTTATAAGCGTCGTATAAATAGGCAAAACCATAAAGGGGAGAAAGTCGTACACCATGCCCAAAATGGTATTGAACATATTCCATTCCGATTTGTTATAAATACCGATCCAGTCCAGCAGTTCCCGCAACGCATTTATACGCAATACAAAATTTATCCACATGGGAACGACAAACAAAAGCAGCAGCACCGATTTGGTTTTCAATCTGCAATTGGCTATGATATAAGCGACTGGATAAGCGATAAAGAGACAGACGATAGTACTGACTGTCGAAATAAAGAGGCTTCGCCCGATTGTCTTGCAGGTGCTGGAGGTAAAAAATCCGATAAGACCTTCCCCGTTGCTGCTGAAAAATTCGCGGAAGTTTTTCAAGGTAAAGCTTCCGTTTCCGTCGGTAAAGGCATAATAAACGATAATGAGAAGGGGAATCAATACAAATAGAAACAGAAATAATCCGTAGGGGATCGCCAGAAGCTTGCGCGAAAAATGCGGTTTGGTTTTTGTCATTTTTTGCTTTCCTCCGGATTTTTCAGCGTCAGTTTGATTTTATCCTTGGGGATGATCAGGCTGACGTAATCGTTTTCGTTCCAGAGATCCTCGCAGGCGAGGACATAATCTTCTTCGTTTTCTGTTCGGACAATGTAGCGGTAATATTCGCTTTTATAGATAAGGGAGATGATATTTCCGCGCGCGCCGCCGGCTTCGGGATCGTCGCTCATCGTAATGTCGTGGAGCCCTACTTCGACGTTGACCTCCGTATCCGTGAGGTCGAGCTTTTCTCCCTTCGCCGTAATCAGATAACCTTCCTCGTCGAGATGACTGCCCGGATAAAGCTGGGTGACGTCGCATTCGAATTCGCCGTCGCCGAATTCCACGGTATTCTTTTTGGTGACGACGCCCGTAAACTGATTGACGCGGAATAATTTTTTCATGACGTGAATTCCGTCGGGGGCAATTGCAAGCCCGATCGTGTCGCCCAAGCGGGGCGCGGCGGTGCTTTGGATTTCGATCTCGTATCTTCCGCATTGCACGAGAATCTGATAGTGAATGCCCTTAAAAATAACGGAGGTTACTTTTCCCGCCAGCGTGCCTTGTCCCGCAGGCACGATCTTTACGTCCTCGGGGCGGACGACGACATCTACAGGCTCGTCTTTTTCAAAGCCGCCGTCCTCGCATACGAAAGATTTGCCGCAGAAGCGCACGAGATAATCTTTGGGCATGGTTCCCGAGAAGATATTGCTTTCGCCGATAAAGTCGGCGACAAAAGTATTTTTCGGCTCGTTATAGATCATTTCGGGCGTACCGATCTGCTGAATATAGCCGTCCGCCATAACGACGATCGTATCCGACATCGTCAGCGCTTCTTCCTGGTCGTGCGTAACGTAAATAAAGGTGATGCCCAGCCGTTTGTGCATGGCTTTGAGCTCTAACTGCATTTCCTTTCTCATTTTGAGATCGAGCGCTCCGAGCGGCTCGTCGAGAAGGAGAATTTCAGGCTCGTTGACGATGGCGCGGGCGATGGCGATACGTTGCTGCTGTCCGCCCGAAAGGGTGGAAATGCTCCGTTTTTCAAAGCCCTCGAGATCGACGACTTCAAGCGCTTTTTTTACTCTTTCCGCGATCTCCGCTTTAGAAAGCTTTATATATTTTTCAACCGTGTTTCCCTTTTTATCGACATACGTAGTGCTCACTCTTTTAAGCTTAAGCCCAAAGGCCACGTTTTCAAAAACATTGAGGTGCGGGAAAAGCGCGTATTTCTGGAAAACGGTATTCACGGGCCTCTGGTTGGGCGGGAGACTGCTGATATCCTGGCCGTTGAGAAGAATTTTTCCGCTCGTGGGCATTTCGAAGCCCGCGATCATGCGCAGGGTAGTGGTTTTTCCGCAGCCGGAGGGGCCGAGAAAGGTGACAAATTCGCCTTTGCGGACATACAGGTTCATATTGTCGATGACGCTTACGCCGTCAAATTCCTTGCAGACATCTACCAGCTCGATAATATTGGTCGCATTTTTTTCCATAAGTGTTCTCCAAAAACAGCGCGGTTTTTATTAAAAAAATCAAAAGTTGGGAGGTGTGGAAATCCAAAGAAATTTTGCTTTTCCCTTGCCCTTGTTCAAAATGGAATGGGGCTTTCCCGCCGAATAATAAAAAGCTTCGCCCTTTTTACATATATATTGTTTATTGCCCAATACGACGGCGATTCTTCCCTCCAGCACGTAGCCGAATTCCTCGCCCTCGTGCGGGATATCGCCCGAGGTGGAAACGCCTTCCGCCAGCTCCACGAGAACGGGTTCCATCATATTTTTCTGCGCGTTGGGAATCAGCCATTTCCAAAGTACGCCGTCCGCATCTTTTTCAAAGTATTCTTCTTTTCCAAATATGACTTTTTCTTTTGCTTCTTCCCTGAAAAATTCCGAAAGATTACTGCCGAGCGCCGACAGAATATCGGTGAGGGTAGCGATAGAAGGGCTGTTTAAGTCGTTTTCCAGCTGGGAAATATATCCCTTGGTGAGCTCGCACCGATCGGCGAGTTCTTCCTGCGTCAATCCCTTTTGATTGCGCATTTGTTTGATTTTTCCGCCTAACTCCAAGGTTCCTCTCCTTATCCGTTTTTTTGTCCGTCGGTTTTGTAAAAGTAAACTTTTTTCTTTGTAAAAACAATCCGCGGCGGCGGTTTGTTAATAATAAACGAAAAGTTTAGTTAAAATAAACTCACGCACTGCCGATAATTATATTGTAAAGAGAAAAATTTGTCAAACGTTTGAAGGCGGTTTTTACAATATTTTCATAAAAATTTTTTCGCGGGGCGGCAGGGGGCCGTTTTTTAGGAAAAAACAAAAATAAAACACGAAAAAAAGGTCTACCGAATGGCAGACCTTCATATTCATAATTAAAGTTAAGTACAATTTTCCTTCGATTACGCTTCCATCGCGTTCAGCTTCTTTGCAAGCTTCGCTTTCTTGTTGGCGGCGTTATTCTTATGAAGGATTCCCTTGGAAGCGGCCGAGTCGATTGCGGAAACGGTTTCGGGATAAAGCTTCGTCGCCTCTTCCTTATTTCCGGCTGTGACGGCGGCAAGGAATTTCTTGATCTGCGTCTTGAGTGCGGACTTTACGGCTTTGTTGACTGCGGTTTTCTTCTCGATAACCAAAACTCTCTTTTTTGCGGATTTAATATTAGGCATGATGATCTCCTTATTTTTTCCTGTTTTTCTTAAATAGATTTCGTTTGCATGGATTATTTTAGCATAAATAATCGGGCTTGTAAACTGTTTTTGAGGTGTTTCTTCCGAAAATCGGCAAATTTTCGGAAAATTTTTTGTTTCGGGAGGATAATATGGATATTCCCGGCGGGGGCGTCGGTTTTTTCGACAGCGGCATAGGAGGGCTGACCGTACTTAAGTCCTGTCTTAATGTCTGCGGCGGCCTGCCCGTCTATTATTATGGGGACGACAAACGCGCGCCTTACGGAAACCTGCCGCCCGAAACGATCCGCGAATACGCCCGGGATGCCTTCGGGCTTTTCGGCAAGCTCCGCGTAAAAGCCGCCGTCATTGCCTGCAATACGGTGACGGCGGTGTGCGCCGACGAATTCCGCAGGTCTTTTCCCTTCCCGGTCATCGGGGCGGAACCCGCCGTATTTCCCGCTGCGAAAAAGGGGGGACGGATCTTTATACTTGCCACGCGGGCCACGGTTGAGAGCGAAAGATTTCAAAGGCTCTGTCTCCGCGCCATGGAAAAATATCCGCAGGCAGAGCTTTGCGCCTATGCATGCGATGGATTGGCGGGGGCGGTGGAGAAGCATCTCTTTTCCGGCGAGGGTTACGATTTCGCTTCCTTTTTTCCGAAAGGGAAGCCCGATGCCGTGGTGCTGGGGTGTACGCATTATATATTCTTAAAGGAAAAGGCGGAAATATTTTACGGCTGTCCCGTCTATGACGGCAACGAGGGGATTTCCCGCCGCCTCGCCGACATTTTGGCATTGGAAACGGAAAAAGCTTACCCCTTGGCATTGAAAACGGAAAAAATTGACTCCCTTTGGCCACCCGTGACCACAGATTCTGATTTTTTATGTTTGCCGACCACCTTTGCCCCCGTTTTGCCCCTCGAAACGGGCAGTCTCGAGGAAAAGAAAAAAAACATAAAAGCGAACACTTGTTCGCGTGGCTTTTTGAAAAATCGGGAAAATTGCCCCGAAAAAAGGGGTTTTTCTCGCGTTTTTTTCCTCGGAAGCGGAAAAATCACCGATAAAAGGGTATGCGAACAAATGTTCGATATAAAAAATAGGGGTAATATTTAGAAATGTGGTCATCAATCCCAAAATTTTACTCTTTTTTTTGAAAAATTTGCAAAAAAAACTTGACAAGGGGCAAGAATGGTTATATAATAGAGACAAGTTACTAAATATAAAAGGGGGAGGTGAAGATATGGCCAATATGTTTTGTGGAATTTACGAACATCAGCTGGACGACAAAGGTCGGCTGCGGATTCCCGCAAAGTTCAAAAAAGGCCTGACGGGCGAGCACAACGAAAAGACGTACAGCTTTACCCGCGGCATGAACGGCTGTATCTACGTCTTTCCCGACGAAGTGCTTGAGGAGACCGTCGAGGAGCTTTCGGAAGAACGGCTGGGCGAATCCTCCAAGGCGTCCCTGTTGTTCTTCAGCTCGATATTTTCGGCGGAAGAGGACGGACAGGGGAGGGTAGTGCTTCCTTCCAGGCTCCGCGAAATCGCGGGGATCAAAAAGGACGTCGTCACGGTCGGCCGTGGCAAGCGGCTGGAGATCTGGTCGGCGGAGCGGTATAATGCGTATCTCGAAGGCGCGGACTACGACGCAGAATTCAAAAAACTGGGGATTTAAGAGATGCTGGAATTTTCGCATAAGCCCGTTATGCTGGAAGAATGTATGGAAGGCCTTTCCTTAAAGGACGGCGGAATCTATTTCGACGGCACGGTGGGCGGAGGCGGACATTCCTACGAGATACTTAAAAGGACTTCGCCCTCGGGCAGGCTGATCGCCACAGATCTGGACGACGAAGCGATCGCCGCGGCAGAGGAGAGACTTTCCCCGTTTGAAGGCAGATATACAATTTATAAATCCAACTACAAGGATTTTGAAAAAGTATTCGACCGGGCGGGCGTGGAAAAGCTCGACGGAGCGCTCCTCGATTTCGGGGTTTCTTCTCATCAGATCGACGACGCCGAACGCGGCTTTTCCTATCGGGCCGCCGACGCGCCGTTGGATATGAGAATGGACCAAACGGCTCCTTTGACGGCGAAAGACGTGCTCAATACTTATACGGAAGAAAAGCTTGCGTTTATTTTCAAGGCGTACGGCGAAGAAAACTTTGCCCGTCCGATTGCGCGGAACGTCGTAAAATACAGGGAGACCAAGCCCTTTGAGACGTGCGGCGAGTTCGCTTCCGTGATACGCGGCAGTATCCCCGCAAAATTTCGTTTCGGGGCGCCGTGTGAAAGAAAGAGCTTTCAGGCGCTCCGGATAGAAGTCAACGGCGAGCTGAACGGATTGTACGAGCTGGTGCTCGCCCTCGTCGGGCGGCTGAAAACGGGGGGACGGATTGCGATCCTCACCTTTCATTCCCTCGAGGACAGGGCGGTGAAGGAGGCGTTCAGATATCTGGAGTCGCCGTGCACCTGTCCCAAGAGCTTTCCCGTCTGCGTCTGCGGAAAGAAACGGGAAATTAAAATTATTACGCACAAACCGATCACGGCGGGCGCGGAGGAACTCGGAAACAATTCGAGGAGCAAATGCGCAAAGCTGAGGATCGCGGAAAAAATTTTATAAGAACCTTAAGAGAGAAGAAACACAAAGGATAATAAAAAAGTTATTATGAGTTGACGACAAGCAACACGGAAGGAGAGAAGAAGATGGCTACGGTATTTGAAAACAGACCCGCACCGGTATATACGCCGCCCGAAGAGGAAGCGGCTTTACATAACGCGCGCATCAAGGAGCGCTACGAACAATTGAGAAACGCCGAGGCAACCCAGCTTGCGGAGAGCATTTCCGAAGCGGAGAGGGCGCCTTATGCCGCTACCCGCGCTTCGGCTCCCACGCTCGCGCCCGAGCGTCCCGAAAGGACGGCTTCCTATCCCGCCGCACCCGCGACGGAAGGAGCGCCCCGTACGGCCGAATACGTACACACCAAGGTGAATTCGCCTCTGTTCACGCCCGAAACGCTGGACAGGACGATCCGCCGTGAAGATTATGATTTTGCGCCGTCCGAAACGCCCGACGTCTCCGCCGCCGACCTCCTTGCGGCATCCGTGCAGACTGCGGGCGGTGCGGCGGTCGCGGAAATGCCCGTTACGGCGGTAAACGTCGGAGTACGGGAGGAGAGCTACGGCTTCAGCCGTTTCGCTAAAATGGTGATGGCGGCGTTTGCCGCGCTGGTTATCGTCATGTTGACGGTCATCTGCATCAATACGCAGGTGATAAGCTCCAAATCCGCGCAATTGAGGAGGCTGGAGACGGAAAGGCAGGCGCTCGTCGAAGAGAACGCCGCTCTGGAAGGCCGTATCGAGGAAGCCAAGTCTCCCGAAAAGATTTTGGAGTACGCGCAGGAACACGGAATGATTTTCGACGATAAGTAAAAAAATTTCCGGAAGGAGAGAACGACCATTAAAAAACCGACAACCGATTATTCTGTATCTGTTTTACGAAAGAGGTTATTTGCCGTGTTCACGGCGATAACCTTTCTTTTTTGCATTTTAGCGGGCCGTTTCTTTTACGTACAGGTCGTCTGGAGCGGTCAGCTGGGCTATCGTGCTTTGGATCAATGGATGCGCGAAATTCCCGTCGTGGCGGAGCGCGGCCTCGTCACCGACCGCAACGGCGTGGTGCTGGCGGAAAACAATACCTCCTATACGGTGTTTGCCCGCTCCAACGCGGTCAAGGATAAGACGGGCACCGCGCGCCTGCTTTCCGATTGTCTCGGGGTGGACGGCGACACGCTGTTGAAAAAACTCGAATCGGTCAAGGCGTCGGAGATTACGGTGGCGCGGCACGTGGGCAAGGGCGCGATAGAGACGCTGGCCGAAGCCAATCCCGAAGGCGTTTATTATTCCCGGGACAATACGCGCGTCTATCCCAAGGGCGATTCGCTTTGTCAGGTGCTCGGCTTTACTTCAACCGACAATTCGGGTACCACAGGGATCGAAAAATATTACGATAAATATCTCGCGGGGACGAACGGGGAACTGCTTTACGAAACCGACCTTGTCGGTGTCAACCTTAAGGGCGCGGTTGCTGCCTATCGCCCCGCCGAGGACGGCATGAACGTTAAACTCACCGTCGATTACGGGATACAGTCCGTCTGCGAAAGCGTCATGGCGAAGGCCTTCGAGGAACATTCGCCCGTATCCGCAGAGTGTATCGTGCTCGATCCCGACACTTTTGAGATTCTCGCCATGGCAAATTATCCGGGGTACGATCTCAACGACGTGCCGCGGGACGAGACAGAGCTTTTGAACAGCCTTTCCAGAAACCGTATCGTCTGCGATATTTACGAACCCGGCTCCACGTTCAAGGTCGTCACCGCGGCCGCGGACATCGAGGAATCCCTCAGGGGAAACCGCAACGCCTTTTCGACGAGCTACGTATTTCCCAGCAGCCGCACGCGGTCGGTGGACGGCACGACGGTAAAGTGCTGGAGCAACCACGCAAACGGCAAGCACTGCAACCAGACGCTCGCCGACGCGCTCAACAACAGCTGTAACCCCTGCTTTACGGATATCGCGCTCGCACTGGGGACTTCGACTTTTTACGATTACCTTTCCGCGTTCGGCTTCGGCAAGACGACGGGGATCGATTACAGCGGCGAGGCGTTGGGTATGCTGCTGCCTGAAACGGCGGTGAGGGACTGCGATCTCGCGCGTATCGGCTTCGGGCAGACGATCGCGGTGTCGGGGATACAGCTCGCCTGCGCCACCGCGGCGGCGGTCAACGGCGGATATTATTATACGCCCCATCTCGTCAAAAGCATTTACGCTTCCGACGGGTACGTGCTTCAGGACGTGGAAAAAACGCTGAAAAACAGAACGATCAGCGAAAAGGCCTCCTCGACGCTCGCCGCCATGCTGGAGGGCGTCGTCCGCGACGGCAGCGGCAAAAAAGCGTACATAGAGGGCTACAGGGTCGGCGGCAAGACGGGTACGGCGCAGAAATACGAGGACGGACACATCGCCGCAGGAAAATACGTTTCTTCCTTCGTCGGCTTTTTCCCTGCGGATAACCCGCAGTATCTCGCTCTCGTCATCATAGACGAGCCGCAGGGCGCTTATTACGGAAGCTCGGTGGCCGCGCCGTGCGCGAAAGAAATTTTCGAGGGAATTATCGCTCTGAAAAACATACAACCCTACCAAAGCGAATAAATATAGAGTGAAGGAAATCGCGGCCGCGGCTGTTCGCGGCCTAAAGGGGTGCACATCATGCTTTTATCGGAGCTTGCCCGCTGCGTCGGGGGCGCGCGTATCGTATGCGGGGCCAAAAATATGCAGACGTCGGAAAATACGCAGATCCGCGGGCTGACCGCGGACAGCCGCTTCTGCTCGACGGGAGACTTGTTTTTCTGCCTGACGGGCGGAAAAACGGACTCTCACGTCTATGCGCGGGACGCCGAGGAAGCGGGCGCTGCCGCCGTCGTGACGGAACGTGAGCTCGAGCTGAAGATTCCGCAGCTCGTCGTGCCCGATTCGCGCGCCGCCATGGGGCTGATCGCCTCCGCCTTTTACGACCATGCCGCGGAAAAGCTGAAAATTATCGGCATCACGGGCACCAACGGAAAAACGACCACGTCCTACATGCTGGCCTCCGTGCTCCGCCGCGCGGGAAAGACGGTGGCGGTGGTCGGGACGCTGGGGATCTATTACGGCAAAAAGCAGATCGCGCCCGAACTGACCACGCCCGATCCGCTCTTTTTGCACAAGATGTTTGCGGATATGGTAAAAAGCGGGGTGGAATATGTGGTGGCTGAAGTGTCCGCACACGCGCTTTTTTACCGCAAAGAGGAAGGAATCCCGTTTGCGGCGTGTATCTTTACCAATTTCACGCAGGATCACCTTGATTTCTTTCGCACCATGGAAAAGTATAAGGCGGCGAAAAAGCTGCTCTTTACGCCCGAGAGGTGTCCGATCGCGGTGCTAAACGGCGACGACGCGGTGGGGCGGGAGATCGGAGGGCTTCGCGGCGAATCGGACAAGGCGGGTAAGACGAGTACGGTGTTTTACGGTTTGGAGACTCCCGCGGAAGCGTTTGCTGTGATTACCTCGGAGGAGCTTTACGGCTGCGAATTTATGCTCAATCTGTCCGACAATTTATGCCGCATTTCCCTGCCGATGACGGGACGGCACAACGTTTACAATGCAATGGCCGCGGCGGCGTGCGCGTACGCGCTGGGAATCCGCACCGAGGCGATTGCGGGAGGATTGAGCGGCATGAAACCCGTGCGGGGCAGGCTGGAGCCCGCGGGTAAATTTCACGGCGCGGATATCTTCGTCGATTTCGCGCATACGCCCGACGGCCTGGAAAAATCGCTCGCCGCGCTGAAGTCGCACTGTAAGGGCAGGCTGATTTGTCTGTTCGGGTGCGGCGGCAACCGCGACCGCACCAAGCGGTCGATTATGGGCGAAACGGTGGCGCGAAAGGCGGATTTCTCCGTGCTCACTTCAGATAATCCGCGCTACGAGGACCCTTACGACATCATCGCGGAGATCGAAAAGGGGTACAGGCGGTTTTCCGTACACTATGCCGTCGTGCCCGAACGGGAGAAGGCGATTTACTATGCGGTGGGGCTTTTGAAGAAAGGGGATATCCTGCTTGTGGCGGGCAAGGGCGGAGAGGATTATCAGGAGATTATGGGTATAAAATATTCCTATAACGACAATGCTGTAATCAGGGAGGCGTTAAGCCAAAAGCCGGACAATCCGCTTTGAAGCCTTGATTTTTATGAAAAATTATCTCGCAGCCGCGCTCGTCGCGTTTTTATTGTCTCTCGTCTTCTGTCTGCTGCTTATCCCCGTCCTGAGAAAGCTGAAAGCGGGACAGAATATACTCTCTTACGTAAAGGAACACAAAGGCAAAAGCGGTACGCCCACCATGGGCGGACTCGCTTTTGTTTTGTCCGCGGTGCTCGCGGAAGCCGTCTTTCTCAAAAAGTTCGACCGCGTGGCGGTCGTTTCCCTGACGGTAGGGTTTGCCTATCTGCTGGTGGGGCTTCTGGACGACGTGCTTAAAAAGAAGCATAAAGAAAATCTCGGGCTCAAGGCTTGGCAAAAGGCGCTCTTTCAGACGTTTGCCGCCGTTTTTGCGGGCCTCTTCTGCGTCCGCGCGGGTCTTACTACCTTAAATCTCCCCTTCACACACAAAAGCGTGGACATCGGCTGGGGCATGGTGCCTCTGGCGGTATTCGTCTTTCTTGCCACGGTCAACAGCGTCAATCTGACCGACGGATTGGACGGGCTGGCTGCGGGTACGTCACTGCCGTTCTTTCTCTGTCTCGGCCTGCTGATCGCCGTGCAGGGCAGATTTCCCTCTCTGGCGCTTTTATCCTTCTGCCTTTGCGGCGCGCTCGCGGCGTACCTGATTTTCAACGTCTCGCCCGCGGCGGTATTTATGGGGGATACAGGCTCGCTGGCTTTGGGCGGCTTCGCTTCCTGTATCGGAGTTTTCACGGGAAACACTCTTTATATCGCCGTCGTGGGAATTATGTTTGTCCTTTCGAGCATAACCGTTATCATTCAGGTAATATACTATAAGGCTACGGGCGGTAAACGGGTCTTTCTCATGGCGCCCGTGCATCATCACTTTCAGGAAAAAGGTTATTCTGAGGCGAAGATTTCCTACGCCTATGCCGTCGTAACCGCGATTCTCGGCGCGCTGTGCGTGATCGCCCAACTCTAAAAAATCAAACGGAGGAGTTCATGTATCCCGTAAGACAAACGTTTCTCGTGCTCGGCTTATCCCGCTCGGGGTGTGCCGCGGCCGAATTTTTACTGGAAAGAAAAGCGAAGGTATTCGTCTATGACGACGTGGCGGGCGAAGCGGTGGAAAAATCCGCGCGTCTGCTGGAGGAAAAGGGCGCTGAACGGGCGACGAAAGAACAGATTTCCCGTATGCACGAAATCTGCGACGCGCTGGTTTTAAGCCCGGGAATCCCCATCGACCATCCGACGGCGGTGGCGTTCAAGCGGAGCGGCAAGGCGGTGATCGGTGAAACGGAGCTGGCGGCAAGATATATGCGCTGTCCCGTAGCGGCGGTGACGGGAACCAACGGAAAAACCACCACCGTCAGCATGCTGGCGAAGATACTCTCCGAGGGCGGATATAGAGCGGAGGCGTGCGGCAATATCGGTTCGCCGATGATCAAATACATATCTTTGGGAGAAAACGACGTGGCCGTGGCGGAAATTTCCAGCTTCCAGCTGGAGACGCTCAATTCCCTGTGTCCGCACGTGGGGGTAGTGCTCAATGTTACGGAGGATCATCTCAACCGTCATTACAACATGGAGAATTACATATTTCTGAAGAGCAAGCTTTTGAAAAACAGTACGGAAGCGGAATACGCGGTGCTCAATTTCGACGACGGAATCGTGCGCGGGTTTGCCGAAAAGACAAAGGCGAGGATCTTCTATTTTTCCGTCAGGGAGCGGGTGCACGGCGCCTATCTCGAAAACGGAACTCTGTATTTCTGCGGCGAAAAGATCATGCCCGCTTCCGAGCTGCTCACCGACGGGCTCCACAACGTCCAAAACGCCCTCGCGGCGATTGCGGCGGCAAAAATCATGGGGATAAGCTCCGAGAGCATCGCGCGGTCGCTCGCTTCCTTCAAGGGGATTAAGCACCGTATCGAATTGGTGGGGGAAGCGGACGGCATAAAATATATCGACGATTCCAAGGGCACCAACGTCGATGCCACAATCAAGGCGGTGGGGTGCATGAAGGAGGAGACGGTTCTTCTCGTCGGCGGCAAGGATAAAGGTTACGATTACGACAAGCTGTTTGTCAAGCTTCGGACGTCCAACGTGGTGCACGCGGTTCTGTACGGGGAAAACCGTTTCCGGCTGTTCGAAAGCGCGCTGCGCTGCGGCTTCGAGCGCATAACCCTCTGCGTCGGGTTCGAATTTGCGGTACGGCTGGCCCGCATGCTGGCCGCGAGAGGGCAGACGGTGCTTTTAAGCCCCGCCAGCGCAAGCTTCGACGAGTTTGCAAGTTATGAAGAGAGAGGTGATAGATTTGTCGAAATCGTCCGTACCTTCGAGGAGGAAGCGCTCCGCGCCAAAGCAGAAAAGCCCGAAAGGAAGCCCGAAAAGATCGTCGTCGATGACGGCGGAAGCGACCGCGGAGCCCTTCCTGCCGCAGATACGGGCGAGGACAGCGCTTCAGACGACGAAGGGGAAGGAGCGGACGAGTAGGGCGACGGGCGATCTGACCATTCCTATTCTGACGATACTGCTTTCCGCCTTCGGCGTATTGATGGTATATTCTGCCAGCTCTTATACGGCAAAGACGCAGTACGGCGACGAATTCTATTTCATGAAGAAACAGCTTCTCGGCTTCGTGGTGGGGATTATCGCCATGGGCTTTATGGCGTTTTTCGACTGTCAGAAGCTGAAAAAGATCCGTTATGGGGCGCTGATCGTGCCGCTGGTACTGCTCGCCCTCGTATTCGTCCCCGGGATCGGGCGCAGCAATTACGGCGCCACTCGTTGGATCGGGATAGGAAGTATTACCATTCAGCCCTCCGAGCTCGCAAAATACGGCTTCGTTATCTTTGCTTCGGCCTATATGTCGGAACATATGGATTCCATGCGCACCTTCAAGGGGGCGCTGCCCGTCCTGCTTGCGGGCGGCGCGGTCTGCGTGCTCATCATTATCGAGCCGAATATGTCCGTCACGATGTGCGTGGGGCTTCTCATGCTGGCGATGATCTTTCTCGGCGGCATGAAAATGAAGTATTTCCTCATTATTCTTGTCCCCGCGCTGGTCGCTGTTCCCGTGCTCATTTTGATGGAGCCGTACAGACTTTTGCGTTTAAGCGCCTTTATCGATCCGTGGGCCTCTCCGAAAAACGAGGGCTATCAGCTGATTCAGTCGCTGTATGCGTTGGGAAACGGCGGCTGGTTCGGCACGGGATTGTTCCGATCGCGGCAGAAATATCGTTTTCTGCCCTTTGCCGAAAGCGACTTTATTCTGTCCATCATCGGCGAGGAATTCGGGTTTGTGGGGATATGTATCCTTTTTCTTTTGAGCGGGATACTCATTTATAAGGGAATCAAGACCGCGGCCGAGTCGGATAATTTTTTCTCCTTTCTTTTAGCTTCGGGGATTACGCTCGTCTATGGAATCCAGACGGTGATAAACGCATTGGTTGTCAGCGGGACGATCCCGCCCACGGGGCTGCCTCTGCCGCTGGTGAGCTCGGGCAATACGTCGCTGATCATCACGATGGCGTCGATGGGGATTCTGTACGGGATATCCAGACAAAACGCAATCGCCCGCGCGGGCGGGAAAAGGGTGAACAAACGGCGGCGTTGATTCATACAATAAAACATAAGGAGTTATTATTGTATGGATAAATTTATTATAGAGGGCGGCGGAAAACTCTATGGCAGAACGGAAATCCAGGCCGCTAAAAATTCCGTACTGCCGCTTCTCGCCGCATCTGTTTTAACCGATGAACAAGTGACGATACGGGATGTGCCCGCCATCTCGGATGTGGAAAATATGTTGCACATACTAAGCGAACTCGGCTGCGGAATCAGCCGTACGGCAGACAGTGTAATCATCGACAGCGTGAACGCAGTTTCCCACGAAATCCCCGCGAGGCTTACAAAGGAACTGCGTTCTTCCGTTTTTATGCTGGGTTCGGTGCTCACCCGCTTCCGCCGCGCGAAAATTTCCTATCCCGGCGGCTGCGATATCGGGCTTCGTCCCATCGACCTGCATCTTGCGGGGTTAAAGCGGCTGGGCGTAAAGATCGAGGAGGATAAGGGGTACATAACATGCAGCTGCGATAAGCTTTCGGGCGCGGATATTCTTCTGGATTTTCCCAGCGTGGGAGCCACGGAAAACATCATTCTGGCTTCCGCGAAGGCGGAGGGGACAACGGTGATTCGCAACGCCGCAAAGGAGCCGGAGATCGTCGATCTGCAAAATTTCTTAAACGCCATGGGCGGAAGAGTGAGCGGCGCGGGCGGCGGCACGGTCGTGGTGGAGGGCGTGGAAAGACTTCACGGGATAGAATATACGCCTATCAAGGACAGAATCGAAGCGGGAACTTTCCTCATTGCCGCGGCTTCGTGCGGCGGAGAAATCGAGATCGAAGGGGTTCCGCAGGAAAATATTGCGGCGCTTTTGCATAAACTGCGCGAAAACGGTTGCAAAATACATATAAAAAATGATAAAATAACATTGAGGAGCAGCGGGCGGTTGGTTTCCGCCGATCTGATAGAGACTACGCCCTTTCCCGGTTTTCCCACCGACCTGCAGGCGCAATTTTCCGCGCTTGCGTGTACGACTTCGGGAACAACTCTCGTAGTGGAAAATCTGTTTGAGACGAGATATAAATACGCGGGCGAACTCAAACGCATGGGCGCCGACATTACCGTCCGAGGCCGAAACGCCGTAATCCGCGGCGTGGAAAGGCTGCACGGCGCGTGCGTTACCGCCGGGGATCTTCGCGGGGGCGCGGCGCTCGTCATCGCGGCTTTGAAAGCGGAGGGGGAAAGCTGCGTCGTCGATCTGTCGCACGTTGACAGGGGATACGCCGATTTCGAATATAAGCTGAAAAAACTCGGGGCTAAAATCCGTCGGGTACGGGTGTAAGCCGCGGGGATATAAGGAAGGAAGCATGCATGCACAAAAGAAACGTAATCGCAATTTTATTGACGGCGGTCATTTTTATTTCCGCCGCAGTGCTCGGCGTCTCCGCGGTCTATCGCGTAAACGCCGTCACCTTGGACGCTTCGGTCGTTTCCGAGGCGGCAAAGGCGGAAGCGGACGAGCTTCAGAAGCTTCTTTTAGAGCGATATAAGGACGAAAGCGTTTTTTTTGTAAAACCTGAAGAAGCGGAAGCGGATTTTGCGGGGTTTCCTTATTTCCGCATGACGGCTTTCAAAAAAGCCTATCCCAATCGGCTGATCGTTTCCGCGAAGGAGGATCCCGAAGTGTTTGCCGTGAAACACGCCGAGGAATATTATATTCTCGGCGCGGACGGCACGGTGCTGGGGCTGCGGGAAGAGCCGTCCAACCGTTCGGACGGGGCGGACAACGTGATCGTAACGGGAATTTCCGCTGCGGGCGCAAAAGGGGAGCTTCTCGGCGGCGACGAATGTATTCCTTCTTTTCTCGCCTTCTGTTCGAAGATGTCTCAGCTTTTGGACGGCTTGAGGAGCAACGTACTTTCGGCGGAAGTGTCCAGGCGCGCCTCTGCCCAGACGGAAATGTTTTTTTCCTTTGTTTTCCGCGAAGGGATAAGGGCGGAGATAAAAAATCCCATGGCGCTGACGGAGAAAAAAGCGGAGGCGCTCGTTTCCTGTTATCTTTCGAGGCCCGACAATGAAAAATTGGGAGGATTGATCAGGGTAATGGACGATAACGAAGCCCCCGACGGGGTGCGCGCCACATATGATCAAAATGCGTGAAGGCGTACCTGCTGCCTTCCTGACGCGGCGTATCGCCGCGTTTTTTTACGTTTTTTTCCTCAATCCGTTGACAATGCATTATAAATAGTGTATAATAGAGAAAATATATTCTTACACAAATTGTTTTTACGGAGCGGACGGAAATTATGAGTAACGAAAGCGTTGCCGTTCTGGATATACGTTCGTACGAAGTCACTTTCCTCATCGGGGCGAAAGGGGTCAACGACACGTTCGTATTCCGCGGCGGCACAAGCGAAAAATACGAGGGCTATTCTTCGGACGGATTTTTGGACGCGGCGTCTTTCCGACGCGCGGTCATCGCCGCCGTCACCTCCGTCAGACAAAATTACGAGGGCACCGTCAAGGAAATTTTCGTCGGCGTCCCCGCAGCGTTCGTTTCCGTATATACCAAGGGGCATACGATTTCCTTTCCCTCGAAGCGAAAAATCTCCGCACAGGAAATAGACGCCTTGTACGAAAGCGGGCTGGGTGAGCTCCTGGCTTCGGGACATTATATCCGCCGTTCGGATATGTATTTCGCGCTGGGCGACAATCGGAAATATTTTAACGCTTCCGATCTGTATGGTATTCCCACTGCGTCGTTAAAAGGCGCGCTCTGCTATTATTTCGCTTCCGACGAGTTTTTCGACGCCGTGGATTCCGTATTGAGGGAGCTCGGTTTCGAGGTGGTAAACTTTATTCCGCAATCGTTGGCGCAGGCCGATTATCTGTTGCCCGAAAAGCTGCGCGAGGGATATGCTTTCCTCATCGACGTGGGGTTCCTTTCCACCTCCGTTTCCGTCGTTTACGGCAACGGGATCGTGCACGAGGAGGCGTTCGACTGCGGCTCGGGATATATTCTCGTGGCATTGATGCAGGGGCTGAAAGTGGATTACGAAACCGCGGAGGAAATCCTCGCTTCGGCAAACGTCTCGGGCGGCGCCGTTTCGAAAGATCTGATGTGGACGGACGGGAGCGGCGTTGCCTATCCCGTGAGAGAGATAAACGAGATTATAAAATACGGGCTGGACGAGCTTTGCGAAAGCGTGGATAAATTTTTCGAAAAGTACTATCGCGGCAAAAGCACGATGGGCTTTGCGGCAAATCCTCTGTCTCTTACGGGCGAGGGGATCGGCGGCGTCAAGGGCGCCGCGGAACATATCGCCAAGCGTCTGGGCCGCATGACGGAGATCGTCTGCCCCGACCTTCCCTATTACGACAAGCCTTTGTTTTCGTCGAGAATCGCCCTGCTGGCCACGGCGCTTTCCGATAAGAAAAGAAGCGGACTGCTTTATAGAATTTTCAACATTTTCGGAGGAAAAAACAAATGATCAACAATTTCGGAGATAACGATAATTACGGGGCGGGGTACGGCTACGGTTCCTACGGGGAACAGCCTGCCGCTCCCGTGCAGGAGCCTTTGGCAAACAACCTTTCGGGCGTTGCGAAAATCAAGGTCATCGGCGTGGGCGGCGCAGGAAACAATGCGGTCAACCGCCTGATTGAATCGGGGCTGAAAAGCGCGGAATATATCGTCGTGAATACCGATAATCAAGCGCTTGCGCGCTCGAAGGCGACCAATCGCATCCAGATCGGCGCAAAGCTGACGAAGGGGCTGGGCGCGGGTGCCGATCCTTCCGTGGGCAAAGCCGCGGCGGAAGAGAGCAAGGACATTATTCAAAACGTCCTTAAAGACACCGACCTCCTGTTTATTACGGCGGGTATGGGCGGCGGAACGGGCACGGGCGCCGCTCCCATTATCGCAAAGATCGCAAAGGACATGAAGATCCTCACCGTCGCGGTGGTGACTCTGCCGTTTACGTTTGAAGCCAAACGCAGAATGGACAACGCCGTCGTCGGCGTGGAGGAACTGCGCAAATCGGTGGATTCGATCATTATAATTCCCAACGACAAGATCCGCGAGGTGGTGCCGAAGGGGACGCCTTTCCCCGAAGCCCTCAAGGTGGCGGACGAGGTTTTGCGTCAGGGTATCCGCGGCATAGCGGAACTGATTGTCAATCCCTCGCTGATCAATCTCGACTTCGCCGACGTGCGCACGACGTTGAAGGCGCGCGGTCTCGCTCATATGGGTATCGGCGTCGCCAAGGGCGAAAAGAGAATTTCCGACGCGGTGCGCTGTGCGGTATGCAGCCCCTTGCTCAATACCACGATCGAGGGAGCCAGCTCGGTCATTCTCAACGTCGTGGGCGGAAAGGACCTTTCTTTGGACGAAGTATGGATGGCCGCCGATCTCGTAAAGGGCGTGATCGATTTTTCCGCCAACGTCATTTTCGGCGCATGTATCGACGAAAATATGTCCGACGAAGTGGAAGTGGTCATCATTGCGACGGGCTTCCCCGCGGGCGGACAGACCGTTACGGGCACGGAAGACCGCTCGGCTACGGCGCGCAAAGTGTCCTCGCTGTCCGAAAAGATCGACCGCGCCTATAACAACGGTATGGGCGGAGCCAACATGGCCGCGGGAAATGCGCCCGCACAGCCCGCTCCCGCGCAGCCGTTTTATCCCGCCTCCGGACAAAACGTAAATAATCCTTACGGCTCTTATAATGCGGGTTACGGAACGCAGGGAATTCCCAACGGATATACGCAGAATCCCTATCCGCCGACGGGCGCTCCCTATACCGCACCGACGGCGCCTTCTCCCTATGCAGACCCGTATCGTCAGCCTGCACCGCAGGAGGCCGGTCAATATCGCATGCCCGCCTACGGCGAAGTCGCGCCGGCGGCCGACCCCAACCGTTCTTTCGAGCCCGACGATCCCATTCCCGATCCGTCCCGCGCTCCCGTTGCTCAGGAGGCAGACAGAAAACATCGCCCCAAGTTTGTGGACTATTTCATTAAAAAGAATTCCGATAACAAATAAAGAGAATATGCCCCGTCCGATTGCAGCGATCGGACGGGGTTTTGCGTTATACGGATGAAAGGACCTCCGTTTGCGCGGACGTCCTTTCAAGGAAGAATAAATCAGATATGTGAGTAAGCGGTTAAAAAGAATAAAATGCGCATAAAAGTATGGCCTGTTTATGCGGTGGCGGTCAAAGCGGCGGCATAAGCCTCTAAAATAGTGGCTTTCATAAATTCCCTCGTTTCCGTATTGAGGGGATGGACGATGTCTTTGTATGTTCCGTCAACGGCTTTTCGGCTTGGCATTGCGATGAAAAGGCTGTCCGTTCCCTGTAGGATCTTGATATCGTGGACGACGAAACATCCGTCGATCGTAACCGCGGCAATGGCTTTTAATTTCCCCGTGCTTTCGATAAGTTTTATACGTATATCCGAAATTTTCATAATGTATCGCCCTTATATCGATAATTTAGATTATTTTACCATATTATAACTAAATTTTCAAGTAGTTTTCACAAAGTTTTTTCAATTTAACTATAATAATATACGATAACAGTCATAATTATTTATTATAGCTCATATACATACTGCATGCAACTGAGTTATTTCGACAATCTGCGTAAGTTTTACTTTATCGGAATAGGGGGAATCAGCATGAGCGCGCTGGCTAAATTTCTCCTTGCCGGCGGCTATGAGGTCGCGGGGAGCGACATGACGGCGGGCGAGCAAACGGAAGAGCTGGCCTTATGCGGCGTAAAAATTTTTATCGGAGGCGACGCGGGCAATCCGCTGTTGCGGGACGCGGACGCGGTGGTTTACACCAGTGCGGTTTCCGAGGAAAATGCCGAGTTGAAGGAAGCGCGGGCGCGCGGGAAAAAAATTTGGAAGAGGTCGGAATTTTTGAATGTCGTCAGCAAAACGTTCTCTCACGTCACGGCCGTCGCGGGCAGTCACGGCAAGACGACGTGTACGGCCATGTGCGCGCATATTCTCCGCGAAACAAACGTTCCTTTCGCCGCGCATATCGGAGGCGAGGACGGGGATTTCGGCAACTTTTATATGAGCGGTCGGGATTTTTTTGTGACCGAGGCGTGCGAATATAAAAAAAATCTGCTCGAGATCGAGGCGGAAACCGCGATTCTGCTCAATATAGACCGCGATCACATGGAATGTTACGACGGCATGGAGGATCTCGTCGATACCTTTCGGCAATATTGCAACAGTGCGGACACCGCTTTCGTGTGCGCGGACGACGAACGGTGCGCAAGCTTAGGCGAATTTTCTACTTTCGGCATTAAAAACCCCCGCTCCGACTATCGGGCGGTCAATATACGTCAGTCGGGACAAAAGTATTCGTTTACCGTATCGGAATACGGTAAATCGCTCTGCCGCGTTCATCTAAAGGCTGCGGGACGGTGCAACGTTTACAATGCGCTGGCGGCGTTTGCGGCGATGCGGCGGTACGGCTTTGACGAGAGGGAAATTTGTCGGGGGCTGGAGAGCTTTACGGCCGTCAAACGTCGCTTCGAGCATATCGGGAATTATGCGGGAGCAGCCTTTATATGCGATTATGCCCATCATCCGCGCGAAATTCTGGCTACGGTTGCCACGGCGGAAAAAATGTGCTCGGGGACGCTCTATGTGGTTTTTCAGCCGCATACCTATTCGAGAACGAAACTTTTGATGGAAGAATTTGTCAGAGCTTTGCGTCCCGTCAAAAATCTTATGATCTATAAGACCTATCCCGCCAGAGAATATTTCGACGCGGCGGGCAGCGCGGCGACGCTGGCGGAAAACGTGGGAAGCTGTCTGTATGCGGAAAGCGTGCGGGAGCTGAAGACCTGGCTGAGAAGCACCGTTCAGACGGGCGATATCGTGCTGTTTTTGGGCGCGGGAGATATTTATTATGCGGCGCAGTATCTGTTGAAAGAGTTGAATAAGTGATTGTTTCGGCAATAAGAACGGGGCGTAGCGCAACAAAATCGGCGGAAGGGGAGAGAAAAGAAAAAATCTCTCTCCTTCCGCCGATTTTTTGCTTCAATACAATTGATAAATAAGAAAAAAAATGTTATAATATGAGGGTATAAACGGGAGGTGAACGCCTTGAAAGAGAATAACGAAAAAAATAAGGACGAAAAAGAGAAGAACAGGAGGGCGGAGATCGTCACTCGGGAAAGCCTCGGCGCCGTCGGCGTCGTGTTTTCCGTACTCGCTCTGCTCATTCTCTTTACACGCTCTTTGATTTTCGGCGAAATCGGTGTTACGATCGACTATTTTCTCCTGGGAATGTTCGGTTACTGTGCTTATCCGCTGTTTCTTGCGCTGTTGTATCTTTCTGTGACTTCGGTGATCGGGAAACGTTTTATCCGCAACAGAAAGGCCGCCGCGGCTATTGCCGCCTCGGTCGTTTTTCTCATGCTTATTCTGCATATCGCACTTACCTACAAGTGGGAGCTTTCGGGCTATATTTCCGCGTGTTTTAAGGCCGGAAAGGACGGAATCGGTACGGCGACCGCCGCAGGGTGGACGGGGGCGATTTTCGTATATCCGCTTGTAAAACTGACTACGCGTATCGGCGCTTTGATTATATTTTCCGCGCTGTTTTTACTTGGCGCCTATCTTTCCGTATGCTTCGTGACGGGCGGGGGGCTTTGGCTCAGGTCGAAAAAAGAAAAAAAGTCGCCCGTAAAGCCCGAAACGCAGGCAAAGGCGTCCGCGCCTGTTTCCTTTGGCGAAGCGGGTTATCCGTACGGAGAAGATAGGATTCTTCCCCGCGCAAATGAGCCGTCGGGACAACCGCACGAGCGTATTCCCGTTTCCGCAAACGCGGCGGACGGCAGGGGCGGGGCGTATATGCAGCAGCCTGCGGCTCCGTACGGAGCTCCTTATGCTCCCGCCCCCGAAGTAAGACAGCGGCCGGGCGTGATGCTTTCCGGCGGCGATTACGCCGCGGGCAACGGACGAGTTTCTCCCGCGGAGCCATCGAATGCGTTTTCTCCGTTCGGCACTTTTTCTTCCCCTGCCGTCCGTTCCGAGCCGGGCATTCCGGCAAGTACGGAAAATTCCGCGGGGTATCGGGAATACCAGCAGAGCAAAGAATTTTTGTTCGGCAGTTCGCCCGCCGAGATCTACCGTAAAAATCTCATTTTCGACAGTAACGCTAACGTCAATAAAAAGCCGCCCGTCGATCCCGACCAGCCGACCGTATATGACGGCACGTTTGCGGGATCTTATTCCGCGGCGTATGCCGAGTCGGTAAACGGCGGAGACGAGCCTGCCCGCCCCGCGAAGATATTGACGGATAACGTCAGGGGGCAAGATTTATATGCGCCTCCCTACACCCTTCGAGATGGCGGTCCCGAACCCGGATTTGGAAATGCGGCAGCTTTCATACCGCCCGTTTCCCCGACGGTTGCACCCGTTCCGCCTTTCCCCGCAGAGCCTGTTCCGCCCGTTCGGACGGAACCCGTGCAAACTCCCAGCGTGCATATTTCCACGCCGGAAGCCGATGTCGGCGGGGAGAGCTTTCGAGGCGCAGAGCCCGTTTTTCCCACGTCTCCAAAGGAGGAGGAAAAGGACGGCCGCGGCATGTCCTCCGTATTCGGAGAGGAACGGAAGGAAACTCCGCCCGCACCTGCGGAGAGGACTCGCCCCGGATTTTTCGATATTTTTTCGCCCTCCAACCCCAACATTTACGGCAACGGGGGCGGGGCGGACGAAGCTCAGCCCGAGACGCTTTCGGGCGGAAGAGAGGACTTTGGCCGTATCTCCGAGCGTGG
The DNA here is from genome assembly GCA_900540805.1 of uncultured Eubacteriales bacterium. Classification (GTDB taxonomy): domain Bacteria; phylum Bacillota; class Clostridia; order Christensenellales; family Borkfalkiaceae; genus Scatosoma. The sequence continues at coordinate 60,246 of UQHL01000015.1, forward strand.
AAATTCAGACGTTTTTGGCCGCTCGGACAGAAGAGACGAGCTTTCTCCCTTTGACGACCGCGCGCGAGAGGCGGAGGAACGCCCGCTCGGCAGCAAGAGGGATATTTTTGACGACGAGGACGATAAGGAAAATCCTTACAGTCTGCGTTCCGATTTTTCGGAACAGCGCGGCGGAATGCCTGCGGAAGGCGATCCGTCCGGAGCGGACGACGTACCGTTCGGTCGTTCTTCGCGCATGGATTCACCCCGCATAGAGGATTCCCGCATGAAGCCTTCGCGCATGGACGGAGAGAGGAATGCGGAGAGGCGCAGCGAGGTATTTGTAGAACCGCCCTGTCCCGTTCCGCCGCCTGCGCCTAAGCCCAGGCCCCGCGTTCATAAACCTTATCGTCCCGCGCCGCTCGACTATTTCGACTGTCGGGATGTGGAACCCGACTCCAACGCGGAGGAAGTGGAAAACAATAAGCATACCATTCTTGAAACGTTGGACGCCTTCAAGGTGACGGACGCAACGATTGCGTCGGTCACGTACGGCCCTACGGTTACGAGGTACAACGTAGTTATTCCGCGCAATATTTCCGCGAAAAAGGTGGTTTCTCTCGATCAGGAAATTGCCATGAGCCTTTATGCGGCCAAAGGGGTGAATATCTATCCCAATTTCGAGGACGGCGCGGTCAGCATCGAGGTTCCGAATAAAAACAGACAGTTTGTTCAGCTCGGCTGCATGTTGACGGGGGACGGCTTTACGAAGTCCAAGTCAACTTCGCTGGTTTATGCAATGGGCAAGGACGTCGGCAACCGCAAGGTTTACGGCGATATCTGCAAAATGACCCACCTGCTGGTGGCAGGCGCTTCGGGCTCGGGTAAAAGTGTGTTCCTGCGCAGCCTCATTATCAGCTTGATCGTAAAATATTCTCCCGACGAGCTGAGACTTATTCTTATCGACCCTAAAAAGACAGAGTTCGTCATTTACGATCATCTGCCTCATCTGATGATCAACGAGATCATCACGGATATCAATAAAGTTATTCAAAGTCTCAACTGGGCAATCGGTGAAATGAATCGTCGTTACGGCCTGTTCGAACAGATGAGCCGTTCGGGGACATATGTCGTCAATATTGACGAATATAACGCCAATGTCGCGGCGGGGGAGGAAAAGCTCCCGAAGATTGTCATTATCGTCGATGAACTTGCCGACCTCATGCTTGCGGCAAAAAAGGAGGTCGAGGACAGAATCCAAAACCTCACGCAGAAATCCCGTGCGGCGGGTATTCATCTCATCATCGCCACCCAGCGTCCTTCCGCGGACGTCATCACGGGGGTCATCAAGGGCAACCTGCCCACGAGAATTGCATTTTCCGTAGCTTCGGAAGTCGATTCCCGCGTTATTCTGGACGCATCGGGCGCCCAGAAGCTTTTGGGATACGGCGATCTCCTGTATATCATGGCGGGCATGAATACGCCGACCCGCGTACAGGGCGCCTCCATATCTTCCGAGGACGCGCAGAAGGTGGTGAACTTTATCAAGGCGAACAACGAGGCGGAATACGACGAATCGGCTTCCGCATTTATCAATAACACCAAAATGCAGGGCGACGAAACGGAGGAAAGCGAAGACGAAGGCGTGGAGGAGGTATATATCGAGGCGCTTCGGTATATCATTCAAAGCGGAAGCGCGTCCATTTCCATGATTCAGCGCAAGTGTTCCGTGGGGTATAATAAGGCGGGGAAGATCATCGAATGGATGGAAGATATGGGCTATATTTCCGCATTCGACGGCGCTAAAGCCAGAAAGGTACTCATTACCAAAGAGGAATTTGAAAGCAAGTACGGCCCTCTGTGAGCTCCGCCAAATAGAAAATAAAAAAATTTCGGAAAAATTTTACAAAAGCGGCGCACGTATGTCATATTTATTGTGATATAATAGGATTGGAAATACAAAAACGCAAAGTAGGCTTTTGCATTTGTGTGCGGGCAAAGATAACGAAGGAAAACGCAAAGAATGTTGGAAAACAAAAAATTCGGAGTGATTTCGCTGGGGTGCGACAAAAATCGCGTGGACAGCGAAAAGCTGATCGGCCTGCTGAAAGAGCGGGGCTGTTCGCTGACGGACGATCTTTCGCAGGCGGAGATTGTCGTCGTCAATACGTGCGCCTTTCTCGAATCGGCGAGAAAAGAATCGATCGATACAATTTTAGAGTGCGCGGGATACAAGAAAAACGGAAAATTGGAGAAAATAGTAGTGACGGGATGTCTGCCGCAGAAATTTATCGGCGAGCTGTACGACCCGTTGACGGAAGCGGACGTTTTTTTAGGTATTCACGATTACGAAAAAATTTTCGAAGCGCTCGAGGCTTCCTATGCGGGAAACGAGCGGGAAAATTACGTCGGGAAAGGAAGCGACGGCTTTCGCGCGGCGCGGGTGCTTACCACCTGGCCTCATTATGCTTATCTTAAGATTGCGGACGGGTGTTATAATCATTGTACGTATTGTCTCATTCCGAAAATCCGCGGAAAATATGTTTCCTATCCTATGGAGGATTTGTTAAAAGAGGCGGAGAATTTGGGGGAGGTATCGGAGCTGGTCGTTGTCGCACAGGATACTACCCGTTACGGAGAGGATTTGTACGGCGTCAATAAGTTCCCCGAGCTGCTCCATAGGCTTTCGCTGCTCGAAAACGTCCGCAGAATACGCCTTTTGTATTGCTATCCCGACGTGATCGGAGACGAACTGATTGCGGAGATACGCCACAACGAAAAAATCGTCAAATATATTGATATTCCCCTGCAGCATTCGGAGGATCGCGTGCTGAAGCTGATGAACCGAAAGGGAACGCGAAAAAGCTATCTGGCGCTTATCGAAAAGCTTCGCAGGGAAATTCCCGATATTGCGATCCGCTCTACGTTCATTTCGGGGTTTCCTACTGAAACGGAGAAAGAGTTTGAGGAAATGAAAGCGTTTTTACGAGAGGCAGAATTAGTTAATTGCGGTTTTTTCGCCTATTCGAGAGAGCCGGACACGGCCGCCGCGAGGATGTCGCCGCAGGTGCACCCTTCGACGAAGCGCCGCCGCGTACGCGAGCTATACGAAATGCAGCGGGAAATTTCGAAAAAACTTCTTTCCTCTTTCGTGGGGAAGGAGCTGGAAGTGCTTTGCGACGGAATCGATTACGAAAAAAACTGCTTTGTCGGGAGGGCGTATTTCAGCGCCCCCGAAATCGACGGAAGGGTTTATTTTCACGCCCGCGAAGTTATGCAGGGAGAGACGTACAAAGTCGTTATCAACAGCGCCGACAGCTATGATCTGTACGGCGAAACGGAGGATTATCGTTCATGAATTTACCCAATAAGATTTCCGTCGCGAGAATTTGCATGATTCCCGTATTCGTGCTCTTTTTCTTTTTAGACGCGATTCCTTACAATCACGTCATCGCGGCGGTGATATTCGCCCTGGCCGCGTTGACCGATCTTCTCGACGGGCATATCGCTCGCTCGAGAAATCTCGTCACCAACCTCGGCAAATTTCTCGACCCGATCGCGGACAAAGTGCTGGTCGCCACCGCGTTTATTCTGATGCTGACGGTGCGGGATATTTTCGGGCTTCTCGGCGATTGGTGCTACGCGGCAGGCGCGGTCTGCATCTGCGTTATTCTGGCGCGGGAGCTCATCATCAGCGCCTTCCGTCAGATTGCGGCGACGGCGGGCGTGGTGCTTGCCGCGGAAAAGCTGGGTAAATACAAGACCGCTTTTCAGGACGGTTGTGTCTTCGTGCTTTTACTGGCGGTGGATTTTTCGGGCACGGCGGGGCGCATCATCAATATTACAGGACTTGTGCTGTTCGTCGTTGCGACGGTTCTCACCGTTTGGTCGGGGATATCGTACGTCGTCAAAAATCGGGCCGTGTTGAGAGATACGGCGCACTAAAAAGAATGACAGAGGAAAAAACGGAGGAGAAGGCCTTACGATGAGGAATGCGTGTATTGTCTTGAGAAATGTCAGAAACAGTCTTTGCGCGCTCGATTTTTCCCCTTCGGAGGCTTTCCTCTCGGGAGGGTATCCGTTTGAGGAAGTGCGGTTGCTCTCTGAAAACGATATATCGGCGCTGAACGAGGCCGTATCCCAATTGAAAAAAAGCGCGGACAATCTCGCCGTGATCGCGGAGAAGTCGTTTTTGCCCAAAGTGCGGGAAAATATTGCCGCCGTAGCGGGAGACGATTTTTCACAGGGGACGCTCGCGGGTGCGGGAGTTTTTCAGGAAGGGAGCTTTTCCCTGTTTCTCCTTTCTTCCGACAAGGGGGAATCGGGGGCGGAGTACGTCAAAAATGTGTGCGTACCTTATCTGAACCGTAAATATAATACCCGTTTCGACCGTCTCGTGCTTCGGTCCGTGGGCGCGGGGGAAAATCTCGTCCGCAAACTTTTGGACGAGGCCGCGCGTATGAGCGGGGACAAGTTGACGTATAATTATAAAGGGAAGCTCGGGGAGGACGTCGTGGAGATCGTTTACGATTCGTCTGTCCCTAAAATGCTGACGGACGACGTTCTTCGCCTGTTGGCGGAAGGGTTGGGCGACGCGGTTTACGCGCTGGACGACACTCCGCTCGAGGGACGTCTGGTGCAGCTGTTAAAGCTTCGAGGAAAAAAGATAAGCGTGGCGGAGTCTTTCACGGGAGGCGGGATCGGAAAGCGCATCGTATCCGTTCCCGGGGCCAGCGAGGTATATTTCGAGGACGTGAATACCTATGACGAGCGCGCAAAGATCAAGCGTCTCGGCGTTTCGGAATATACGTTGAGGACATTGGGGGCGGTTTCGGACGAAACCGCGTACGAGATGGCCGCGGGGCTTCTCGCCTCGGGCGACTGCGACGTTTCCGTGGCGACCACGGGGCTGGCGGGGCCGAAATCGGACAGGACGGAGCTTCCCGTAGGGCTGTGCTATATTGCCGTAGGGCTTAAGGAAAAAGTTTTCGTTTACAGATATAAATTTGAAGGTACGAGAGAGGAAATCACCGAAACCGCCATCAACTATGCGTTGTTTTTGGCATATCGGCAGTTGAAAAACACATAAAATTTTGTAAAAAAGATATAGGAGTAACAAATAATCATGAGCAGTGAAAAAACTAGTGTCGATAAAGTCGGCAAGGAAAAGAACGGCGATAAAATGAAAGCGCTCGACGCCGTGCTTTTGCAGATCGAAAAGCAGTACGGCAAGGGGTCCATTATGCGCCTCGGCGACGCGGCTGGCCAGACGGAGATCGAGGTGATCCCCACGGGGTGCCTTACGCTCGACCTCGCGCTGGGGATCGGCGGTATGCCGCGCGGCAGAATTATCGAGATCTACGGCCCCGAATCTTCGGGTAAAACGACCGTGGCTCTGCATGCTATCGCGCAGACGCAGAAGCTGGGCGGCGTGGCGGCGTTTATCGACGCGGAGCACGCGCTGGATCCCGTGTATGCGAAAAAGCTGGGCGTCAACCTCGACGATCTCTACGTTTCCCAGCCCGATACCGGCGAACAGGCGCTCGACATCACGGACGCGCTGGTGAGGAGTTCTGCAGTCGATATGATCGTCATCGACTCGGTTGCTGCTCTGACGCCCAAGGCGGAAATTGAGGGCGACATGGGCGACAGCCACGTCGGTCTCCAGGCGAGGCTGATGTCCCAGGCGTTGAGAAAGCTGACCGCCATCGTAAATAAGTCGCATACCTGCGTTATTTTTATCAACCAATTGAGAGAAAAAGTGGGCGTCATGTTCGGCAACCCCGAAACGACCCCCGGCGGCAAGGCGCTCAAGTTTTACGCCAGCGTCCGTATAGACGTCAGAAGAATGGACGCCCTGAAAGATGCGGACGGAATTATGGGTAACCGCACCAAGGCGAAAATTGTCAAAAATAAGCTGGCGCCTCCCTTCAAACAGGCGGAATTTGATATCGTATTCGGCGAAGGCATTTCGCAGGAAGGCTGTATCATCGATATGGGCGTGCAGTACGACGTCATCGCTAAAAGCGGCGCATGGTTCAGCTATAACGGCGACAAAGTGGCGCAGGGCCGCGAAAAAATGCGCCAATATCTGAAAGATAATCCCGCGCTGGAAGCGGAGATCGAGGCAAAAATCCGTGAGGCGGCAAAGGGCAAGCCCGCCGAAGAAGCTTCCTCCGGGGAAGCCTCCGCGGCGGAAAAGGAAGACTAAAAAACGACGCCGCCCGTTTTCGGGCGGCGTAAATCGCGTTTTACAGCGGAATACGACGAAAGGATAAAAGCATGAAATACGGTTTTGTAAAGGTTGCGGCGGCGAGCCCGCAGCTTAAAGTGGCGGACGTGAAATTTAACACGCTGAAGATTGAAGAGGAAATCGCGCGGCAGGCGGAGAACGGCACCGAGATACTTGTTTTTCCCGAGCTCAGTCTCTGCGGCTATACCTGCGGCGACTTGTTTTTACAGCCTCTCTTGATTGATGCTTGCATGACGGGCCTCAGGGAGCTCGCGGCGTTTACGAAAGGAATTTCGATGCTGATTTTCATCGGCCTTCCCGTCGCGTACATTGGGAAATTATACAATTGCGCTGCCGCGCTCTGCGGCGGAAAGGTCTTGGGAATCGTTCCTAAGACGCATATTCCCAACTATGGGGAATTTTACGAAAAGCGTTATTTTTCGCCCGCGCCTAAGGGAAATGCGAGCTATCCGCTGTGGGCGGAAGAGACTACGATATTCGGTACCGATCAGCTGTTTGCGGATATAAATTTATCCGAAACGAAAGTCGCCTGCGAGATATGCGAGGATCTTTGGGCCGGCATTCCTCCTTCCGTCCGTCATACCGCCGCGGGCGCGACGATCGTGGTCAACCTTTCCGCTTCGGACGAAACGGTGGGTAAGGCGGAATACCGAAAGACGCTGCTCGGGGCGCACTCGGGAAAAAACGTATGCGCCTATGTGTATGCGGATGCGGGAATGGGCGAATCCACGACGGATATGGTCTTTGCCGGGCATGACCTCGTTTTTGAAAACGGTTCTTTGCTCGCCGAAGCAAAACCTTTTTCGGGAACGGAAGCCGAGGCGGAAATAGACGTTTCTTTTCTTGCGGCGGAACGGAGAAGGCTGGGAAGCTTCGTTTCTGCGGCAACCGCCGACGGTTATGCCGTAACCGAAAGTACGTTTACGGGCGCAGGCGAACTCTCTTTGCGTAAAGTGCCTCGTCTGCCTTTCGTGCCTGCGGAAAGCGGAAAGCTCGGCGAACGGGCCGAGCTCATTCTCACCATGCAGGCGCATGCGCTGGCCAAACGCCTCGGACATACGGCCGCGAAAACGGCGGTCGTGGGGATTTCGGGCGGGCTGGATTCTTCGCTGGCGCTTCTCGTGACGGCCCGCGCCTTTGAACTTCTTGGCAAAGACAAAAAGGAAATCGTCGCCGTCACTATGCCCGGCTTCGGGACGACGGGAAAAACCTATCAAAATTCTTTGAAACTCATCGAATGCGTGGGGGCGAGCGGCCGCACGATCAATATTTCAAAAAGCGTTTTGCAGCACTTCGACGATATCTCTCACGACAGAACGCATCTCGACGTGACTTATGAAAACGCGCAGGCGCGTATGCGCGCTCTGATTCTCATGGATCTTGCAAACAAGACGGGCGGTCTTGTCGTGGGTACGGGAGACTTGAGCGAATTGGCGTTGGGCTGGTGTACGTATAACGGTGATCACATGTCCATGTATGCGGTCAACGCTTCGGTGCCCAAAACTTTGGTGAAGCATCTCGTGCGCTACGAGGGGGCAAAACGGGGCGGAGACACGGAAAAAGTGCTCAAGGATATTCTCGCCACCGAAATTTCTCCCGAACTTCTGCCCCCCGAAAAAAACGGAGCGATCGCCCAAAAAACAGAGGATATCGTCGGCCCTTACGAATTGCACGATTTTTATCTCTATCACGCCGTCCGCTGCGCTTCGTCGCCCGCTAAAGTTTATTATCTTGCAAAATATGCGTTTAAGGGCGCGTACGACGATAAAACGCTGCTCAAATGGCTGAAAAGTTTTTATCGGAGATTTTTTTCACAGCAGTTCAAGCGCTCATGTATTCCCGACGGAGTGAAAATCGGATCTGTCAGCTTATCGCCTCGAGGAGATTGGCGCATGCCTTCGGACGCTTCAGCGGCGCTCTGGCTGGAAGAATTGGAAAACCTATAATGCGTAAAACGGAACGGCATGAGCCGTTCTTTTTATTGTACGGCAAAAAATAAATAATTTCATAAAGGCGGTAACAATTTCAGGCCAAACAATTGACTTTTTATCGGATATATTGTAAAATAGAAAAAGGTAGGCGAATAATAAAGCAGCAGAGCGACAGCTCCCGAAAAAGTTATCCGTTTATCTGCAAATCTTTACTAAATTTTAAACACAGGAGGCACAAAATGAACGGTGTAAATTTGAGCGTCCTGTTTCTCTCCGTACAGACGGGTGTATTTATCGGCGTCCTCGTAGCCGCGGCGGTAATCTTTGCCGCGCTCGGGGCATTTGTAGGTTATACAATCTATAAGAAAAATACAGAAAAGAAAGTCGGCGAAGCGAACGAGCGCGTTCGCAAAATCATCGGCGACGCAGAGTCGGAGGCGGGCCAGATTAGGGCCGAAGCGCAGGCGGAAAGCAAGCGCGCTTTGAAGGAAGCGCTTCTCGAGGCGAAGGAACAGGATTTAAAATTAAGAAACGATTTCGAACGTGAAACCAAAGAGAAAAAGGCTGAGATTCAAAAAATGGAACAGCGTATCACCCAAAAAGAGGATGCGCTCGACAAAAAGACAGAGGCCTTGGAGGAGCAGAAAAACGATCTCTTAAAGCAGGAAGCCGAGATCAAAAAGCTGCAGGAAAAAATCAGCTCCCAGCACGAACTGATGATTCAGGAATTGGAAAAGGTCGCCCAGCTGACGCGGGAGGAAGCGAAAAAACTCCTCACGGAAGAAATTCTCGATGCGACCCGCCACGACGTCGCCGTCCAGGTACGCAATATGGAACAGCAGGCAAAGGACGAGGCGGACATCAATGCCAAAAAGATTATTGCGCTCGCTATTCAAAAGAGCGCGGCAGATCAGGCCTCGGAGCTTACCGTTTCCGTCGTTCCGCTTCCCAACGACGATATGAAAGCGCGGATCATCGGCCGCGAGGGCAGAAATATCCGTGCGCTGGAAAATGCCACGGGTATCGAACTGATTATCGACGATACGCCCGAAGTCGTCATTCTTTCGGGGTTTGATCCCGTTCGGCGCGAGATCGCGCGGCTCTCTTTAGAGCGCTTGATCGCGGACGGCAGAATTCATCCCGCGAGGATCGAGGAAACAGTGGAAAAGGTGGCGCGGGAGATCGACGTACAGATTAAGGAAGCCGGTGAAGCTGCCGTATTTGAGCAGGGGATCTTCGGCTTGCATCCCGAATTGATCAAACTGATCGGCCGCTTGAAATTCAGGACAAGCTACGGCCAAAACGTCTATAAGCATTCGATGGAGGTCGCCACTCTCGCTGGCCAGATGGCAGCGGAACTCGGCCTCGACGTCAATTTTGCCAAGCGGGCGGGGCTTCTGCACGATATCGGCAAGGCCGTCGATCAGGAACAGGAAGGCACGCACATTCAGATCGGTGCGGATCTCGCCAAAAAGTACAAGGAAAACGCCAATATCGTCAACGCCATCATGGCGCACCACGGCGACGTGGAACCCAAGACAATCGAGGCTGTGCTCATTCAGGCGGCAGACGCGGTTTCCGGCGCCCGTCCGGGGGCCAGGCGGGAAACGGGCAGCAATTACGTGAAGCGTCTGGAGAAGCTGGAAGAGATTGCGTCGAGCTTCGCCGGCGTGGATAAGAGCTATGCCATTCAAGCAGGCAGAGAAATCCGCGTCATGGTCAAGCCCGAGCAGGTGGACGACGCGCAGGCACTCTTCCTTGCGAAAGATATCGCCAAGAAGATCGAGACCGAGCTCGAATATCCCGGCCAAATTAAAGTGAACGTTATTCGTGAATTCAGAAGCGTAGAATACGCGAAGTAAGCGTTGGAAAAGCAATTGTAAATTATTCCCCTTTCCTCGAGGGGTCGTAAAACGGCCTTCGGAAAGGGGTTTTCAGTATTAAAAAATCGAGGAAAAGTATATGATTATCGAACACGGACAGTATCTTCATCTGCAGGGAAAAAATGTTTCCTATATCCTTCGTATCCACGAAAAGGGATATCTGCTTCATCATTATTTCGGAAGAAAGCTCAGGACAAACGACTATATCACTCTTGCGGCCCCGCATCGCTCTTTTTACGCCTATAACTCCGACGAGGTTTTTCTGGAGGAAGAAAAACAGGAATATCCGTCTTTTGGGTATATCGATCTGAAGCTCCCTGCGGTCAAAGCTTCCGTGGGGGGAAAAACGGCCGTATTTTCCTTTAAGTATAAGGCGCATAAAATAACCGAGGGCAAGCCCGCCCTTTCGGGCCTGCCCGCTTCCAAAGCAAACGGCGGCAAATGTCAGACGCTCGCCGTTGTTTTGGCCGACGAGGCGTACGGCGTCGAAGCAGAACTTTCTTATACGGTGTTTGAGGAAAGCGACGTGATTGCGCGTAGCGTAAAGATTACGAATACGAAGAAGGAGCCTCTGAAGCTGAAAAAGGCGGTTTCCTGTTCCCTGGATGTCGCGGGAAAGTACGGTTCCCAAACGGACATGATCTTTCTCGGCGGCACTTACGCGGAAGAACGTATGATAAAAAGGCGTCCTCTCGCACAGGGCGCTACGGAAATTTCGAGCAGAACGGGGGAGAGCAGCCATTATCTCAATCCGTTTGTCGCACTCTGCGATAAAGAAGCGACGCGCGACAGGGGCGACGTTTTGGGCGCCATGTTAGTGTACAGCGGTAACCATCGTTTTCAGATAAACGTCGATCCGTACGACAATATGCGCATAATGTGCGGAATTAACGACGAGGATTTTGCTTGGACGCTTGCGCAAGGAGAGACCTTTCAGACGCCTGAATGTCTGTTGTGTTTTTCCTTCGAGGGTATCGGCGGCATGAGCCGAAGCTATCATGATTTCCTCAACGCGCATATTTTGCCTCAGCAATTTTTACGTGGCTCCCGCCCCGTACTGATTAACAGTTGGGAGAGCACGTATTTCAATTTCGACGAAGCAAAGCTTCTGAATATAGCAAAAAATGCAAAAGAGGCGGGGATCGAATTATTTGTGTTGGATGACGGCTGGTTCGGAAAACGCAATGACGATACCTCTTCCTTGGGCGATTGGTATCCCAATCCCGAAAAGTTGCCCGACGGCGTTTCAGGACTGGCAAAAAAGATCAATGAGATGGGGCTGAAATTCGGTATCTGGGTAGAGCCCGAAATGATCAACCCTATCAGCGAGCTGGCTAAAAAGCATCCCGAATTTGCCGTTTCCTGTCCCGAGCGTGAAGCTGCGCTTTCCCGCCATCAGCAGGTGCTCGACCTTACCAATCCCGATGTCGTCGCCTTTATAAAGCAGTTTCTCGATAATTTGCTTTCTTCGGGCAATATTTCCTATATCAAATGGGATATGAACCGTCCGCTCACAGAAGTTTCTTACGACGGATTTGTGCATAAATATTATCTCGGATTGTATGATATCCTGAACTTTATTACGGAAAAATATCCCGAGGTGCTTTTCGAAGGATGCTCGGGCGGAGGCGGACGTTTCGACGCGGGTATGCTTTGTTTCCATCCTCAGATATGGGCAAGCGATGATTCGGATGCGATTGCCCGCCTGAAGATACAGGAGGGGACGGCGCTTTGTTATCCGCTCAGCTCGATCGGTGCGCACATTACTACTTGTCCAAACCATCAGTTGCGGCGAACGACTCCGTTTTCTACGCGCGCCGATGTCGCAACGTTTGGCTCTTTCGGTTATGAGCTCGACGCCGCAAAGCTTTCCGTAGAGGAAAAAATGGAGGTCAAGGGGCAGATTGACCGTTATCATCGATTGGAGGGGCTGATTCGGAGGGGCGATTTTTCAGTGCTTTCCTCCGCTTTCGAGGGCAATCTGACCGCCTGGCAGGTGACGGCAAAGGATAAAAAGCATGTGGTGCTTTTGCTGGTGCGAGAGTTGATTACAGCGAATCCCTCTCAGCTGCGGATTAGATTGCAGGGATTGAAAGAGGATGCTCTATATACGGATTTGCAGACGGGTAAAAAATATTACGGCGACGAATTAATGTATAAGGGATATTTCCCCGAAGTTACCCTTTCCGATTTCGCTTCTCTGCTTGTAGAGTTTGTGGAGGTGTAAACAATAAAAAAGAGTCCTTTTTTCATCAGAAGAGGACTCTTTTTTTAGTTGGCTTTCTAATTTTATTCCTTTGAAACAGAGTGGTTCTGTTTATAGGCGTTTTTATTTTTATACATTTCTTTGTCCGCAAGGACAAAAGCGCTTTCCAAATTTACGGCCGCGTCCTTTGTCGGGAAAAGATATTTATATCCTGAAGCGAGATTTACGAAAGATCCGTCCGGGACACGAACTTGTTGCATGCGGAAATCCAATTCCTCCAGCTTTTTTTGAGCAAAAGCTTCCGAAACATTGATAAGAACGACGAAAAATTCGTCGCCTCCGACACGAAAGACATAGGGGGTAGTGTCGTTAAACGCTTCTTGGATCGTTTGCGACACTTGTCTTAGCGTTTCGTCACCGATGTGATGGCCGAAACGGTCGTTGACGGATTTGAAATCGTTAATATCGATAACGATGCAGCACAGACTTTGATAGCTGGAAATGTTGCGTTCAAGATCATTTATTTTTTCCACATAATAAACGCGATTGTAAAGCCCCGTTACCGTGTCTGTGTAAGCGATCTTATGAAATTCTTTTTCTTTTTCCAGTAGTACGCACTGTTCGGAAATCTTTTTTGTTTTTATGATGGAATGGATAAATACCGAATAACAGGAAAGGACAACCAAACCGAAAAGCGCATAAGAAGGCCCGTATTCGATCCGTTGGATGAGTGGCTTAGGATAAGCGGCTGTAAAGATGAGGACGAAATAAATAAGAAAGGAAGAAAGCATCATTCCCGTCCAGCCGGCCTTTTTTACACGCAACAGCTCCGAGTACTTTTTGAAATAATTGCGACCGAACCAGATAATGGCGGCATAGAGAAAAAGCGTGAGGAAAAAGGAGACATAAATACCCACCCTGCCGGCCAAAACTCCTGCGTAACGGCCGAAAAAGCCTATGATAAGGGAGACGGTGTCCACAAAACAGAAGGTGAGAAAAAAGCGGCTGTCCTTACATTCCGAAAAAATCCAGAAAAGGACGAGGCTGGGGAAAGTCATGCACAAAGCCGCCGATAAGGAAGCAGGTACATCGTAAAAATATGTCGCAAGAAAATATGCGGCGATGATAATCGTGCAGCCTGTATAGATAATAATTTTATTGCGCAAATTTGGATTTTTCCAGGAGATCATACGCGTGAAAATAATCAAATTTGCCGTAACAATCAATAAATCGTTTAAAATCGGCAACAATTTTTCCATAGGTTCTATCTCCCGTCAATAATACTTATATCTATTGTAACATAAATTTTCGATTTTGTAAACCCCGCTTATGTCATTGCTTTCAAATTTGTTTACAAAGAAAAAGCGAAGGCTTTCCATAGAGGTTGCGCGAAAAAAGACATAGAGCAGCGCTTGAAAAAATATTTAGGGAAAATTTCAAAAAACACCCTTTTTCGACTTGACAATAAAGAGATTTTTAACTATAATAGCGTAGTAACTTATCCGTTGGATAAAATTGAATAGGCTGCTATGGCTCAGCAGGTAGAGCACGTCCTTGGTAAGGACGAGGTCACCGGTTCAAATCCGGTTAGCAGCTCCAGAAAAGAGCGACAAGAAAGATATCGCTGCAAAAAGCCTTGATTTTTCAAGGCTTTTTGTATTTCTTTCGGGCTATAGATTGATGATTTATTAACTTACCAAATACTGTTTTTGAGCATAAGAATTTATCTATGCTCTTTTCTTTTTTGAAAACGCTTGACATTTTCTTTTTAGTACGATATTATGACAACAAAAAGGTGTGGGGGTGAATCAATCAAATACTCCTACATATCAAAAAATAATGATTTCTCTACACACTATCTTCAGAGGTTAATCAAATGTGAAAGATGTAAAATAAGAGAAAGAAAACAGAGCGGGGATATAGGGGTAATCAATATTTAACTGACATACGTTCAGAAGAATTTGAAGGAGAAAAAATAGTGACATACTTAGAACGTTTGAAAGCGGTTATTATAAAAATAGACGCTTCACTGGTGGATTTTGACAAAGAACGTTCACGCGGAAATCCTCCCACGCAAGTTTCATCCGAATTCTTAACGAATAAGGAACAAGGTGATTGGGCTGAAAAAACTTTATTGAATGCAATAAATAGAAATTCCGAGCAGTATATAGCAGTAAAGTATGGCAGGGATGATGATATAGTTGCCGGCGATGATAATTTTAACAAATTCTATGAGGAATACCAGAATGAACTGGATGAGATTGGTAAGCGGCCGGATATTTTGATTTTTAATCGAAGTGATTTTCAATTTGATACATACAATATTAGCAATTTCAGCCGCAAGGATTTAGATATGCTTGTTCCCAAAGCAAAATGCGGAATAGAAGTTAGATCAAGTGCGTTTTTGTTTGAAGAATACGAAGCGTTCATGAATGAAAAGCAACAGGAGTTATTGCATGAAGCTTTAGAATTGAAACAAAAAATTTTAGAAAAATACGGCGAACTGTTGTTGAAGAAAAATTGTAAGCTGCATAAAATTATTTATGATTTAAGCTCTGAAAATTTACGTATAATAAATTTTAGATGTCCTTCTTGGAAAAAAACTGAACAATTAGCCGATTTATCCTTATGCTTAAAGGAATTAAAACAAGTAATATCGAAAATGAACAAACGTACTTTTTTAAGTATTACTCCTAAAGTGGAGGACTTAAAACTAGTATATGCCTGGGTAAAGCTGGGTAAAGAAGTATAAGGTTCCACATTTTTATGTACAAGTGTTTTTTGATAAAGCTTATGGCATATCGTTCGAAAAGATACTTTCACTGATTAGTTCCCCTGAGTTGGAAGGTATTGAATATTTCGTTGAATCAGATATAAAAAACCAAAATAAAACGACCATAAAAATACATACAAGTAAAGCAAATAATGTTTTAGAGAAAATTAATATTCCTGAACATTTTAGTGAAGCAAAAAAATTGGGGCGGGGAAGGTTGTTATTTTATGTTAAATTCAAAGACAGCATATCGTCATTAAATAAAGAATCTTTTGAAAATTTATTTGGGTTTAAGTTATGAACAATATAAATAAAAAAAAGAAATTAGGGCAAGTTTTTACTCCGATAGAGATTGCTCAATTTATGTCTGACCTGGTTTCAAATAGCCAGGCGAAAACAGTATTGGACCCGGCGGTTGGGCAGGGGATTTTTATCGATTGTTTGGAAAAAGCAAAGTATCAAAATATGAATTATACTTGTTATGATATAGATAAGGAGGTTATTAAAGAGTTCAGAAAAAATATTTCTGCCCCTGTAAATTTGTTTATAGAAGATTATTTGAGCTCTTTTTGTGAAAATAAGTTTGATATTATCATTTGTAACCCGCCTTATAATAAATTTCAGCAAATTCCTAACAGAAATAAGTATATTGCAAATTTCCGTGAGTGGTTTAACATAGAAATGAGTAGCTATTCTAATTTGTGTGTTTATTTTTTGATAAAGAGTTTACACGAATTGACAGAAAACGGAAAATGCGTTTATATCATTCCTTATGAATTTTTTAATACGGAATATGGAATAGGCGTAAAGAAATATTTGCTTGAAAGTAAAAGATTAAAGGCAATTTATAAATTTGATAGTACGATAAAGCTCTTTGACGATGCGATAACAACTTCCTGTATCCTTTTTTTTGACGGCAATCAAAACGAGAAAATTGATTTTATATACATTCGTTCGATTGATGAATTAGAGACAAAAAAATTTTTTAAAGTAAACACGCATTCAAATTCTGATATTAACCCAAACGGGAAATGGAACAGATATTTTAGTGATGAAAAAAAGTTTAGATCATCAAAATTGGTTTTCTTCAAAGATATAGCACAAGTAAAAAGAGGCATTGCAACGGGAAATAACAAATTTTTTTGTTTATCCAGAGATCAAGTGCGTGATTTGAAAATCAGTGAAGAGTCTCTTGTTCGGTGTGTAACAAAATCGGCGGATGTAGAAAGGTTTATATTTACGAGGGAAGATTTTGCCCGTTTAGAAAAGCAAAACAAAAAGGTTTTTTTATTTGATGGAGAAAAAGCCAAAAGCGAATATGATTCTTATTATATAAATTACGGAAAAGCTCAAAGAGTGGATCAGGGATATTTGAACAGCCATAAAAATCCGTGGTATGCATTGGAGAAAAGGGCTCCTGCACCAATATGGATAACAGTATTTAGCAGAAATAAATTAAAAATAATCAGAAATGAAAGCGGTGTAAAAAATTTGACAACCTTTCATGGTATATATTTTAATGAAAAAAATGAAGAGTATATTAATTTATTTTTTTGTTATTTACTGACTCCCATTGGGCACGAACACTTATGTATCAACAAAAGAGACTATGGAAATGGCTTAAATAAATTTGAGCCTAACGATCTAAATAATGCTCTCATATTGGATTTGTCGATGATATCTTTGGCTGACCGAAGAAAAATTTTATATTGCTATGATCAAATCAAAGACCAAGGCGTAACACAAGAAATTCTCGAGAAAATGAATAACATATTTTTGTGCTATGTATGAATAATCTATTGAAATCGGACCTTTACAGCGAGGCATTTCGATAGGTTTTTCTTTCAACTCTTTTTTATAATGCTTTTCGGGATATTTCAATAGGCTTTTAATCGTTTATTTATAAACTTCTATAATTAGGAAGTAAGTATCGCCGTTT
>UQHL01000016.1 GCA_900540805.1 uncultured Eubacteriales bacterium
AAGTGTTTTTTCTTCCCCCAGTAGAACTGGGGGTTTATTTTCGCTAAAGCTCCAAGAAAAAAAAGCGCCCTTCCGACAGGAAAGGTGCTTTTTCTTAAGAGTATAGGAGGTTTGAATAAACTTTTTCGGGTTATTTCGTATAGTCGGAAAGCAGCTGCGTGCTCTTTTCCACGAAGTCGGACAGTTCTTCGGGCGTCAGCTTCTTATAGGAAAGCATCGCCAGATAATAGATCTGATCTACGATAAATTTCTGTTTTTCTTCGGGCTGCTCGAGAATACCCGCCACAATCGGGTTGGACAGATTGAGGACGAGGGTCGCATTTTTCATCATATCCGCTTCCGACATGCCGTAAAAGCTGTTCATTTCGGACATTCTGCGCATAAATTCTTCCACGTTGATGACCGCGGGCAGCGTTTCGCTCTTGAATTTTTCCGCCTTGACGGTGACGTCCTTGTTGACGAGATTGTTTTTGAACAGCTCGATCAGCTCCTTATGATCCTCCTCTTTTACCTCTTCCCCGCTCTTGAGCGCGCCGTCGATATCCGCGTCGATACGTACGAAACGGCATTTTTTGGGATTTTTATATTCGATATAGCTGATAAAATGAGGATCGATATAGGTATCGCAGACGACGGCGTCCAGCCCCGCGTCCTTAAACATTTTGATATACTGGGCCTGCTGCGCCTCGTCGGAAACATAGTACACCGCCTTGGGCTGCACGCCCTTTCCCGCGTCCTCCTCGCTGACCTCTTCGCCGAGAAAATCGTTCAGAGGTTTGTATTCGCCCCCGAGATTTTTGAAAATGACGATATCCTTTACTTTTTCGTAAAATTCGTCGTCTTTCAGACAGCCGAACTTGATAAACGTGGCGATGTCTTTCCAGCATTCGTTGTAACGCTCGCGCTCGTTGTTGAACAGCGCGGTCAGCTTGTCTGCCACCTTTTTGGTGATATGTTTAGAAATCTTCTGTACCTGTCTGTCGTTTTGCAGGAAGCTTCTCGAAACGTTGAGCGGAATGTCGGGGCAGTCGATCACGCCGTTGAGAAGCATCAGGAACTCGGGAATGACTTCCTTGATGTTGTCGGCGATGAACACCTGATTGCAATACAGCTTTACCTGTCCCTTTTCCAGCTGAACCTGCTGCTTCTTTACCTTGGGAAAATAGAGAATCCCCTTCAAGCGGAAAGGATAATCCATATTGAGGTGAATCCAAAACAGCGGCTCGTTATAATCCATAAACGTGTCGCGGTAGAAATCCTTATATTCCTCCTCCGTACATTCCTTGGGATCTTTCAGATAGAGCGGAGCCGTATTGTTGATGGGCTGATCCTTTTTTGCCTCTTCCTTTTTCTCCCCGTCTTTTTCCTCGTCCTTCTTTTTGCCCTTTTTCTTTTCGGGCTCGTCGCCCTTCGGGTTCAGATAGATATTGTAGGGCATAAACGAGCAATATTTGCGGAGGAGTTCGCGGATTCTGTATTCCTTAAGAAATTCTTCCTCCCCCTCGGCGATATGCATGACGATTTTCGTCCCGCGTGACGCCTTATCCGTTTCCGTTAGCGTATAGGTGGAATTGCCGTCCGATTCCCACTTCACGGCAGGCTCGTCCTTATAGCTCTTTGTGTAAATTTCCACGTCGTCGGAAACCATATAAGCCGAATAGAAGCCGAGGCCGAAATGGCCGATGATCCCGTCGCCGGAGGCTTTTTCGTATTTTTCGAGAAAATCTTCTGCGCCCGAAAATGCGATCTGCGTGATATATTTTTCCACTTCGTCGGCGGTCATGCCGATGCCGTTGTCCTCCACGGTCAGCGTTTTGGCCTTCTCGTCAACGAAAACGTTGATGCGGTATTCTTCGCCTTCGGCCGCCTGCGCTTCGCCCATCTCCACCAGCTTCTTGAACTTGGTGACGGCGTCCACGCCGTTGGCGACGATCTCGCGAAGAAAAATATCCTTGTCGGAATATAACCACTTCTTGATGATCGGCATCATGTTTTCGCTTGAAATTTTAATGTTTCCCTGTTTTTCTTCCATAATTAAAATCTCCTTTTCCGGGGTAATTTTTGCAACGATTATATATAAACAAAAAAGTCCGCTTTTAATCGGGTCAAAAGCGAACTTTTTTTATTTATTTCAAAGTATCTGCCGCAAAAATCAGGAGTTTTTCAGCATCTCGGCGATGGAAGCTCCGCCGAGGCCGCCTTCGTTCCATTCTGTATATTCGTCCGCGGGTCTGTCCTTGGAGAACTTTCTCGCTCTGCCCTTGTTGTCGCCGTCCGCTTCGCCCCTTGCGCCTCTGGGTCTTCTCTCGAGGTTTTCGGGTCTGGGCTCCAGCGCCTTAATGGAAAGGGTCATCTTCTTTTCAGCGCAGTCGAGCTTCAAAATCTTCGCGTCGATTTCTTCGCCGATCGTCAAAGCCGTCGTGGGGTTCTCCAAAAATTCGTGGGAAATCTGAGACACGTGAACGAGACCGTCGATGCCTTTTTCCACTTCGACAAACGCGCCGAACGGAACGATCCTCACAACCTTGCCGTGAATGACGTCGCCTTCCGCATATTTATCCGCGGCGAGATCCCAAGGCTGCGCCTGAAGCTGTTTGAAACCGATGGAAACCTTCTTGGCTTCCGTATCGATCTTAAGTACCTTAAACTGATACTTTTTGCCGATTTCAAGCACGTCGGTAACCGATTTTACGCCCGTCCAGGAAAGATCGGAAATGTGAGCGAGACAGTCGAAGCCGTTCACGGAAACAAACGCGCCGAAGGAAGTGACTCTTTCCACTTTGCCTTCCACGATATCGTCAACGTGAATGTTAGCGAAAAATTCCGCTTCTTTAGCCGCCTTGGCCGCTTCTTTGGCTGCTTTTTCCTTTTCGAGAATGACGCGCTGGGAAGCGATGATTTCCTTTCTTCTTTCCGTCTTGATCTCGATCATTCTCAAGCGGAGCTTTTTCCCTACGTATTTCTCAAGTTCCTTCACGTAGCCCATGCGGATTTCCCGTGCGGGGATAAATACCGTATAGGAACCGAGCTCGCCCGTCAAGCCGCCCTTGTTGTATCCCGTGCAGGTGATATCGAATTCTTTGCCCGCTTCGATATCCGCAAGCATCGCTTCCTCTTCCTTGACCTTTTTGATCATCTTCTGAGAGAGCTTAACGGGATTCACGGACACAACCATCAGTTCGATTTCTTCGCCGAGCTTGGACGCGAAATCGTCCTTGTTATAGGCCTCGCAGTCCACTTCGTCCTTGTCGAGCATTACTTCCTTCTTCGCGAGGGGAAGCAACACCGCAATTCCCGAATCGTCCGCCGACGAAATCGTAGCCGTAATCAACTGGCCTTTCTTGAACTTCGGTTGATTGTCCATGTTCGCGACAACTTCTTCCATCGTCGCTTTTGCTTCTGTTTCCATTCCTTCCATGTTTAAGAGAACCTCCTGAGTTTGCGCGTTAGGGGTGCTGGCCCCCGTAACGATACCTACCTTTTTAAATCTTTTGATTTTTTGATAATCAAGGTCGTCCGAATTCCGCATGCGGAACACATGCCTGCAATGTTCGGCACAGATGTCGTAAAGCTTGTTGGTATTGCTGCTGTTCAAGCCTCCGATCACCAGCATGGCGTCGCATTGCTCCGCGAGCTCCCTTGCCTCATTCTGACGTCCTATAGTAGTATAGCAAATTGTTTCAAAAACTTCAACTGTTTTTCCCCGTCTATCCTTAATAATTTTAATAATTTTTTCAAATTTTTCCTTTGAATAGGTCGTTTGAGCCACAATACAGCACTTTTTATCGGGCAAAACGGAGAAATCGTCCTCTTCGGAGCCGAAAATGTAAGCGGAGTCACCGCACCAGCCGTTCAGGCCTATCACCTCGGGATGAGTCCTTTCACCCACGATGACGACGGCGTTTCCCGCCTCGTGTTGTTCGCGGACGATCTTCTGCGTCCGCCGCACAAATTCGCAGGTGCAGTCCACCGCTTTGATGCCCCGCGCCGCGCATTCGTCAAAAACCGACTTCGCCGCCCCGTGCGAACGGATAATCAGCGTCGCCCCGTCGGGAACCGCAGACAGCGTTTCAACCGTGACGATTCCCCGCTCCGTGATCGTATCCACCACTTCGCGGTTATGAATGATCTCCCCGAAAATATACGTGTTTTCGGGCTCGATCGCAAGGGCCGTATCCACGGCCTTCTTTACGCCGCGGCAAAAACCGCCGCTTTTCGCCACTAAAATTTCCATAGCTTACGATTTCTTTCTCCTCTTTTTCGCCGCCAGAAATTCCGCGTGTTTGCGCCGCAGGTCGAGCAGCTTGTTCAAGAGCTTCTCGTCCGCCTCTTTCACGAGGTCGTCCGTCATTTTTCTGCCGTAATATTCGGTAAATTCAAACGGTTCGCCCATGAGGATATGATTGAGACGGAAGGGCTTGGGCTTTTTATAGATCATCATGGGTACGACGGGAACCTTCGCCTTGATCGCCATGACCGCGGCGCCCGACTTGAAGGGAAGCATTTCGGCGTCCGTCTTATTTCTCGTCCCTTCGGGAAAAAGGGAAATCTTTTCGCCGTTTTTGAGACATTTGAGCGAGTCCATCACCGCACGCACGTCGTTGCCGTCGCGGTTGACCTCTATCGCCTTGAGCTTTTTGCAGAAAAAGCTCATAAACCAATTGTGGACGACGGCTTTTTTAGAGAGGTAATGGATTCCCTCCCAGGTTGTGCACGCGGGATAAATAACGTCCCATATCCGATAATGATTGCAAACATAGATACACGGTCCGTCCTTGACCTTGCGCTTGCCGTAAAAGCGGAACGGCAAACACAGCCAAAAGACGGGAATGACGATAATCCGCAGGAAATTGAGCATTCCCATCACATGTCTGCCCTTTTTATTCGCGGGCACCGTAACCGAATTTTTTTTTGCCGATTTCTTTTCGGGGCTACCGCCCGAAGCCTGTATTTCTTCCATGCTTTTTCCTCTTCAAATTTTCGATTGAATCAGAGCTTTAATCTTTGCCACGGCCTCGTCGATCCCCAAGTGAGAAGTATCCACCACCACTGCGTCGTCCGCCTGCTTCAAGGGCGAAAATTCCCGTTCGGAATCCTGTTTGTCCCGTTGCAAAATCTCTCGGTGCAGCGTTTCGAAATCCACCTTCTGTCCGCGTTCGGTCAATTCCTTAAAACGACGCATGGCGCGGACCTTACTGTCCGCCGTGACGTAAAATTTGAATTTCGCGTCGGGCAGAACCGCCGAACCGATATCCCGCCCGTCGAGTACGCAGGACATTTCCTTTGCGATTTTTCTCTGCATTTCCACCATTTTTTCCCTGACGGCCCGATGTGCGGAAATATTCGACGCCGCCATGGAAACCTCGTTTTTGCGGATAGCCTCCGAAACGTCCTCCCCGTCCAGCAGGGTATGCTGAGTTCCGTCCCTATACTCCACCTTCACGTCGATCGTCCCGATAAGATTTTTTACTTCGGAATCCGCTTGCGGATTTATCCCCCGCCGCAGAGCCGCCAGCGCGCACGCGCGGTACATCGCACCCGTATCGAGGTATAAAATATGATAATCGTCCGCCAGAATTTTGGCAATCGTGCTTTTGCCGCTCCCCGCGGGACCGTCCAGCGCAATATTATAAACAGAAGAAATATCTTGTCTCAATCCCTTTGCTCCTTTAAGATAGACGTGTTTTACGTCCCGTAAGCCGTCGGCTGGCTCAATAGAGACCATAACGCGGATACACAACTTCAGACCGCCCTCGATATCGGGTTCCGTACAGGCGAAAAGCGGACAAAAATCATATCCGCTCTCCCGCGCCGCCTTGGCGGGATGATACGAATGGATATCCGTCGTCAAGGAAAATATAACACTGCGGACTTCTTCCTTTTTCAAATGATTTTCGCGAAAGATTTCGTCCAATAATTCTTTCACGGAAAGAGAAATTTCCTCTTTGCAATCCTTTTCGATCGTCGTAGCGCCGCGGATAACCGTCATTTTTTCAGCCCAACCTTTTAACATATTTCATAATATCCGCAAACGCCGGATATTTCATTTATCATATCCCCTTTCATTATATCTGCAAACAACGGATATTTCATTTATTATATCTCCAAACGATAAATCAGTCAAGCTTTTCGGCGCCTTCGTCGGACGGTTTTATGCTTTTTCCTGCCGCATACCCCGTGGAAAAAGCGATTTGCAGGTTATATCCGCCCGTAAAGGCGTCCACGTCCAAAACTTCGCCGCAAAAACGGAGTCCCTTTATCTTTTTCGACTCCAGCGTTTTCGGATTGATTTCCGAAAGCGCCACCCCGCCCGAAGTGATGATCGCCTCTTCGAACCCGCGCAGGGAAAGAGGCTTCATGAGAAAGCCTTTAAGCGTCTTTATCAGCATACCGCGCTCCTCCTTCGTGAGAACGTTGACGCTTTTCTTTTCCGAAACGCCGCTCGCCGACAGCACCGCCCCGATCATTTTTTGAGGCAGCAAATCGGTCATCGCGTTCGCCAGCTGTTTATTTTTATATTTCTCAAAATCGCGCAAAAGACGCTTATCCAGCGTTCCCTCGTCCAAAGCGGGCTTCAGGTCGAGATATAGCTCCACGCTTTTCAAATCGCAACGATTGATCAGGCTCGAGAGAGACAGTGCCAACGGCCCCGAAATTCCGAAATGCGTAAAAAGCATTTCCCCGAAGCCGTCGTATAGCTTTTTACCGCCGCAGACGGCCCGAAGAGAAACGTTTTTCAGGGAAAGGCCTTGCAATTCCTTAAAAAAATTTCCTTTTAATCCAATCCCGCAAAGCCCGGGCTTTAAGTCGGTCACCGCCAGCCCGCAATCCTCCGCAAACCGATAACCGTCTCCCGTAGAGCCCGTCGAAGGATAGCTCAACCCGCCCGTACACACAATCGCCTCGTCGCAGAAATATCTTTTTTTATCCGTCTCCACGCCGACTATGCGAGACATAATACCTTTGTCAGACATAGGAGCTTGCAGACAAAGTTTTTTTACCGTCTCGCCGAGACAAATTTCTACGCCGGCAAGGCGGCACGCCCGTTCGAGCGCTTTCGTGACGTCGCTTGCGTGATCGGAGACGGGAAAGACGCGCCCGCCCCGTTCGAGCTTGACGGACAGGCCGTGCGTTTCGAAAAATTCGATGATTTTTCGGGGCGGAAAGGCATAGATTACGCCCGTTAGAAATTTTTTTCCGTGGACGACGTTTTCGAGAAATTCGTCGGGAGAAATATCATTTGTGATATTGCAGCGTCCTTTTCCCGTAATATAAATCTTTTTACCGAGTTTTTCGTTTTTTTCCAGCAATACGACGCGGTTGCCGTTTTCCGCCGCGGCATAGGCCGCCATAAGTCCCGCGGCGCCTCCGCCGATCACGCATACGTTTTTCATTTTTTCACCGTAAATCTCTTTCTTATAACGCAAAGAATTTCGACGCGGAAAAGCGCGCCGAAATTCTTTTGTTCAAATCTGTTCTTCCAAAAGTTTTATGCCGTCAGACGGGATAGACGTTTCCCTTGGCGAGATCTCTGTCCACGCCGTCTTTCTGCGCTTCTCTCCATTTGAAGAAGTTTTCCGCTACCTGTTCGAACACGGCATAGGAAAGCACGTCCTCTTCCTTTTCGTAATAGCCCATTTCGATAACTTTTTTCTTTACTTCTTCGTATTCGGGCTTCAGATCGTCCGCGGGGCGATAGGTAATTCTCCCGGCGTCGCCGAGAACCTTTTTCGCCACCTCTTCGTCGATAGGCATCGGCAGCTTGCCGTACTTGCCCGCAAAAAGGTCCTTCGTCTCCTTCGTGACCATTTTATAGCGTTCGCCCATAATGACGTTGAGCACGGCCTGCGTGCCGACAATCTGGGAGGAAGGCGTCACCAGAGGCGGATATCCGCAGTCCTTTCTTACGTTGGGAACCTCGGCGAGACACTCCATCAGTTTATCTTCCTTGCCCGCTTTCTTCAGCTGATTGATGAGATTGGAAAGCATGCCGCCGGGTACCTGATAAATAAGGGTGTTTACGTCGATTCCCTTTACCTTGTCGGTAAGAATGCCGTCGTCCTTGAGCCGCTTTTCCACTTTCTTGAAATGCTGGACGATCGGAAGAAGCTTTTCGATCTCAATCCCCGTATCGTAGCCCGTGCCCTTAAGGGTAGCCACCAGAGGTTCGGTCGCAGGCTGGGAGGTACCGTTGCCGAGAGGCGACAGCGCCGTATCCACGATATCGACGCCCGCGAGGATCGCCATGAGATATACCATATCGCCCGTACCCGTGGTATTGTGCGTATGCAGGTGCAGCTTGGTTTCGGGACGAAGTTCCGCTTTCAGGGCCTTGACCAAATCATAAACGTCGAAAGGAAGAAGCAGATTGGCCATATCCTTGAGACAGATGTTGTCCGCGCCCATATCTTCGAGCTGCTTGCCGAGCTTTACGAAATATTCCTTCGTATAGACGGGGCCCGTCGTATAGCAAATCGTGGCTTCACAGACGCCGCCGTATTTTTTGATGGCCTTCATCGAGGTTTCGAGATTTCTCGGATCGTTGAGCGCGTCGAAAACACGCACGACGCCGACGCCGTTCCCGATGGATTTTTCAACAAACTTTTCGACGAGATCGTCCGCATAGTGACGATACCCCAAAAGGTTTTGGCCTCTCAAAAGCATCTGAATCGGCGTCTTTTTGAGATGAGCCTTCAAAATCCTCAGCCTTTCCCAGGGATCCTCGTTGAGGAAACGCAGACAGGAGTCAAACGTAGCTCCGCCCCACGCTTCGAGGGAATAATAGCCGATATCGTCGAGCTGTTCCAGGACGGGCAGCATTTCGTCGAGGCGCATTCTCGTCGCGGCCTGCGACTGATGGGCGTCGCGCAGAATCGTTTCCGTAATCAATACTTTTCTGTTTTCAGTTTTTATTTCCATAATCGTTTTCACCTCTATACATTAAAACAACGACAGCAGGAAGCCTGCGGCGAGCGCGGAGCCGATAACCCCCGCGACGTTAGGCCCCATAGCGTGCATCAGCAAGTGATTGCTCGGGTCGGCTTCCCGCCCTACGTCTTCGGAAATACGCGCCGCCATAGGCACCGCCGATACGCCCGCGCTTCCGATCAGGGGATTGATCTTTCCCTTGGAAAGCTTGCACATCAGTCTGCCCATCAGAAGTCCGCCGATCGTGGCGAACACAAACGCCATCAGACCGAGCAGAATAATTTTTATCGTGGACCACGTGAGGAACACGTCGCCGAACGCTTTACTGCCGACGCATACGCCGAGGAAGATAGTAACCGTGTTCATCAGTCCGTTCTGAGCCTGCGAGGAAAGGCGTTCCGCAACGCACGATTCGCGCAGAATATTGCCGAGCATGAGCATACCCAAAAGCGGCAGCGCGTCGGGAAGCAGAATCCCCACCACCAGCGTGACGAGTATGGGAAAGATGATCTTTTCCAGCTTGCTGACCGAACGAAGCTGCTTCATTTTAATCAATCTTTCCTTTTTGGGAACCAGCAGCCGCATCAAAGGCTTCTGAATAATCGGGATCAAAGCCATGTACGAATAAGCGGCGATCGCGATTGCGGACAGCAGATCCTCGTTGGTAAAGCCGGAGAGCATCTGGGTCACGTAGAGCGCCGTAGGGCCGTCCGCACCGCCGATAATGGCAATCGAACACGCGGCCGCGATATCGAAGCCGAGCACCACGCCGAAAATGAGCGCGATAAAAATGCCCAGCTGTGCCGCAGCGCCGATAAACATGCTTTTCGGATTGGAAATCAGCGGTCCGAAATCGGTCATTGCCCCGATTCCGAGGAAAATGAGCGGCGGATAAATAACCTTTTGGACTCCGTAGAAGAGATACCACAAAAGGCCTCTCGATTCCGCGATGACGTTATCATACGTATGCGCGTCGCCGGGGTTATATTTTCCCCAAAGAACGTCATACGCGCCCGGTATATTGATCAGGAACATACCGAAAGCGATAGGCAGAAGCAACAGCGGCTCAAACTTTTTTACGATTGCGAGATAGAACAGGATAAACGAAATCAAAAGCATGACATAATTCTGCCACGTTCCGTTCGCAAGTCCCGAAGATTCCCACAATCCCTTCAGCATCTCGCCGACATTAACGAGTAAATTTTGCGTCATGGATAAGTCTCCTCAACGATTCAGCCGATGACGGCGAGTACGGTATCGGATTCGACGTTTGCGCCCTTCGCCACGCAGAAAGAAACGGTGCCGTCACAGGGAGCGGTGATGTCGTTGTCCATTTTCATGGCTTCCAAAACGAGAAGGGGCTGATCCTTTTTCACCTGCGCGCCCTCGGCGACAAGCAGATTTTTAATGAGTCCGGGGAAAGGAGAAACGACTTTTTCTCCGTTTGCAGGAGTTGCTTTGGGCGCGGCCGCAACGGGTGCGGGCGCCGCCTGAGGAGCGGATACGGCCGCCTTTGGAGCCGCGGCAACGGGTGCGGACGCCGTAGCGCCGACTTCTTCCACGCCTACTTCATAGCTTTTTCCATTGACAGTGATGACAAAATTACGCATAATCTATTTTCTCCTTAAATTCTCTTGATTCTTTTCACCGTAAATTCGCACTTCGGCTTTTCTTTCGCGTAGTACGCCATGATTGCGGCGGTGATAACCGCAACCTCCTCCTCGGACAATCCGTCGCTTTCCTTTACGGGCGTCTCCTTGGGGACAACCGCAGGCTTCTGTTTCTTTTCGGCCTTTTGCGGCGCTTTTCCCGATACCTTGCGCATAATGTATCCCACCAGCCAGATAATGCCGACCAGCAGGGCGATGCCGATAAATACTACGAGAAAGCCGAGCAAAGCGTCGATGGCCGCTTCGCCGATCCCTATATGTTTGGGATATCCGTTGGCGGCATTTTCACTTGTGACAACCAAAAAATTATTCAGCATAATCCCCTCGTTTACTTCGCGAGCATCTGCAGGGAAGCGATCAGATATTGTTTTACAAACTGAGGCTCGATGATCGCGTCGATATAGCCGTTCTTCGCTGCGTTGACGGGATCGGAATTCTCGTCCGCATATTTCGCCGAAAGAGCCGCCTTATCCGCTTTTTCATCCCCAAGCTCCACGAGTGCGCCCTGAACGCTGTCGAAGAGCGCAATCTTTGCATTGGCAAACGCGCAGGTATAATCAAAGCCGACCGATTTTGCCGCAAACAGCGAATATCCCAGCCCCACGGCCTTTTTATAAACCACCGCAATCTTCGCCGTGTCTATGGTGTCCAGCATATCGAGATACTCGGCCGCTTCCTTCATCACGCGGCTATTGTTGACGCACATCGCAGGCTCGATGCCTTTTACGTCGGCGAAGGTGATAAACGGCAGCTGATAACAACAGGCTAGTTCGGCAAAGCTTCTGATTTTCGCAAGCTTCGCCGCGGTAAGCTCCACGCCGTTTTCGCCGCCGTCGAATACGACCGCCGCGACCGAAATGCCGCCGATACGCCCCAAAACCGTCCTGACTTCCTTTTCACCGTCCATGCCGACTTCGATGGGTTCCTCAAAAACGGAAAGAAGCTTTTCCGCCGTCGGCGTCCCCTCATTGAGGGCCGTCACAGGCTCGTTGAGTTCGGCATCGATCATGGGCATTTCCAACAGCTCGCTGATCGCCGCAATCTTTGCCTTGATTTCTGCGATATCCTTTACCTCAAAAGCGGGAATGCCCGTCTTATCCAATGCTTTGGCTCCGCCGACTTCTTCCTTGGGAAGATTCTTCCCCGACTTTGCGGAAAGCACCAACGGACTGTTGACTGCCAAAACGCTTTTCTTTTCCAGGAAGAAAGAGAAATCCGCTATCGCGGCGAGCATGGCTGCCGAGCCGTAAACTTCGCCGTTTACGATCGCATACTGCGGGACGACGCCTTTAAGCTGCGTACCTCTCATCAGAAGCTTTCCCAAGCCCTCCAGCACCGTGACCCCCTCGCCTACCTGTACACCCAGCGTATTCAACAGATAAATGACGGGAGTGGCGTTTTTCTCCGCAGCGTCCAGACACTTGGCGATTTTATCGCAGTTTGCCTTGGAAACTCCGCCCGAAAGCACCTTAAAATTCTGCGCGACAAGATAAAACGGGTAGCCGTTAACGGTAGCGAAACCGGTAATCACCCCTTCGCCCGCGGCGTCCTCCCCGTAAAACTCGTTTTTGGAAAAGCTGAACGCGGACAGCTCGACAAAGCTGTCTTCATCGACAAGCTCCTCGATCTGCTTGCGGATTTCCTTCCCCGCTTCCGCGATTTTAGCCTTTCTTTCTTGCAGTAATTGAAGTTTATCCATAATGTCTCCTCCAAGAAAAGTCGGTTGTTAAAAAATCGGTTTCAATATTTTTTGCCCAATTTCTACCGAATACCATTATAACTTAAATAAAGGAAAAAAGCAAGCCCTGTATGCCAATATTCTTTCGCATTTTTTCCATTTTTTTATATAAAAATCGACAATGCGTTTTTTTCAGCTTTTCGCCATTCGCATTGTCGATTTTCATCAATTTTATTATTCGTGAAAAGAATTACAGCAAAAATTGGCTCTATTGCAGTATATTCATTTTTTCGTCGTTTTATAAAAAATTTCTTATTCTTTGTCTTTCTCCTTTTCATCTGCCGATTTTCCGGAGGCTTTACCCGCTTTTTTACGGCGGGCGAATTTGAACTTTTTATTGAACCAGGAATTGATCGCGTCCATATTTTTATAGAGAAACACAAACGCGGCTACCAGCGCCGCTATCAAAACCGCCCAGATGAGGATTCCCCACCAGGTATTGAACGGAATAAAATTGACGGAATAGCAGGTGCCGGCGATACCGATCAAGCGGGCAAAAACGATCATGACGACAAAATACTGCCAGGTCATGGAGGAGAGCCCGGCCACGAAACAGAGCATATCGTCGGGAAAAAGCGGCAACATAAACATAGCCGTAAGGATAAAATTATCCTTCCCCTTAACCTTTTTCAGCCATTTATCGAGGTCCTCCTTCCCCACCATCCAGGCGACCGCCTTATATCCGATCTTTCTGCCTATGATAAAAGCCGTCAGCGAACCGAGAATGATCCCTACCAGACTGCACAGCATGGCTTTTGTCGGGCCGAACAGAGCCACGCCCGCCACAGTGCTGACAAATCCCGGAATAGGCAAAACAACGACCTGAAGATATTGCAGAACGATATAGAGAAGAGGCATCCAGCCGCCCGCACTTTCGAGATATTCCTTATAACGGTCGGGGCTTTGAAAAATTTCGAGAAATCCCGTCTTCTGAAGGATAAACAGCAAGACCAAAAAAAACAACAGAAGCAGATAACCGCTGAAAAGCACTCTGTATATCGAGCTTTTTCCCCTTGCAGCAAAGAAAATCGCCAGCAGACAATAGGCGACGGTCAACCCGACGACGAGGGGCAGAAGCCAGGAAAGGTTTTTGGCGATAAAACCCGTCTTAAAATATTTCAGGCATAAAACCTCGAAAACGATACAGACCGCCGTCAATGCCAGCGAAGAAAGCGAGCTGAATAAAACTCCCTTCGCGGAAACTTCTTCTTTCCTTTTATGGGAATTATGAACTTCTTTGTCTTTCATCAAATTTACCCCGTCGGTCGGTCGATCGCTTATGTTATAAATAGATCGTTAATATATTATAGCTCTTCTTTGACGAAAATATTATAGTCATGTTAAAATATCGTGTTTATTCTTTTGGTTTTTCCGCGGAAGCAGAGCCTCTTAAGCTGCAGATCGCGGCTCGCGCCAGCTCGTCGCAGCGATTGTTCAGCTCGTTATCAGCGTGTCCTGCAACCTTATGGAAAGTCACTTCGTGGTCTGTCGTCAAGTCGTACAGTTCACGCCAAAGATCTTCATTTAACACAGGCTTGCCGTCCGCCTTTTTCCAGCCGTTTTTTCGCCAGCCGTAAATCCAGCCGCTCGCAAAAGCGTTGACTGTATAGGCCGAATCGCTATACACATCTACTTTACAGGGATATTTCAGCCGTTTAAGCCCCACGATTACGGCCATTACTTCCATGCGATTGTTCGTCGTGGAAAGTTCTCCGCCGTTATATTCCCTCTTTATATCGCCGTAAATGAGAATTCCCGCATAACCGCCGATCCCCGGATTTCCGGAACAGGCGCCGTCGGTGTATAAGGTGACTTGCTTTTTCATGTGATTTCCTTATAGTTTTTGAAAATTTTGAAATTCCGCAGTGATTTTCCCGAAAAACAATTGACAAACAAATTTTTTTATTATATAATGGCTACGTTGTTTAGGGGAGTGGCTCAACGGTAGAGTAGCGGTCTCCAAAACCGTAGGTTGCGTGTTCGAATCGCGTCTCCCCTGCCATACAGTTCCAACCACAATATATTGTGGTTGGAACTTTTTTTATCGTGAGACATTGACTGTCTTTTATTTTGTCCGCATTTTGCCTAAAAATAAATTTCAAGGCTACTTTTCAGGTATAAAAATCGCCGTTTTTACTTCCTATATTGTAGCTTAAATATCTATGAAAGTCAATTCAAAATATCCCTTCCAAGCATTTTGAACTTTATTCTTTTTGAACAATTTTATGATAAAAACCTCGAAGTCGGCTATAGAATAAAGCAATTATTAAATTTACAGCCTCTATGCTCACGTTCTCCAAACGGTCGGAATAAAAACAGCCGCGGTCAAACGACCGCGGCAAACATATGCTTCAAAATATAAAATTATAATTCGTAATGCATGGGATTTGTGAGATAATGGATCTCGTCGAGCTCGTCCGCCGTAACGTACCCCGCAGGAGCGTTCAAAAGGGAAGGTATGCGATTGACGACCGTCGCACAGGTATGCTCTACCGTAGCGGGCTTTACGACGTGGAATTCGGTATTCGGTTCGCCCGTGATCTTCCAGTCGCACATATCGCCGTCTTCGGGCCCATATACTTTGCCGATCGTCTCCTCTTCCACAACGATCCCCTGATACGTTTCGATCGTAACGACCGCCGACATACCGATACATTTCCCCGCTTTGATTTTCTTTCCCAAAGTCGAGCTGTAAATATCCTTATCGACGATATAGGGAACGTTTTCCTGCTTAATGGATTTAATCGTCAGGCCGAGCTTATTGCAAATCGCTTCAGCCGCGTTCCACGCATAGGAAGGAACGACTTCCGCAGGATGTGCAAGCTCCTTTTCAAATTCCTCTTTCGTCAGATCACAGCCGTGTGCCTTGGCGAGCGCCAAACCGTATTCATCTACATTATAGCTGTACGCGCCCTTGATTTTTTTAATCTCATGGCAGCCGCCAGCGACAAGCGCGACCATATTGATCCAGAAAATATCCTGCATGCCGCTTCCCGTGACCGTGCAGTTGTTTTCCTTGGCGAGAACGTCCAGCTTATTGGTGAGCGCGGCCGCCGTAGTCCAGGGATAAATCGCCTCCTCGCAGGTCGTAATGACGTTTATACCGCGCGTAACGCACTTTTCAACCTGTTCGTAAATATCCCCGACAAAACTGAACAGCGTTACGATAGCGACGTCCGCGTCACATTCGTCGAGAACCTTATCCGCGTCTTTAGAAATCTGAACCCCCGTTTTTACGCCAAGCTCCGCAAAGTCGCCGACGTCCATGCCCAAAATTTCGGGATTTACGTCGATAGCCCCTACAATTTCCGCCCCTTTTGCGTGCAAATAACGCAAAATGTACTTGGACATTTTGCCGCATCCGTACTGTACTACTCTGATTCTTTTCATGGCATTGCTCCTTGATTTTTTTGTATCGAAAGATACCATATACAGTATAACACGGCAATATGCCTCTGTCAATCCCTATTTTTGGAAAATTTTGGTGATTTTTGTTACAACGCAAAAGCTTAAATCCTTAACACTCTTTTAAGGAGCAACGCTTGCAGACGAAGTATCCCCTATTTCCACTTCGAAATAAATTCTGAAATTCAGGTCTTTCAGAGATTTCCCCTGAAGGCCGTTATAATTTCCCTCCGTCAAGACAATTCCCTGTTTCGTCAATTCTTCATACGGCGCCATTTCTATCTGCACCCAGAAATCACGACGATTTCCGCCGGCCTGCGCGGCAATTCCGCCGTTTATTTCAATTTTTTCGCCTGCGGGCATCAAATCCAAAATTTTGTTATTTTCTCCGCTTAAATCCTTTCCGAAATATTTTTTTTCGTAAAAAACCACCGAGCCGTCCGCTTCCACCGAGCCGAGGCGCACACTTAAAGCGTTAAGCAACTGCGTATCCCCCGAAGCCACCGAAGTATCGTACTTAAAGGAAAGTACGTTTCCCGTATCGCTGTTGTTGACGAGTTTGAATTTATACGTAAATACCTGGGAGGGAAAGGCGGCCGTTATATCGTCTTTAAGCGTCAATTCCGCGACGGGGTCTTCCGACTGCGCATAATCGGTGCCCTTTTCCGCAAAATTATATTTTTCCGTATAGTAAGACGGGTCGGCCGAATCGGGGTCAAGAGGCGTATCGAGCAGGTCGGGCACGCCGTTGCGGTTGGAATCCACGGCGGCGTACATCGTCACCGTCGAATTGATTTTGAGAATGGAAAAATTCATTCCCTCGATATAATCGCCCAGAGACAGCCACGCCGCCACCGTTCCCGCCAGCAGAACGACGGAAACGATCAAAGCGATTACGGGTATTTTTCGGGCAGCAAGCTTTTTCATGATTCACCCATCCCTATGCCCAGCCTGCCGATCGAAAATTGCTTTTCCGAAAGCAGGTTGGAAGTCGTCCCCTTGAGTTTGGCGTATTGTTCCAGATCGACCGACAGGCGGATCGTCGAGGAAACAAATTCCTCCACATTCGGCCATATCTCTGTTTTCAGCTCCACTGTGCCGTTGTTTTTTTCCTCTACGGTCTGCGAGCCGTCCGCATTGTCCGTAACGGTATATTCCGAAAACCAATGTTTTTCGGCAGGCTCCGCCCCGTCTTTGTCTAAAACATTCCACCTGTATATTCCCAAAATACTTAATTCCTTGTCTTTTACCGTAAATTTTCCGTTGCTGTCGGTTATATTCGTAAAGTAGAGACGATATTTCGTGCCCGCAAGGTTTGCCGAACACTTGTACGCAATTTTGATATCGAGATATTCGCCCGGGAAAAGCCCCTTTATTTCGAAAGGAATTTTATTGCCCTCTTCGTCGCGGACGAAAGCTCCGTCTTTATATTCGTAATACTTTTTTTCGTCCTCGCCTTTGTGATACACGACCGTTTGCGTATAAGACCCGCCGCCTTCAGCAGCGACGCCCCGCACCACCGTAATTTCGTCGGAAAAGGTAATAAAACGATTGTCCACGCCGACAGTCATGCCGCCGCCATCCACCCGATCAACCATGGAAAACCACGCCAGAGAGGACGCCACCAGCATAAGCCCCGTGACGATAAGCGAAACGAAAGGCATGATTAATTTATTTCTTTTCAACAGAGAGAAAAATTTTTTCATTTTATACCTCCGCGCCTCGTCATATCCTCGTAACGTGAAATTTAATCACTATTTTGACAGACGTTCCGTTTAACGTCAGCGAATACGTAAGAGTAAACGTATCGCTCGTATAGGGATCGCCTATATGTCCCCATGTCAAAGTTTGGTTGCTTGCGGAATATGTTGTCCCCTCCGCCGTCTTGTAAGAGCGTTCTATTCCGTAATCGCCCAGCGTTGTACTGAAGTTTTTATAAAGATCCGCAATACTTACGCCCTTCTTCAGTTTGGACTGATACTCGACGCCCTTGAGATTGATATAATCGTTTACCTCGTCGGACTTTTCAAAAAGAATGGGATTGGCGTCCGCTATCGTATTATAGACGGAAACGCCGTTATCCGTCAGTTCCTGAAAAACGGGAAGATTAGCCAGCCCTGCGGAGCCGTAGAAAATCCCATCACCCCCCGAAGCGTTGTTTTGATATACATAGACCTCGTTTAATGAAGGAAAGCTCAAAAGCCATTCAAACGAATATACGTTATTATTATCAATATAGAGCGTTTTGAGGCTGGGCAGCTCCGCCAAGCCGCTTAAAATGCCGTTATCTTCGCTTGCGGCATTCGCGCGGTCGGTAAATCCGTTTCGGGAAAGAATCAGCGTTTCCAGCGCGGTCATTTGGGAAAGATAGCCCGTAACCGCAGCCGCTTCGCTTCCCGAGAGGTTTTTACCCGTAAAGTCCGCCTTTTTTGTACCGACCAGATATTGCAGGCCGTAAAAGTTTGTTACCTTCTGCAACGTAGCATCGGAAATATCAAAGGTGACGTTTTGCTTCAGCCAATCGGTATAAACGAATTTCGTCGTATATTGCCCCATCGTATAAACGTCGTTGCTGACGTTAAAATTGTCGTAAATCCATTTATAAAGATTTTCGTCGCGGATTGTTTCGCTGCTCTCCGTAGCTGTAGGAGCGTATTTCAAAACGCCCGCAAGCGTAAAGCTGCTCACAATCGGCTCGCCGTCCTTGGCGTATTGCGTCCAGACGAGACGGCTATCGGCGCCATAAGCAAGCTCGTTAAAGCTATAGATATAATTATAAACGAGCTTTATCGTACTGTTCTGACGGGGAATTTTGTTTTTATCGATGACGAAATTCCACTTCGCGTCACCCGAATCGATAATCTCGCGCAGTTTTGTTTTGGCGGCGTCGCCCGTGCCCAAATATTGGTTAAACGCCGACGTGCAGGAGCCGTATCCCTCAAGAGAAAACGTCTGTTCTACGTCTCCGTAGGTCAGCTTGAGAGAAACGGCGCCATTCGTATCGCCCGTAATATCGTAGCATACGATAGGGCCGTTGCTGCCGTAACAAAACGGCATAGTGAAGCTTTCGACCGTATATCCGCCGATCGTCGAATACAGCATATCGTTATAGTAAGTATAGTAAGGCAGGAAACCGCTGATGTTATCTCCTCCCGCAGGCGGCGCGTACGCCACTTCCAGCTGAATCCGTTCCGTCGAGCCGCCCGCGCCGCTAAACGTCACTTGAACGTCGAGAATCACCGACTGGACGTAATCTTCGGGCTTTTTGCCGTCGGCCACTTTCAGAAGATTGTCGGCCCCGACGATTTCATATACCCCGAACGTATTATTCATCAATTCGTAATCGAGCGTAACGTTTCCGTATTTCTGACGGATCTTCTCGAGCTGCTCTTTTTTCTTTGCGTCGGTTACCGTTTGGATATATTCGTCGGTCAGCCGATACAGAGGTTGAGAGGTATAGCCTATAACGGTTTCTTTCAGTTCGTCTAAAATAGGATTTATCGTAATTCTGCCGCCGTACAGCTCGCTGACGATATCCCGCGCAATCGACGCATTTGTATTAATAAGCTCCGTATCGCCGCACAGCGTGGGCAGAACAAACGCATACTCCGCCCCCGCCGCCAATGAAGTCAACGTTATTTTTAGGCTCTTGATATCCACGGTCGGTTGAAATTTGATTTTATCCGTATTTTCCACATCGGAAAAATTATCCGCATAATTGAGCCGCTCGCCCGTCCCGTTTTCGCTTTTATACGCCGAATAAGCGAACGTAATGCCAAGGTCTTCCATTTGCGAAGGCAAAAAAAGCTCGCGGTTAAAGAGGTACCCCGTCCAAGCGACACCTCCGACGGCCGTTTCAGAATAATATTTTTGCAGATAGGATTTAAGCAGAGTTTCCCCCGCCGCCCGCGCCGCCGCGGCGTTCGTTTTATCGACTATGTGGAGAAGAAATTCGCAGGAGGCGACGGGCGTTTCGTCGATGAGAATTTCCGCCGTCAAGGTAACGTCCTCTTTCCCGACTGAAAGCTTGGATATATCCACTCTGCCGTTCGGGCTGACGAGCTCCGCATCAGAAGAAGTATAAAAAATTCTAACGTTTCCGTAGCCCAAATAATGCGTGGGCAAATCGAGATCGCGGAAGACAAACGCGCAGACGTCCTCTGCGCCGTTCGCGTTTTTGCCGTGACAAAACAGCCGCTTCTGCAAAAACAAGGAGCTGTCAAACACATACGGAGAAGCCGAACCGTCGCCGACAATCAAAACCGCTTCGGCTGTTACGCCGTCGTAATCCAGCCGTTCGGGACGAGCGTCCCCTTCATTGACGAGGATATCGGAAACAAGTCGGTAAGCATTGTAACTCACAAGCTTTTTATCGACGGAAAGCACTTGCTTAAAGGCCTCCGATTCAGCGTCCGTGTATGACGCGCCCGCGTTGTTTTCAAAGGTTACGCGGTCAAAAATCACGTCCGCATAAGGAACGTCGGCATAAATTTTCCCGAAAGCATTTTCTTCTGACGAATCGGAAGAAGCCGAAAGAGCGTCGGGCACGATCGCGCCGTTGGAAATCACAAAACTGCCCGCGTAGGAATGGGAGATCGTGAGAGAATGCCCCGCAAGGTATAGTTTCTTTGCGTTCAAATCGATATGGCAGTCCGCCGTAACAATCAGATCGGAAAGCAAGGTAATATCGTTTTGAAGCGTGAGCGTCATTCTTTTTCCGACGGCGCTCGTCTTATCGGGGTCGTTGTACGCCTCCGCCTTAGAATAGGAAAACAATTGCTCGAAGGAAGAAACATTTACCCGTCCTCCGTCCGTAATCTCGGCGGAGATATGCTGATTACCGCTTTCGGACGTATGACTGAAATAGGCATACGTCCCCGTGGCCAGGCATGCGGCCGCGACCAACGAAAGGACGGGTATAATCCATTTTTTATGCAGCTTTTTCATGCCTGCTCCTTTTTGTGTTTTTTCGTCAGCCTTTAACATCGAC
The DNA here is from genome assembly GCA_900540805.1 of uncultured Eubacteriales bacterium. Lineage (GTDB taxonomy): Bacteria > Bacillota > Clostridia > Christensenellales > Borkfalkiaceae > Scatosoma. The sequence continues at coordinate 20,732 of UQHL01000016.1, forward strand.
GGTAAACTTTCGGACATATTCCTTGCCGTCCTTTCTGACAATCGCGGAAATAACCACCTGCTGAGTGCCGCCCGTTCCGCCGTAATTACTTCCCGTATAATATCTTTCGTTATCCAGGCGGATTACCCCGTTTGCATCACTTATCGCATCTACAGCGCCGAAACGCTTCATATAATACGCGCCTGTCGTTTCGTTGACCGTGAGGATATAAAATTTATTCGTTTCATACGTTCGATCGGAATTTCCCGTATAATAATATACGTTTCCGACCGAATCCGCCGTTGCGTTTAGCGCAAGGCTTTGTAAATCCGCAATCGTCGTAATCGTCGTGCAGAAGCTCATTTTTTCGAGATCGTGTTCGAAATAGAAGTGTCCCGACTCGTTAATCAACAGTCGATAAACGCCGTTTTGAACGTAAGTATTTCCCAACGCCGTAGTCATTGTAGGGCCGTTATAGTAATAATACATTCCGTAATATTTGCCGTACAACCTATCGTTTATATGGCTGTTGGCTTCGGATAGAATATCGTCCAGCGTGGTTGTAGCGGACGGAAACGTAATTGTCACCCGCGTCCAAGAATATCCGTTGCTGTCTATGCCAAGACGATAGTAATAATTTCTGGTATAAGAAAACGAATTTGGCGTTGTGGCTTCGGCATAAATATCACCGCTTCCTGTATTTCCCGTGTATCGGTAATACGCAGTCCCCGTAGCAGCTACTTTTGCGGCTTCGTCGATTTTTGCTTTATCGGCGGAAGATAATACCCCGACGTTGCTTATATAGGTATCGCATTTCGTTATAGCATTTACTGTCTTTCCACCTGAATCGACAAACGTTGCCGTTGATTCGTCCAATCCCCCGCTGGATTCCTCTTTTACCAATTCGTTTATTTTATGAGCGGTATAGTTTGACAAGCTATTATTACCGATAGGATTACGTCTATCACCTCTTACAAAATACATCGTATCGCAAGCACTGTAATCCGGGTCATCTCTAACATACGTTTTAACTTTTTCCTCATTTGATATAAAGTAATGCTCTCGATAGGTTTCCTTTCGTGTTTCCGTGTATTCGTAATATCCCGAGGAATAGCTAAAATAATTATACTCACAGGTAATTACACTGTTTCGGATTAAGGACATGTTAAGTCCGCCTATAGTAGCATTTTGACTATTACCCGTATAATAATAATACTTTGTAGAAACAAGTTCTTTTACATTTGTGTACTTATGTTTTCTATAAGTATTCGTTACCGTATATTCTACTTCATCGTATCCAAAAGAATTAGCATCCATAAGACTAAAATAGTTTTCCCGAGTTCCATTTGAATAGAAATATAAAACATACCGACTTCCACCTGTACCGTTTGCGCTAATTTGGTTGTTCGAAGAAATTAGACTCCCCGTAGTATCTTTGTCTGAAGATCGGAGCTCAATTTCATCATAATCGTCTTTGGAAACGGCAGTTTCAACCTCTTCCGCCGTCAATTGAGAAGGAACAGACGAAGCATTGTCATAAACGGCGTCAATCACAATTCCGCAATCTGTATATTCCAAACTTCTGCCGATATAGGAAATCTTGTAAATATGTCCCGCGGAAAATAATTTTCCGTCGCCGGAAACAAATGTAGCGTTACAATAATAGTAATTGGCAAGTTTTTCGTTCATGCCCTCGACGGAAGCTATCGTCGGCACTGCGCCCGCCGAAGTGACGAGGGTCATCATGTTTCCCGATTCTATCCGCCAATATATTTCATCTGCTCCCGTATCCGTGTAAATTTGCTGACACAGCTGCAGATATTCGCTGCGGATTTCGCTGAATTCGTTGAGATAAGTCAGGCTTTCCGCCGCATCTTTGCTTCTCCCCTCGGCGGCATAATCGCGGAAAATTCCGTCGTCATCCGAATAGTATAATTGCTGCGCAGTCGTCCCCGTATAATTGGCGTACAGGTTGGAAAGCGCGTATTCCTGATATTCGAACGTGCAGCTCGGATTGATTTTCCTCACGTTAAGATACTGTAATTGGGCCATATTCAAATCAACCAACGAGTTTATCCCCTTGATCCCCATATTGAAAGAAAGATCAAGATAAGTAAGCCCTTGCAGGCGCGCAAGATTAACGATCTCGAACGCCACATAATTCTGCGCGCAGTTGCGCATGGTAAGACGGCTGACCGTCGGATGACCGATGGTAAATCTGTTAATGAACGAGGTGAGCGAGGACGTATTCAAAAACGCAGAAAGCCTGGGCGTCGCCGCACTATTTTCCGCATTTCCTTCGATTTCGCCGTAGATATTCAGCGCCGTAAGCGCGGAAAAATAGGAGAGCCCCGCCGTGATTTCGTCTAAATTGGTAACGTGCGGAATTCCCTGCGTAAGCTCGGCCGTAAAGGAAGAAGCCGTTTTTCCTAAGGCCTCGTAAAGCTTTTGCGCCAAAAAATTTATTCCGTCCGTCTTCAAATAGGTGGGCGTGATAGTAGCACTGTCAAAGGCATTATTGAATCTATTTCCCACAGTACTATCGGCAACATTCTTCCAATAAGTCTTTAATGCCATTGTCTCGATTTTAGAAATATAATCCGTTCCGTCTTCCACATAATAAATCCTCACCCCATTCTCGGTATAATAAGTTCCGATAATCCCGGTATTAGGCGGCCCTTGCGCTCCGCCGCCGGCATTATCGTACTTCTTTTCGTTGGTCGCCCACTGCAAGATTTCCACGTACTTGAAGTAAGCGAAAGAATCATCCTCCGCTCCATTCCAAGTTGAACGTGATGCGATTATTTCCGCAATCGTCGCATTTAGAGCCGCCCCGTCGGCGATAATAAGGCCGGGCGCCTGTTCCGTCGCCTCCGTCCATACGGCGTTCCAATCCGCGCTTGGCGCTATACCGTTAAGATACGCTTTGATTACGGAAATTTCGTCGGGGGTAAGATATTCCTTGCCGTCCGACTGAACGGAAGCCATGGTTCCCAAAAGATTAAGATCCCCCGCAACGGCGTTCGCGGCTTTCTTTTCCGTACCCGTCGCCCACTGCAACAGGAGCATGAGCCTGTAAACCTCGTAATTATCCGTCTCCGATTCGGTTTCACCGATATAAAAATCGAGTTTGGAGCATCTTTCCGCGTCCCAAAGCAAAATATAGGCCTTCGTCGTATTTTCGAGGATAGTAGCGCCCGCATTTATATCAAATCCCGTCTCGTACCGCGTATTCGCGCCATAGGGCGGCAAAAGAGCCAGCCGCGCCGCGACGTCGTCGGAAATTGTCGTTTCGGATTTTTCCGCCTCAGGAAGCTGTGAAAACACCTGATATTTAACCGAATTGAAAACGCTTAAATTGGAAAATCCCTCGTCGTCGGGCTTGAGTACGGGCGGAACGGTAAAATATAAAATCCGCGTTTCCGTATTTGTCGTCGAAGATTCCAGCCGAATGGTCACGGAAATGCCGATTTCCGTTTCCGAAGTATAAAATCCCTCGGGATTTATTTTTATCCAATATCCGTCGGCGGTCTCCTCTATCTCGGAGATAATCCCCTGACTTGCGGGCGGAACAGCGTAGGAAAGCGAAAAGGTCATATATTTTTTATCGAGATAAAAATCCCCGCGCTCGTTTTTCAGTCCGTATTTCAGCCGCGTGTCCAAAATATTTTGAAGAACGTCGATTTCCTGAAGTCGGCTGTCAACATAATTGAATACGAGATCGTTCAGCTCTTTATTTTCGCCGAGCTTAATAATTACATTGACGTTGCCCGTATAAATCGTTTCGTCGCCTTGAAATTTTCCCGTCACCTCTATCTGAGCATAGGTATAAAACACCGCCGTATTAAGATAGACGGCGCGTTCGTTCCCTGTTTTGTCAATCGTGATATAATTATACGTGTTGCTTACGGAATACTCTATTTTTTCCAAACGAATATCTTTATAGGCCGACCAATTCAATTGCGTCGCGGCGCTCGTCGGCGTGGCAAAGTTTTTCCGATAATCATAAGCGGAAGCGGCGTCCACGACGGGAAGATATAAAAAAGCATCACCTTTATTGCTTCCCGAATAAACGTTTTCCAACGTTATGGGGCTGAGCTGGGCAATCAGATACGCAAATTTCGTTTCATTGTTCTGACTGGTGACGCGGAAGGAAAACGTGTGGGTAAACACCGATGAATTTACCCGAATCGTCGCGTAAAGGGACACTTCCCTGTTCTCCGTAACGGAATCGGAAATTTTTCCGTCGTCGGAAATCGTCGCGGGATCGCTCGATTTCCAATCGATTGTTATATTTTTGGATTTGATCGATTTCGGCAAAAACAAATCGCTGGTTACGCTGTCAAAAGCATTGTTATTTGCCGTTACAATATGATAAAGCTCGCCGCCCGCTACTAAAAGAGCGTTTTTTGTCGCTTCGGCGTCCGAACCTATAAGCTTGAATTCCGCGGTAACCGCTTCGCCGCCGTCGGGAGTGATCGTCAGCGACGCTACGCTCGTCACGTTCCCCGACGCAGGCGCCGAAAGAAGCCCCAACGTCTCGTTGTAGGTACAGTTGTTGCCGACGCTTACCGAGGGTTTATAAAAATACAGCGCGCCCAGCTCTACACTTCCCCCGAAAGGGATACCTCCGCCGATATTATCGAGAAAACGTAACTTTATCAGCTCCGCCGCGGCCGCTTTATCGTAATTTGTCGGCGATACTTTCCCCGCGTACAGCTTTCCGATATTTGTCCCGCCCGTTTCGGCATAAAAATCCTCGATATCGAGAAGCGCCGAAGCGCCGTCGAGGACAATCTCTCCGCCCGAAGACGAAAGCGCCGCATAACCGCTTTTTATGGAAGATTTCAGTTTGACGAGACCCGACTGCCCGAGCGTAAGCGTTTTTCCGTTTAAGTCGAGCTCGTTCCCCTTGAGATCGATCGTACAGGGCTGCAAAATCGTATAATCGCGCGAAAGAGAAATTTTTCCGTTTACGACGACGGTAACGTCGCTTAAAAGCCCCGAATTGATATCGTCAACGGCCTTTTGAAAACCCGCTTCGTCCCTGACGAATATGTATTTCTGATAATCGGCGGTCTCCGTATAACTGATTACTTTGACATCGACGCTTTTTTTATCGAACACGGAAGCCTCGGCAGCGATATGCAGTTGAAAGGTAATGAGGTGCTCCGCGCTTTCCTCCGCCGCACTCCCTTTGGCCATAACGAAGTCGTCGCCGTCTATCCGTCCCTCGCCGTTTTGGCAAAGATGCGCCAAAGTATCGATAAATTCGCCGTCGTAATAGACGAGGATTGCGCCGGAAAGCCCGTTCGCCGCCGTTTCCACGCCGACAGACACCCCGTAATAGTAATGTAAATTTGCGTCGGAATTGTTGGTGATCCTGACCTTGAAATCGACTTGATCCCCCGCCTTCGAAAATTTTAATTCGGCTTGTTCGACCGTCACGCTATGCGCCACCAGGGCGTTATTTTCCAGATCGACGATCGCGCCCGTTCCGAAATCGGTATTTCCCTTGACGTGGGAGGAGAAAAGAACCGCCGCAAACACAAACGATACGGACGCAGCAATACACAATACAATCAACACTATCGATTTAAGATGTCGGGAAATAAAGGATTTTCCCGTTTCGACTTTTTCATTTCGCATAATTCCGACTCCCGCGTTTTTATGATTTGATTTGCCTGTCCGTTTCGTCGTTTTCCGTCGGAGACGTTCCGCTTTCAGCTTCGAGCTTTATCCGCTCTTTCAAAATTCGTATCTGCCGCGCGGCGATTTCAGTCAAAATTGACGCCGCTATGAGAAATACCCACGTGAGCGGATGGCGCAGAACGACAAGTATCCTGCCTAATACATATGACTGAAACACGCTTACGCCGAGAAGGTTTTCCGCAGTAATCTCGGGCTGAAGGTCGGCGGACTGCTGGTCGGTGGGAGAGCCTTCTTTGTCTCCTCGGGTAGTGAGATATACAATGCCGTCTTCCGTGCGCTTTTCCACGGCGCGGTGCAGGATACTTTTTCCTTTCAGAGCCCCCGAACGCGAACGGTAACAAATGACGTCGCCCGTCTTTTCCGCGGCGTTTACTTCGTTTATATCAGCCTTTTTGAGAACGACCAGAGTTCCGATCTTTATCGTGGGTGTCATCGAATCCGTAACGACAATTTCCAGTGAATAACCGAACAGATAAAACTTTTCGCCCTTCTTTTCCGCAACAAGCTTCCCGATCAGCCCCCATAAAACGAGCAGCAGACAAACCGCCGAAAATAAGTAAAAAATTATTTTTCCGATTCTTTTACCTTTCATTCTCAACCCGCCTATTTTCGGTCGCCTCCACGTTTTTTGATAAAATAAAAGCCAGCCGCATCCGTTCCTTATCCCAAAGAGGATAAGACCGTAAATGCAACTGGCTGACTTCGTCGAAGCGAAAGCCCCTATAGCTTTGCGTCACTGCGTTACCACAGTTTTGCCCATTGACACAGCAATTTGTATGTTTTATAGAACTATTATAGTATATTTTATTTCTTTTGTCAACAATTTTATAGAAAAATCACCGATAAAAATTCAGCTTCTATTATAATAACTATGCGTGGCACAATAATTACGTCACGCATAGTACGCTTCCTATAAACTTTTGAAGCGGGAAATCGACTTTTTCAGATCATCCGAGCATTTCAGCTCCAGCAGGCAATCCGCCCCCCGCCTTTCGGCGGCATGTTTGTAAAAAGCTATATTTATTTTGCCCTCGCCGAGCGCGACATGATCCTTTTTTGAGCCGTTTTCTTCTTTTACGTCGTGAATATGAAATTCTTTCACCCCGCAGAAATCCGTTTGTTCGAAAATTTTTAAGGGAAGATTGCCGCACACCTCGTCGTGTCCGATATCGAAGGTAAAGGAAAAACCGTCTTTTTTCAAAACAGCGTAGGTTTTTTCCATATACTGTACGGTTTTCGAATTTTCCAAGGCAAGGACGACGCCCTTTTCGCGGCAAAAGTTTTCTACACGAAACAGCATTTTTTCCAGCCGCGCGATATACTCGTCAAACTCTTTTTCATAGACATAATTTTTTACGCCGCTGATCGTGACCACAGGGCCTTCGATCAGGTGCACGACAAGGGTAGATAACCCGCATTCGGCCGCGGGCGTTACGTACCTTTTCAATAAAGTAAAATAGCTTTCCGCAACTTCTTCGTACGTTCCGAAATCGGCTTCGTCGAAAAAGTGCAACGTAATCCCCAGCCCGTATTTTTCTTTCAGCTCCTTCATGCGCCGCCTGTCGAGCAGCTCTTTCCGACAATAGGAAAAATTCAGATTGAGCTCAACGAAATCGAAGCCGCCGCGCGCCGCGAAAGCGAAATTCTCCTCCAAAGAGTCAAATTCATATAGAATCGGCATTCCGATTTTCATTGGATCGTTCTCACGCGGTAAACGTTTTCGATTGCCGACAGCTCCGCCGCAATCCCTGCGGGATCCGTTTCCGTATCGATGACGGTGTAGGCGTTGTTGCCCTTGCTTTTATTGGCCATATTGACGATGTTAATTCCCTTTTTGCCCAGTAAAGCAGTAAATTGTCCGATCATATTGGGGACGTTTTTATGCAGAACGGCGATACGGTACCCCTCCCCGACGCTTCCCGCGTCAAGCTCGGGAAAATTGACCGAATTTTTGATGCTGCCCGTCGAAACATAGGCCATAAGCTCCGTTACCGCCATTACGGCGCAGTTGTCTTCGCTTTCCGTCGTCGAGGCGCCCAAATGCGGCACGACGATCACCCCCGCCATCGCCCGAACCTTTTCGTTGGGGAAATCGGTTACGTAACGGTGAACCTTTCCCGAAGCGAGCGCGGCGCGCATATCGTCGTCGTTGACGAGCAAATCGCGGGAAAAATTGATGATGCTTACGCCGTCTTTCATTTTTGCGAAAGCATCCGCATTAAAGAGGTATTTCGTGCTGTCGAGGAGAGGCACATGTACGGTTATGTAATCGCACTCGGCAAACATTTCGTCCAGCGATTTCACCGCAACGACGTTGTTTTTGAGAGCCAGCGCATGCTCGATAGAAAGGCTGACGTCGTAGCCGTAAACGGTCATTCCCAGCGATATCGCGCTGTTTGCGACGAGGACGCCTATGGCGCCCAACCCGATCACGCCCAGCTTTTTCCCCGCGATTTCTTTCCCCGCAAACGCTTTCTTGCCCTTTTCCACCGTCTTGGAAATATCGCTTTCGATCGTTTTCACCCAATTCACGCCGTCGATAATATCCCGGCTGGCAAGCAGCAGAGCGGCGATCACCAATTCCTTGACGGCGTTGGCGTTCGCCCCGGGCGTATTGAATACCACAATCCCTTTTTCGGCAAATTTATCTACGGGAATATTGTTGACGCCGGCTCCCGCACGCGCCACGGCAAACAGCTTTTCGCCCGCGTTCGCTTCGTGCAGAGACGAGCTGCGCACTAAAGCGACATCCGCCTGTGCGATATCGTCGGTAAAGGAATATTTTTCCCCCAGCGCGTCAAGCCCGCATTTCGCTATTTTATCAAAACATTTTATCTGATACGCCATCTCTTATTTACTCCGCTCCTTTTCGAATTTTTCCATGAAATTCACCAGCTTTTCCACGCCCGCTTTAGGCATCGCGTTATAAATGCTCGCCCGCATGCCGCCGACCGTTCTATGCCCTTTAAGATTGAGCAGTCCCTCGTCTTTCGCCCGGGCGACGAACAGCGCGTCGAGCTCCTCGCTGCCTGTGACGAACGGAACGTTCATTAAGGATCGGTCGCGTTTGACGACGGTGGGCTTAAACAGCCTGCTCGAGTCGAGGTAGTCGTAAAGCACCTTTGCCTTTTCCTCGTTCGCCCGCTTCATTGCCTCGAGCCCCCCGCGCTCCCTGATCCATCTGAACACCTTTCCGCAAATATAAATTCCGTAGCAGGGCGGCGTGTTGTACATGCTGTTTTCCTTCGCGTGGACGGAATATCTCAGCATGGTGGGCGTCCCCGGAAGAACGTCTTCCGTGATAAGATCCTCCCTTATAATCACCACCGCCGTGCCCGCGGGACCGATGTTTTTCTGCGCGCCCGCAAAAATCAGTCCGTATTTTGTCACGTCGAAGGGCTCCGAAAGAAAACACGAGGACATATCCGCGACCAGCGTTTTTCCCTTTGTATTCGGCAGAGTATGAAATTTCGTGCCGTAAATCGTATTGTTTTCGCATATATAAACATAGTCTGCGTCGGGCGACACGGGCAGATCGGAACAATCGGGAATGTAACCGAACGTTTTATCCTCCGAAGAGGCAATCACATTGGCTTTACCGAAAATCGACGCTTCTTTTGCGGCCTTTTTGGCCCATACCCCCGTCAGAATATAATCCGCAACTCTGTTCTTCATCAAATTCATGGGCACCATTGCGAACTGCGTATTTCCGCCGCCCTGCAAAAAGAGCACTTTATAATTTGACGGAATCCCCGCAAGCGCGCGAAGCTCGGCTTCCGCGTCGGCAATGATCCTTCCGAAATCCTTGCCTCTATGGCTCATCTCCATGACGGACATTCCCGTGCCGCGATAGTCGAGCATTTCCTCCCGAGCCTCTTCCAATACCTCCAAAGGCAGCTGCGCCGGACCTGCGGAAAAATTAAAAATTCTGTTCATAGCGACCTCCACAATAGAAAAAATCGTTTCTACCATTATATTCCTAAACGGAAAATAAGTCAAGTAAATTACTTTTATTTTTGTTAAGAAAAAAATCGACGCCCGTTGCGCGGAGGGAACGGGCGTACTTTTGCCGTCGAAAAATCAAGCGTCTTTCAATTGTTCGTACAGCGCCACGAGACTGCGCGTGGTTTCGCCGTAGCTCCGCGTTCCGCTTTGTACGCCGTTCGCCTTCAGAAACAGGTTGTTGAACAGGGAAGAAATACGGTCGAGCAGCCCCTCGTACTTTTCGTAATGCTCGTTTTCGTTGCGGTATTCCTGTAAAATTTCGGGCGCGAGACGTTCGCGGAGCGTTTTGGCTTCTTCTTTAGGCAAGGCATTAATCAGGTTGGCGGCCGCGCGCATGAGGCCGCTGTAATTGAGATAAGCGTCGTCGGCGCGAATGCAAAGCGTATAGGAAATAATATTTGCTTCGTTTTCACGGGAAACGCCTTTGGCATGCGCCATCTCGTGAGCCATGGTATTCGGAAGCTCGAAAGCGGGAATATTCATATTGACGTTGGATTCCGCAAAAAACGGGAAATAAATGCCCGTGATGCCCAGATAGCTCATGGGTACGGAGAGAACGACCTGTTTCGGACGAACCTCGTAAGCGGCAAAATAATCGGAATTCAGCTTGCTGAATTCCGCATTGAATATGTCGGAAAGCTCGGAAAAGGTATGTGTGGGAATTACGTTCCCCTTTTCGTCCCGTTCGAGCTCCGCCGATACTTCGTTGAGCGAAGCGACGTAATATTCGGCCGCTTCGTACAGCTTTTCCTCGGTGAAAACAGCTTCGGAAAGTCCCAGCGCCCCGAGCGAAGATTCCCGCTCATACAAAGGCGCATAAAGCACCCCGAACGCCAGAAGGACGGACAGAACGGCCACCGCGAGACGATAGAGACAGACGCCCGCCTGCGCAAATTTTTTGCGGCACAGCAAAACGACGAGAAATACGAGAAGCGTTATTCCTCCGGCAATCAGCAGCACCGCCGTCCATTCGTAAAAGGATACGGGAATATAGTTGGTCGCACGGCTGAACAGAAAACCCAGCCCGCGCGTAATCCCGCGGGCGAAGAAATACTCCGCAACCACGGGAATATTTGCCAGCACAAACGTGACGATTACCGTCAATGTCAGCGCTCCGAGCGTCAACAATCGTATGAGCAGGCGTTTCTTTTTGCCTTTGTCCATCTTCTGCACCCCGTTTATCGGAATAAAATTCCTTTTCTATGCAGGAATTATACCACGCGCGGGCGCTTTCTGTCAACCCTTTCCCATACCGTCGGTCCGAAGCCGCACGGATACTCCGATGGATAAGCTTCGGATAAAGGACAAGGCTTTTCAAATCATTGCTTTTTTTCCGAGGAGCGTTTGTCGTTGATTTCTTTCATGTGCCGTTCCTCGATCGTAGTGACGCCGTGTTCTTTCGCCCACTTCACGCAGCCCTTTAACGCGGTATTGAGGAAGATCCGCGGCACCTTCACCATCTGCATACATGCTTCTTTCGTAAATTTGATTTCGGGGTCGATACGGTTTGCCGCATACATCACCGACTCCACATCCACAGCCTTCGCCTGAACGGTTTCCGCATACGGCTTTTTCTTTGTGGCGATCCAGAAATTTTTGGAATCGCGGTAGCCGTAATCCACGGGCACGGGCGGGAAATCTTTTGCGCGCACGCCGTCGATAATTGCCCGGCGATAGCATTCCTGCATAAGAATTTTATCGATCCGCAAAATGAAATGCGCGCCGAATTCCGAAGTGATCCCGTTGCAGGTATGATACGGCGGCGCATAGCTTTCTTTGACGGTATCCCTATCCGCGCCGTCGATTTCCCTCATCCAGGTACATTCAAATGCCTGATAGGCTTCCTCTATCACTTTCGGGAAATTTTCGTCGGGATTTTCCGCCTGCCGCAATCCGTCGCGCATGGTGAGACAAAAATCTTTCATCTTTTCTCCGGCGGTATCGCCCGGGAACCCGAGACGCACACATTCCTTGAGTATTCCTTTATCGGCGGGGACGAAATTCAGCGACGCCTTTCCCGTTCGCAGAATGTTTTTGCACGTATTGGAGCTGTTGCGGCAGTTTAACATCATCGCGTAATATTCCTTTCCCGCCACATAAAACGGAAAACACAGCGAATACGCGCCGTACGTCGTCGAACCGTCCTCCGCCAGCGTGCCGATCAGAAGCGTCGGCATCGGGAAGTAAGAAGACGTCTGATAAAAATTGTCCACGATCCTCAGTTCCTGCATGTTTGTTCTCATAATTTTACCCTCCGCATTGTTTTATAAGCTTCCGGCGACGAATATCAAGAGTAATATATTCTCCGTCGGTACCTTTTAGTATCATTTGCCTTGCGTTTTTTCTAAAATTCCAAGGCGCAAGCCTGGAAATATTAATCGGAATTTCCGTCTTTTTCCTCTCGAAAGACATAAAAGGCCGCTCCGAACCGCATACTACCGATATGAAAATACGAAAATTTTTTTCTTCCCTCTATAAATGTTCGCTTAAAGTTTTCGCGCTGATTCTCGCCCTGTTTTTCGCTTTAGGCGTTCCCGCCCTTACCCGTACGGCCGCGGCTCCCGCCGTTTCCATGCGCACGGTCAAACCGACCGAACCTATCGAGCATCTTTTCACGCATTGTCTGATCGCTCATCCCGAGATCGCCTTTGCGAAAAACAACGAATACGGACGGCATTTAGACCGCGACTGCCTGACCCCCTCGGAGTTTCGCCGCATTCTGCAATTCCTGTACGAAGGCGGTTACGCGCTGACGGATATCCGCGACACCTTTCGGGAAAAAGGTGTTTACGCAGAGCGGATCCCCTTCGACTTTCCCGCAGACAAAAAGCCTTTGCTCCTTTCCTTCGACGACGTCGTATATGCTTCTAAAAACCAAGGCAAAGGCATGGCGGACAAACTCGTCGTCACCGAGAGCGGAAAAATCGCGGCCTACACCGAAAATCATTTGCCGAAAGTACACGGCGAAGAATTTGTTCCCATTGTGGAGGAATTCGTTGCAAAACACCCCGATTTTTCCTATCGCGGCGCGCGCGGAACAATCTTTCTCACAGGATTCGACGGTATCCTCGGCTACCGAACGCAAAGGGATTCCCCCAACCGAAAACGGGAGACGGAAAAGGCAAAAAAAGTAATTGCCGCTTTGAAAAAAACGGGCTGGAATTTCGGAAGCCATTCCTACGCACATGGACACATGAAAAAATACACGGCCGAGCATATGATCTCCGACGCTGAAAAATGGAAAAAAGAAGTGGAACCTTTGGTTGGAAAAACGCAGGTTTACGCTTATCCTTACGGCGAATGGATTTTGGGAGAAAACTGCTCCGACCCCCGCCAGCGGGCGCTGATTGAAGCAGGCTTCCGCCTTTTCTGCGGAGTCGGGGAAAATCCCTTCTACGTCAAAATGCCGCTCGGCGAAAGCAGTACAAAGGTTCTTTTTCAGGATCGCTGCGCCCTCGACGGCTTCTCCTTGAGACAAGGCCGCTGCGCCCGTCTGTTCTCCGCCCGCGAAGTTTACGACGCCTCGAGACCCGTTCCCTATCCCTCTCACGCATCTTAACCCCCTCAACAATTACTATGCGTGTCATAATTATTATGTTAGACATAGTAAAAACCCCGACCAAAAATAGTCGGGGCTTTTAAGTTCAGATACGAACGTCGCCCTTTTCGCCGAGCAATTTTGCATTGGCGGAAAGAATCGGGTCGATTTCGTCGCGGATAAATTCCACGGTCTGTGAGGGCGCTCTGCCGATGAATTTCTTCGCGTCGAGGATTTCGTCCATGCGATCCCATACGGGCCTGAACATCTCGTCTTTGAGAATGAGTTCGATGAGATTGTTTTCGCCGCCCTCTATCTTCACGTTTTTACCCGCTTCCATCGATAAAACGCGGATTCTTTCGTGCAGCTCCTGCCTGTTTCCGCCCGCTTTGACGCATTCCATCATGATGTTTTCCGTCGCCATGAAGGGAAGCTCCGCTTTGATGTGACGGGCTATTACTTTATCGTACACCACCAAATTTTCGGCTACGTTCATATAAATATTGAGGATCGCATCGACGGACAGGAAGGCCTGTGCGTTGACGATGCGGCGGTTGGCGGAATCGTCGAGCGTACGCTCGAACCATTGCGTCGAAGCGGTAATCGCGCTGTTCAGCGGCAGGGATACAACGTATCGCGCCAGCGAGCCGATACGTTCGCAGCGCATGGGATTGCGTTTATAGGCCATGGCGGAGGAACCGATCTGATTTTTTTCGAAAGGCTCCTCGATTTCCTTCATGTTTTGAAGAATACGGATATCGTTGGAAAATTTATAGGCGCTTTGCGCGAGCTGGGAAAGCACGCAAAGGACGTTGTAATCGAACTTTCTCGGATACGTCTGCCCCGTGACGCCATATACTTTGCCGTACCTCATTTTTTCGACCACTTTTTGCTCGAGCCGTTTAACTTTATCCTCGTCGCCGTCGAATAGCTCGAGAAAGCTGGCCTGTGTGCCCGTCGTGCCCTTTACGCCGCGGAGCTTGATATGCTCTTTGAGGTTCATGAGGTTCTCGTAGTCCATTTCGAGATCCTGAAGCCAGAGCGTCGCGCGCTTTCCGACCGTCGTCAGCTGGGCGGGCTGAAGGTGCGTAAAGCCCAGCGTCGGCATATCCTTGTAGGTCAGAGCAAACTTCTTCAGCTTGTCCATGACGTTGACGAGCTTTTTCAGAACGATATCGAGGGCGTCGGAAATCATAATAACTTCCGCGTTACAGTTGACGAAACAGCTCGTTGCGCCGAGGTGAATGATGGGCATGGCGCTTTTCGCCTGCGCGCCGTAAGCCTTCACGTGCGCCATTACGTCGTGGCGCACCTCTTTTTCGTATTGTTCCGCCAGATCGTAATTGATATCGTCGGCATACTTTTTCAGTTCCGCCACCTGTTCGGGCGTAACGTTCAGTCCCAGCTCCATTTCCGACTCGGCAAGCGCGATCCAGAGCTTTCTCCAGAGTTTGAAACGCTTGTCGTCGGAAAACGCGCGCTGCATTTCCTTACTTGCATATCTCGTGATCAAAGGGTTATTGTAAATAGTATTATCCGTCATATCGCTTCTCCGATTTATAAAAACTTACGGCTCTATTATAACCGATCAGAAAAAAAAACACAACAAATTGCGTTGCGTTTCTCTTTATTTTTCTATCCGATTTCATGCGAAAGGCCTAAAGATATTTTTTGATACTGTTCAGCCATAGCTCCATCGTCAGCTTTTGCGGCATCAATTTCACGTTGAGATGCTGACATTTGACGTAAAGCGAACAAACGGACATATCCTTTCCCTTTTTCGCGTCTTTCAGTGCTTTCGCCGCCACTCGTCCGGGGCTTACGATGCCGTGAAATTTTACCTTGACGCCCTTGATTTCCTTTGTCAATAAGTCCGTATCCACCCAGCTCGGACAGACGGCCGTGACGGTGATTCCCCGCGCTTTCAGCTCCGCGTTCAACGCCCGCGAATAGCTCCGCTCGAAAGCTTTCGTCGCGGCGTACAAATTGATGTACGGGGTGGGCTGGAATGCGGAAGCGGACGAAATATTCAGGATTTTGCTTCCCTTCGATAAAAACGGCAGGCAATAGTTCATCAAAAGCACGGGCGCTTTACAGTTCAGATCTATCGTCCGCTCTATTTCTTCGGGCGAAAAATCCTCCGAGGGAGCCATGCGGGCAATCCCCGCATTGTTCACGAGATACCGAACGTCCGCCTTCTCTTCTTCAAGCAGAACGCTTACGGACTTAAGCTGTTTTGTATCGGTCAGATCCTTACATACGGGAATTATTTTATCGCCGAAAAGTTCCTTCAAGCGCGCCAGCTTTTCCCGATTCCTGCCGATTGACCAAATCTCGTCCAGCAGCTCCTCTTTGATCAATTCCGCGACGAACGCTCTGCCGAGTCCGCCCGCCGCGCCCGTTACCAACGCAATTTTTTTCATTTCCGCCCTTCCCGCGCGTTACGCCTTTGAAGGTTCGGGGTATTCGGCGCCGAACGTCTCGGCCGTAACCGTTTTGAGCTTCTGCTCCTCGTACGGCCGGTCGTTCCAATCGGTTTTGACCGCCGCAATCGCGTCCACCGTTTCCATTCCCTCAATCACCTTTCCGAACGCCGCGTACTCCCCGTCGAGATATTCTCCGTCGCCGTGCATCACGAAAAACTGCGAGCCGGCCGAATCCGGCATTTGCGCGCGCGCCATGGACAACACCCCGCGTTTATGGGAAATATCGTTCGCCTTAAAGCCGTTATGCGTAAACTCGCCCTTGATGTGATACCCCGGGCCGCCCGTGCCCGTTCCTTTCGGATCGCCGCCCTGGATCATGAAACCGGCAATGACGCGGTGAAAAATAAGTCCGTCATAAAATCCTTTTTTGACGAGCGATAAAAAATTATTGACCGTGTTGGGCGCCTTTTCGGGATAAAGCTCCGCCTTAAAGCTTTTGCCGTCTGCCATTTCAAACGTTACGATGGGATTCATAAAAATTTTCCTTCCTTTTTAATTTTTTGCTAATTCTCCGTCCCCGATTTCCTCGGAACGGTATTTTTCTACTTTGACGTTCGCTTCCTCAAACAGCTTCAAAGAAAAATCGTCGGGATAGCCGTTTTTATACACCACGCGGGAAATGCCCGCATTAATGATCATCTTTGCGCAGATAACGCAGGGCTGATGCGTGCAGTAGAGGGTGGCGCCGTTGACGTTTATTCCGTATTTGGCCGCCTGAATAATGGCATTCTGCTCGGCGTGGACGGCAAAACAGATCTCCTGTTTCGTTCCGCTGGGAATATTCAGCTTCCGCCTTAAGCATTCGCCCTTTTCCTCGCAGCTCTTTATCCCCGCGGGCGCGCCGTTGTAGCCCGTCGTCATCACCCGCTTATCCCTGACAATGATTGCGCCGACGTGACGCGTCTCCTGAAAACAGCTCGACCAGCGGGCCACCGTTTCCGTCAGTTCCATAAACCGCTTGTCCCATTTATCCGTCTTTTCCATAAAACGGCTTCTCCTTTTGTATGTTTCGTCTATTTTAGCATATTTTTTGAAAAATTGCAATGTTTTGAAAGAAAGATATTTTATCTCAATCGCCCGTATAAGGAAAAATTTTCATAGAATATTTACTTTTCCCTGTTTGAAGGCGGCAAAAAAGTGTTTATAATAATAACGATAAAAAATTAACGCCCTTGCAAAAGGGCAGAAAAACTATTCGGAGGCTTAATTGTATGAATATCAAACCGTTATTCGACAAAGTTGTCGTGGAAAGCGTAAACGTCGAAGAAAAGACGAAAAGCGGATTTTTTCTTCCCTCTTCCGCCCAGGAAAAACCCCAGACCTGTATCGTCGTGGCCGTCGGCCCCGGCGGGATCATCGACGGAAAAGAGATCGAGATGCAGGTGAAGGTCGGCGACAAGGTGCTTTGCTCCAAGTACGCGGGCTCGGATTTCAAGGTGGACGGCAAGGAATTTACCATCATCAAACAGAGCGATATTCTCGCCGTTGTCGAAGACTGATTTCGGGAATAAAAACAATTAGGATATTTTAAGGAGATAAAAAATCATGGCTAAACAGATCAAATACGGAGACGAAGCAAGAAAAGCACTTGAAACGGGCGTAAACGTATTGGCGGATACCGTTAAAATCACCCTCGGCCCTAAAGGCAGAAACGTCGTTCTCGACAAGAAGTTCGGCGCGCCCCTCATCACCAACGACGGCGTTACGATTGCAAAAGAGATCGAACTCAACGATCCTTTTGAAAATATGGGCGCCCAGCTCGTGAAAGAAGTTTCCACCAAAACCAACGACGTGGCCGGCGACGGCACCACCACCGCGGTGGTACTCGCACAGGCGATCGTGAGAGAAGGCCTTAAAAACCTCGCCGCGGGCGCGAACCCCATTATCCTTAAAAAAGGCATTGAAAAGGCCGTGGATACGACCGTGGAACACGTAAAAGGCATTTCCAAATCGGTTCAGAGTCAGAAGGCGATCGAGCAGGTCGCTTCCATTTCCGCCGGCGATAAAGAAATCGGTTCCCTTATCGCCAAAGCGATGGAAATCGTCGGCAAAGACGGTGTCATCACCGTGGAAGAAGGCAAATCCATGCACACCGAGCTCAATACCGTCGAAGGCATGCAGTTTGACCGCGGCTACGCTTCCGCTTACATGGTAACCAACACCGACAAAATGGAAGCCGTTCTCGACAATCCGTACATCCTGATTACAGACAAAAAAATCTCCAGCCTTCAGGAAATTCTTCCCGTCATCGAACCCCTCGCGCAGCAGGGTGCAAGGCTTCTGATTATCGCCGAGGACGTCGAAGGCGACGCGCTCGCCGCCCTCATCGTCAATAAGCTTAAGGGAGTGTTCAACTCCGTAGCCGTTAAGGCCCCCGGCTTCGGCGACAGAAGAAAGGAAATGCTTCAGGATATCGCCGTTCTTACGGGCGGGCAGGTCATCTCCTCCGATCTCGGCGTCGAATTCAAGGACGTTACTACCGATATGCTCGGCAGAGCGGCTACCGTCAAGATAGATAAAGAAAACACCACCATCATCAACGGCGCGGGCGACGCGGAAGCCATCAAGGCAAGAGTCGCTTCCATCAAGGCGCAGATCGCGGAAACGAAATCCGATTACGACAGAGAAAAGCTTCAGGAAAGACTTGCCAAGCTGGCGGGCGGCGTAGCCGTCATCAGCGTCGGCGCGGCAACCGAAGTGGAAATGAAGGAAAAGAAACTGCGCATCGACGACGCCCTTGCGGCTACGAGAGCGGCCGTTGAAGAAGGCTACGTCCCCGGCGGCGGAAGCGCCCTCCTCTCTGCTATTCCCGCAGTCAAAAAGCTGGTTGCAACGCTCGACGGAGACGAAAAAACTGGCGCCTGCATCATCCTCAAGGCGTTGGAAGAACCGATCAGACAGATCGCCAAAAACGCGGGACTCGACGGTTCCGTTATCGTCGATAAGGTTATTTCCTCTAAAAAGGCAAACTACGGCTACGACGCCCTCAACAATAAATATTGCGATATGGTCGAAAGCGGTATCATCGACCCGACCAAGGTTACCCGTTCCGTATTGCAGAACGCGGCTTCCGTAGCGGCGACCCTTCTTACGACGGAAAGCCTGGTAACCGATATTCCTACCCCTCCCGCTCCCGCGGCTCCCGCAGGCGGCGATATGGGCGGCATGTATTAATCCAACATCCGAACAAAAAAGACGGTTCCTTTCGGAATCGTCTTTTTTTATATTATGAGAGCTGTCATAGCCAAGCAGCCCGTTTTTACCGCTTTTCAGTCGCCTAAACGGGCAATAGCTTTTCCAACATTTTTTTCAAAGCGTATTTGCAGTGTTCGTAAGTCAAGCCGCCTTGAAAATAGGCGGTATAGGGTTCCTTGACGGGCGCGTCGGCGGAAAGCTCTATGGAGGCCCCTTCGACAAAACACCCTGCGGCCATGATTACCTTACTGTCGTAGCCGGGCATATCCCAGGGCTCCAACGTCACGAAACTATCGATGGGAGAAGCCTCCTGCACCGATTGAATAAAGTCGCACAGCTGTTTTGCCGTATCGAAGCGAATGGCGCGCGTAATGTCGGCGGGCGTACGATCGAGCTTGGGGAAATTTTCGTACCCCAGCTTTTCCATACATTTTCCAATAAGAAATCCCCCTTTAACCGATTGGTTGACGGTATGAGGCGCCATAAAAAGCCCTTGATAAAACAGCCGGTAACCGTAAGCATAGGAGCCGACTTCGTTACCGATAGAGGGCGCGGTAAGCCGCCTGCCGATCAGATCGATATATTCTTTTCCGCCTACGATATAACCGCCCGTAGGCGCCAGCCCTCCGCCGGGATTTTTGATCAGAGACCCCACCGCGATATCCGCGCCTACGTCGCAGGGTTCTTTTTTCTCCACAAATTCCCCGTAGCAGTTATCGACGAAAATACAGCCTGTAAAGCCCAGCGAACGTACATATGCGCAGATATCCCCGAGCTCGGCAACTGTAAACGCGTCGCGAAGCTCGTACCCGCGCGAACGCTGAATATAAATCATTTTCAGGCTTTGACCGAGCTTTTCCATGTCTTTTTTAATTTGCGCGCGGTCGAATTTTCCGTCCTCCGTCAAATCAGTCTTTTCAAAAGCGATACCGAAATCTTTCAACGAACCGTTTCCCTCGCCGAAAATCACGCCGCGAATGGTATCGTAAGGCATTCCGGAGACGGCCAGCACGGCGTCGCCCGGACGTAAAACGCCGAACAGCGCCACCGTCAAAGCGTGCGTTCCCGAAAGCAGCGCAGGGGAAACGATCCCCGCCTCGGCGCCCAAAGAACAAGCAAACACGTCTCCCAGCACAAACCGCCCTTCGTCTCCGTACCCGTAGCCCGTGGAAGGATTGAAATGCCGAAGCGCCACCCTGTACCTTTGAAACGCCTTCAACACCTTCTCCTGATTGTATTCGCTGATTTCGTCCGCAAAACGGAACGCTTCTTCCAATTCCTTTTCACTCTCTTTGATCAATTCTTCCGCCGTCATTTTTGTCTCCGAATTTTAATTTTACAATTATTATGTCAGACATATATATTATGTCTGGCATAGTTATAACAAACTTAATACCTTTTCCGCCGCAACCTCCTGCGGAGAAAAGAACGAATGATTTTGCATACGCTTAAAGAAGGTAATCTGTCGTTTGGCGTAATTGCGGGTATTCTTTTTTACGGCCTCGGCGATTTCCTCGTCGGACGAGCCGAGACGAAGCCCTTCCGCGACCTCTTTATAACCGATCCCCTGCATACACTGTCTCTTTTCATCGATGCCGCGCGCCAAAAGGCCTTTTACCTCTTCTTTCAAACCGTCCTCAAACATCTTATCGACCCGCCGTTCGATACGTTCGTAAAGCGCCGCGCGCGGAAAATCCACGGAAACGCTGACAAAATCGAAACGGGGAATTTCTTCGTCCTTTTGCTCCGATTTCTTTTTCCCCGTAACCTCGAAAATCTCCAAAGCGCGAATGACCCGCTTCGTATCGTTAAAATGCAATATCTTCGCGCTTTCGGGGTCCCGTTCTTCAAGAAGCTTATGCAGATAGACGGCGCCGCGCTCGCTTAGCACGGCTTCGTATTTCTTCCGCACGGCCTCGTCAGCTCCCGCGTTGCCGAATTGGCTTTTATACAGCAACGCGCGGACGTAAAAGCCCGTACCGCCGCAGACTACGGGCGTTTTTCCTTCTTTCAGCAATCTTTCCGCGATGGGTAGAGCAAGTTTTTCGTAATCGCTGACGGAAAAGCTTTCCAACGGCGACGCTACGTCGATCAGATGATGTTTTATGCCCTCTTTTTCTTCTTCCGTAGGCTTTGCGGTGCCGATATCCAACCCTTTATAGACCAACATCGAATCGGCCGAGATAATCTCCGTTTCCAGCGCTTTCGCGCACTTTACCGCAAGAGACGTCTTTCCCGAGGCCGTCGGGCCGCAGATGACAAGCAATTTCGGCATCAGACAATCCTCTTGAACATTTTTTCCAATTCCGTTTTCGTCATCTTTACGACGACGGGCCTGCCATGCGGACATTTCAATCCCATATTGCCGTCCATAAGCCGAAAAAGCCTGTCCGTTTCTTCGCGCGTCAGGTCCATTCCGCCCTTCACGGCCGCTTTGCAGGCCGCCGTCGCCAGCTTATCCTTTAATAAATCCTCGAGCTTAATCGAGCGATAACCGCTTATGTCGCCCAAAATTTCGTTGAAAAACAGTGCGAGGTCGATGCTTTGCAAATCGAGCGGCACGGCCGATACCTTAAAAGCATTGTTTCCGAATTCGTCTATATCGAACCCCATTTCCCGTATGTTTTCCATCTTTTCCCGTATAAACGCGCTTTCAAAAGCGTTCAGATTGAGTACATACGGCAACAGCATCGGCTGCTGCAACACCTTTCGGGTGCGCATTTGTTCTTTCAGGCGATCGAAAATCAGCCGTTCGTGCGCGGCGTGCTGGTCGATGATATATACCTCGTCTCCGCGTTCGTACAGCAGATAGGTATTGAACAGTTTTCCCGCATAAGCGCAGGAAGAAACGTCTATCTTGTTCTGCTTCGCCTTCGTTTCCAGCTCTTCGAGAAAACGCTTATTTTCTGCGAAAAAGTCCTTCGAGTTCCCTTCGGTTTTTACCGCAGGCGCGGCTTCGGGAGAATTTACTTCGAGAATATTTTTTTCGACCTGCAGGTCGGCGTAGGTTTCCCGAAGGCTTTTCTTTTCCGCGGGAACGCTCTGCACGGGTACGGCGTTTTCTTCGGCCTTCGGTTCCGGTTCGAAAGGCAGCTCCATAGAAGTCGTTTTCGAGGGACGGACCTTTTCCAGCTCCCGCCTGGCGTCTTCGTATGAAAAAGATACAACCCCTTTCGCCGAGTTGTTTAAGGGCGCATTTCGGGGCTTTTCCTTTTTAGGCGCGGAAAACGGAACGGCCGAAACGGGCGCCGCTTTGGGAGACACAACTTTTTCAGGCTCGGCGTCTATCTCGGAAGCAACCGCCGTTTTGTCGGAAACAAGATATTCCAGCGCCTTGGGCTGACCGTCCAGCACCGCGGAGATCACCGAATAAATGCAACCGTAAACGGTTTGGTTGTCGGCAAAACGGACGTCCGCCTTGTTCGGATGGACGTTGACGTCAACGATTTCCGTCGGCATATCGATATATAATACATAAAAGGGATACTGCCGCTTCATGAGATAGCTCGCGTAAGCGTTTGACACCGCGGCCGAAATCGTGGAATTTATAATGTAGCGCCCGTTGAGAAAAACGCTCTGATAGGTTTTGTTCGGCTTGGAAAAATTTTGGTTTCCGATATAGCCGCGGAGACGAATCCCATGCTTCGAAGCGTCGATTTTATAACAATCCTTGAGAATAGACGCTCCGTAAACGCCGACGACGGCTTCCTCTTCCCCGCCGCCGAAGGACTGCAAAATACGCTTGCCGCCGACATAATAACGGAAGGAAATATCGGGGCGATTGAGAATAAAGCGGGACACGAAATTGGTGATGTCCGTTTCCTCCGATTTATCCGACTTCAGGAAGCCCAGCCTTACGGGTGTATTGAAAAACAGCATTTCCACGCTGACGTCCGTGCCGTCTCCGCCCGCCGCTTCGACAATTTCGCCGAGTTTTCCGCCGTCCGAAGTCAGCCGATAGCAATTTTCGCCGCTGACTTTGGAAGTAATGGTCATCTTGGACACCGCCGCGATGGAAGCCACGGCTTCGCCGCGAAACCCGAGCGTCATAATCCGTTCGAGGTCGTCCGCTTTTGCGATTTTACTTGTGGCGTGCGGAAGAAACGCCGCGTGAAGATCGTCGCGGGAGATACCGCCGCCGTTGTCCACGACGCGGATCAGCTGTTTTCCGCCCCCTTCGACGTAAATCTCGATTTCCGTCGCGCCCGCGTCTATGGCGTTTTCGACGAGCTCCTTGACGACCGAGTACGGCCTGTCCACGACCTCGCCCGCCGCAATCCGATTATAGACCTGCGCGGATAAAATATTGATTTTCGACATATCAGCTCTCCGACTTTACTTTTTCTTTGAGGTCGCTCAAAAGGAGCAACGCCTGCATGGGCGACAGCGTGTTCACGTCCGTCTCCGAAAGTATCTTTTCCGCCTCGGACAGCGTGCGCGTCTCGCTTTCCTCCTCCGCTGTTTCTTCCTCGTCCGCGGATAAAATACGCTTTTTGGCGATATCGTTCTTTTCGAGCGTCTTAAGTATCCCTTTGGCGCGCAGCGTCACTTCCTTGGGAACGCCCGCCAACGCCGCGACCTCTATCCCGAAACTGCGGTTTGCCCCGCCCCGCGCGATCTTCCGCAGGAAAACCACGGCGCCGTTTAACTCCCGTACGGTCACTTTATAATTTTTAACGCCCTCTATTCGATTTTCCAGCTCGGTCAGCTCGTGGTAATGGGTGGCGAACAGCGTCTTGGCGCGTATCCGTTCGGTGAGAAACTCGATCACCGCCCAGGCGATAGAGAGGCCGTCGTAAGTGCTCGTTCCCCGCCCGACCTCGTCGAGAATGAGGAGGCTGTCCTTCGTCGCGTGCAAAAGGATAGACGCTACCTCCGTCATTTCCACCATAAAGGTGCTCTGATCGAAAATGAGGTTATCGCTGGCGCCGACGCGCGTGAAAATGCGGTCGGTCACAGGGATTTCCGCCGCGCGCGCGGGCACAAAGCACCCGATATGCGCCATGAGGACGATCAGCGCCACCTGCCGCATATACGTGCTTTTACCCGCCATGTTCGGCCCCGTGATGACGGCGCTTCGATTGTCCTCGTTGTCGAGAAGGGTATCGTTGGGGACGAAGCGTTCCTTGGAGATCGCCTCCACGACGGGATGACGCCCCTCCGAAATCATCAGCCTGCCGCCGCTTGCAATCATCTGCGGACGACAGTAACGGCGTTCCTTCGCGACCGTGGCAAACGCCACGAGGCAGTCGAGCAGAGCGATCGCCGAAGAAATTTTTTTCAGCTTGGAAATGTTTTGCAATAAGACGTCCAAAAGGTCTGCGTACAGCCGCGCTTCCAGCTTCAAAGCCTTCTCGCCGGCGGTGAGGATTTTCTCCTCCAGCTCTTTAAGCTCCTGCGTGATAAAACGCTCGCCCGTCGTCAGCGTCTGCTTTCGGATATAGTCGTCGGGCACTTTATCCTTGAAGGAATTGGATATCTCGATAAAGTATCCGAACACCCGATTATAACCGACCTTGAGATTTTTGATGCCCGTCCGTTCCTTTTCGCGGGCCTCTATCCCCAAAATCAATTCCTTGCCGTTTTTGCCGATCATGCGGAGTTCGTCTAGCTCCTTGTTGAAGCCTTCGCGGATATATTCCCCGTCCTTCATCAAGGCGGGCGGCGAATCGCAGATCGCGGCGGAAAGCAAATCGGCCAGCGGCTTCATATCCAAAAGGTCGGCGTCTATGTCCGCCAAAATCTTTGAGGAAAAACCCGTCAGCTGAAATTTGACGGAAGGGACGGCGTTCAAAGAAGCGGCGAGCGCCACGCAGTCGCGCGGGGAAAAATTGCCGTTGGAGATCTTTCCCGAAAGCCGCTCTACGTCCTTCACCTCGCGCAGCGTATCGGAAAGCCCCATTCTCACGACGGAGGCGTTAAAAAGCTCCGCCACGCCCTCCTGCCGATAATTGATTTTTTCGATATCCTTCAGCGGCGAAAGCACCATCTGATTGAGCAGGCGCGCGCCCATTCCCGTGCGGGTCTTGTCGATCAGCCACAGCAGGGAGCCGTATTTTTTACCCTCCGCGTTGCTTCTCACCAGCTCGAGATTCCTCACCGCTATACTGTCGAGCACCATATACTGTTCGTGATCGACCACCTTGACGGAATTGATGTTACTTAAGGAATGCTTCTGCGTTTCGCGCAGATACTCGACGAGCGCACCCGCCGCGGCGATCGCGTTTTCTTTTCCTGCAATTCCGTAGGCCGCCAGAGAAAGAGTCTGAAACTGCTCCAGAAGATTTTTTTCGGCGTGTTTCACGTTAAACGCCCAGGGAACGTAACAGGAAAACGCGGGCAGGAGATTATGCCTGATTTCCTTTACGTCTTTGCTCGCCAGCAGCATTTCCTCATTGCAGATCACTTCCGCGACCGAAAGCTTGACGATTTGAGTGATCGTATCTTCCAGCGCCGAAACGCCGGAAAATTCCGCGACGGAAAACTCGCCCGTCGTGATATCCGTCCAGGCCGCCGCGATGCTTTCGCCCGCTTTGAACAGGCAGGCGATATAATTGTTTTTCGTCTCGTCCAGCATCGCGTCGTCGATGAGCGTGCCCGCGGAGACTACGCGCACGACGTCCCGCTCGACAAGCCCTTTGCTTTCCTTGGGATCGGAAAGCTGCTCGCAGATCGCCACTTTTTCTCCCAGAGCCACCAGCTTGGAGATATAAACGTCCGCCGCGTGATAGGGAATCCCGCACATCGGCGCGCGTTCCTCCAGCCCGCAGTCCTTGCCCGTCAGAGTAAGATCGAGCAGCTTGGACACCTTTTCGGCGTCCTCGAAAAACATCTCGTAAAAGTCCCCGAGACGGTAAAACAGAATGCACCCCTTGTATTTTTCCTTCATATCCAGGTAGTGCCGCATCATCTGTGAAAGAGCCATATATTTTTTTCAAACCCGCCTTTTCAGATTTCCTTATGATTTTTGTCCGCGAGCTCTCCGTAGAGAGAAATACCGTTCGCCTGCGTTATTTTCAAATTTACAAACTGCCCGACAAGATTTTCTTCGCTCTTGAAATATCCCATGCGGCCGAATTCGTCGCGGCCGAGATACAGCCCTTTTTTCTCGTCGTAGTCCTCGCAGAGAATTTCTGCCGTCGTCCCGACGTATTTTTCCGATTTTTTTCGGGTGAGCGAATTGACCAGCTCGACGAGGCGCAAGATCCTGTCCTTCTGCACTTCCTCGGGCACCTGATTTTCCATCGCCGCAGCTTTCGTCCCCGTTCGCGGCGAATAGACAAAGGTGAACGCCGAGGCAAAATCGGCCTTTTTTACAAGCTCCTCCGTCGCGAGGTAATCTTCCTCCGTTTCCCCCGGGAACCCGACGATGATGTCCGTTGTGACCTCCGCTCCGGGCAGTCGGGAACGAAGCATTTTTATCTCTTCGAGATATTGAGCCGATGTATAGCGGCGGTTCATGGCCTTCAAAACCGAGTCCGAACCGGACTGTACGGGCAGGTGGACGAGGCGGCAGATTTTGCGGTGCTTCTCCATGACCTTAACGACGTCCTCGTTGAAGTCCTTGGGATGGCTGGTCATGAAACGGAGCCGAAAATCCCCCTCGACGGACGCCACGGCATCCAACAGCTCGGCAAACGTCCTGCCCGTCCTGCCGTCGGAACCGTAGGAATTGACGTTTTGTCCCAACAGAGTAATTTCCCGATAGCCTTCCGCCACCAGCCTTTCGACCTCGGCGACGATATTTTCGGGCTTTCGGGAACGTTCGCGGCCGCGGACGTACGGCACGATACAATAGGAACAAAAGTTGTCGCACCCGTACATGATATTCACCCAGGCGTTGGGATAGCTGGTGCGCAGAGGCTCGTCTCCTTCGACGATTTCCCCTTCCTTTTCACGGATTTTTATCACGCGCTTTTTTTCCTTTTGTTTAAGCTCGATCAGCTCGCCCAGCTCCTCGAGATTCAAAGTTCCGAACATGATATCGATAAACGGGAATTTCTTTTTGAGTATCTCCGTCTTGCCCTTTTCCTGAGTCATACATCCGCCGACGGCAATGATCAGCCCGGGCTTCCTCTTCTTGAGCTTTTTCAAGGCTCCGATATTCCCGAATGCGTGATTTTCCGCATTTTCACGGATACAGCAGGTGTTGAATACGATAATATCCGCTTCCTCCGTCTCCTTCGTCTCCCGATAGCCCAGCTTTGCCAGAATACCCGCGATCTTTTCCGACTCGTGGACGTTCATCTGGCAGCCGTACGTGACGATATGGTACTTTTTTTCCATAAATTTCCTGTGTTTAAGTTTTTCTTCCATTATACTCTTTTTCGCAAATTTTATCAAGTCTTTCAAGGCTTTTTGACGCGGTTTCATCATAAAATATCAAAATCGGCAGATAATAGTTTTGATGAAGAAAACATGGAAAATTTTGTTGATTACTCTCGGCTGCTTCTCCGCGCTTCTCGCAAGCGGAGCGACATACTTCGCCGTCGTCACCAAGGACGCAGCGCTCGACCCGAAAAAGCTGGTATTGTCGGACGATAAGGTGGAAATATTCGACGCCGACGACGGAATCGTGAAAAACGCTTCCGCCTTTTCCCCGCGCGAAACTTTTCGGCTGGAAACCCTTCCCGACAAAGCGAAATTCGCATTTGTCGATACCGAGGACAAACGCTTTTACGACCACGGCGGCTTCGACTACAAACGCATGGTGAAAGCCACGCTTAAAAACGTGCGCACCCGTTCATTCAAGGAGGGAGCATCTACCATCTCCCAACAGCTGATTAAAAACACTCACCTTTCGCAGGAAAAGACGATCGAACGCAAGCTGAAAGAAGTAAAGCTGACGTATCAGCTGGAAAAAAAATATTCCAAGGACGAGATACTCGAAAAATATCTCAATACCATTTATTTCGGCCACAGCTGTTTCGGGCTCCAGTCGGCGGCGGAATTTTACTTCGGCAAAACGCCTCAAGAGCTAGACCTCGCGGACGCGGCAATTTTGGCGGGACTCATCAAGTCGCCGAACAATTATTCCCCCTTCAAACACCCCGAAAACTGCATCCAGCGAAAAAAAATCGTGCTGTCCGCCATGCTTGCGCAGGGACATATCACCGAGGAGGAAAAGGCCGCAGCCGTCGCAAAGCCGCTTCCGCTCGGCCCGTCGGCGAGTTCGCTCGACAAAAGTTATTTCGATCGGGTGTTCGACGAGCTGGAGGAGCTGTCGGAAAAGTACGATTTTTCCCTCGGCGGAAACATTCGCATTTATACCTACCTCGACCCCGAGCTGCAAAATTATCTCGAAACGCTCGCCGACGCGAGCGAAACGGATAAGAGCTACAGCGTTTTGGACAACCGTACGCACGGGTTCAAGGCATATTATTCTACCGTCGGCCCGATCAGGCGGCTTCCCGGTTCTCTGATAAAGCCCCTGCTCGTCTATGCGCCCGCGCTCGAGGAAGATCTCATCTCCCCCGCTACGCCCGTTCTGGACGAAAAGACGGATTTCGGGGGCTACGAGCCGAAGAATTTCAGCGGCACTTACAGCGGCTATATCAGCGTACGCGAAAGCCTTGCAAAGAGCGTCAATATCCCCGCGGTTAAGATACTCAATTCTACGGGCGTTTCGAAAGCGGCGGAATATATGAAAAAACTCGGGCTGGAGATTCCTGCGGACGACTATTCCTTGGCTTTAGCGCTCGGCGGCATGAAGGAAGGCTTCAGCTTAAACGAGCTGATAAACGCCTATTCCGCCTTTCCGAACGGCGGCGAATATTTCAGCTCGGGCTTTATCCGTAAAATCGTTATCGACGGTCGCTCGGCCTATCATAAAAACGACCGCGCGATGCGCGTCTTTTCCGACGACACCGCCTATCTGATAAACGATATGTTAAAGACGGCCGCGCAATCGGGCACGGCGAAAAAACTGAGGCCCCTCGCCCTTCCCATCGCGGCAAAAACCGGCACGAGCGGAACAAAAAGCGGAAACACCGACGCTTATGCACTCTCTTATACCACCGAGGATTGCGTTGGCGTATGGCTGGGAAACGCCGACAATTCTCCTATGGATATCACGGGAGGAGGGCTTCCGTGCAATATCGCCTTAAAAATAAACGAATATCTTTATTCGACTCACGCGCCGTCGGACTTTGTCAAGCCCGATGGAATCGAAAGCGTTACTCTCGATAAAGCGGAATATTATGCCACGCATAATATAATGCTCGCCGACGACGATACGCCCGTCGAAAAACGGTTTTCCGAAATATTCAAAAAAAGCGCCCTCCCTTCCGTTAAATCGGAAAGATTTTCCCACCCGTCCATTTCCGCGCCCTCTCTGTCTTACGAAAACGGCCGCGTGGTGATCCGTTTCAAAGAGGGTACGCCCGATTATTACGAATACCTCATCGACCGCTTCGACTCTGTCACGCATACTACCGTATATTCGGGAAAATATATCGAAAGCTTTACGGACGAAAAATTAAAGGCGGGGAAAACGTACGTTTATACCGTAACCCCCGTCTATAAAAATAAAAAGGGACAACCGATCTCCCTCCCCGCCGTTACTACGAAGGCGGACGGAAGCTTGCGTCCCGTCGTCCCCGATACTCCGCCCGATATCGTCGAAAAGGATTGGTGGAATTATTGAGCCTGAAAAGCGACGTCGGAAAGTCGGCGAAGAGATTAAAGAAAAAGCCCCCGGAATTTTTCCGAAGGCTTTTTTCTTTATACTTCTATACTTTCTAAACTTTCAAACGCTTCCGCGATCAATCCCTCCACGTCCAATTTGCTTTCCTCCCGAAGGATATCCTTCAGCTTGGGGCGTATAGCGGGATAGTCGGGCAGAAATACCGTACAGCAATCCTCATAGGGACGAATGGAAACGTCGTACGTGCCGATCTTCACCGAACGGTCGATAATCTCGTTTTTATCGAACCCGACGAGCGGACGGAGAACGGGCAGCTTTTCCACGACGGCATTGGAGGAAGTCATTCCCTCGATGGTTTGGCTGGCGACCTGTCCCAGACTTTCCCCCGTGATCAGACATTTGGCGTTTATCCGCTCCGCCTGGCGCTCGGCGATACGGAACATAAAGCGCCGCAGCAGCGTAATCATCAGTTCGGGCGCGCACTTTTCGTGGATGGCCTCCTGAATGTGCGTGACGCTGACGGTATTCAGCGTAGTTACTCCCGTATAAGCGGACAGAATCTGCGCGAGCTCCACTACCTTTTCTTTTGCCTGCATATTGGTATAGGGATAACTGTGAAAATGCAGGCACTCTACCGTCATTCCCCGTTTGGCCATCATGTGACCTGCAACGGGACTGTCGATACCGCCCGAAATAAGAAGCAATCCTTTTCCCGCCGTACCCACGGGCATACCGTTCGCTCCCTCGAAAAACTCGCCAAATACGAGCGCCGTACCGTTTTCGCGGATATCTACATAGACGTAAAAGGAAGGATTGCGGACATCCACCGTCAAAGTTTTGAAATGCGCCAACAGCCGCCCGCCGATCTCGCGGCTGATCTCGATGGATGTCAGCGGATACTTTTTGTCCCCCCTGTGCGTTTCCACCTTAAAGCTGCCGTCCTTTCCCGAAACCTTCTTTGCGGCCTCGAAAATACTGTCGAGATCACTCCCCGTCTCGAAAGCGACGCTCATGGAATGGATTCCGAAAACCTTTTTAAGCCGCGAGACGATCGTTTCCGTTTCTTCTTCGTCGAAGTCCTCCACGAGATAACGGCCGCTGTAACGGTGCAGCTCATGGCGGATTCCCCTCAACGCCTTCTCGATATTCATCGAAAAAACACGCTCGAAAAAACCTCTGTTTTTTCCTTTCAAAAATAATTCCGCATAACGGATGATAATTACCTTTTTCATTTCGATATCCCGATTTAACTCATTCTTTCTTTCAATTCGCGTGCGATCGCATTGAGGATTTCCGCCGCCCGGTGCATCTCTTCTTCCGTAGTCTTGTTCGAAAAGCTCAAACGCAATACTCCGTCCGCCGTCTTTTCGTCATAACCGCAGGCAAGGATTACGCGGCTGTAACGGTTTTTCGCATTCGACGAGCAGGCGGAGCCCGTCCCTATAATCAATCCTTTATCGTCCGCCATATGCAGGAGAATCTCTCCCCGAAGCCCGATCGCGGAAACACTTAAAATATACGGCGAAGAAGTTTCGCCCGACAGCCGCATGAAAATATCTTTATCGAGCGCCGCCCAAAACCGTTCGCGGCAAAGCTTCAGTCGTTCGAAGTCGGCACGGAGCGTTTTGAACTTTTCCGAGACGGCATATTCGAACATTTTTATTCCGAAAGTATTTTCCGTACCGCTCCTGCGGCCGTTCTCCTGTCCGCCGCCGAAAATAAACGGCCGCAGAGCCAGCGGCTTCTTTTTAATCAGCGCGCCCGTTCCTTTAAGTCCGCCTATTTTATGGGCGCTGACCGAATACAAATCGATATCCTTACTTAAACGAAAAGGAATTTTTCCGTAGGCCTGAACGCCGTCGCTGTGAAAGACCGCCTGCGAATTTTTCTCCTTTACCGCGCGGGCAATTGCGTTTATATCGTTGATTGCGCCCGTCTCGTTGTTTACGTGGATCACGGAAACCAAGGACGTTTTATCGTCCACCAGCCTCAAAAGTTCTTCAGCGTCAACGCTGCCGTCGCGTTTGAGGGGCGCGAAGCGCGGCTGCGCGGCGCCCCGGTTTTTTAGCTCCGCGACGGACGCCGCGACGGCGGAATGTTCGCCTGCGGTAGTCACGACGTTTCCGCGCTTTCCAAAATTGAAAACCGCCTGATTATCCGCTTCCGTCCCGCAGGAGGTAAACACAAGCTCAAAGCTTTCGGAGTCCGCAATCGGAGAAAGCAGAGCGGAGCGCGCCTTTTTCAGCTCGCTCTGCAAAACAAATCCTTCGCTGTACAGCGCGGAAGGATTAAAATAATTCGTCGTTAAATATTCCTGCGCGCGGCAAAGCGCCCGTTCGTCGGGCTTCGTCGTGGCGGCATTGTCCAGATATATCATATTCCGCTCTTTGTTTATTTTCCCTGCGCCTTCTTCTTTTCCTGGCTCACGTAATCGGACTCCAGCGTTCCGCGCTTGACAAAGCGCAGCATATTGACGAGTAGCTCTTCTCTGCATTCCAAAATGTACAGCTTCTTTCCCGAGCTTTCGCCCGTCAGAATATACATGAAAAATTTCCCTTCCGCAGGCTCGCCGTTGGGGGTAAGCAAAATCCTTTTCGTCGCGGGGTCGTTCGTCAAACGATCGTAGCTGTCGTTTTCGACGTCGCCCAGCTGTAATATCTCTTCCGATTGAATTTTATAGAGAAATTTGCGCTTATTGATATTGAATACTTTTGCAATCCTCAATTCCCCCGAGACAAACGTATAATCATAACTGACGTTTATACGTTTTTTTAAGGAAAAAAGAAAAAACCACAGAAGCCCGAAAAATACGACCTGCATTCCCGAAAACAAAGCCAGGCTGCGCGCGGCCATAATAGCCTCCTGAATCTGTTCTGCCGTGATGTCCTCCGTCGGCTGCGCCTTGGAAAACGACGCAATCAGATTTGGCACCAGGATCAGAGCAAAAAGCAGGCCGATGAATAAGGAAATCCACGAGATGACGTTGACCACCTTATATTTCTTCGCATCCTTCACGGCCTTTGCGTTGACCGCGCTTTCCTCGTATAAAACGTCCATAAAAATATCCTCCAAAAAATCAAGCGACGGCGCGTTTGCGAAGCTCGCCCGTAAAACGCGCCGTATCCGCTCGGTTGTAACGCCTTACCTCAATCGGTTTTAACGTCCTGCGTCAGATTTCCAATCGGCCTTCGTAAACGGTTTTGACGCTGCCCATCAGCTCCACTTCGCCGTCCGAATGATAATTTACCACCAGGTCGCCGCCGCGAAGCTTGACCGTGATATTTGTATCTCTGTCGCAATAGCCGTTAAGCACCGCCGCCACGACGGCCGCGGCCGCACCCGTACCGCACGACCAGGTTTCCCCGTTTCCGCGTTCCCAAACGCGCATTTTAATCGTCACTCTGTTGACGACGCGGATAAACTCGGCGTTGATGCGTTCGGGGAAATATTCGCAGTTTTCAAAGAGCGGGCCTACCGTTTCGACATCTACGGCATCGACTTTCTCACTGAATACCACGCAGTGGGGATTGCCGAGATTGACCAGCGTGACCTTATATTCCTTTCCGCCGATCGTCGCGGGCTTATTGACGATTTTGTCCTCCTTCCAGATGCAGGGGATATTTTCGCCCGCGAGCTCCGCCTTACCGAGATTGACGCTCGCGGAATTCACCTTTCCGTTGAAAGAATATACCGTCACCTCATTGATGCCGTTCGCAGTCTCGATCTTCATTTCCCGACGGGGAACGATACCCTTTTCATAGAGATATTTTCCGACGCAGCGAATGGCGTTTCCGCCCACCCTGCCTTCCGTTCCATCCTTATTGAAAATACGCATTTTCGCGTCGGCCACGGCCGAATTTTCGATCAGCACAATTCCGTCGCCGCCGATTCCGTAATGGATATTGACATAATTGATCGCAATGGATTCGGGACAGGTAATCTTGCCGTCGCGGTTGTCGAAATAGATATAATCGTTGCCGCAGGATTGCATTTTCGTGAAGGAAAGCTGAAGCTTTTCCTTTCTCAAATGATTGATATCGACCAGCTCGGTGTTGTCCTCGGTAAATTTGCTGGCGATAATGTCCGCGAGTGCATTGGCCGTATCGAGCGCCGTAAGCACCGTAATCCCGAGCAGAATCGCGTGATGATGCAGGCGGATAAAGTCGTTGATCGATTCGAGGTCGGTTTTGCCCGTATAGACGATATAGTCGATTTTCCCCTCATTCATCAGCTTGACGACCGTATCGGTAGCGGAAAGCCGATCCACCACCGTAACGTCCACGCCGAGTTCGGAAATGACTTCCGCCGTGCCTTTGGTGGCATACATCGTACAGCCGAGGTCGGCAAACTTTTTGGCGATCGAAACGATATCGAACTTATCCTGATCGTTGACCGTCATATAGACGCCGACGGGCCGCTGTTCGGAGGGGTGACACATTTTGAACCCCGCGGAGACAAGTCCCTTGAACATCGCTTCCTCGATCGTCTTGCCGATCCCGAGTACCTCGCCCGTGGATTTCATCTGCGGCCCCAGCTGGGAATTGACGTCGTTGAGCTTTTCAAAGCTGAACACGGGCACCTTGACAGCCACATAGGGCGACGCAGGATACAATCCCGTTCCGTATCCCAGCTTTTTCAGCTTCGCGCCCACGATAATCTTCGTCGCCAGCTCCACCATCGGCACGCCCGTCACCTTGGAGATATAAGGCACCGTCCTCGACGCGCGCGGATTGACCTCTATCACGTAAAGCTGACCGCGATAAATGAGGTACTGAATATTGATGAGCCCTTTTGTCTTAAGCTCCAGCGTCAGCTGCGTGGAAACCTCGATAATGCGTTCGAGCATGGTATCCTCGAGGTTATAGGGCGGATATACGGCGATCGAATCGCCCGAATGGATACCCGTGCGCTCGATATGCTGCATGATACCGGGAATGAGCACGTCCGTGCCGTCGGAAATGGCGTCCACTTCCAATTCGGTACCCATGAGATATTTATCGCACAAAACGGGATTTTCTATTCCCTGCGCGAGAATGACGTCCATGTAGCGGCTTACGTCCTCCTCGGTGAAGGCGATCGTCATGTTCTGTCCGCCGATTACGTAAGAGGGACGGAGCAGCACGGGATATTCCAGCCGCTCAGCCGCCTTCAAAGCCTCGTCTTTGGTCATGACGGTAATTCCCTTCGGGCGCGGAATGGCGTATTTTTCGAGCAGTGCTTCGAAACGCTCTCTATCCTCCGCCACATCCACACTGTCGGCCGACGTCCCGAGGATACGGATTCCGTGCGTCGAGAAATAGCGGCAAAGATTGATTGCCGTCTGGCCGCCGAACGTAATGATGACGCCGTACGGTTTCTCCACGTCGATGACGTGCTGGACGTCCTCCGCGGTCAGCGATTCGAAATACAGCCTGTCGGCCGTATCGAAGTCGGTGGAAACCGTTTCGGGATTGTTGTTGATGATGACGACTTCGTAACCCAGCTCCTTCAGCGTCCATACGCAATGAACGGAGGAATAGTCAAATTCGATTCCCTGTCCGATACGGATGGGACCCGAACCGATAACGATAATTCTCTTTTTCTCGCTTTTGGCGACAAAGGGTTTCGCCTCGTCGTGGTCGGCTTCGTCGTAGGTCGAGTAGAAATACGGCGTGCGCGCGGAGAATTCCGCACCGCAGGTATCGACCATTTTGAATACCGCTTTTTTATGATACGGCACTTTTTTGCCGCTGAATTTTTCGATATCCTTATCGAGATATCCCAGCTTTTTACCCCTTTCGTAGATTTCGCGGGGCAGCTTGTCCGAAGCGGTATTTTTTCCGCAATCCGCGAGTTCGCTTTCGTACTCGACAAGATTTTTCAGCTTGTTCAAAAACCATCTGTCGATCTTGGTGAGCGCGAAGATTTCGTCCACGGAAATTCCGCGGCAAAGCGCCTGATAGACGACAAACAATCTTTCGTCCGTCTTTTCGGGAAGCCTGGCAAGAATCTCCTCTTTAGACAGCCCGATCTGCTTTTTATGGTTGAGCGTAGTGAGTGAAATTTCCGCGCCGCGCACCGCTTTCATGATTGCCATTTCGAAAGAAGTGCCGATCGCCATGACCTCGCCCGTCGCCTTCATACGGGTGCCCAGTTCGCGCTTGGCGTAAAGAAATTTATCGAACGGCCATTTCGGAAGCTTTACGACCACATAATCGATCGTCGGCTCGAAGCAGGCAAACGTTTTACCCGTGACGTCGTTTCTGATTTCGTCAAGCGTGTAGCCGAGCGCGATTTTCGTCGCCACCTTGGCGATGGGATATCCCGTCGCTTTGGACGCGAGCGCGGACGAACGGCTGACTCTGGGGTTGACTTCTATGACGGAATATTCGAAGGAATCGGGATCGAGCGCAAACTGCACGTTGCAGCCGCCCTCTATCCCCAGCTCGGTGATAATCGCGAGCGACGCGCTGCGAAGCATCTGATATTCCTTATCCGCAAGCGTGACGGCGGGCGCGATGACGATCGAATCGCCCGTATGGATACCGACGGGGTCGAAATTTTCCATGGAGCAGACGGTGAGCACGTTGCCCGCGCCGTCGCGCAGCACTTCGAATTCGATTTCCTTCCAGCCGCCGATGTATTTTTCTATCAGTACCTGCGTAATGGGCGAAAGCATTAGTCCGTTATGGGAAATGCTGCGAAGTTCCTCCTCGTCGTAGGCTACGCCCCCTCCCGCGCCGCCCAGCGTATAAGCGGGCCGCACGATTACGGGATAGCCGAGACGGTTTGCGATCGCGACGCATTCGTCCACAGTATAGGCGATATCGGACGGAACGCAGGGCTGATGGATCTTTTCCATCGTCTCCTTGAACAATTCCCTGTCCTCGCTGCGGTCTATCGCGTCCAGCTTCGTGCCGATCAGTTTGACGCCGTGACGGGCAAGGAAGCCCGACTTTGCAAGCTTACAGCCCATCGTAAGCCCCGTCTGACCGCCGAGAGAAGCCAGCAGACTGTCGGGCTTTTCCTTGAGAATGATGCGCTTGAGGCTTTCCTCCGTAAGGGGTTCGAGATAGATCTCGTCAGCCAGCGCGCGGTCGGTCATGATCGTCGCAGGATTGGAATTGCAAAGCACGACATTGATGCCTTCATTTTTCAGAACGCGGCAGGCCTGCGCGCCCGCATAGTCAAATTCCGCGGCTTGTCCGATGACGATGGGTCCCGAACCGATAACCAATACTTTCTTTATATCGCTTCTCTTAGGCATGGCTCTTCTCCTTTTGCATATTCGTCATAAACTTGTCAAACAGAAGGTTCACATCGTGCGGACCGCTGCACGCCTCGGGGTGAAATTGTACGGTAAAAGCGTCTATCTCGTCGTAGCTTACGCCTTCGCAGGTATTGTCGTTGACGTTGATAAAGCTGATCCTTCCGTTTTTCACCGTAGAAGAAAGCACCTCGTAGCCGTGGTTCTGGCTGGAGATATACACCCTGCCCGTCGCCAGCCGCTTCACGGGCTGGTTGGCCCCTCTGTGTCCGTATTTCATTTTAGCGGTTTTGCCGCCCATGGCCAGCGCAAACAGCTGGTGTCCGAGACAAATACCGAAAATAGGCTTCTTGCCCGCCAGCTTCTTAAGTTCGGCGATGATTTCCGGGTTGTCCTCGGGATCGCCGGGGCCGTTGGTCAGCATAATCCCGTCGGGATCGAGCGCGAGGATCTGTTCCGCCGTGTAGAAAGCGGGCACCTGAAGCACATAACAGTCCCGCTTTAACAGCTCGCGGATAATATTATTTTTACAGCCGAAATCCCAAACAGCCACCTTGAAACGGGCGGACGCCTTATCCCCGTATTCCTTTACCGATTGGCAGGTGACCGTCGGGACGGCGTTCTTTATGCGGTATTTTTTAAGTTCCTCCGTATCCTTGAGCGGCTTCGAGGAAATGCAGGCGTTCATAACGCCCGTTTCGCGCACGATTTTCGTCAGCTCGCGCGTGTCTATCCCGCAGACGCCGATGACGCCTGCTTTCTTGAGATATTCGTCCAGCGTTTCCCGACAACGGAAGTTTGAGGGAATCTCGCATTTCTCGCGCACGACGTAAGCCGAAACCCACGGCTTTTCGCTTTCGAAATCCTCGGGAATAATTCCGTAATTTCCGATCAGCGGAAAGGTCTGCGTGACGATCTGGCCATAATAGCTGGGATCCGTCAGCGTTTCGATGTAGCCCGTCATTCCCGTCGTGAAAACGAGTTCCCCGACGGTGTCGCCCTCCGCACCGAAACGGAAGCCCTGAAACACTTTTCCGTTTTGCAACGTCAGATAAACTTTGTTTTTCTTCATATGCTTCCTTCTCTATAATAATTCTTTTCTATATCGAGTTTTGTTTTCCGTCCGCGTTTCCCTCGGTCAATCGCGCATCAGCTTGCACATGACCGCTTTCTGGGCGTGGAGCCTGTTCTCCGCCTCGTCGAAGATATCGTCCGCGTGCGCTTCGAGCACGTCCTCTGAAATCTCCTCGCCGCGGTGCGCGGGCAGACAATGCAGCACCATCGCATCCTTTTTGGCGCACTCCATGACCTCCGCATCGATCCGGAAGCCCGCAAACGACTTTTCCCGAAGCGCCTTTTCTCCTTCCTGCCCCATGGAGGCCCAGACGTCCGTATAAAGAACGTCCGCGTCCTTCGCCGCTTTTTTCACGTCCGAGGTGATTTCGAATTTATCTCCGAATTCCTCCGCCCATTTCGTAAGCTCCGCGTCGGGATGATATCCTTCGGGACAGGCGATGGAAAACTTCATGCCCATCTTCAGCGCGCCCACCATTAAGGAATTCGCCATGTTGTTTCCGTCTCCGATAAAACACATTTTAAGTCCGCTGAAGCTGCCCTTATATTCGCGGATCGTCATGAGATCCGCAAGCACCTGGCAGGGATGGCAATAGTCCGTCAAAGCGTTGATGACGGGGATCGAGCCGTATTTTGCGAAATCCTCCACTTCGCTTTGGGCGAATGTGCGGATCATCAGTCCGTCGAGATATCTCGAAAGCACGCGCGCAGTATCCTTTACGGGCTCGCCGCGGCCCAGCTGGAGATCTCTGTCCGATAAAAAGAGCGCGTAACCGCCCAGCTCGTACATCCCCACCTCGAACGAAACGCGCGTGCGCGTCGAGGATTTCTGAAAAATCATGCCCAGCTTTTTGCCCTTGAGATAATCCTTGTGAATGTTGTTTTTCCTCTCGTACTTGAGCTGATCCGCCAGATTGAGAATACCCAGAATCTCCTCCCGCGTCAGATCGCCCAGCTTCAATAAATGTTTCATTGCGCGTTCTCCTCGCCTATATTTATAAATTATCTTTATTTTTCCGCGTTTTCCAGCACGCCGTTCAAGATTTCCAAGCCCTCGTTCATTTCCGCTTTGGTAATGTTTAAGGGCGGCAAAAGCCTAAGCCTGTCGTGCGCCGTCAAAATCATCAGCCCCTTTTCGAGACACTCCTCCGCCAGCTTTCTCGCCGACTTTTCCGAACGCACCGCCACGCCGAGCATCAGTCCCATTCCCG
Organism: uncultured Eubacteriales bacterium; assembly: GCA_900540805.1. GTDB lineage: Bacteria > Bacillota > Clostridia > Christensenellales > Borkfalkiaceae > Scatosoma. Next base: position 59,823 of record UQHL01000016.1, read on the forward strand.
TTACGGCTTCCACGCCTTTCATCTTTGAAATAAACGTCCTTAAATATTCGCCCTTCGCCCGCACTTCGAGAAAGAGCTCCTCCGTCAGCCGCTTGACGACGTTGAGCGCCCCCGCGCATATCGCAGGATTTCCCCCGAACGTCGTCCCGTGATCGCCACAGGAAAAAACCGCCGCAGCCTTTTCAAACAACAGACAGGCGCCGATGGGCAACCCACCGCCCAATCCCTTCGCCGTTGTTACTATGTCCGGCATAATACCATAAGCCTGATAAGAATACATATATCCCGTACGGCCGTTCCCCGTCTGCACTTCGTCGATAATGACAAGAATATCATTTGCCCGACAAAACTCAATAGTTTGTCTGACAAAGCTTTTATCCAATACGTGAACGCCGCTTTCGCCCTGAATCAATTCCAGCATTACGGCGCAGGTTTTTTCTGTAATTTTTGATTTTAAGCTTTCGAAATCGGGCTTTGCATAGGAAAATCCCGCAGGGAAAGGTCCGAAATATTTATGGAAGGCGTCCTGCCCCGTAGCCGCCAGCGTCGCCAGCGTTCTGCCGTGAAAGCTATCCGTCAGCGTAACGATTTCATAGCGTTTATTATCGCCGTATTTCAGCGCGGAATATTTTCGCGCCGCCTTTATCGCACATTCGTTGGCTTCCGCCCCCGAATTGCCGAAAAAGACCTTCTTCGCCCCGGATTTTTTGCAAAGCTGTTCGGCAAGCTCGGTCTGCGGCTGCGTATAATACAGATTGCAGGCATGCTGTACTTTTCCAAGCTGTTCGGTTACGGCTTCTTTCCAGGCCTCGTCGTTGATGCCGAAAATATTGACGCCTATCCCGCTGGTGAAATCGACGTACTTCCTGCCCGAGGCGTCGGTGACCGTCGCACCTTCGCCGCTCTCTATCGCCAATGCAAAGCGGTTATATGTAGGCGCGATGTATTTTTTATCCTTTTTTTCTATTTTTTCAAAATCCATGACAGACGTCCTTCACCGTTTTTTCAAAAAATAAGACTGATTTTAAGAAAATCAGTCACCGTTTACAAACATTGTTCCCATTCCTTCATCCGAAAGAAGCTCCATCAAAATAGAATGATTAACCCGACCGTCGGTGATAAACACTTTTTTCACACCGCGGCGAATGGCTTCCTTGCAGCATTCTATTTTCGGAATCATCCCTCCCGAGATAATTCCCTGCTTCACGAGAGAAGGAATATCGGATACGAACACTTTTTTTATTAACGACTCCTCGTTATTTTTATCCTCCAGCAATCCGCGGATATCCGTCATCAAAATCATACTTTCCGCCTGCAACGCCCCCGCGATTACGGAAGCGGCCGTGTCGGCATTGATATTATAGACGTTTCCCCGATTGTCGTAGCCTACCGTAGCGATTACGGGAATATATCCCGTTTTCAGGCAGTCTTCTATGATACCGATATCGATATCGGTGATCTTTCCCACATAGCCGAGCTGCTCGCTTTCCTTTTCACAGCCGAGCATATGGCCGTCTATCCCGCTGATGCCCACCGCTTTGCCGCCGCAGGCTTCCAGCTGGTTGACGAGAGCTTTATTGATTTTTCCCGCGAGAACCATGCGGACAACCTCCGCCGTTTCCGCATCCGTATAACGCAATCCGTTTACGAATTTGCTCTCGATCCCCAGCCGTTTAAGCATTTCGGAAATATCGGGACCGCCGCCGTGAACGAGCACCACCTTGATCCCCACAAGCTGCAAAAGAACCAGATCGCGCATGACGGAAGCCTTTAATTCTTCGTTGATCATGGCGTTTCCGCCGTACTTGATCACGAGAATTTTATCGTTATACTTCTTGATATAAGGCATCGCCTCCGCCAAAAACTCTGCCTGTTCCTGTTTGGAAATCATCTTACCACCATTTTATTTTTTCTATTATACCACACTGTCGGCCGTTTGTCAACCTTTCCCGATAATTTTCGCGTCGTGAAAAGGGAAAAATCAGCTTCTGTAATCGCCGTTGATATGTACGTATTCATAAGTGAGATCGCACCCCCAGCCCACCGACGAATAATTTCCGTCGTGCAGTTCGATCTCTATGCCGATCTCCTTTTCGAAAAGTATCTTTTTCGCCGCGGCTTCGGAAAAATCTATTCCCCGTCCGTCCTCGCAGACTTCTATCTTTCCCGCGGCCGAAACGAAGGCGACGCCGATTTTATTTACGTCCACCGCCGCGCCCGAATAACCGATCGCGCAAAGCACGCGCCCCCAATTGGCGTCCGCGCCGAAAATCGCCGCCTTCAAAAGATTGGAGCATACCACCGATTTAGCGACGGTTCTCGCCACCTGTTTTGATTTTGCGCCCCTCACCGTACATTCGATCAGCTTCGTGGCGCCTTCGCCGTCTGCGGCAATCTTTTTACACATCGCCGTCGTCACTTCGTGAAGCGCGCGGCAGAACTTTTTATACTCCGTATCCGTTCTGTCGATGAGCGCGTTCCCCGCTTCGCCGCTCGCCATGATACAGAGCGTGTCGTTCGTCGAGGTATCGCGGTCAACGCTGACCATATTCAGCGAATCCTTTACGTCCGACGAGAGGGCTTTTTGTAGCATTTGGGGAGTAATATTCACGTCGGTCGTAATAAACATAAGCATGGTGGCCATATTGGGGCAGAGCATGCCCACCCCCTTGCAGATAGCGCCGATTTTGCACGTCACGTCCCCGAGGCGGAATTCGTAAGCGAGCTGTTTGGAAACGGTGTCCGTGGTCATGATCGCTTCCGCCGCAAAGACGTTGTTTTCGGATGCGTTTCCCAGCCCCCCGACCAGATTTTCCATGCCCGCCGCGATGGGCTCGAGGGACAGCTTTTGCCCGATGACCCCCGTCGAAGCCACGACTACGTCGCCCGCAGGAATACCGCAGTGCTTCTCTACGAGAGCGCACATCCCTTCCGCAATTTCAATGCCGTCGGCGTTGCAGGTATTGGCGTTGCCGCTGTTGACGATTACGGCGCGGGAATAGCCGTCGGCCACATGCTTCTGCGTAACGAGAATCGGCGCTCCCTTGACAAGATTTTTCGTATAGACGCACGCCGTCGCCGCTCTTCGGTCGCAGACGATCAGCGCCAGATCCTTCTTTTTTTTATTTTTGCGGATACCGCAATGGATTCCGTTTGCGGAAAATCCTTTCGGAGCGCAGACGCCGCCTTCGATTTGTTTCATTTCTTTATCAATTCCGTTCTTTCTCATTTCAATCTTTCCTCAATCGCTCCCCGTTATTTCAAAAAAGCGTCCTCTTCCAATCCGAGTGCGATATTCATATTCTGCACGGCCGCGCCCGAGGCTCCCTTGCCCAAATTGTCGAACCTCGAGCAAAGCAAAATTTGCTCCTCGTTGCCTCCGACAAAAATTTCCATGCGGTTGGTACCCGCTAAACGGGCGGCGTCCAGAAAGGAACGTTCCTCCCCGTCAACGGAAATGAATTTCGCCCCCGCGTAAAAGTCGCGGTAAAACTCCCTGATCGCGGCGGGCGCAGGCGTCCCCTTGATTTTGTCCGCGTACAGCGGCACCGTAACGCACATGCCGCAGTAGTAATCCGCGACGATGGGATTGAAAATCGGCGCACGGGAAAGCCCGCACACTTTCGTCATTTCGGGCAGATGCTTATGTTTCAGCGTCAGACCGTACTGCCGCGGGCTGTCGAGCTCTTTCGCCCGATCCACAGCCTCGTACTGCGCGATCATTTTTTTGCCGCCCCCGCTGTAACCCGTCACGGAATGAGCGACGAAAGGATAATCGGAAGGCACGAGCCCTTCGCTGACGAGAGGATAAACCAAAGAAATAAATCCGCCGGCATGACAGCCGGGATTGGCGATGAACCTGCCCGTCGCTATCGATTTTCGAAAATCGGGGGAAAGCTCGGGGAATCCGTACGCCCAGCCGTCCGCCGTACGATGAGCCGTCGAGGCGTCGATAATTTTCGTTTCGGGATTTTCGCACAATAAAACGGCCTCTTTTGCCGCCGCGTCAGGCAGACATAAAAAGACAATGTCCGCTTCATCGATCCGCTTTTTCCGCTCTGCAGTATCTTTGCGCAAGTCTTCGGGAATGGAAAGAAGCTCGATGTCTCTGCGCGCGGCGAGCCGATCGAAAATCTGAAGCCCCGTCGTACCCTCGCGGCCGTCTATAAATACTTTATACATATTAAAATTATTCCGTTTCCTTATAGATAAAGCGTTCGGGCGCAAAAACGCGCCCGAGTGCGTCCGTCGGCAGACTTTATTTCAGCTTCTTGGCGTCGAGAAGCGCTTTGACCTTAATGGGAAGGCCGAAGAGGTTGATAAAGCCTTCCGCGTCGTTTTGATGATATGCGCCACCGTCGTCGTCGAACGTGGCGATGTCCTCGCTGTAGAGCGAATAGGGAGACGTAATCCCCGCATTCATGACGTTCCCTTTGTAAATCTTGAGCTTTACGTCGCCCGTCACCGTCTTTTGAGTTTCGTCCACGAAAGCGGTCAACGCTTCGCGCAAGGGCGTAAACCACTGTCCGTCATATACCATTTCGCCGAATTTAAGCGCGATCATCTGCTTATAATGCATGGTCGCCTTATCGAGACAAATGGATTCCAAAAGCTCGTGCGCGGTATAGAGAATGGTTCCGCCCGGGGTTTCATATACGCCGCGGGACTTCATACCGACCAAACGGTTTTCAACCATGTCGCAAAGCCCCACGCCATTTTCTCCGCCCACTTTATTCAGCTTTTCGAGGAGGGAAATACTGTCCATCTCCACGCCGTCGATCGCCGTGGGAATTCCCTTTTCGAAATGAACGGTGATATACGTCGGCTTATCGGGCGCCGCCCAAGGCGACACGCCGAGTTCGCATATCTTATCGTAATCGGGTTCGTTTGCGGGGTCCTCGAGATCGAGCCCCTCGTGAGAGAGGTGCCAAAGGTTTTTATCTTTGGAATAATTGGTTTCGCGCGTAATTTTCAGAGGAATGTGATGCGCTTCCGCATACTCGATTTCCTCTTCGCGGCTCTTGATATCCCACACGCGCCAAGGCGCGATAATCTTCATTTCGGGCGCAAACGCTTTGATCGTCAGCTCGAAACGCACCTGATCGTTTCCTTTGCCCGTACAGCCGTGACAAATGGCGTCAGCGCCCTCTTTCTTTGCAATTTCCACGAGACGCTTGGCGATGACGGGACGGGCAAAGGACGTTCCCAGCAGATATTTGTCCTCGTATTTCGCCCCCGCCTGTACGGTGGGATAAATATAATCCTCGATAAATTCTTTTTTCAGATCTTCTATGTAGAGCTTGGACGCACCTGTTTTCAGAGCCTTTTCCTCCAGGCCCTCCAGCTCCGATTCCTGTCCTACGTCGGCGGAAACGGCGACAATCTCGGGGTTTCCGTAATTTTCTTTCAGCCAGGGAATGATGATGGACGTATCAAGTCCGCCCGAATACGCAAGCACGATTTTTTTGAAAGTTTCTTTTTGTTCCATGATGAATGCTCCTGTTTTTCGGATGTCCGCGATTGTCTTATCCAATGCGGCTCCGTTTTATTTATCGCGCTTTATTATACTACCCGAAATCCGTTCCGTCAAGCAAATTTCAGCTGTTTTTGTAAAAAACATGAATTTTTTTGCATATATCATAGAAAAATATTCATTTTTCAACGTCTATTCTGTATAAACGAATATTTTCTATTATAATCCGCGGCTTTGAAAAGTCCTATCCTTCGAAAAAAAGGATTTCCGCCTGAACGACGACCTCGTCGGCGGCGTTGAAGCCCTGCACCAAAAACGCGCCGTTCTCCGCGCGTTTGCGGTAAAATCGAAGCGCGTCGCCCTCTCGACATTGTCGGATATAACCGAGCGCAAATCCTTTCAGTTTCTTTTCCTTTAATTCCGCCACGGAAAAACAATTGAAACAATAATCGGCATAGCGCGTATTGTTGACGTGCATGTTATGATCGTATTCGGAATTGGCCACCGTCATAGAAAAGCGCAGTTCCCCCTCCTCGGGACGGAAAGGCGGAAATTTCCAGCGATTTATATCGAGCGCCCTCGAAGGATTATAGGAAGAATAATCCTGATTGTCGAGCACTTTCGACTGCAAAAGCTTGCCTGTGTGCATATCCACCATACACCAGCGGGACGTCGCGTTTAACAAAACGTCCCCCCTTGCGGATAAAATTTGATATTCCCTTCCGAAAACGACATAGGAGGGCGGCGTCGGCCAGGTTTTTACAGAGATATGCTCGCCGAGCGGTACGGGAGCAAGAAACTCGCAGCGGATATTCGTCAGCATAAAAGCATAACTGCGCGGCTTAAGGTACGAATAGCCGAAACCGAGCTCGTCCGCGCTGGAGCAAGCTACTTCTTCAAGGTACGCCAAAACCGCCGAAGGTTTGAGCTCGTCCTTAAAATCCACGTCGCAGTATTTAACGTCAAACGTTTTAATATGTTCGTATAATTCCATAAAATTATTATACACCCCACGAAAAAAAAAGTCAACGGACAAACGCCCTTATCTATGATAAATATGGTAAAAAGGCCGCCTTTTTACCAACCTTCTCGACAGTGGCGCCGCTTAAAAAACTTACAAATTTTGAGAGGTTTTTTGAGGATTTCTGTTGACTTATGTATATATTTGTTGTATAATACTGTATGTAAAGTATTATTTCAGTATTTCAGACAGACCAATACTCTGTCAGGCAGAATTACCAATGAGGAGATAAAAAATGGCTGAACAGGAAAAACTGCGCGCCGAGGATATTCCCGACGAAGAATTTTCTCTGACGGGAGGCGCCGAAGAACAGGGCATCACGATCAGCTCCGATCTCATCCGCGGGCACATCAATACGATCATCTTGAGAAGCCTTTACGACGGGGATAAGTACGGTTACGATATTATAAACGAGATCGAAAAGAAGAGCGGCGGACTTTATACGTTGAAACAGCCTACGCTTTACAGCGCGCTTAAGCGGCTCGAAGCCCTCCGCTACGTAGAGTCTTATTACGGCGACTTTTCCAACGGCGGGCGGCGCAAATATTTTCGGCTGACGGATAAGGGCAAGGAGATCACCGAAAGAAATCTTTCCGAATGGGAATATTCGAGAACGATCATCGACAGCCTTATCTCAGACGGCAACGCCCACTACGACTTTTCTTTTATCACGGAAAAGCAAAAGGAGCTTCTCGATATCAAGAAGACGCTCGCCGCGCGCGAATCCGCCCTTGAAGACGAAAGAAACGCCCTGAATAATCTCAAAAACGAATTGCAGCGCGAACGGTCGCTGCTGTCGGTTCAAAGCTCCTCTTTAAGTACGCAGAAATCCGACTTCAACGAGCTGAAAGACAAAATAAACGCTCAAAAGGCGGAGCTGGAAGAAAAACAGCGTATCTTAAGCGAAAAGCAGGGTGAAATCGACGCCAAGGAGATCGAGCTGAACGAAAAGCAGAACGAAATCCGCGAGGCAAAGGCAGAGCTCGAAAGACAGCGCGGAGAAATAGACGCGCTGAAAAACACCGTAGAATCCCAAAAAATCGAGCTGGACGATAAGATCACGGAGCTGGACGAAGTTAAAGCCTCCACCGTTGCCCAATCGGAAGAACTTGAAGAAAAGCAGTCGGAGCTGTCTTCCCTTCAGGAAGAATTAGCGCAAAAGCAAGACGATTTGCTCTCTATACAGGCGGAATTCGAAGAAAAGCGCTCCGCGCTCGAAGCGACGCAAAAAGCCCTTGCGGAACGCGAAAGCGCCGTCTCCACCCTGCAATCCTCCGCCGCGGACAAAGAAAGCGAGCTTGCCGCCCGCACAGCCGCGCTCGAAGCTGCCGAAACCCGCCTGGCGGACAAGCAGAGAGAAATCGAAGCCGCCGAAGAAAAAGTCAGGATTCAGCGCGCAGACATCGAAGAACGGGCGATCGCCCTCGATTCCCTGCGGTCGGAGCTCGACGAAAAAACCTCGGAGAATTACGACCTGCTTTCCCGCCTCCGAGACGAACAGACGAAGCTGGAGGAACAGAAAGTCCTGCTCGAACAGCGGCAGACGGAATATAAAAGCGTGCGGGAGGAAAACGAAGAGCTTTTGGCGGTAAAAACGGAACTCGAAGAGAAAAAGGCGGATATTGCCGCCCTTCGAAGCGCTTTGGCCTCGCACGAACAGGCGATGCAACTTTTGAAAACCGACCTTGAAAACAAAACGGCGGAACATTTCAACCGTTCGGTGGAATTAAAGGCCCAACAGGCACAGCTGGACGAACAAAGAGAAAAGCTCGAGCTCTCCAAGCGGGAAACGGCGGAAAGGCTCGCGGAGCTAGAAGAGACGAAATCTCGCTTGGAAGAAAAGGAAACGGAGCTTGCGGAGCGGGAAAAGGCGATCGGAGAATTGACCGATTCCATGAAATCCTCGGAAGAAAACGTCTCCTCTACCCTCTCCGAACTCCGGGCACGGGAAGCTGCCGTCGCGGAGAAGGAAGAAGCTATCGCAGCCGAACGTGCGGAATACGAACGTCTCAGAGAACTGTTGGAAACGGAAAGAGACGCTTTTACCGCGGAAAAGGAAACGTTTGAAGCGGAGCGCCTTAAGCTGGAAAGCGCCAAGACCTACCTCGACGAGAAGGAAAACGAACTGCAGTCGAAAAGCGAAGCGCTGGAAACCGACCAGGCAGCTTTAGAGGAGGCGCGCAGGCAGTTTACGGAAAAACAGGCAGACCTGGAAAAGAAAAACTACGAACTGACGGAAAAGGAATACGAACTGGAAGCCCGCCGCCAGACTTTGGAAATGCAAAAATCGCAGACGGATACGTCCTCTGCGGATATTCAGCGTCAGCGCGACGAGACGTCTGCCAGACATGCAGAGCTACTTCGTCTCAGCGAACAACTGCAAAACGAATCGGCCGCGCTCCGCCAGCAGCAGAAGGATCTTGCTACGAGACAGGCAATCTACAATCAGCAACAGCTGGAATTTATGACGCAAAAAAACACGCTTGCGGCTCAGCAGTTCGATTTTGCGGACAGGTTGAGCACTTATAACGCGCAGGTAAAACAATTTAACGAAAGTCTCGCGCGGTTTAACGAAGAAAAGAACGAATTTCAATTGCTCAAGCAGAAGCTGGAGACGGAAAAGCAGGAGGCCGAAAAGAGACAGGCAGAGCTGGAAGAAACGAAAGCGGAGCTTGAAAGGCAAAAAACAGAAGCGGAAAAATCGCGGTTGGAAAATGATAAAAAGCACCTCGAATCCCTTGCGGAATTTCAGGAAAAATCCGCCGCACTGGACAGACAGACTACCGAGCTTAAAGAACGGGAGCTCGATCTCGAAAGCAGAGAAAACGCTTTGAACGCAGCGCGCAGAGAATTTAACTCCCGCCGCTATGCCGCGGGATACGCGGCGCCGGCAGATCAGTTCTACACCTCCCCCGCCCCCTATACGGCTGCAGCTGCCGGATACGCCGAAGGCGGGCGAAACGGCCCGCTTTCCCAAACGCCTGTCCAATCGGCACCCTTTGCCGAAAAACAGGAGCAACGGATCGATTTCGGAGATCTGCACGAACGCGCAAGGACGGACGGTATCCAAATTAAAACGGCAGGCAGCATGGGCGGAAAGCCCAAGGCCGCGGGAGACAATTTCGCCCCCGTTTTCAATAAGGGCCTGACGTTATTTAAGGCGGCTCTCATCGCGTTTTGTATCGTGATTGCAGAAAGCCTCGCCGTCTTTTTCGTAAAGGACAAAATCGGCGTTTCGGGGCTCTATCCCGCAATCGGCTGCGGCGCGGGATTTCTGGCTTTTCTCGTGTGTACGATCATGTATGCCTGCGGCTATCGCCCCCAGGCCCGCAGGAGCAAGCATCCCGCTTATATCCTCAACGCCTCTATCCTATTTGTCATCGCCGTCATCGCGGTAACGATGATCGCCGTATATCTCAAGGTAGATCTCAAGCAGCCCGCGGAGCTGCTCAAGTATGTGCTTCTGCCCGTCGCTTACCTTCTCAACCTCGTTTTCTTTGCGGTATTCTATTATTTATTTTCTCTAAATTCGAAAAACTCTGCCGCCGGAAACGAATAAACGTTTTGAGCATTATAAAAAGCCCCTGCGCCTCACGGCTTCAGGAGCTTTTTTATTTGTCTGTTCTAATTTTCTTTGACGGCGCGAGAATGGGGCTTTTTCATCGTTTCGTGCGTCGCGCAGTATTTATCCGCGAGACATACCAGCCATCCCTCTTTGGAACGCGGCATCCACATCGGAGTCAACGGATACATATGCGTGCGAATGATATAATATATTTTATCGCTGACGCCAAAGGTCTCCCTCGCATTTTTCGCGGCCAGCGCAGTATGGCAAACCCCGTGAAGCCGTCCTTTCCGCTTTCGGATATGCCAGTCGTATAAATAGAAGTCGTGCAAAAACGCCCCGACGACCAAGCTTTCTTCATCCACCGTCCAACGCCACTTCCGCGCAAGATACAGGCTGTAACACGCCACGTTGAGACAATGCCGATAGGTGCTGACGTCGCCGTGCTGTACGTAAGCTTTCATTTTCAATACGGACTCGTGCTCCAGATATGGCCGCAGATATTCCAGAACGGAATATTTGTATTGCCTAACCTTTTCTTCCATTCCCTTTCGAGCCTCCCTTATCTTTATTATAGCTTCTTTTTATCTAAAAGTAAAGCATGGTAAAGTATTTTTATCGTTTTTTCATCGTATTTTCTCTTTCCTTTTTCTTCCTCTATTTTCACGTGAAACAAAAAACTTCGTTCTCCTTCAGGCTAACGAAGCTTTTAAGCTATTTTATTTCAATTCCAAAAAGGCGTCGCGGTGCTCTACGGACGTAGAAAAAACGATCTGCGTTTTCGTCTTTCCGAAATGCTGAAGCTCGCCGATAAAGTGGTCGAGTTCGGTCGTAGTACGGAAAAGAACCTCTATCAGCATCGCGTAATCCCCTGTCACGCAGTTACATTCCACTACGTTGGGACAGGAACGGATATAAGGATAAAATTCTTTTTTCTGTACGGGCTCCACCTCCAGATTGATAAACGCTTTGATGTTGAACCCAAACGCCTGCGGATTGATATGCGTGTAATACCCTGCGATATATCCGTCCTTTTCCAATCTTTCGATGCGGGCCGAGATCGCGGTGGGAGAAAGGAAGGTTTTTTCCGCGATGTGTTTAATAGACATCCGCGCGTTGCCCTGCAAAAGGGAAAGTATCTGTAAATCGGTGTCGTCGGCCGTGGACGACACGCGGGTTTCGGTTTTACGCATATCTTATGTACCTCTCTATGTTACGGGAAAATCCCCTTTATTTCCTGCGCGTAAACAAGACGGCGAAGAGCCGTAATATAGACCGCCTTCCTTAAATCACAATTACATTCCTCTTTTGTCGCCCATATATCGTCAAACGCTTTACGCATGACTTCCCTGAGCATACGATTGACCTGTTCGATCTCCCAAGTGAGCTCCTGAATATTTTGTACCCCTCGAAATACGAGACAATGACGCCGCCGCTGTTGGCAAAGATATCGGGGACGAGCACGATATTCCGTTTTCCGAGTATCCCGTCGGCTTCCACCGAAGTGGGGCCGTTCGCCGCTTCCACAAGAAATTTACAACGGAGCTTTTCGGCAATCTCGGCCGTGACCTGATTTTCCAAAGCGGCAGGAACTAAAACGTCCACGTCTGCCGCCAGCACCTCTTCGTTGGAAATATGCTTCACGTTTGCGGCCTTGTAATCCCTGAGCAACTTTTTATCGGCCGCGAATTTACGCAACTCACCGATATCCAATCCGTCCTCGCAGTAAATACCTCCGGAGACGTCGCTGATCGCTTTTATTTTTGCGCCGTTTTCGGCAAATATCTCCGCCGCATAACCGCCTACGTTGCCGAAGCCTTGAATTGCAAGCGATACTTCGTTCAGCTTTTTTCCGTACTTTTCCAGAATAAACGCCGTAGAAAACACTACGCCGCGGCCCGTAGCGGAAACGCGCCCTTTCGACCCGCCCAGCTCTACGGGCTTTCCCGTCACCACCCCCGGACAGGGTTTACCGTTGAGCATGCTGTAGGTATCCAATATCCACGCCATCGTTTGCGCGTTGGTGTTGACGTCGGGCGCGGGGATATCCTTATCGGCGCCTATAATCGGTTCGATCGCATACGTATAACGGCGGGTCAGACGGCAAAGCTCCCGCTGCGACAGCTTTGAGGGATCAACTTTAATCCCGCCTTTCGCTCCCCCGTAAGGCAGATTGACCACCGCGCATTTCAACGTCATCCAGGTTGCAAGGGCTTTTACTTCGTTGAGACATACACTCTGGTGATAGCGGATTCCGCCCTTGAACGGCCCCAAAACGTTGGAATGCTGTACCCGCCAGCCCTCGAAAACCTTCACCGTTCCGTCGTCCATTTCCACGGGGAGATACACCTTTACCTCCCGCTGAGGATTTTTGAGAATCTCAAACAGCCGCTTGTCGATGCGGCCGAGCTCAGCGGCCTCGTCCATTACCGTACGCACGTTTTCAAAAGGGTCGTAATTGTTTTCCATATCTGTTCTTCCTTTGATTTTATTGCGGATTTTCTCCGCTCAACACCTTTTATTATAATCTCGAAGTGCCGAAAGTCAACGGAATAAAACATCAAATTAAACGAACTTTACAAAAAAATTTTATTTCTTTTTCAACTTTGGAAAATTCTGTTTTTTTCGGAAAAACTTGAAAAAACAAAGTGTAAAAAGTCCTTTTTCCCTTTAACCCAGCGCCATATCCATGATCATCATAATGACGAACCCCAGCATAACGCCGATCGTGGCGATATTCGAGTGATCGCCGCTCTGCGATTCGGGAATGAGCTCCTCCACCACCACGTAAATCATGGCCCCCGCGGCAAAGGAAAGCAGATAAGGAAGCACAGGCATAATGACAGCGGAAAAGAGTACCGTGATCAACGCCGCGACAGGTTCCACTATTCCGGAAAAAACACCGTAGAGAAACGCTTTTCCCTTTCCGTTTCCTCCCGCCTTCAGAGGCATGGAAATAATCGCGCCCTCGGGGAAATTTTGAAGAGCGATGCCTACGGACAGAGAGAATGCCGCCGCAATCGAGATTTCCTGCCCCGCGGCGAGAAGCCCCGCAAATACCGCGCCGACAGCCATCCCCTCGGGCACATTGTGCAGAGTGACGGATAAAAACAGCAGCTTGGATTTTCCCAGCGTCGATTTATGCCCTTCGGGCACCTCCGAATCGATATGCTGATGCGGGATGACCGAATCGAGCAGCAAAAGCACAAGCATCCCCGCGACGAAGCCGACCGCGGCGGGAAGCCATTCGATTGTTTTTGCTTCTTTCGCCAATTCCACCGAAGGCAGAATGAGCGACCAAATGGACGCCGCAATCATCACCCCCGAGGCGAACCCCAGCAATAATTTCTGTATTTTCGGATTAATCTCTTTTTTCAAGAGAAAAACCATCGCCGCCCCGAGCGATGTTCCGATAAACGGTACTAAAATACCGAGCGCAACCGTCCCGATCATAGCTTCCTCCCTTGCGGCGGCACACCGTCCGCTTTGGCGATATTATTATACTCCATTTGAAGCAAAAAGTCAACGGCGACGCGCCGCAAATAGAGGATCGTGAAAGTTTATTGAAATTATTTTTCGTAAAAATCGTAAAAACAGACGCAAATCAGTTGACGGGAAACAGATTATTTGTTATAATAGCAAAGCAAGATTTCGGAGGCGTAGCTCAGCTGGTTAGAGCGCTACCTTGACATGGTAGAGGTCGAAGGTTCGAGCCCTTTCGCGTCCACCATTTCTTACACAAAACCCCGAAGCGATAAGCCTCGGGGTTTTGTGTCAGTGTGAAGGAGGAAAATAATGAACGAACAAGACCACCGCCCCTCGGAGGCGGAACGCAGGCATAATGCGACGAAAAAGGCCCTGAAAATTGTGGGTATCATCTGTATCGTCACCGGCTTTATTTTTGCCGCCATCGGTTTTATCGACTTTTTCAGCGCAATGGGCAACGGAATGCCGACCAAGTTTTGGTGCCTCTTTATCGGGCTTCCCCTGACGATGATCGGAATAATGATTACAATGTTCGCCTTTAAGCGGGAAATTTCCCGTTACGTAAAAAACGAATCCGTTCCCGTAATCAATGAAACGGGACGCGAAATTTCGCCCGCGATACGGGATATCGCCTCTGCAGTCAAGGACGGCCTCGACGATAAAACGGTAAACGGCGTCCGTTGTTCCTGCGGGGAGATTAATGCGCCCGACAGTAAATTCTGTAAAAAATGCGGAAAAAGCCTCGTAAAACAATGTCCCTCCTGCGGCGAAGAAATTTCGTCGGACAGCACGTTCTGCAATTACTGCGGCACCAAATTGTAAATCCGGAAATTAGCGTAAAGAGTTATTCCCCCATTAAAGACTGCCGTTAAAAAACACAGCCCTCTCCTGAAAATATCGGGAGAGGGCTTATATCTGCTCTGTTTTTTATCGAAAGGGACTCAATCAGTTTTTCATGCCTTCTTCGATTGCGACGGCAACGGCAACCGTTGCGCCGACCATAGGGTTGTTGCCCATGCCGATCAAGCCCATCATCTCCACGTGCGCGGGAACGGAGGAAGAGCCTGCAAACTGCGCATCGGAGTGCATTCTGCCCATCGTATCCGTCATGCCGTACGACGCGGGGCCGGCCGCCATATTATCGGGGTGCAGCGTTCTGCCCGTGCCGCCGCCGGAAGCGACGGAAAAATACTTATTGCCCGTTTCATAGCACCACTTTTTATAGGTGCCCGCAACGGGATGCTGGAATCTCGTGGGATTGGTGGAGTTTCCCGTAATGGAAACGCCGACCTTCTCCAGCTTCATGATCGCGACGCCTTCGGGAACGTCGTCCGCGCCGTAGCACCTGACCTTCGCGCGGGGACCGTCGGAAAACGCCTTCTCATAAACGACTTTCACGGTTTCCGTGGAATGATCAAATTCCGTTTCCACAAAAGTAAAGCCGTTGATTCTCGAAATGATATACGCGGCATCCTTGCCCAAGCCGTTCAAAATAACTCTCAAGGGGTTCTTTCTGACTTTGTTTGCGTTTTGAGCGATAGAAATCGCACCTTCCGCGGCCGCGAAGGATTCGTGTCCCGCAAGGAAGCAGAAACATTCGGTCTCATCGGAAAGAAGCATAGCGCCCAGGTTGCCGTGGCCGAGGCCTACCTGTCTGTTTTGCGCGACGGAGCCGGGAATACAAAACGCCTGCAATCCGATACCGATCGCGGCAGCGGCGTCGGCCGCCTTTTTGCAGCCCTTTTTAATAGCGATCGCCGCGCCGACGGTATATGCCCAAACCGCGTTCTCAAAACAGATGGGCTGCGTTCCTCTCACGATCGTATCGCAATCGACGCCTTTGGCGAGACAGATATCCTTGCATTCTTCCACGGAAGAAATACCGTATTCTTTCAAAACGCCGTTGATTTTATCGATTCTTCTCTCATAACCTTCAAATAATGACATTAGCTTGTCCTCCTCTATTATTCTTCACGAGGGTCGATGAATTTCACGGCGCCCTGTTCGGCAGTAAATCTGCCATAGTGCCCCATCGCCTTCTTGTACGCTTCGTTGGGCTCCATGCCTTTCTTCATGAAATCGGTCATTTTTCCAAGGGAAACAAACTCGTAACCGATTACTTCGCTATTGGCGTCCAACGCGAGACGGGTGACATAGCCTTCCGCCATTTCGAGATATCTAACGCCCTTCTGCAACGTGGAGTACATCGTGCCGACCTGGGAACGATGTCCCTTGCCGAGATCCTCAAGCCCCGCGCCGATGACGAGACCGTCGTCGGAAAAAGCGGACTGCGAACGGCCATAGACAATCTGCAGGAACAATTCTCTCATTGCCGTATTGATCGCGTCGCAGACGAGGTCGGTATTCAGCGCCTCGAGGGGCGTTTTGCCGGGAAGAATCTCGGCCGCCATCGCCGCGGAATGAGTCATACCCGAACAGCCGATCGTTTCCACCAAAGCTTCCTGGATAATGCCCTGTTTGATATTCAGGGTCAGTTTACAGGCGCCCTGCTGGGGTGCACACCAGCCCACGCCGTGCGTAAGGCCGCTGATATCTTTGATCTCTTTCGCATGAATCCACTTTCCTTCTTCGGGAATAGCGGAATTTTCATGACGGGCAACGCCCGCGCCTTTGGCGACGCAGAACATCTGTGCAACATCTTGTGATATTGTCATTGTAAATTCCTCCAAAAAATTTGTTTCCGAATGCAAGTTCCGTCTCTTTGACAGATTAAACCTTATACAGTATATCACATTCTTTGGAAAAATTCAACAGCAAGAGAGGTCTTTTTTTCCTTTTCTTAAAAATTTTTACCTATCCGAGAAATTTTACCTGTTCCCAAATTTCCGCCCGAAGATAATTTCTCAAAACTCTTGTACTTTTCAGTCGATCGTGCTATAATGGTTAAAATCGGAAGTTAAGGAGAGTGCGGCAACGCTATGGACTTATTGATGCGCTTTCTCGAATTTACGGCGAAAGAGATGTCGCCGCCGAAAGCCTACGGGACTTTCCATCTGCTCTTTTGGAGCATAGGACTTCTCCTGTCCTTTCTGATCGCCTTTCTGTTGCGGAAAACAAAGGAAAAAGCCGACAAGTATCTTCTGTTCGGCATCGGGATTTTTCTGCTGCTTGCGGAAATCTACAAACAGCTGTTCTATACTTTTTATATCGGCAAAGGCAATTATCAGTTCGACCGTATCCCCTTCCAGCTTTGCAGTATGTCCATGTATCTGTGTCTGATTGCACCCTGGCTGAAGCAAGGCCGGCTGAAACAGACCTTATACACTTTTATAGCCTCTTTCGGATTTATGGGCGGCTTCGTCTCCTACTTTTCCCCCGAAAGCATGTGTCTGAATTATTGGGCGCTGACCCTTCATTCCTTTACCTGGCATATGCTGCTGATATTTTTAGGGCTTTACCTCTTTTTCACGGGACGGGCGGGAAAAGGACTGAAAGATTTCCCCCCGGTGATAGGTATGTACCTCGTTTTTTGCGTGATGGCTTTCTCCATCAATCTTGCCTGTTATCATTGTCCCGGCAAAGACGTTAATATGTTTAATCTGGGCCCTAAGCCCAGCCAGCTGGTGATCTGTCGAGATATCGTAAAAAAATTCGGCTGGCAGGTAAACGCCGTCGTATATATGTCCGCTTTAATCGTCTGCGCTTTCCTGTTCTACGCCGTTTATCTATTAGTGCGCCATAAAGTCATGCAAATCATAACCACCAGTAAACTGGTGGTTTGCATAACCCCTAAAAGGGGATAATAC
>UQHL01000017.1 GCA_900540805.1 uncultured Eubacteriales bacterium
ATGTTTCCGTCAGCACCTGCTTTTTGCCGAGCTGACCCGCCGCCGAGCCGACCTGCCTTGCGGACAGCTTCGCCGAACCGTTGCGCGCAAGATTGTCTATGCCCGGAATATGCTCGTATTCGTAAGAAGGCGTACAGCCCGCGCACCCCCACATCTGCATAAACAGCCGGCTTTCCTCCACGCTGTGTCCCGTCAGCTTGCAGCCGTGGGCGGAGCACCAATCGTACAACCGCTTATAATAGTTTTCGGTGTACAACGTGTTCATCGCCGTATAGTAGCGGACGCGGAAAGGATACGTGCTTTCGTCGTCGTAAAACAGATCGATAATTCTGTCCGCAATGTCTTCGCCGTATTCCTTTTTCCAAAGCTCCGCTACGGCATAGGAGAAAGGCGTGGCCCAGCGGAAATACTGCGGCTCGTCGGTAAAAAATCCGACCAGCTCCTTTCCGAAACGCTCCGAAAACCGACGATAATATTCCTCGTGGGTCAACGCGAGAAATTTATCCACCACCTTGGGCTCGAGAATATCCGTATTTGCGGGCGAACGGCGCACATAGACGGTATGATATATCCCGTCGCCGCTGACCTCGCCCTTTTGCAGCCGACGCAGACCTGCCCCCGTCTTTTCAAATACCGCAAACGCGGTTTCGTCAAATTCGGTTCTTTCTTCCTTGACGAGATAGGGGGCAAGGTTCTTTTCCTCCTCCAAAAGCCTGCCGCCCACAAACCCGCTCGGCCAGCCGTTTTCGTCGTAGATCCAAGCGTTCATGCCCAGTGCTTTCGCTTCGTCAAGACATGCCTCTACCAATGCAAACCATTCCTCGGAAAGATATTCCGTCGTCAGCCCCGTGCGTGCATGAATAATAAATCCGCCCATGCCCGCCGCTTTCATATCCCGGATCTGCGCCAGCAGTTTGTCTTTTTCCAAACGGTTGTTCCAACTCCAGAAAGGAATCGGCGCGTATTCGCTTCCCACCGCGCCGAGCTTTTTGAAAATATCCTTCATATGCCGTATTCTCCCAAGCCCTTTAGCCTTATCCTCTCGCCGCCGTATTTCCCGCGACGATTAATTTTATTTTATCATATTTCAACCGAACCTGTCAAATCTTTGTGTCTTATCTTTTCGCCTTTACCTTCTGTCGCGGCAAAAATAAAAAGTAAAGTCGGGACGAAAATTACCCCGCGTTATCCGCTTCCTCTATATTGTTTAACGGCCCGAAAGAATCCCTTCAGGCCGTTTTTCCGATGTTTCCGCGCTCAGCTCATTTGGTGTTTTTCGTCGATTTTCCGATTATAGTCTTTAATGCAGGACAAAATTCCCTGCCCGCGTTCGGACTGTTCGCTGAATGCGTTTCCCCAACGGTCCGACGTCCCCGTGACAGAGGAAAGCTCGATCGCCAGCGGATCGTAATTCCAGACAATGGTCAAAGGAAAGTCCGTCTCGTACGCGGCCTTCAAAATCCCCTCCATTCCCTTATAGGCGTCCGCTTTGCCGATCTCCCGCTTCGAATCGGGATAAGTAAAGGCCGTCTCGCCCAGATACGCAATTTTTCCGTGCGCTTTGGCTAGCTCGGAGACGTACCCAAAATAGTCCGTCCACGTAGTATATAGCTTTGTTTTGCCGCCCTTTCCGTCGGCGAATTCGGGCGGATCGACAAAATTTTCGGGCGCGTCGAGCGCCTTTACGCTGTCGGCATAGGCGTGCCAGCTGACGCCGTCCATGGGATAGAGCTTGCCGCACATCTCTTGCTGTTCTTCTTTGGTATCCGCATACCAGGAATTATAATTGTAAATATTATAGCTCGACGCCCGCAGCCCTGCATCGCCCGAACCGATAAAGCGGTTGTGCTTGTCATACTTCTTTACGGAGGAGACAAATCGCTTATAAAGAGCCACGACGTCGTCGCAGGTAAACCGTCGGGGTTGGGAAGCCGTATCGGGTATCTGTGCTTCCAGCATAATTTCATTGCCGTATTCCCAGCCCCAAATCGCTTCGGATTCGCCGTAACGGCCGATAAACCTTTGGATATATCCGTCCATATAGCTCCAGGAAAGGCTCTCCTCCTCGCGCATCGACCAGGCGATCTCCTCCCCGAAATAATTCGGAATGACGTCCTCCGACCAGAAAAAACCGCAGATCAGTCCTATACCGACCTCCTCCGCCTTGGCGACGATCCTGTCGAGAAGAGCCCACCAATTTTCTTCGTCGTCGAACTGTTTTTTCATAACTTCTTCCGTGTAAGTGGCGTTTACGGGCACGCGGATACATTTGACGCCGTATTCCGCCAGCGTTTCGAGGCTGTCGATACATTCGGTATTTCCGTCCAGCGCGTCGTAAAAAAGCCCCAGATAATTAATCCCTATCCCGAAAAATTCCTTCCCGTCCCGCATTAGCTTTCCGTCCTCGACGTACAACCCGGGCCGTCCCTTTTCTTCCGCACTGTCCGAGCTTACGTTCGAAGCCTCGGCACCGTCCGAGCTTTCCGAAGCTTTTATCTCCGTCCCTCCGCACGCCGTAAAAAAGCAAGCAGAGAGCGCAAACAGCAAGGAAAAAAACGCACATTTTCCAAAAAATTTCATTTTTTCGTTTATCCTTTGCCCGCGGCAATCAATTGGTCGAATTTTGCGTTGTATTTTTTGATCGTCTCCAGATAAGCTTTGCCCTTATCCCAATTTTCGTTCCAGCTGTACTCTATCCCCGAGCCTTTATCGACATAATCCTTTTCGTTCGGCGTGGAAAGCGGGTCGTAATTCCAGAACAGTATCAAGGGATATTCCGTCTCCAGCGCCGCTTTTGCAATAGCCTCGACGACGGTAAGCGCGCTTTCGTACGTCTGCTTTTCCTTTGCGTCCTGATAGGACCACCCCGCTTCACCGACGTAGCAGGTTTTGCCCAATCTTGCCGATTCGTCCAGCATATACTGCAAATAATCTTTCCAGGTATCATATAGAACAAACGGCTCGCCGTCCGCGCCCAGCAGCTCGACGGGTTTGGACGAGGGCATAAGATCCAGCTTATCGGGAGCTTGAGGCAAGTTTACCCCGTCCGCATAGCGGTGCATACACACGGCGTCCATTCCCTCGGGATTGATCTTTGCAAGAATCTCCCTGTGTTCGGCGAGAGTATCCGTCGCAAAAGTGTCGTTATAGGAAGCGTTATATGCGGAAGTTTGCAAGCTTTGGTCGCCGTTGCCGACGATGCGGTTATACGGGTCGCATTCCTTTACCGCCTTTGCGAATCTCGAATACAGCAGGTTAATCTCCTTAAGCCCCAATATATCCTCCTCCGTACGCGAGGGGCGCTTCGAGTTTGCCGGCAGAGCGGGGACGGGCACATATCCCGAGGGACGGAGCGTATTCCAGGCCAATTCGTTGCCAAATTCCCAGCCGTAAATCGCGGGAGACTCTTTATACCGCGTCACGACCTCCCGTACGTAATCGCGGCGGAATTGAGAGGATTTGCTGTTTTCGTCGAGGACGGCGGAAGCGAGCGGTTCGTCGTAATAGTCGCTGATCGAGTACAGATCGCCGAAAAATTCCACAATCAGCCCTATGCCTACCTCTTCGGCCTTTTCCACCAGCGTATCGAGCGTCGCATAATACCTTTCGGGTCTTTGATAATACCAGTCCCATTTTGCCGCGCCGAGCGTGCCGGGCGGCTCGCAGGAAAAACGGATCGCCTTTACGCCGTAGGAAGCGAGCGTTTCGAGCGCCTTACAGGGCACCGTCGTATCCCATTGATGCGAGAAGGTGTAATTGAACAAGCTGTAATAATTGACGCCCAGCCCGTAAAACTCCTTCCCGTCGTATTTCATTTTTCCGTCCTCGAGGTAAAGCCCCAGATGCTCCTCTCCCGACACCCCGCCCGAAGAAGACCCCGATTCCCCCGGTTGTGAGGAGCTTTCGTTTCCGCCGCCGCAGGAGACAAGCGCGGCCAAAAGGCACCCCGATAACAGCAGGCTGAAAATACGTCCGAGCTTCTTTTTCAAGTTCATATCAACGCTCCTTTTTTTTGATAAACAGAGCCGCCCCGCCCGCCGCAAGCGCACCGAGCAAAAGCACGGAGGAGCTGATCACACCTTTGCAGCCCGAACCGCAGCCCGCAGGATTTTCGTTTTCTGAAGCGTTGCCCGCAGAAACGCCGTCCGAGGAGCTGTCCGGAGGCGTATCCCCCTGGGGGACGTTATCGGGGCCGGGCTCGATCGTCATGGAAGAGACACGGAGCAGGTAGCTGTACGCTTCCAGACTGGGAGAGGAATTGTCGTGGAAGCAGTACCATGCCACATATCCGTTCATATCCCGCTTATCCACAGGCACCTCCTCGCCGAACTTTTCGCCCATAAAAGGCATTTCGTCGATGACCGTCATCACCTTTTCCCCGTCGTACCACGCCTCTATTTTGACGGCATCTACTTCATCGCCGTCGGCGACGGACAGATTTCCCCATTCCAGCTCCACACTGTGCTTCTTTCCGTCCCAGATCATTTCCGTCGTGACGGGCTTATAAAAATCGGGGACCTTTGATTCGTACGCTTCGCCGAGGCTGTTATAAAAAGTTTCGTTTGTCGGTTCCACCGTGGACCAACGGGTATAATTGTGCGAGCCGCTGAATTTATACCGCCTCAGCGTAAGCCCCAGCTGTTTCGCCCGATTGGCTTCCCCGCCCGACGTCTCCGTATCGAAGCAGAGCATATACGGATAGCCGCCCGGCGTATCCCAGGGAACGCCGACCGAACCCGTAGGGTTGTTCACTTCTACGTTTTGCAGAAACATGACCCCGAAGAAACAGCTCACCAGCCATTCGCTCCCCGCATGATAATCCGTTTTGTCCACGCCTTCGCCGAACTCCACCGTAAAGTCGAACGCTATTTTCCCCGAGCCGAATTTCTGCCTGGTATAGACGGCGGTGTTGACGGCGCCCGTCGAGGCGCTGCCCACGCCGATGATCTCCAGCTCATGCTCGTCGTTAAATTTCGTCGAGCCGAGATTTTCCTGTACGACCCAATCGCTTTTATTGGTGAAAAGATCGACGCGGTTTTCCGCTTTGGCGGCAAGCGAAGAAAACGTCGCCTGTACGCCCAAAGATAACCCAAACAGTGCAATAAATGCGCATTTCCATTTATTTTTCATGATTTCTCCTTATTTCAGCGCGTTTAACGCCATTTTTTTATCCATTAACAGATTGTACGCCTTGATAGAATCCAACGTGGCTTTCCCCACCGTCCAACGCTCGTTCCAGCTCGCGTCCCAGCCCGTGCCGCTCATATCGAACCTGTCCTCCAGCTCCTCCGAATAGGGATCGTAATTCCAGAAAATCGTCAGGGAAAAATTTTCCTCGTAGGCGGCTTTTGAAATGGCGTCCGCCATTTGCCTGCACTCGTCGTATGTGAGCCGTCTGTCCGCATCGGCATAGGTAAAGCCCGTTTCCCCCAGATACGCCACTTTATCGATCAGCCCGGCCGTTTCCATGAGATAGCGCATATATTCGCCCCACGTCCTATAAACGACGCCGCCCGCGTTTTCGGCGGTATCGAAGCGGCAGATCGCCTTTTCGGGCAAAACGTCGGGATCGGAAAAGCGCGCGACGGTATTGGCGTATTCGTGCCAGCTGATGCCTTCCATCGGATAGAGCTTTTTCATCATCTCCAACTGCTGCGTTTGCGTATCCGCCGTCCAGGTATTTTCCGTATAGGCGTGATAGGCGCAGGGTCGCAGCCCCGCGTCGCCCGAACCGATAAACCGACCGTGTCGGTCGTATCGGGAAACCGTGCGGATAAAACGGTTATACATGGCGATGACGTCCTCGCAGCCGAACAGCCGCTTTCCGTCGCGCCAGGCCGCGGCGGGAAGCTGGGCCTCCAGCATGATCTCATTGCCGTATTCCCAGCCCCAGACGGCCTCCGATTCGCCGTAGCGAAGAATAAACTCCCGCACATATTCCTCCATATACCGCGAAGAACGGCTGTCCTCCCGCCGCATCGAATCGCCCACCTCCTCCCCGAAATATCGGGGAATCACCCTTTCGGACCAAAAGAAGCTGCACAAAAGTCCGATATGCAGCTCCTCGGCCTTTTTGACAATCTTATCGAGCAGCCCGAACCATTCCTCACGTTTGTGAAAATAGAGCAAAAAAGCGTCGAGGCTGTAGGTGGCGTTGACGGGAACCCGAATAAGCTTCACGCCGTAACCGGCAAGCACCTCCATTCCCTTCAATCCCTTTTCGACGTCGAAATTACGGCTCAGCGCGTCGTAAAACAAGCCGAGATAGTTGACGCCTATGGTAATAAACGGTTTTCCGTCCTTCATCAGTTTTCCGTTTTCAGTATATATTCCGATTCTTTTCTCGTTTTCAAGCATAAATGATTTATTCTCCGTTTATTTCTTGGCGCGGGATGCTATAATTTCGTTATAGGAATCCGTATAAAAATCCAGCAGTATCCCGTACTTGCCGTAAAGGTTGTTTTTCATCGCCGCAAAAAGCTCGGGCAAAGACGCTCCGTCCGCGATGGGCGCGTCGCTCCAGGCATATTTGCGCACGCCGACATATTCCTTGCCGTGTGCGGTGTCCGCCCTCAGCAACGCCCTGTCGGACGAGGGAATTGCGGGCAGAAACACGCCTTCCGTCGCGTAGCGCTCGGGATAGCTTTCCGAGTTTCGGATTTTGTCGATCCACAGCTTCTGCTGCTGCGTGTATCCCGCGTATAAACGACGGGACATGTTGACGCTTTCTAACAGACAATAAATCCCCGAATACGGCTTTGCAGCGGTGTATTCCGCTTCCTTTCCTGCGGGATATGCCCACGTATTATACGTTCTGCCGTCGATCACTACGTCCTCGCCCTCAATCCAGTGCTTGCCCTTGATCCCGTAATAGGCAAGCTCATAATTTTCCACGGACGAATACAGCCAGTTGATATATTTCAGCAGCAGCTCGTAATTTTCCGACTTATAAGGCACCATCATGCCCATAAAGGCGTATTCGCGGCGGAGATTTCCCTTGGACGTTTCCTCGCCGTCCGCCTTGAGGGGCGCCAGCATGATACAATCGACGCCGATCTCCGATTTCAGATTGGCGGCAATGCTCGCCTGCGAAGTAACTTCGGGCCATTCGACAAACACGGAGCCCTTTCCCGAAGCGAAATATTGCTTGAGATCCACGGACGTGGCGCTCGGATTTTCAATCCACAGCTTTTCGAGCTGTAACCGTCTTTCAAATTCCATCAGCTCGAGATACCCGTCCTCCGCGTACGAGGGAATAATCCTCCCGTCCGCGTCCTTTACCTTTTTTCCATACCCGACCGTATTAAAGCACTGCCCCAGCACCTCGTCCACCTCCCACGACATGCCCACGAGCGGACGCAGCACCGTTTCGTTGTTAGCCTGAAGCTGACAGAGCAGATCGTAAAACTCCGAAACGGACAAAGTCTTGCAGTCGGGATTGGCCAGATCGTACTCGTCGGGCGAATAATCGGTGTTCGCCATATGATCCCTTCTGACCAGCACCCCCCAGCCCGACGTGTATTCCTGCGAGGACAGGGAATATAGTTTGTCTTTATATACGCCCGCATAATAAGAGAGGCCGTCGGGATCGTATTCCGCGGTATTGTGATACTTAAAAAATTCGGGGGCCAGGCTTTGACAGTCCGTAAGATCCATCGCGGCGTCGTCCAGAATATAGCCGTTTAACGGCGAATCCCCGCCGTAATGAAAGGCAAAGCCGTCCAGCTGTACCGAGGGGCTCGCCATGGCCTGCCCCATCTTATTGCCCGCCTCTCCCGTTCCTACGGCCTCTATCTGCAAAGAAATACTTTCGCCCGTATCGCGGAAAAACTTTTCTTCGATGGCCGCTTTCACTTCCTTGTCGTATGTTCCCAACGCGCCGTTGTACTCGGCATATACGACGACGGCGTCCTCTGATTTTTTACGGCTGCAGCCGACAAATGCGAAACAGAGCAACAGGCCGCTCAAAAATAAACTGATCGTTTTTTTCATAGATTATCTCCCGCGGAATCAACCTTTCACCGATCCCACCATCATTCCGTTGATAAAAAATTTCTGTAAAAAAGGATACGTGCAGACAATGGGCAGCGTGGCGACGACGACCGTAGCCATTTTCATGGAAACGGGAAGCGTAGTCGTACCGCCCGACCCCGACGCCTGCGAATTGTTCTGGATATATTCCCGCAGGATCACGCCGATGGGCATCATATCCCGATGCATGCTGTCAAAATACAGCACGGAGGCCGACCATTGGTTCCAAAAGCCCACGATAAAATACAGCGTAACCGTGGCGATCACGGGCAGGGCGAGCGGCATATAGATGACCCACATCACCTTCAGGTCGTTTGCGCCGTCCAGCTTGGCGGATTCCTCAAGGGAATCGGGAATGGACATAAAATAAGTGCGTATGAGGATACAGTACCACGGCACCAAAGCCCCCGGCACGACGATCGACCAATAGGTATTCAGCATATTCAGCGACGCCAGCAGTAAAAAGGAAGGGATAAGCCCGCCCGAAAACAGCATGGCAAATACGATCAGGCCGTTGAAAAATCTTCTGCCGAAGAGACGTTTTCTCGAAAGGGCGTAGGCGACGGGTGCCGTACATACGAGGCCGATCAACGTCCCCAGAAAGGTGATCAGCAGCGTATTGTAAAAGGCCGTATAAATTTCCGAGCCGCGCCCGAAAATCATCCTGTAGCCTTCCAGGGTAAGGCTTTCGGGAAAGAGCGAGTAGCCTTTATGATAATAGGAATCGGTGGAGGTGAAGCTCATCACGAGAATAAGCACGTAAGGCAGTACGAAAGCGACGCCCAACAGCGCAAGGAGCGCGTAATTGACTACGGAAAACACCTTTTCACCTTTGCTTTTTATGCGCATATGTCCTCCTCACATAATCCCGTCCTGCCCGAGCCGTCTCGACACCGCATTTGCGGTGACGACGAGGATCAGGGAAACGAGGCTTTGGATCAGGCTCGCCGCCGTACCCAACGCATAGCTGCTTGCCGACCCCGAATTTGCAAGTTTATACACCCAGGTGGAAATCACGTTTGTCGTTTCCGCCAGAATATCGTTTTCTCCCACAAGGCCGTAAATCTGCTCGAAATCGTCCTTGAAAATATTTCCGATAGAGAGAATAAGCACAATCGAAACCGTAGGCATAATTCCCGGAACGGAAATGCGCCGCACCTGCTGCCAACGGTTGGCCCCGTCCAGCTCCGCCGCCTCGAAAAGCTCGGGGTCCAGAGCGGTAAGCGCCGCAAGAAACATAATGGAGCTCCAGCCCATATTTTTCCAAAGATGTGAAACGGTTAAAATCCCATACCATTTTTTCGGCTCGGAATACCAGGAAATCCGCCGTCCGCCAAAAGAAACGATGATCGAATTCAACAGGCCTTCGTCCGTATCGAGGAGAATGACCATCATGCCCGAAACGATAATCCAGGAGATAAAGTTCGGCAGATAGGAGACGCATTGCACCGCCGACTTGAAGGGCTTGTTTCTCACCTCGTTGAGCAGAAACGCCAGGACAATGGGAGCGCAGAAGCAAAGCCCCAGCTTTAAGAGGGAAATTTTCAGGGTATTGGCAACCATTTCCCAGATAAAGCCCCCGTCGAACAGCGATCTGAACCATAAAAATCCCACAAACGGCGAACCGAACATTCCCAGACGGGGCTTATAATCCACAAACGCCAGCCAATACCCCACCATGGGACCGTACGTAAACAGCAATAAAACAGCCATGCCCGGAAGCATCATCA
Source organism: uncultured Eubacteriales bacterium (assembly GCA_900540805.1). Classification (GTDB taxonomy): domain Bacteria; phylum Bacillota; class Clostridia; order Christensenellales; family Borkfalkiaceae; genus Scatosoma. Next base: position 9,762 of record UQHL01000017.1, read on the forward strand.
GATACAACAGGGAATTGCGTTTTATCTTCACCGCTATCTCGTTTATTTTTTTCTTTCTATTCAATGAAACCTCCTCCCCGGCACCCGGTAACGGAAGCGGAAAAAATTTTTCCGCTTCCGTACAGCCCGTTTAACCCCGCGCCGTGCCCGCAATCGTTCCGTCAAAATATACTTCTTTTATCGTCCAGACGGCGCTCGTCCTGAACATCCCGAAATTCAGGGGCGCGTTCCATACTTCCCAATTTACGTCGCTTCTCGTCGCCGCGATATACATCGTATTTCCGTCCGCAAGCGTATTGCCTTTGTGCAGGCCGACGTCGTCCAGCTGTAATAACGTGCCGTTTATATAGAATTTTACCGCCGTACCGACAAACGCTCCGTTTTCGTCAAATTCGTCGTTCACCTTAACGGTAAATATGACGTCCGTCCCCACGAGGCTGTCGTTCCATATCCTCGAGATATCCGACGAAGCGATAGGCGCGTCGCCCTTAATATACAGCCACAGCCGTCCGTTATCCAATGCAAAGCGCGAATTCTGCGGCCAGTCGTACCCGTACGTGGGATTGAGCGCCGCTTCGCCCCTCAACCCGATCGCCACATAGCCGAAAGTATCCAGCCTGAATTTTATGCTCGCCGTATAATCGTGCATATGCTCCGCAAGATATGCGGGGCTCAGCGTTCCCGACCACACGCCGTCCGCTTCCGTGCCGCCCGTTTTATTGGTTGCGTCCGTGACGACGTTTCCCGTCGCCTTGCCCGTCACTTTAACGTGTTTCTCGGCAAGGAGCTGGTCCATATACATATATTTCAGCACGAAATCCTCTCTGACGTTGTTTTTGAACGCGGTATATTCCGCATAAGCGAGCGTCTTTACGTAATTTCCGTAAATCGCCTGAACCGTGACTTTTTCCGTGAGGTCCGTTTCCCCGTAGCCGTAAGAGAAGGGAATGTCGATCGCCGTATTGATCGCGCGCTCCACGGTAGTCTCGGCGCCGTCCTGTCCCGTAAAGCTAAAGACGGGTTCTTCCGAAATCTGCGTCACGCGGACGGTCACTTCTATCGTATCTCCCTTTTCAAACGTATAGAGGAACGTATAGGTTCCGCCCTCGGTAAAGGTGTAAATATTTGAAGTAAGCGGAGTGCCGTCGAGCGAAATTTCCGCAGCTGCCGCAGCCTTTCCCGTGATTTTACGGATAAGCGGAAGCTCGAACGCGACGTCGGTCACCGTTTCCAGCGTTTTTGTATAATCCGTATCCGAACGATAGGCAGGGGCGACCTTCGTGCCGTCCGCGTCGTCGAGATAGAGCGAATTCAGCGTAATATAGTCGTACTGTTTTCCCCACAGGGGCGCGGGTTGCAAGCCGCCGCTGCTTTCGATATTGCTGACGGCGATCGTCGTAGAGGTATTCCCCGCCAAAGACGTCATCAACTGGCCGTCCAGCCAGAGAACTACGGTGATAGAGATGATCTCTCCGTCCGCATTTTTATTGTTGACGACGGAATAACAAATGACGTGATCTCCGAGCGCGGTGAAAGAAGCGGGAAGCTCGTACGTCGCATAGGCGGTTTTATCGATCTCCTGCAGAAGTTGAATCTGTCCGTTATAGAAGCGGAAGCATACGCCGCCCAGCCAGGTAGCGTAATCGGACACCGATTCGATATGGGCCACACTGCCGCGAACAGGCAGGAAAAGGACGTCAAATGTTTTTGTCAGCGTGATATTCATGGTAACGGTATTTTCCCAGAGCAGTTCGCCCGTATAAAATACCTTGAATTTGTCGCCGTCCGTAAAGCTTTCCCCCGCGATATCCCCTACGCCCGAAGTATTCGTCACGGCGTAGCTCCCGATTTTTTGGCCGCGGTTATACGCCGTTACGGTGTAATCGGCAGGGAGGATCGGCGAATAAGCCGCCAATTTTTCGGCCGTAAGTCCCTTTTCGGTATATCCGCTTACATAAGCGACGTCGTATGTATATCCCTCGGTAACCGTTTCGCCGAGTATCTTCGCGGAAGAAACCGCAGGCAGCGGAAAAGCGTGCGCCGTTTTTGTCACAAGCCCTTCTTTTTCCGCCGTCCAGACGATCTCTTCGACGGCTCCGTTCACCGTTACCTCGATCGTATAATAGATTACTCCGTCATAGGAATATTCGATGCGGAATCCCTCGAGATACTCGCTTTCCACGATAAATTCCGTCGTGTCGTCCGCAAGCGCCCGTCCCGTTTCGGAAGCCCCGATATACAGCGTTTTCTTTAAGGGCATAGCCACGCCGTCAAACAACAATTCAACCGTAGGCAGGGTATAAGTTTCCGTTACGGAAATCTCCTTGATTTCGCCGCTGACGTTCAATTTGCTATCGACATATACGCCGTCAACGGAAAGCCATTTGACGATGTTCGGCCGTCCCGTCTTGTCGTCCCCGCAATAGGTCGTCACGTTTAACCAGCCCGCTTTGGCAAGGTTTTGATATACGCTTGCCTGACGCGCGCGGATAACGAAATTCCCCTCCGAATCCGCCCAGGAAGTATAAGTCCAGGGCAGCTCGGCGCTGCCGACGCGGACTCCGTTTATCCACAGCTGAATACAATAGCGGTCGAGGCTGCCGTCTTCGTTAACTATGTCCGTAATCTGATACTGCAGCAATACTTCCTTCCCGTAAAACGCTTCGCGAAGGTTATCGAATTTGAGCCTCGCCAAAATTCCCGTCTGATGCCCCGCGGGCTGAATCGTCAGATGATCGTACGGATCGATGAGAATGATAAAGCCCGTCGGCCATTCGGAGGTAGCTGAAGGAACTTTATTTAACGAAGCGCCGCCGCGCATATTGATCATCGTTAAATACGCGCCGTCCCATACGCCGCCCAAATCGCTGATCTCGTGCGAGCTTGCGATCGTCCAGTCGAGCAGCATGCTTACCTTTTCCTCGTAGATCATCTGTCCCGTATAAGTAAACGAGCCGCTGCTGTTGAGATATATTCCGCCCCCGCGCACCTCGGAATTGTTGACGGCGAAAGCGTCGGGATTTTTTACGACCTGATTGCCCGCACAGTCCGCGGGAGCCGTCACCGAAAGCTTCAGCGTCAACGTGGTCTCTTTGCCCGTATAATCGCTTACCGAATAGACGAGCGCGTATTCTCCCGCCGCATAGGGAATAAATTTTCCTCCGTCTTCAAGCGAAGCCGTCACGGGACCCGTCACGGCTACGGACAGCCTTTGCGAAATATCTTCGCCGTTGGAATCTTTACATTCCGCCACGGCGGGGAGGGTAAATTCGCTCATGGCTTCGGCGGTAAGCTCAGCGCCGTCGTCGTAGCCGCTTACCGTCAAAACAGGATTTTCCGTCGTCTTGGCGGGCGCGCAGGAGATTGCAAACGACTTTACCGTAATGTTGCCGTACTCGTCGCTCACCCGATATTTAAGCCGATACAATCCCGCTTCTGCAAAGCGGTAGGCGCCCGTCACCTTTTCCGCATTCCCTTCGCTATCCACGACAAACACTTCTACCTTTTCCGATAAGTCGGTGCCAAACGTTCCGTCCTTTGCCGTTGCGGCGGGGAAAGCGCAATTTTCGTTGAGATACCAGGCATATTCGGGCTCTTCCACTTTGAGGACAGGCTTTTCAAGCTGTGCCTCCCCGTTTACGGTAAACGCCTGGATCCGCATGGTATCTTCGGCCTTCGACGTATCCGCACGGGAACCGATCATCGTAAAATATCCGCCGAACTTTTCCGGATCGAATAAATTCGGATCATAGGGCGTGCCGCTCTCGTCCATTTTTTCTTTATAGGCAAAGGCCGCGCCCGAAGCGGGTTTCGATGTGTCGGTGTCTATCCAGAGAGAATAGGTAACCTTGGCGGCGCTTACGTCGAATTTTGCGGAAAGGGTATGATCTTCCCCGTCCAGCAAGCTTTCGGTAAATTCCGTCACCTCCTTACCGTTGCGCACATACAGCTTATTTTGCCGTATTTCAAGAATAAAGGGAGAAGCGGTATCCTCCGTAACAGAAAGAGTTTCCGCGGCATATCCCGAAGTCAGCCCAAACGCCATATACCAACGGGCAACCCCTCCGTCGAGATAGGCGGAGTTGAAACGGACCGTTACGATATCCCCCGATTTAATCTTTCGCCCCGCATAGGCGGCCCCGGGCAGAGAACTGGTCGTCTCCCCCGATTTCGGCCGTCCGATCTCCAGATAACCGTCCTCATCGAACCGCGCATTCCTCGCCAGCCAGTCCTCTTTAGCGGAGACGGCGTTTTTTTCCGCGCTCAACGCATTCACGCCCAAATACGCCTCCGCGCTCTTTCCGGCCGCGTTGACGACGGAATAGTTTACTTTGTATTCCCCCGCCTTGCCGGGCGTCCATTCCGCCTCTTTGAGAAGAATCGTTTCATTTTCGTCCAAAGGATAAACGCTGTCGCCCGTCTCCCTATCCACCACGCAAACGCGGATGGCTTCCGTCAGATTTCCGTCCTTTTCATCGGTGGCGGTCGCCGTGGGAAAAGTAAACTTTTTCCCCGCAGGCACCGTCATTTCCGCACCCGATATCTTCAAAACGGGCGCGGCTTCCTCGGCGGGAGAAGAAGTCTCGGACGAACTGTTTGGGGAATCCTTTGACGAATCGGGATTACCGCGGTTGCAGCCGACGCTTCCCATCCCGATTGCAACCGTGGTGCACACCGCGGCCAGCAAAAGCATAACTTTTTTGTTCATTTTTGCCTCCTTACTATTTTCATTTTTTATTTGTGCAAATTTCCCCGTCGGAAATGTTTACCAAATAAAAAAATACTTTCCAACAATTGCTTTCATTCTAATTATTACACACGTTTTTGCCTTTTTCAAGTCAATTTACAGCGAATTAGTGTCAATAATTACGATTTTTCAAAAAAATTTACTTTTTTATCCTCTATCGCCAAATCTATACAAAAATAAAGAAAGAAACAATTTATCGTCAAATATTTCATCAATTTTAATGTCATCAATTAAGCTTATATAAAAAAGATCACCGTACTTTTTGTACGATGACCTTTTTCAATTATTTTTCAATTCCGATAATTGCGTTATCTTTTTATGCTTGCGCCGATAAAAGGCCTGTTTACATCTTTTCGTAATATTCTACGTCCGTGACAAAAACGGTCGCGCCGCCCACTAAAACTTCGGTCGGGAAATAATTAAAGCCGCGGTATCCGCCTTCTCCCGACGGCATCGTCGGCACCATCTGCATCCTCTGCGCGCAGTTTTTACGTATAATCTCCACCGCCGCGGTTACCTTATCGTTATCCGTCCCGATGAGAAGCGTCGTGTTTCCCGCCTTCAGAAACCCGCCCGTCGTCGCCATTTTGGTGAAAAAATAGCCCTCCTTCGTAAGCGCGTCGCAGACGGAACCGGCGTCCTTTTTGTTGACGATAGCCGTTATCATTTTCATAAACGTCCCCTCCTACGCGATTTATTATAGCATAGAAGAAAAACAAAGTCAATAGGCAAAATTGAATTTCTATTTCAAATTTACCCATTCCATACCCGCGTTTTTGCCGTGAAACGTATATAAAACCTTTTCGTTTTCACACAGTTTCAAGTCGATCGTGCCGTCCAGATCCTCTTTGATCATATTCTTCATCTTTCCTTTTTCGGGCGCGGACAAAGCCTGAGCGTTCTCTCCCGAAAAATTAATTTGCAAACGCATGTCGGACTTTCTTAAAACAATTTCTCCCTTTTGTAATTTTTCGATCCGCGAAAAATTATAAGTGGCAAATCTATATTCCTTGCCTTCGGCAAGTAAAACGCAGATCAAGCCTAAAACCGGCAGACGGATATCGGCCACGGACAAGAAAAAAGCGGCCTCCCCCTCCTCAAATTGATTGCATTGAAGCCAGCAATATGCTTTCGGAAAGGATTTTCCCCAGTCTTTTTCGATATACCCTACCGCGTTTTTCAGCATTATTTTTTTATTGCCGAAACGCGCCGTACCCTTTACCTCGTGTTTCATGCTGATCAGCTTATGCTTGCAGGGCGTGCCGAACTTAAAGCATCCCATGATGTCCTTTTCCACCCCTTCAAATGCCCCGAATTTTACGTCCAACGACAAGAAATCGCTTGAAAAAGTTATCCCTTCGTCGGAGAAATGATTGTCGCCGATCCAAACTTCCCGATTCGTTGCGCAAAAATCTTCAAAATCGAACTCGAGCTTTTTGCTCGAACGATTGCAGTTTATCTGGATATAGGCTTTTCGTTCCCCGTCACACACGCTGACGGACGGAATGAGCGCGCAGTTAAAGCCTTCCGCGCAAACCCGAAAAAACCAGCCTTCAAAGTAATTTTTTCCCTTTATGCCGTTAAAATAAATCATACGGTAAGTTTTGCCAAAAGTCGAAAGATTAAAACTCCTCGGCGACGAAAAGCCTCCGCTTGCTTTACAAACGGAGGCTTTTGCTTTTCTATTGGATTAAGCCAGACGGAAATCCTTTATCGCAATATCGTAATTATTGGCATATACGCCCGTGCGGACTCCCGTGAGCTCCACCGCGTCTTTTACGTAATACGTAGAGGCGACGTGATCCTCGCCGTTTACGACCTGATGCAGCTCAAACGCCCGCGCCGCCACGGGTTCGCCGCCGACAGTCACTTCCGTCACCGCCGAAACGATCTTTAAGGTAACCGACGTAGTGAGCAGCGCATGTCTGACGCCTTTGATCTGCGGGTTGGCGGTGCCGCCGTCCCACCACATATCGTTCCATTCGCCGTTGCTCCAGCCGTCCGCCGACGGGGAAAGCAAGTAGCTGCGGAAAGCGCCGCCGACTTTGCCGTAAAACTGTCCCGACCAGTCTCCGCCCGCCTTTTGCTGCAGCCAATAGACGAGATAATTGTTTTCGTCCTTATACCAGGCTACGAGACCGTAGGTACGCTCGCCTCCCTTTGCGTTTTTGTTCGATTGCGTAGGATCGAAGGTCGCGGACACCGTATAATCCTTACCGGGAGCAACGTCATAGATCGCGTACATATTCAGCCAAAGGTCGGTTTTATCCACGCAGTCGATGCCCGCGACGTCCTTCGTCGTTTCGTCGAAGGTGTATAAATCTTCATTCGCTTCCGTTGCGACCACCCGCCAAAGGTTTTGCGTCAAAGCGAACCCCGAAAGGGCGACGTCCGCCTTATTGCTGTAAACGCCCGTACGGACATATCCTTCCGCCTCCGCTTCCAAAGCGTCCTTGATATAATAGGTATTTGCGATATGATCGACGCCGTTTACAATCTGGTGCAGCTCAAACGCGCGCACGGTTGTCGAAGCTTCGCCGATCGAAATTACCTGAGGTTTGGAGACGACGCGGAGGGTAATCACGGTATTGATGACGGCAAATTCCTTATTTCTGATCTGCGGATTGGCGGTGCCGCCGTCCCACCACATGTCGTCCCATTCGTTTGCGGACCAAGCGCCGTTCGCCGCGAATACCCGCGTCGCGCCGTTGACCTTGCCGTAGAATTGCCCCGACCAATTTGAGCCGGCCTTTTGCTGCAGCCAATAGATAAGAAAGTTATCCGCATCGACGTACCAGGGGACAATCCCGTAAGTGCGTTCCTCGCCCTTTTCGTTTTTATCCGATTGCGTGGGATCGAAGGTAACCTCCGCCGAATACGCTCCCGAAGTCACTTCGTCGCTGATCGCAAACATGTTCAGGAACATATTCGCCTGCGAAGCGGCGGTCTCCATTCCCGTCAAAGCGCCGTCGTCGTCATACACAAAGCAATCTTCATTTCCCTCGGGGAAAATCTCGTGCCAGGCTGACGTATCTTTGGGAATCACTTCGCCGGGGCCGACTGTCTTGCACACCGTACATACACGGTGTCCCGTGCCGTCCGCGTCCCACGTTGCGGGAGTATCGACGATCAGCTCTCCCCAGCTGTGCCCCGCGGCGGGCGTTTCGTTATCGCGGTAGCTGTCGCCGCAGGCGCACTTATGGAGCGTGTAGCCTCCTTCCGTACAGGTGGGCAGCACCACTTCTTCCGTATAGACGTGCTGATGCGCCGAAGAAGCGCTGCTCGAGGAATTTCCCGAAGGAGAATCCGAAGACGAGGACGAGCCTCCGACACTCGTCGAAGTTTCCCCGCCGCCGCAGGTAATGAAGCTGAGCCCGTCCGTATAGCCGTGTTTCAGTGCAAGGGCCGCTTTCAAAGAAGTGCTCCGCTGAGAAATATCGAAGCTGTACGCAATGACCGAGGACATCGTAAACGCGGTCGCCTGCTTGAGACAGTCTATCCACTTCTCCTCTTTCGTCAACATATACATCGCGTCGTAGCAATACATCGCAAATACGCCCGCTTCCTTGTCCTGCGCGTTGGGATTGTCGCAGGTTCCGCCGTTATAGTACCCCAGCGGATACAGCTCCTTATAGACGTATTCTCCGCCCTTGACGGCGGCGGTTTTATATTTTGCCTCCCCCGTCAGCTCGTATATCTTGCCGAGAAAACGCACGGGCATGGTCGTGTTGGCCTTAGAGGAGGATTGACAGATGTTTCCGCCGGGCTCTCCGATCCCGTTGTCGCCGTCCTTAAACATGCCTCCGTCCCAATTATAGCACCGCCACCAGCTTCCGTCGGTATTCTGCTTTTCGACGAGAAAATTTGCAAAGGAAAGAATTGCGTCGTACCAGCTCTGCCGCACGACGCCGTGCGCCGATACCAGCCGATAGGCGTCGAGCAGCCCTTCCATGGCGTCCACCGCCATACGGAGAAAGGTGGGATATTTCCAAAAATAATTGGTGTCCCCGCCGTACCAGATCTTCGGTACGCCCGCTTCCGTCATCATGCCTGCATTCACCCAGAAATCGAGCACGTTCATGCCGTTTTTGAAGCTCTGCGCATCGTCTTTCAAAACCCCGTAATAGAGCATGTGATACGCGGCGGGAATCTGCTGTCCGACAAAGCCCGCCTGATAGGATTTGGGTCCGATTTTGCCCGTTTCGATCGTCACCCGCCAAGGCAGGCCGTAGGACGTGACGCCGTTTGCCTTCGTCGAAAGCAGAAAGGTTTTGAAGTCCGCACATACCGCCTCATACACCGCGTCGATATCGGTATCGACGATCCGCTGATTCTGAAGATCAAAATGCGCATTGTAGGCCGACGACGTGGCCGCGGCATAGGAAGAAGTCTTTGCTGCACGAAGCGTCAGATCATAAACGATCTGATTGTCTTCTTGTACGTCAAAGTATCGCCGCGCGGTGTCCCGCGAAGGATAGGCGATCTCGATGTTAGGCGTTTCGCCCTCCTCGTTGAGCAGGGACACGGAAGCATAGCTGTTTTCCGTCAGCGTCACTTCGGGCTGATAGCGGCCGAGAGAAAAGGTGAGTCCGGATGCCTTGTTTCGGAACATGGCAAAGGGCAAGCCCAGAAGCGTCTCCCGAAAAATTTTGCTCGATGCATATTCCGTAGCCGAACCGGGGAAAGAATCGAAAACGTTGTTGGGAACAAACCAGGAATATTCCCCTACGCCGCCCGTGGGAAGGGACATGCGATAAATGCTCTCAAAGCCCTTATCGGAAGCGGAGGCCTTGAGCACCCTCACGCAGCGCCTCACATTAAAGGCGTCGTTTTCCTCCCCTGCGGGCAAATAATATCTGTCCTCCACGCAAAACTCGGAGCCGTTGACCGTTTTCAAAACTGCCGAGGCCTTCAGTCCGTAATCCGCTATGCTTACGCTTTCATATCCGGAAGAGAGCAGCCCCGTACCACGGATATACAGCTTTGCGGGCGCCGCTTCCCCACTGCATACCGCGCCCGACGCTTCGCGCACGGACAGTGCGTATCCGTCGTTTGAAGAGGGGGCAAAGGAAAGCTCAAACGCCTCACCCTTTAATTTATAGACGCCCGCTTCTTGCGTCGCTTTCCCCGCGGCGGAAGGAAGGGATTCTTCCTCCACTTCGTTGGAGGGGAGAATGTAGCTCGTCAAATCCCTGCCCGCCCGCTCGGGCTTTCCGTCCGGCCCGTCGGGAGGCGGAGCGTTGGACGAGGAGTCGCTTTGAGGCGGAAGGGAGCTATCGGGCACCGTCCCGTAGGAACAGGCCGCCAGGCTTAGAAACATACATCCGCAAAGTAAAAATGCCATAACCTTTTTTTTCATATCGATTCCTTTTTATATTTCGCGCCGTTTATTTGAGCCCCGAGATGCTGATTCCTTCCACGAGATATTTTTGGCAGAGCAGGAATAGCAGCGAGGTGGGGATCATCGCCACGACGCAGGCGGTGAGCAGCTTTTCCGTCTCCACCGCATAGGCCGAGTTCATCTGATTGATGGCGAGCTGCACCGTAAACAATTTCTCGTTGTTGCCGAGGTAGAGAAGCGGCGTGAGATAATCGTTATACTGTCCGATAAAGCAAAGCAGGATCTGTGTAATCACGGCGGGCTTGACGAGGGGAAAAACAATCGTAATAAAAATTCCGCCGCGGCTCATGCCGTCGAGAATCGCCGCTTCCTCGTAGTCCTTGGGAAGCATGCGGATATAATTGAGGAAAAAGAACATCATCACCGTCGAACCGCACATCGCGGGGATCATGACAGGCAAGGGCGTGCCCACCCATTTATAAAAGTTGGCGAACATGACGTAGGACGGGATCATGATGATAATATTGGGAATGACAAGCGTCGCCATCATACAAGAGAAAATAACCTTGCTGCCGGGGAAATCCAGCCGCGCGAAACCGTAAGCGGCGAGCGCGCTCATAAACACGCCGACGAGCACGGGCGGGATGATATAAGCGAACGTATTGAGAAAGGAACGCAAAATCACCGTCTCCTCAAACACGGCCTTATAATTTTCCCCCGTCCAGTGTTTGGGAAAAAAGTTGGAAAGATTGATCTCCTGCGCCGTCTTGAATGAGGAGGACAGCAGATACACGAAGGGCAAAAGAATGAGCAGGGATACGACGAAAAGCACCGCGTACCGTATCGTTTCGGCCGCCGCGCGCGACGCGCTTTGTTTATTCATAGACGCAACCTCCCCTTTACGATTCGTAATAGACCCATTTTTTGGAGCCCACAAAATTGATAGCCGTCACGACGGCGATAATGAGGCCGAGCAGAATGGCGAGCGCGGAAGAATATCCGTAAAACGCCCCGTAGTCCCCGCCCGCGTAGTTGTAAATGAGAATGACGGGCATCATGGTATTGGACGGGCTGCCGTTGGTCATGACCTGATAGATCGTAAATCCCTGCAACGAGCCGATCAGCCCCGTCGTCAGGATATAGAAAGAGACGGGCGAAACCGATTGGAGCGTGATATAGAAAAACTGCTGAAGCCCGTTGGCGCCGTCCAGCTCCGCCGCCTCGTAATAGGAGCGCGGAATATTTTTGATCGTCGCTATATAGAGGAGGATATTGGTTCCCAAGCCGAACAGCACGTTGAGAAAAATGAGCGACGGAACGGCATGCGCCTTATCCAGCCAATTGACCTTTTCCGCGCCGAACATGCCGAAAATCGTGTTCAAAAAACCATACTGATAGTCGTAAATACGTTTCCACATAATCCCCACAGCCACGGCGGAGCAAATGGTCGGCAGAAAAAATATCATGCGAAAAACGTTGGTTCCCTTGGTTTTGCCGCTTAAAATATTGGCAAGCACCAAAGACACCGCAATCGACAGCAATACGCCGATACTCATGACGAAGGCATTTCCCACCGACGGCCAAAACTGCATCTCGTTGCCCGAAAAAGCGCGCCTGAAGTTGCCCAGCCCGATAAATATCGGCGCATTGAACAGGTCGTACGTCGTCAGCGAAAGATACAGCGCGAAACAAAGCGGCGCGGCCAAAAACAGTAGCAAGCCGACGGAGAGAGGCGCGACGCAGGCGTATCCCCAAAGCATATCCGACAGCCGTTTGCGGCTGAAGCCTTTTTTCGTTTTTATACGATCCATACGCTTTCCTCCTCTCTATTTTTTCCCTTCGAACAGCTCGGGAAAATCGGTTTTGATAATGCCTAAAATTATATCCCTTTCATCGGTGAGAAACTGTTCCGCCGTCGCGCGCTTGCTGGGATCGGACTCGAACATCACACCCGAATCTTCGGCCATCCTGTCCTTCCAGCGCACGCTCGGAAGATACTGCCACAGCCCCGCACGCTGGTACTTTGCCGCGCGAAGCCATTCGCCCGTGTTTTCGGGAAGCTTTCCCGCGTCGTACTCGTAAAGCTTTGCGATCGTTTCCTCGTCGTTGTAGAGAGGAATAGAAAATCCCGATTCCGTCATGATCAGCTGCCCCTCGACGGAAGTGAAATATTCCGCCAAACGATAGGCGATGTCGGGATGAGGCGTGTTTTTATATACCGCGTATCCCACCGACCCCGACCAACCGTTACAGTTTTGGTCCTTTTCGTAGGCGGGAATGGGCGCGATATCCCAATCGAACGTGGCCTGTTTTCTGAGGTCGGAGGTAACCGAACGCCCCTCGATGTAACAGGCGGCCTCGCCGTTTAGAAACAAGGTCTTTTCGCTTGTGGTGGAAAGAATATTCGAAGTGGGCGTAACGCAGTAATCCATTGTCGCCTGCTGTATATAATCATACACCTCGATAAATTCGGGAGAGTCGATCAGCACTTCCGTACGATCCTCGGAAAGATAGTCGGCGCCGTTGGACCAGATCAGGCTTTCGGGATAGATCTTTGCGACGCCATAGACGTGCCCGTCCTTGATCTTCGTCTCCCCTGTTTTGCCCGACACATAAACCGTGCTTCCGCCCAGCTCCTCCGGACGGCTGTACCCGAACATACTCCAATACTCCAAAGCCTCCTCGGGGGTCCAGGGCGTCTCGGCGTCGGGATAGGGAACCCCGTATTTGTCGAAAATGTCTTTATTGTAATACATCACGTAAGGAGTAATATCCTTAGGCATACAATAAATGGAGCCCGAACCCATCGTCTTGCCGTTATAGCGGTAACGGTCCACGGCCGAGGGCCATACCTTGTCCAAATCGATCACTTGGCTGTGTTCGACGTAATCGGTCAAATCGAGCATGACGCCCGTCTTAACCCATTGCCCGAAGTTGCCGTCGGGGACGAGGAACACGTCGGGGACATTCTGCGCTGCGATAATGCTGTTGAACTGCGATTCGTAGCTGCTGATGACACTGACCTGAACCTTGAGCTTTTTATACGGCTCCTGCTCTTCTTCGAGAGCGGCATTTTTTTCGTCGATCTCCCGATTATACTTTTCTTCAAAGGCGGCGCAGACCTCCTTTACGAGGTTCGTTTCCGTCGAGCCGCCGTTGTCCCAATGACAGAGCGTCAAAACGATTTTATCGCCGTTGTCCGTGTTCGCGCCCGTCGAAAGCACTGCCACGGAAAAACACGTTATCACCAAAATGATCGCGGCCGCCCATGCCGTCAATTGCTTCCACGTCAGGATACGAAACATGTCTTTCCCTCCTTTTTTGTATTTTTCCCGTTTGGGGGACATCTGCCGCGCAAAGTGTACTTCGGCGAAACCGAATAAATACTTTTTGTTGGCATTTAATTATTTAAATGCCAACAACCCGCGGGTTGTTGAAAATTTTATTGCGTTTTTTTGTTTCACCCCTCGAGCGCCGCTTTCAAGTCCTCTAAAGGCGCTTTCGGCCTGCGATCGAGATCGAAAAGGCCGTTGATCTCCGATTCGACGTCCGTCAGCTGCGTCACGCAGAAGCCGCTGATTCCGTCTATTTTTCTCAACGCGCCCACCAACTCTTTCAACCGCGCCGCAAATTCCGCCGAGCTCGATACCTTACTGCCGTAGCCCCAGCCTTCTTCCCGGCCGTTTTGATAACCTATCCCCGCAAATTCCGATACGACGACAGGCTCGCCGCGATAGGCAAAGCCCCGCGCATAGGGCAGGCGGGTCTGCGTATAATCCGTGACGTTTTTTCCCGCAAGCATTCCCTCCAGATCACCGTAGAAGCGATACAAGGCCTCCCCCGTCTGCGCGTAATTGTGCAGGGTAACGATATCGCTTTCCGTGTGCTCCCAGCCGTCGTTGGAAATGACGGGGCGGCGGGTATCGTACGCTTTGGTCGAATAATAGAGCGCCCGCGAAAACGCCTGCTCGCCGGGATCGGAAAGTATTCTCGGTACGCCCCAGCTCTCGTTGAGAGGCACCCACGCGACGATCGAGGGGTGATTGTAATTCTGCCTCACTGCCTCCAGCCATTCCGCGGCGACCTTGTCGATCGTTTCGCTCCTGTACTCGTAGGCGGAGGGCATTTCGCACCAAACCGCCATGCCGAGAATATCCGCGTAATAGTAAAACCGCTCGTCCTCTATCTTTTGATGCATACGGATGCCGTTGAAGCCAAGCTCCTTGGCCAGCGTTATGTCTTTCACAAACGCTTCTTCGTCGGGAGCCGTCAGTCCGCTTTCCCGATGGTAGCCCTGCAGCAAAACCATTTTCATATAGACGGGATTGCAATTGAGCGCCAGGCAGTTTCCCTCCGCACGAAATTCTGCCAGCCCGAAATACGACCCCGCGCGCTCCGTTTCCTTTCCGTCTTCGAGCAAAATAAACTCTACGTCGTAAAGACGCGGATCGACCGGCGTCCAATAGCGGACGCGGAACAGCTCGCCCGCGCCGTTCAAATCCGTCTTTACGCTTAAAATGCGGCCCGTAAAAGCAGAGGTAGTATCGGAGACAACCTCCTCGCCATAGGAAACGATAATTCTCAACGCCAGCCCCGTTGCGTAAGTATGCAACACCGCCTCAAATTCGGTATAATACTCGTGAAAGCTCGGCGTAATCTTTACGCTTTCGAGATAGTGCTCGGGCACAAACTCCGTCCAGACGGCTTTCCAAAGCCCGCTCGTATTGTGGTACCAGCAACCGACGGGGCTTCCCGTGGGACTTTGCTTCCCGCGGGGCTGAACCGCCTCCAAAGTGTCCTCTGCCCGGACGGCGATTTCCGCTCTGCCGCCGCACGCCCTCACCTCTTCCGTAATGTCAAAGGTGAAGCGACAATACCCGCCGCGATGACAGCCGACGTATTTCCCGTTCACCCAGACCTTCGCAAAATAGTCGCACCCCTCAAAATGGAGCAACAGCCGTTTGGAGCAAAAATCCTTTTTATCGTATTCTATTTCGCGCCGATACCAAAGAACGTCGTGGTTTTCAGTCTCTTTAATCCCGCTCGCCGCGGTCTGATAGCTGAACGGAACGCGGATCTTTTTACTTTCGGGAAATCCGTTGTACCACTTGAGACTTTCCCCCTCGTTTTCGTCATCGAAACGGAAACTCCATTCTCCGCATAAATCGCGAAAATTGTTCTTTACAAATTGCGGGCGCGGATATCCTTTCCGATAACACTTCACATGACGCATATTGCCTCCGTCGGACAGGTTGAGCGATAGTGACAATCGCATTGTCCGTAAATTACATTTGTATCTTTTCACATTTATTATAAATCACATTTCCGTGTTTGTCAATATGTTTTGTAAAAATTTTGATATTAGTTTTTATTATAGGGTATTAGTACGTATTTTTACAAACTAATTAAAAGTCGTAAAGATTTCCTTGCACTTTCCAAGGAAATATGTTACACTTAAAGAAATTATTGGAGAAACGGTTTTGCACCTTTCTCCGCGCTTTGGGGACAGAGGGTTATGAGGATCATTGAACATCTGGAAGAAGGAATGCCGATATTTGATGCGTTGAACAACGGAATCCGCGTTAAAATTTTGCAGCTTCTGCTGAAAAATCATCAAATGAATATGAACGATATCGCCGTAGCGTTAAACCTTCCGAAAAGTACGTTGACGCCGCACATCAAAAAGTTGGTACAAGCGGAACTTATAGATATCAGCCTTCATTCGGAGACGCGCGGCACGCAAAAAATCTGTAAGCTGATCGAGGACAAGCTGATCGTCAACATTATTCCCCAGCCGACGGATCAAAAGGTATATGAAACGGAGCTGGACGCGGGACAGTATTCCGAGTGCTGCGTTACTCCCACCTGCGGGCTGGCGTCGAGGGAACGGGTGATCGGGGACGGATTCGACGATCCGCGATTTTTCTATCTGCCCGAGCGTTTCAATGCCAGCATCATCTGGTTTACGCAGGGGTATGTGGAATATACGCTGGCCAATCTGCTCTCTCCCGCGGAAAAGCCCGTCGAGCTGCAAATTTTTCTCGAGATGTGCAGCGAGGCGCCGGGTGTGCTCAGCTATTACCCCTCCGACATTAATTTTATCGTCAATGGGATCAACCTCGGTTTCTGGACTTCCCCCGGGGAATGTTTTGACAGAAAAGGACGCTATACCCCGCAGTGGTGGTTTACCAATTTTCCGCAGTATGGAATCATGAAGGTTTTGACCATCAACGAAACAGGTACTTACCTCGACGGACTGTTTCTCTCCGCTACCACCATTCATCATCTCAACCTTACGAAAAACAGCGCCATTACCCTGCGGCTGGAAATCCCCGATACCGCGAAAAATGTCGGCGGAATTACGCTGTTCGGTAAAAAATTCGGCGATTACGAAACGGGAATTCGAATTCGACTTCTCTGCTCTAACGATACAAAATAAGAAAGCTCCTGCCGATCGGCGGGAGCTCTTTTTTAACTTTACAAAAGGTAATTTTTATAGGCGAATATTCATTTTATAAAAAACGAAACCGTATTTTCCCCTTTCCTTTATTGGGGACGCGGTATTTTTCCAGCGGCAGGGGGCCGCAGGAATTGGAGCCCAACCCGCTCATATACAAATCCGCAGAAAGATAAACGGCGTCGCTTTCGGGCAGCTCGTCATCGTGCTTTGTATCCGTCAACGTCTCCGCAGAATATGGCAGCGCGGAAAAAGAGCCCATTCCTTCGATGCGAACCGTATTTTTTCCGTCCGTAACCTCCGCCCACTCCGCACCGAAATGGCTTCCGCTTTCCTGCGGCTTTACATAACGATGATACTGCGCCTCCACTTTATCCTCGTACATTCCCTTCAGCGCGAACTCGTGAGAATCGGCATACGTTTCCTGCGGACCGTAGGCAAAATATTTCAAGTCGTTATATTTTTTGTCCAGCTTCAGCACAAAACCGACGCGCGGCAAAAATTCGAAATAGGATTTTTCGGTCACCTCATAATTTATCCCTATCTCCACCCCGCCTTTTCCAAAGGTATAGCGAAGCGCCGCTTTCAGAAAAGGCCTGAAACAAACGCTTCCCACCCGAACGTCAAACACGACGGAACTTCCGTCGATTCTGTATTTCTTTACTTCGGGCTTTGCGAAACGCAGAAAATGACCGTTCCAGCCCGCTTTCACATACATATCGTTATCCGTCGGCGCGCGCCAGAGACTAAACTTTATCCTCCCGTATTTTTTCCCATTTGTCTCGATTCCCTCTATCTCTCCGCTCGCGAGATCGAGCGCATATCTTGCGGCGTCCGTCGTCGCATACATGGTACGCCCGCTTTTTTCGAAATAAACCTCCGTCGTCTCAAACGCGGCCATCGGCAGACGCTCCGCCAAAAACTGTGCAAGCGCAACCCTGTCGCCGCCGCGATAATATTCCGCTGCAAGTTCTCCGCTTTCGCAGGGCAGAGAAATCCCGTCGCGGGGCGCGAGACAAACCTTTTCCGTTACCGTTTTTCCGTTTTGAGTTATGCGAAGCTCGCCGCGTTCCGCCGCGAAAAAGTTTTTATTGAATACCCGCAGACTCTCTCCCTCTCGCTTAAAGCGCAAAGGCTGATACGCTTTCTTCATGGAAAGCGTGCCCGCCTTTATCTTTCGGTCGGGGGAAACGATGCCGTCAACGCAGAAATTTCCGTCGTGCTCGATCTCCCCGAAGTCGCCGCCGTAACGGAATCCGTCCGCGCCGTATTTGACGCCGTGATCCGCCCATTCCCAGATAAAGCCGCCCATAAAGCGCGGGGAGCTCTCCAGGACCTCCCAATACTCTTTGAGATTTCCCGGGCCGTTCCCCATGGCGTGCGCGTATTCGCACAGCACCAGCGGCCGCGTTTCTCTTTTATCCGCCAGATAACCGCTCGTCAGCCATTCCACTTCAGGATACATACGGCTGACCATATCGAGCGGCGCGGAATAATACTCGTCGTCTCCGTACTCCTTTTCGTCTCTGCACCAAAGGCCTTCGTAATGCACGGGACGGGAATCCCTTTTTTTTACTTCGTCCAACGCTTTTTTGAAATTTTTTCCCCAGCCCGATTCGTTTCCGAGCGACCAGATAATCACACAGGCGTTGTTTTTGTGCTCCTCTACGTTACAGCGCTCGCGCTCGCACACGTTTTCGGCAAAAGTCGTATCGTCCGCAATCAGCCCGAACCCGCTGCCGTAACTCAGCTCAGGGTCCCCGCAGGAGGTGCTTCCGTGGCTTTCGAGGTCGCTTTCGCTCATCACATACAGCCCGTACTCGTCGCAGAGTTCGTAAAAGAGCGGCGAGGAAGGATAGTGCGAGGTCCGCACGGCGTTTACGTTGAGCCTTTTCATAAGCAGCACGTCGCCCAGCATATCTTCTTTGGAAACCGCGGCGCCCTTTTCGGGGTGAAAATCGTGGCGGTTAACGCCGTACAGCTTTATGGGCCGGCCGTTGAAAAGATAAATCCCGCCTTTTACCTCGGTAGTACGTATGCCTACGCGCGCAAAGACCGCCTCGTCGCCGCCGACGATTTCCATATCGTAAAGGTTGGGCGTTTCCGCGCTCCAAAGCCGCGCGGCTTTTACAATAAACGCAGCCCTGTCCCCGCCCTTTATTGTCTTTTTCTCTCCGTCAAGCGTAACGGAAAGCGCAAGCTTTCCCCTGTTTTCGAAGGTCACCTTTCCGTCCGCGCCGCAAATTTCCGTCTCTATTTTATAATCTCCGATATGCGCTCTCGGCCGCCGCAAAAGATAGACGTCGCGGAAAATGCCCGTAAAACGCCATTTGTCCTGATCCTCGAGATAACTGCCGAAGCACCATTTCAGCACGAGGACGTCTATTTTATTTTCCCCCGCACGTACAAACGGCGTAATATCAAATTCGCTTATTCGGTGGGAAATTTGCGAAAAACCGACGAAGCTGCCGTTTATATACAGATAGAAGCAGGAATCCACGCCCTCGAAAACGAGATATGCTTTTTCCTCCGCTTCGCCCCGCCACTCGAAAGTACGGGAAAAATGATAAGCAGGATTCTTCGACGGGATATGAGGCGGATCGAAAGGGAATGGATAGCGTACGTTGGTATATTGAAAATAATCATACCCGAAATACTGCACGCAGGAAGGTACGGGGATTTCCTTTTCTCCTTCCTTTTCCCAAAACCCGTCGGCGTCGAGGACGCTTTGGTAGGCGGTGATCCGCCACGTTCCGTTCAGAGAAAGAAACCGTCCGCTTGCCTCCCGCTCGTACGACCTCGCCGCTCCCTTTTCAAACGGCACATAGTAGGCCCGCGCAGGCAATACTCCCACGGACTTTCCTTTTTCGTAATATTTTTTCAACATATTTTCCGCTCCTTCAGGCCTTTTTCCTTGTGTTTTTATCTTCGGCCTTAATAATTAAATCAACAAAACGATTATATCATATGCGGCGACGGCGGTCAACATTTTTTCACAAACAAACGGAACGAGAAGCAAATAAAAAACTTTTCGGTCAGGACGTTTTTCCTTCGCATTCCTCCTTTCGCTCCGCCTCGGCCTGCAGATATCGTATCGCCGTAACGTTTCCCCGTCCGCATAGCGCTCCCGCCGCAAAGCTTTGCGGATAAAAGAGCCTTTTTACCACATCGGCAGAGCCACCTTTTCTCGTCAATATCAATCCGTTAAGTGACAAAAGTTACGATTGTCTTGACAACGGAAATAAGATGTGCTATACTTTGGAAACGTTAGCAGCCAAACGAAAAGACGAGGACAAAATCTATATGCAAGCGGAACAATACGAACAGATCTGGGACACGGAGTCCTGCTCTATCGCCTCCCTCCACGCCATTGAGAGCGAACCGCATTTCCACAGCGCGGTGGAAATCCTCATCGGCCGCGAGGGAAAGCTTCGCGCGCTGGTCAACCATAACGAATATTTTATAAAAAAGGGAGATATTTTAGTCACCAATCCATACGAAGTGCACGCCTATTTTTTCTGCGGAGAAACGCCTGTCGTAAACGTAATCATTTTTCCGTTCGAATACTTAAGCGGCTTTTTCAACGCCCATAAAAACATGAAATTTGCCGAGCGCCTGTTGCAAAATCCCGAAACCTATGCCAACGCCGTCGTCCTGCTGAACATGTTTGACATCGCACGGGTAACAAACAAGCCGTCTCTAGCGAAAAGCCTTGGAATGGCCTTGTTTGAAATGATCGCCAAGGATATTCCCTTCACCGAAAAGAAAGACGAACAAGCCACGCTGATCAAGGACATTTTATCCTATCTCTACGAGCATTTTCAGGAAGAGATTACTTTGACGGAGCTGGCCAAAAAATACGGCTATTCTCCCAATTATTTTTCGGGGCTTTTCCACGCCTATCTCAACATGAACCTGAACGAATTTGTCAACGGCCTGCGCGTCAATTATGCAGTTGACGCCATGCAGCAGGGACGGGACGTCATTTCGGCCGCCTTCGATTCGGGCTTTAATTCCCTGCGCACCTTCTATCGGGCGTTTAGCAGAAAGCTTGGCATGACCCCAAAGGAATATATGAAAACAAAACTCAAGAAAAAAACGGACGCGGGAACCTCGTAACGGTTTCCGCGTCTTTATCTTTTTCAGGGCGTTTAATTTTTCAACAGGCGATAGGTGCGCTTTCCCTCTCTCAGTTCTTCCCTTGCCGCGCCGTTCTCAAACATATAACCCGCCGCGACGATATTTCCAAAAAATCCTTTTGTCTCGGTATCGAGGAAAATCTCCCCGCCTTTCCTCTCCCAGCGCACTTTTACAAAGCGCTCCCCGTCGGCGTATTCCGCTTCCGCCCAATCCAGGGAAGCGGCAAACGCGGGCGAAATCTCCACTCTGCCCTTTTCCTTAACGTCAAGCCCCCCTATCGCGCGATAAAACCAGGCGGACACGCTTCCCCAGAAATGGTGATTTAAGGAAAGCAGCCTGCCGCCGTCCTTTCTCCGAAAGACGCCGCCGAAAGTCTCCAGCTCGTTGATGCCTTCCCACAGCGTCGTCGCGCCGCAACCGAGGTTATAAGCATAGCCGGGAAAATCCTTACGCACGATAGAATATAGCGCTTCCTCCGCATATCCGCCCTTTGTCAGGGCGTCGAACAAAACCTTTGCACCCAGCACGCCCGTTTGCAAATGTCCGCCTTTTTCCTTCAGCAACGCCGCAAGCCGCACATAAGCGGCAGGAAGCTCCGTTTCGGAAAATACTCCGAATACGATCGCCAAAGCCTGAGCCGTCTGCGTCCCGCAGGATACTTCGCCCGCCGCGCTCACGTATTTTTTGCGAAAAGCTTCCTTTAATCCTTTTCCAAACGCGGCCGCCTTTTCGGCTTTTTCCGTTTTTCCGATTTCGAGAAACATGGACTCCGCCTTTTTCGCAAGCTCGATACACACCAGCGAATCCGTGACCTCCAGCGGCGTAGAATAGGCGTCCTCGCTTCTCATTCCCGCTTCGCACCAGTCGCCCAGCCCGAAAGCGAACAGCCCTTCCCCGTTCTTTTTCGTTTCCAGATAATCGAAGTATCTCTCTATCGCCTCCGCGTCTTCTTCGATTACCTCTTTATCGCCCGTAAAGCGGTAAAGCTGATAGGGCAGCTCGATCAAAACGCTGTCCCACGCAGGGCCGTTCCCCCATTCGTAACCCCACCCCGACGTGGGAACGATGCCGGGCAGAGCGCCCTCTTTCGTCTGTGCCTTGCGAATATTGTTCAGCCATTCTCTTAGGGACGCGGCGCAGTCGAAATTATACAAAAGCTGTTCCGCCGACAGAGAGGCGTCCGCCGTCCAGCCGTTCTTTTCCCGTTGAGGGCAGTCCGTGGGGAAATAATAGAAATTGGAAGTATCGCTCCGCAACGCACATTCCTGAATCCTGTTCACCGTTTCGTCGCTGCACGAAAACCGGCCGCGCGGAGGGATGTCGGAATGAATGACGACGTATTCGAGAAGATCTTTCGTCGCCTGTTCCTTGGTAATGCCTTTCACCTCCACATAGCGGAACCCGTGATAGGTAAAGGAAGGCAGATATTCCTGAACGCCGTCCCTGCATATGTATTGGTCGTGCTGTACGTAGCCCTCAAAGCTTCGATCGCCAAAAGAAATATTGGAGAGGTCGAGCTTTCCGTTTTGCAGAACCTCCCCGAAAGTCATATCGACGGTCTGGCCGCTTTTCCCGTCTATTTTCAGGCGGCAAAGCCCTGCGTTTATCTGTCCGAAATCATAAATATATCCCGCGCCGCTTTCCGTGACGGATATCGGGCGTATCGTCTCAAACGCCTTGATCGGCTGTGCGGCGCATTTTCTGTATTCCCCTTTGGGCGCGGAAACGCAAACCGCCCTGCGCCCGCCCGTTTTTAAGCCGTCCGCCCCGAGCAGTCCTTCACGGATCAAACGCGCGTCGAAGCGTTCGCCGCAGCGGAGATCGTCGAAGGTGATCGGGGAATCGAACACCTCGAAGCTTTCGTCCGTCGTCAGTATTTCCCTGCCGCCGACAGAAAGCCTGAGATAAACTTTGGGCGCGGAGCGGTAAGGAGCCTTTTCAAAGTCCCATATGCCGCCGTCGAGCGCGTTGTTGAAGCCGTTTCCGAGCAGAATACACAGCGCGTTGCGCTCTTTTAGCAGCCCCGTCACGTCGTACTCGTCATAATAGATAATGTGATCGGGGTTGGAAATATACGGGGCGAAAAAGCCCTTTGTCAGTTCCCTGCCGTTGAGAAACAGGCGATAGAAGCCTGCGGCGGAAATCTCGATTGCCGCCTTTTCCTCAGTGCTTCCCTCATAGGTGAAAACCCGTTTCAAAAGGGGCGCGCCGACGTGTTTTTCTCTCGTATTGAATTCGGTTCCGCCCGCGATATATTGTCTCATATATTGTCTCATATATTTTCCTTTATCAATCCTCAAACCATACCCGCAAAACGGCGTTCTTAGCCTCGGCTTCGGGCGTGCGGTTCAGCGTGGGAAGCTCTATCAAAGCTTTTCCCTTCACTAAAACGGTCTCGCTTTCTTTGAACGTACCGCTTTCGTCTTTCACCAGCAGACGGTCGTCGCGATAGAAACGCCCGTCCTCACAAGAGATCTCTCCGTCGCGGCGCGCAAACATCGCCTTGTTTTCGGCGACATACCGAAGCCCCTCCGCATAGCGCATGGTACAGCAGAACGGCGCCTCGTACATAGAGACGCGGAGCAGGGGCCGGGCCTTTGTCACGCAGGAATTGGGCCCCGCGCCGCCGTTGCTTCGCTGGCAGAAGCGAAGGCCGTTGAACCAAATGCGTCGGGCGAGTTGTTCGTATTTAGGATCGGCCGTGATCTTGAATAGCCTGATAGCCAAAATCAGCGAATCCACCACCGCGCAGGGTTCCGTCCAGGTATCCTCCCGACCGAACCAATTGAAATTTTCATACGTCAGCGTCATGCCGTTTTTAAGATAAAGACCGAAAATCTCCAGGACGAGCTCGAGATATTTTTTCTTCCTCGTCGTCTCGTAAAAGGAAAGAATCCCTCGCAGGGCGGACAGCGTGGCATGCGTCTGCATTTTGAGGCCGAGAAAATCCAGCCCCCCGAACCGTTCCGCCGCGGAAGATATCCCCGCGCCCACGCTTTCGTCTTTGGTCGCGGCGTAATATTCCGCAAGGCCGTCGAGGGGGATAAACGCGCAGCCCACGTCCGTGGAGAGCCACCAGCCGTCGTTTACCGCCGAACGGTTTCCGCTGACCCCGCCCGCCGCCTTATCCCGGCGCACGGGATAATTTCCGTAATTTTCCAGCGCGGGCAGAAAGAGGTTCTCCACCGTTTCTTTGGCAAAACGCCTCGCTTCGTCCCTTCTCTCCGCCTCGGGCAATTCCGCATACGCCAACAGGCCTCGCAGAAACCAGTTATGCCCCGCGAGCTGCTGTTCGTCAATGCGCCCGGGAGAAAAAGGTGCGCCGAAATGGCCCCGCCCGTTCGTCTTTTCAGGCAGAGCCGCAATCAATTGTTCCATGCAGGGTATCTTGCCCCCGTTCAGGCGCGCGTGCATCGCAAAAGCGAGAAGCGCGCGGCCCTCCCAATCGCCCGGCCAGTCGTATTCGGCAGGGCGGAAAACCTGGTCGATGGTATAGGGCGGGCCGCTGAGACGCCCGAAATTTTTATGTACGGCAAATTCAAAATTATCCATGTTTATTTATAAACGCTCGCTCAAGGGAATAAACAATTTTTTACTCCGCCGCCGCATGTTTTTCTTCGAACGCCGCGTTCGATTTTTTTATGATCTCCAAAATGCCTTTCCCCTTTTCCCAGCGCTCGTTCCAGCTCCATTCCGTACCAGAGCTTTTGTCGTTGGGCTGTGCGGGATTATACTCGGGGCGGTCGTCGTAATTCCAGAAAAGCGTCAATGGCAGATCGGCTTTCACGGCCGCGTCCGCGATCGTCTGAACGACGCCCAATATCTTATCCATGGTCAGGACGGTCTCTTTGTCCGACGCGGTGGCATTGCTGTAAACATACCCCGTCTCGCCGAGATAAACGGGCTTTTTCAGGCGCTTGCCCTGCGCGACGAAATATTCCATAAACCCGTCCCAATCGTCGTAAATTCCCAGATAATCGGGTACGGAGGAAGGGTTTGCCGCCGCGGAAACGCCGCCCTCGGGATATTTATGATAACTGATCGCTGAAAGGGGAGCGGGATTGACAAACTCGATCATCTCTTCGTGCTCCTTCAGGGAGTCCGCCCCCCACGAGTTTGAATTTTTCAGATGATAGGCGCTGGTGCGGAGTTCGGCGTCTCCGCTGCCGATAATACGATGATACGGGTCGTTTTCGCTTACCACTTCCGCAAACAGTTTCATCGCGTTTACGTAATCCTCGTAAGTAACTTTATCGTTCATATCGCGGTTCTTCCTCTTGCTGGAAGCGGGCAGCTGCGGCATAAAATCCATCCAGTTGGGCAGACTGGCGCTCAATCCCACTTCGTTTCCGTATTCCCAGCCGTATATCCCGGGATTTTCGGCATAGCGCGAGGTGACCTTTTCCGTAAAAGAGGCAATAAATTTCATTGTCTCCGTCTCCCTGCTCCGCAATGCCAGCCCCGCAGGCTCGTCGAAATAGTCGCTGAGCGACACCTGATTCCAGAAAAACGAAGGGAGTAGTCCGATCCCCAGCGAATTTGCTTTATTCACCAGCGAATCCAGCGTCTTAAAGTAAAGCTCCTCTTTTTTGGTCACGTAATCCCAGTCGCTGTAAGCGAACCCCGCGATATTAAAGCGTACAACCTTCACGTCGTAGGCGGCCAGCTGTTCCAGCGCGGCAAGCGAATTAGAGACGTCCCATTTCTGCGAAAAAGCGCAGTTAAGCATACTGTAATAGTTTACGCCGAAGCCGTAAAAGGGCTTTCCGTCCTTCATCAGCGTGCCGTCCTCCGAGGCGTACAAGCCGATATATTCGGGCTTTTCTTTTAAGGACGTTTCCGAGGGCGTACAGGCGCAGACGGAAAGGGCACACGCGGCCGTCAATACGGCCGAAAGAATTTTTTTGATCATAATTTTCCTCCTAAAATAAATTGCAGCGCCTTCTCCAGCGAGTCCGCGCGAGCGATACAAAGCTCCGACATGCCCGAAGCGGTGATGTTTCCCGCCGTCATACCGATGACGGGATATCCCGCAAGCCTCGAGGACAGCACCCCGCTGGCAGAATCCTCCAAAACGATCAGTTTTTCGGGATTTTTGCATTTCAGTCCCGTAAAGGCAAGCTCCTTATACAGCCACGGATGAGGCTTGGCGGCAAGCTCCCCGATCGTCGAATACCTGCCCTCTCCCTTTTCTACGCCGCCCATGATGATTCCGTCGTAAAAGTCGCGGGGATCTCCCAGCCCCATCGCGTCGAAGGCCGCCTCGATTTCTGGGATTGCCTTATAAAAAAGACCACTGGAAACCAACCCCACCTTTACGCCCCGCTTCTTCAGGGCAAGTAAAAATTCCTTCAGGCCCTTTACGGGCTTTATTTTGCCACGTTTGCCCTCCATGAGTGCGGTAAGTTCGCGGTGGCTGATCCCGTGATACGTCTCCATGGCGTTTTCGTAAGCGCCCGAGCCGTATTTTCCCAGCGCGTAATCGAGATGCTCCCCCGTGCTGTGCCCCGAAACGTAAGGCAGGTCTTCGGCGGAAAAACGCACTTCTTTGCCCGTCAGGGTACGGACGGTCTGTTCGATGATATCAATCCAGAATTCCTCGCTGATGATGCTGGTGCCGTCGAGATCCATGACAACGTACTCCGCAGGCGCGTCAAACGCCACCTCCTCCAGCGGATACACCGCGCGTTGACCGCTGCAGCCGGTGATACAGCACAAAGTCCTGCCCTCGTAGTCGGCAAATTCGATCTTTTTATCCGGGGTGCCGCGGATTTCGCCGACCCCCGCCCGCCCGGATTGAAATATCCCGCCGAGGCAGCTGTTTTCCCGCTCGAGTGCGGTTAAATCGAAATTCATCATATCAATTTTTCCTTATATATTTGCCGTAATCGCTTATTTTGATTTCTTCCCGCTTCAAGGGTCGCGTCGAAACTGCCGTAACAACAGCCTTCCGCGCGGGAAGCACATCTAACCAATCGTCGTCGAGAGTCGTTCCGTCGGGGACGGAAATATGCAGCAGACGGACGTATTTCTCCGCCGTGATGACGATTTTCGTACAATATTCTTCCCCCGCTCTTTCGCAGTCCCCGATTTCCGCCGAATACGCCGATCCAAACGACAGCTCCTTAAAGGGTTTCAGGAAAGCGGAAGCGACGCCGGAAAATTCCTCCGCGGCATAGGAAAGATAGAGAAGGTCTCCCCATGCTTCCATTTTGCCGAGTTCCCGTACGGAATACCCCTTCACCCGTTCCGTCCGTCGGACGACGGGGCCGTAAACGCCCTCCGTCGTCACGCCGCCGAAGGAAAGATCCGCGCACAATTCCCTGTCCGTATCGTTGATGAGATACCCGAAATATCCGCCTTTGCCGTCGGAAAGCACCGCCGCGCGGAAAGGCGCGTATTCCCGCTTTAATGTATAATAGGCCGCCTTGGGACGCAGATAATAATCGACGACCGACCAGGTGCCCGTGGGCCAGATATCGTCGAACATCCAATTCATAAATCCGCCGCAGTCCGCGCGTTTCCTGCGCGCGTTGAGTATCTCTACTTTTAAGGCTTCCGCCTGCACCGCCATCGATTTTACGGCAAATTCGTCTATCCCCGCCGACGGCCCGAACAGCATTTCGGACATTTTCAGCTGTCTTTCCACAAAGCTCATCTGCGCCCCGTAAGGGTTATCGCAAAATCTGTCCTCCTGTATTTCTCCCAGCGGCCAAAGCTTTTCCTCGGGCACAAACGCCCGATAGGATTCGGGCACACAGGAGCCCATGATTGCGCATTCGCTGGCAAACGACACCTCGCGGTTGAAAGAATTTCGCAGAAATTCCTCATACGAAGCCAAGGCGGGTACGTCCAGCGCCGTACCGTGCGTTTCGCCGCTTTCGGGGTCGTTGCCCACGTCGGTGAGGCTGTACGGGCTTTGGCGTACGTACGGACGGGTGCCGTCGTAATGTTCCGCGATTCCGCGGACGGTAATATCCACCAGATCGTCGCCGTATTGCTTCAAAAGCCCGCAGGAGCCCGTCTTTTCGTTGCCGCCGCACCAATATACGATACAGGGATGATTTCTCAGCCGCTTTACCTGATAAATACATTCCTTCGTCACGTTTGCGACAAATTTTTCGTCCGTCTCGGGAATATCCGCACAGGCGAACATAAAATCCTGCCATACCATGATTCCCAGCTCGTCGCAGAGGCGATAAAAAATTTCCTTTTCGTAAATACCGCCGCCCCACACGCGCAGCATATTGACGCCCGCTTCCGCCGCCATTTTTATCAATGCCTCATAGCGTGAAGGCTTCGCGGTGCCCGTAAAGCATTCGCAGGGGACCCAGTTACTGCCCTTGACAAATACGTCCGCGCCGTTGATCTTCAAGCGAAAGTTCATGCGATCCTCCGAAAGAGGCTTTTCCTCCAGCCTTACCTCACGAAAGCCCAGCCTTCCCGCATAGCCGTCGATTGTCACGCCGTTCCTCAGCAGTTCTACTTTATAGGCGTATAAATGGGGGGTTCCGTACCCTACGGGCATCCACAGCGCGGGCGATTTTACGCGCAGCGTACGGAAATTTTTTGCGCCCGTCACGGGAAACTCAAGCGTTATTCCTTTTCCGAGCCCCGAATTCGGCGCCGATTCCACCGTATAACGCAGGGTATCCGAAACGGCATACCCGAGGTATTCCTCCTTCCGGACGTTGTAATTGAGTTCGGTAAACAGCGTGACGTTCCCTTCGCCGTCCGTCCGGTATCGGACCTCCGTAATTCTTGTCGCGGGACGGTAGCAAAGGGCGACGTCCTCCCAGATCCCGTATCCCGGCAGATCGGGCGCCCAATCCCAGCCGAAATGGCACTGCGCCTTTCTCAAAAAGATGCGCTCCTTATTGAAGCAGGCAAAATACTTTTCCGCATCGATCTCCTTCATGCGCTTCAGCGTGGATCGCATGCGCACGCAAAGGAGATTATCTTTTTTCAACAGCTGCGTCACGTCGTATTCGTAACGGAGAAACATGTTTTCCGTTTCACCCAGCAGCTCGCCGTTGAGGCGAAGCTCCGCAAACGTGTCTATTCCCCCAAAGGCGAGAATACAGCGCTCTCCCTCCTTCGGTTTCCGAGCGGTAAATTCCAGCGAATATTCGTAATCGCGTTCCAGCAGGAAACGTTCGTCCTTATAATTCATGCCGAAATAGGGATCGGGTATCCTGCCCGCCGCATAACAGTCGGCCGTGATATCGCCGGGCACCCGCGCGGGGAATATTTCACCCGTCTCCACGCACCGCAGCTTCCATTTTCCGTTTAAGCTATATTCCATAATCGCAATTCTCTATTTCCTTCTTTTACTAAATACCGAAGCCAGCGCCACGCCCGAAAGGACGACGAGTGCCGAAAGCCCTGCCGCGCTGCCCTTACATCCGCCCTTGCAGCCGCCTTCCGTATCCGAAGATCCGCCGGGTCTGGGCGCGCCTTCGTTGCTTTCGCCGAACACCGCGGAAAAGCTTTTCACATGCACTTTGAAATCCCACATACTCAAATCGTTGGTGTTGAAGCCGTCGTAGGCATAGAGGGCGATATAACCGTCCGCATCCCGTTTATCCAGCTCGATCGTTTCGCCCAGATCCTCTCCCTCAAACGGCATCTCGTCGATGACCGTCAGACTGAGTTCGCCGTCGAACGTAACGTCGATCTTCACCGCGTCCTTTTCGTCCCCGTTTGCTTTATATAGATTTTTCACCCCGATCTCTACGGTATGCTCCGTCGTATCATAGCACTGTTCCAGCGTGACGGGCTTGTAAAAATCGGGCACCTTGCTTTCGTATTGTACGCCCGAGGTATTGATATAGGTGGCCTCCTTGGGCTCCACCGAGCTCCAGCGGGTATAATCGTGGCTGCCGCCCGCCCGATAACGGCGCAGGGTAAGCCCCACTTGTTTGGCGCGGTCGGGCTCGTTGCCCTGCACCTCGGTGTCGAACGCCACCATGTACGGATATCCGCCGGGCGCGTCCCAGGGAATGGACAACGAACCGTTGGGCGTCACCACGTCCGCGGGACTATTGGAAAACAATACGCCGAAAAAGGTCTGATAATTATCCGCATCCGACTTAAAAGCGTCCACACCCTCGGCGTATTCCACCTGATAGGTAAAGCGAATCTTTCCCTGTCCCATTTTGTTGACGATATAGGCCGAGCCTACGGTATCGATGGGCGTGAGGGTGAGACCCGAATCGTTGAATGAGATCTCCCCCTTGCCCTGCGAATGCATCCAGTCGCTTCGGGAGGCGAAAAGGTTGAGCTCGGTTTCGTCCTCGGCCAAAGCGGCGACGGGGGCGGAGAAGCCGAAAGAGAGCACCAGGGCTGCGGCGACGGACAATACGATTTGTTTTTTCATCATTTTTTCTCCTTATAACGATTGATACGACGCGACGATCGCGTTATATTCGTCGGTCAGAAACTGAATATAATTTTTATATTTTGTCGTGAGATTTTCACGAAGTTTAGCATGCAGACTCGCCAGCGTCTCACCCGAAGGAATAGGCGCGTCCGACCAGGCGTAGGCGCGCATGGAAACGTATTCGCGCCCCAAGGCGCTCGCCTCCGTCTTCAGAGCGCGGTCGGTTGCGGGAACGGAGGGAATGTTCATGCCCTCGTCGATATATCCGCCCTCTGGGAAAGTTTTGAAGGCGCGGACTTCTTCCACCCATTTGGTTTCCTGCCCGGTATAGCCCGCGTAGATTCGGTCGGAAATATGCACGTCCGTCAGCAGACAATACAACCCCGAATAGGGCGCGAGAGCCTCATATTCCGCCCGTTTCTCCTCGGGATAGGCGTAGGCTTCCTTTCCGTCCACCTGCGTTTCCACCCAATGCTCCCCCTTGATTCCGTACTTGGCCAGCTCGTAATTTTCTTTATCCTTATGCAGCCAATTGACAAACTTCAAAAGCAGTTCGGTATTCTGGCCTTTCTTCGGCACCATAAGCCCCAAAAAGGCGGAGGTCTGGCGGAGATTGCCGTTGGTTTCGGTGGTGCTCCCCTCTTTCAGCAGCGGAGCCACCATAATGCAGTCCTCGTTTCTCGCCAGCTTAAGCTTTTTGGCGATTTGTATCTGCGAGGTAACCTCGGGCCAGCCGACATACACCGCGCTTTTTCCCGAAGTAAAGTATTTGACGCCGTCCGAAATCTCGATGGGTTTTTCCACCCACAATTTTTCTTCCTGAAGCATGCGCTCGTATTCGAGCACTTTGAGATAGTTTTCCTTCGCGTAAGCGGGATAGAGCTTATCGCCTTCCCTTTCCATGCGGGTATAACCCGTCGTGCCATACACGGGCGCCAGAAAATAATCCAGATCGTAAGGCGCGCCCACCAACGGGCGGGTCACTTCGGTATTGTTTTCCTTAAGTTCGCTGAGGAGACGGGTAAACTCGTCGAGCGTCAGCGACTTGTAGCCTTCTTTGGAAATGTCGTACTCGTCGGGATCAAACGAAGTGTTTTCCATAAACCCGCGGTTGATCAGCATACCGTAAATCGAGTTGTGTTCCAGCGACGACAAAGCGTAAAGCTTGCCGTCGAACATTCCTTTCCGATACGCCAACCCGTCGGGGTCCGTCTCCGCATTGAAGCGCGAGAGAAAGTCGGGCGCATTTTCCGCCGCGAGTCCGGTGAGGTCCTTGAGCTCCTTTTTCTCGGTGATCATCTGCGTGATCATGGAATCGGATGAATAGTGATGGATAAGCCCGTCGATTCGGTCGGAAGAGGTAGAGATCGCCCCCACCACCTTGTTGCCGATAGAGTCCGTCGAGGCGGGTTCTAGGATAAGGTCTATGCTTTCGCCCGTATCCTTTTTGAACTTTTCCTCGAGCGCGGCCTTCACCTTGTCGTCCTCCTTGCCCGTAACGCCGTTGTATTCGATATATAAAACCACCGCATCGGGCCGATATTCCGATTTGGAGCAGGCCGCAAAGCTTACCGCAAACAGCGAAGCGAGCAATATGCTGAATAATTTCTTCATGTTTTCTCCTTATTCTTTGACCGAACCCAGCATGATGCCGGAGATAAAATATTTTTGCATAAACGGATACGCGATGATGATGGGCAGCGTGGAAACCACCACGGTAGCCATTTTTACGTTTTCCGCAAAGCCCGAGCTCGCGCTTCCGCCCGAGGGATTGACGTTTTCCTGAAGCATCTGCTGAAGCACCGCCGTCAGGGGAAGCATATCCTTATGCCGCGAATCGAAATAGAGGACGGGTGCCGACCAGTTGTTCCAGAAGGCAACCGCCGTAAACAGAATGATGGACGCAATAATCGATTTCGACATGGGGATATAAATTTTGAGAAACACGGTCAGATTGTTTCCCCCGTCCATTTTGCAGGCCTCTTCCAGCGCGGGCGGAACGGAGGAAAAGTAATTGCGGATCAGGATACAATTCCAGGGCGCCAGCATACAGGGCAGCAGGATTGCCAGATAGCTGTTTTTCAGCCCCATATTGACAATGAGCATATACGTGGGGATAAGTCCGCCCGAAAACAGCATGGAGAAGATGATAATCTTCATAAACACCCCGCCGCCGACAAATTTCTTTTTGCTTAAGGGATAGGCGGCGAGCGTCGTCGTGCCCACGTGCAGGATTACCCCGCACACCGTCAGAAATACCGAATTGAAAAAAGCCCTGATGACCGTCGTGTCCCCTTTGAACAGCTGAATATACGCCGAAAAGGTGATATCCCGCGGCAGAACCGAATACCCGTGCGCCAAAAACGCGCCCTCGTCCGTGAGCGAGGCCGATACGATCATGACATAGGGAAGCAGAAAAGCGATTCCCAAAAGGCCCAGGACGGCAACGTTGCAGATATTGAATATTTTTCTCGATTTCGTTTCTATTGCCATATCGTCACCATAAGCTTTCGTAGCCGAGCTTTTTTGCGGTCATGTTGGAGAGCGCGATGAGCAGGAAGGAAA
Source organism: uncultured Eubacteriales bacterium (assembly GCA_900540805.1). Classification (GTDB taxonomy): domain Bacteria; phylum Bacillota; class Clostridia; order Christensenellales; family Borkfalkiaceae; genus Scatosoma. The sequence goes on from UQHL01000017.1 coordinate 42,394, forward strand.
CGATCCCCTGCACCAGCCCCATGGCCGTGGAAATGGGGAATTGGTCATAACGCCCCGTGCTGGCGTACTGATAGATCTTTGTGGAGATGACCGCCGTCGTCTCCGCCAAAATGTCGTTTTCCCCTACCAGCGCGTAGATCTGTTCGAAATCGTCCTGAAAGATTTTTCCGACGGTCAAAATCAGCGTGATCGAGATGATCGGAGAAATCGCGGGCAGGGTGATGCTCCAGGCCTGACGGAACCGCCCCGCGCCGTCGATCTTCGCCGCTTCGTAAAGCTGCGTGTCTATCGCGGAAAAGCCCGCTATATAGACGATCGTTCCCCAGCCGATATTTTTCCACATGTTGGTGAGAAGCAGAATTACGTACCATTTATTGGGATCGGAATACCAGGAAACGGGCTTCCCCCCGAAAAGCTGAATGAGCTGATTGAGTATGCCGTTGTCACTGTCAAGGAAGATAACCATCATGCCCGAAATAATAATCCAGGAAATAAAATTGGGCAGATAGGACACCGACTGAAAGATTTTTTTGAACAGCGGAAGCTCCAATTCGTTGATGAGCAGCGCCAGAACGATAGTCAACGGAAACATGATAAATATCTTCATCGAGGAAATAATCAGCGTGTTGCGCACCATCTTCCACAGCAGCGGGTCCTCGAACATCAGCTTAAACCACAGTCCGCCCACATTTTCCGACTGAAAAAGAGGAACGGACGGACTATAGTCCACAAACGCCATATAAAACCCGTACATCGGCACAAACGTGAAAATGAGCAGGGACAGCATGCCCGGGACGAGCATGAGATACAGACCGACGTTATTTTTTACATAAATTTTTTTATTGTGTCTTTCCTTTCTTACCATCAGCGTATCCATGCCCGCCGAGCCTCCTTATTGATTTACCGAAAGTCTATGAAGCGCTTATTTCCGTGCCGTCGATCCTCGCCTCCGAAAATCCGAACGTACCGTTTATGTGCTGAACGACCATTAATGCGGTGGGCGTAAAGAAGAGTTTCTGCACGTCGGGAGTCAGAGAAGAGAGGTAAACGGCCGTAATGAGGCCGTCCGAAAAACGTCCCTGCTCGGTCTGCCAAACCACCTTGACGCCGTCGATCCACACTTCCGTCTGAATGCCGAGGAAATTCCCTTCCCCGTCGTACTTATCCGCCGCACGGAAGGAAATGATTTTGTCCTGCGCGGTCGCCTTGTTCGGAAAATACGTGTCCATAGCGACCGTACACATCAGCTTGTCGCCCGCGTTGATATCCGAGCAGACTTTGATTTCGTTATCGGAAATACGGATACGCAGCGCCGTCGGCCAACCGCCCGACTGAACGGGCCCGCGCATGACGATATCGAAATGCCCCGACAAAGCCACGTTCACCTTTACGGACACTTTTTCGTCATAAATGTATTGTTTGTCGTATCTTATCCATTCCACCTTTTCACCGTTAAATCCCTTTGTGACGGAAGCTTCGTCGTTCCAAACGTCGCCCGCGGCGCCGCCCGAGACGGCGACGTCCGTACTGCCGAGAAGAATGGTTCCATAATAATATTTAAGCGTAAAATCTTTATCGAGACGGGGCGTAAACGCGCCTTCGATCTGCTGTTCGATAATGTTCGTCCCCTTCCAGCAGGCCATGATCGTTATACCCTCCGAAAGGGTAGTTCCGCCCATTTTGAAACTTGTGATTATGGGATAGACAAATTCCGTACCCACCGCAGCGGTGAGATTTTCTATCGTCGCCGAATAGGCGACGTCGGTGATCTCCGCATTGACGGTGACGGCGACCGCAGCGATCGTTTCCCTGTCGTAACGATAGATTACTTTGAAGCCCTTGATATAACCGATATCCGCCGTAAGGGAGGCCTCCGTAAAAGGCGTCGTATAATCGGGTTCCTCGTTTCCGTTGATCCAGATGTATTTCGTCACGGAAGAGGTCACGTCCTCTTTGCCGTACTTCGCCGTCACCGCGGGAAGCGTATAGGTTCCGCCGTAGTCCACCGTAGCCGTCCGATCGGCGGGCTCGAGCGTCACCGTAAGGGGAAGAAGCTCTGTTCCGTCGATATACAGCTTTTCCAGAACAAAGGTGGTATGCCAGGAAATCTGAGGATAGGCGGGGGCAAAGATTTCGGTCTGCGCCGCCAGAGTAAGCTCGCCCAAAGCCGCCGCGGGAATAATCCCCTTCGCTTTGTCGGCGTCCGTCACGGAATCCGTTTCGCCGCCGTTAAAGACAACCTTTTCCCCGTTGAGCCAAAGCTCGACCAAAATTCCCTTGAAAACGCCGTTTTCATAGACGTCCGACGCACAATAGACGATCGTCTGGCGGGAGAGTTCGGAGGCGGGATTGCCGCGGAGATATTTTGCGGAACCGTTGCACTGCAAAAAGCTTTTTCCGCCGATCTCATAGCACACGCGGATCTCGTTGGGCGCGATGCGGATTCTCAACGCCTCGGGCCACGCAGTATTTCCCGCTCGTCTCAAAATAAAATCTACAATTCCGAGATCGTCAAATTTCAGCTGGAAGCTTGCGGAAACCTTTTCGCCATAGACCTGTTGCCCCGTATAGCGCGCCACCTCGCTGCCTATTTCCATACCGTTTTTGCCCACGAGGTTTCCCGTCGTGCCGCCCGATACGGCAACGTCGAGTTGCGCAAGAAAAACGCTGCCGTAATAATATTTCAGGGAGAAATCGCGTTTGAGAAGGGGCTTAAACGTCCCCGCGGCTTCCTGCTCCGCGCCAGCAATGTCCGTATAGACAACCTTGACGGTAATCCCCGCCGTGATCTGCGTCCCCCCGATTTTAACGCTCGTCAGGGCAGGCAGCGTGAAGTCCGTTCCCACCGTCGCCTTGAGATTTTCCGTCGAACCCGACCACGCGACGTCGGTGACTTCGGCATTGACCGTTACGGAAACAGCTTTCACCGTATTCCCCTCATAGCGATAGACGATCTTAAAGCCCTTTAGATAATCTTCGCTCAGCGTAAGCGTATCGTCCGTAAACGGCTGTGCGGTTTCGTAATTCGGCTCCGTTTCGCCGTTGATCCAGATATATTTTTTCAGAGCGGAGGTTTTATCCTCTCCGCCATAGGAGGCCGTCACTTCGGGCAATGTGTATTCTTCGCCGAAGCTTCCCTCGTCCGCGTCGATTCCCGTCACCTTGAGATAGGCGGGTTTAGAGCCGTCGATCGTAGCGGCGTACAGCCAGGAATCCGTCGCAGAACCGTTGACGTAAATCGAAAGCCAGCTCGCCTGCAATACGGCGGGCCGCACCGCCACGGCACGGGCGCTCAATTGCATATCTTCGCCCGAGGAATGGGAGGAAGAAAGCTTCACCTTCGTGCCGTTGAGCCAAAGCTCGAGCTTGGTCCCCGCATATTTTCCGTCCTCGCCGTAAACGTCGGTAATCAGCCAGGAGATCTCCACTTCGTTTTCAAAGAATTTTTTCGTCCCCTCGGGGAAGGAATAACCGCCGAGTTCGTCCGTATGCGCGCCCCCGTAAATTTTGATGCCGTCCGAGGCATTGATTTCGATATTCAAGCCGTTCGGCCAATCGAAATTGCTGCAATCGGGCGAGCCGGGCACCGACGCGAGATTTTTGCCGCCGCGCACGTTGAACGCAATAAAGTTCATGCCGTCGCCCGAGCCAAAGCTCGAGGCGAAATTAAGCTTCACCAGCAGAGAAACCTTTTCGCTGTAAATCTTTTGTCCGCCGAACGCGGCGCTGCCGTCCGTGAGCTTGACGAAGTCCCCGTCCGTTTTCATGCCGCCATAGACGACGAAGTCCTTGACCGGAACGGCATCGTAAGCGGGGGTCACGTTTACTTCCACCGCCTCAACCTGCGTATTGCCGTTATAGTCCGTCACCGAATATTCGATCGTATGTACGCCGGCAGAATAGAACACGTTGGACGTTTTGCCGTTGAGGCTTTTGGCTTCGGGGCCGAGCAACTCGACCTCGAGAAGCCCGGAGATATCATCGCCGAAGCTGTCGGTCACCGATTTGACGACGGGAAGGGTAAACGCCTGCCCCGCTGCCGCCGTGAGGCCCTCCGTCGAGCCTTCAAATTCGATCTTCGGCTTTTCCGTGCTCGCGCCCTTGCTGCATGCAAACGTGTAATAGGCAAATGCCTTATTGCCGCTTAAATCCTGTACGGAATACGTGAGCCCGTAACGCCCCATCGCCGTCGGCGTATAGGTATAACCGTCCAGCTTTACTTCTTTTCTTTCGCCGTCCGCCTCGGGTTCGGTCACCGTCAGCTCAATACGGGAAGTGATGTCCGAATAATCGTTTCCATCCTCGGCCGCAGCGGCGGGGAAGGTGATTTCCCGGTTGAGCGGATAGGAGACTTTGGGCGTTTCGGTAACGGTGAGATCGGGCTTTTCGATCATCGCTTCCCCGTTTACGGAAAATGCTTTGATCGTCATGGTATCCGTGCCCACACCCGTATGATACGCGCCCACATTGAACCAGCCCTCGAATTTTTCGGCATCGAACGCGTCTTTGATCTGTTCGTCGAAAAGCTCCTGTCCGTAATGCGCGATAAGCGCGCTCTTCGTCACCACGGAAACATAGGACGCCGCCGCATTGGTATCCGCGTCTATCCATATCTCGCTTTTCACCTCGTTCGCGTCGTCGGAAAGCGTGTTTCTCATCGCGATGATGTGGTCGTTTCCGTCCAGCAGGGAAACGTTGATCGCGCCGCAGGTCATATTGAAATTATTGTCGCCAGCCAGCGAGGAAAAATACGGCTCGATACGGTTGGAAAGAATCCTCAAAAACAACAGCTTCGGAAAAGTAGCCTCGCCCTTCGAGGGCGCGTCCGCGGAAAAACTATTGCTCATCTGCGCGTTAAAGGTATAAAAGAACACACCGTCGGGCTTATCCGCGCTGAAACGGAAGGCAAAGAGGTCGCCGTTTTTAATTTTCTTTCCGTTATATGCCGCGGAGGAGTTTCCGGCCTCCGCAAGTCGGATACTGCCTTCCTTATCAAACGTACTGCCGTCGTCCAAAGTCCATTTTTCGGGATCGGACACCAGCTGCGCAGCCCGCGCCTTGTCGGAGGCGGATACGTTTATTTTCACTTCCTTGCGCGCGCTTAAATTGGCGCTGTTTTTTACATTGTAAATGGCCGTATATTCTCCCACCTTCGTCGGCGTAAACGAGTTGGTCACGTTCCCTGCCGTCCCGTTTTGGGCGTTTTCCGCGGGGAAAACATATTTGCCGTCGCGGTCGAAAAATACGTTCATTTTTACGGACGCGGAAATGTCCCCGTCCACAGTGTCCGACGCCTGGGCCGCAGGCAGCGTCACCGCCTCTCCTACTTTCCCCGTCAGCGTCTGTTCGCTTACCGTGATGACGGGCTTTTCCCTCTTGACTTCGGGTTCCTTCGGCTTCGAACAGCCGACGGAAACGAGAAACATTCCGCCGAGAAACACGGTAATCAGTGTCAATAGAATCGTTTTGAATTTTTTCATCATTCATTACCCTCTTTTTTGTGATTTTGTCTTTTTTAGAAACGGAAAAATAAGTTAAACGTTTAATTTTTATCCCTTAAAAAATCCACGTAGTTTTTACGTGCGATTTGTTAAAAAGTCGGTCGCTTATGCAAAAACGTTACGCGAATTTTCGAATGGAATCGGTGTAAGTAATGCGGGAGCGGATAACGATGCGGCCGTTGCCCGCGTCTCCCGCCATCAGTGCGCTCAATTCGCCGTAAATCGCCTGCGCGATATCGTCAACGGGCTGATAGACGAGGCTGATATTGGGCGTATAAATCTTACTGATCTGCTTATTGTCGTAGCCGATGAAGGCGATATCTTCGGGGATTTTCAGCCCCGCGTCGCTCACGGCCATCAGCGCGCCGAGAAAGGTACTCGACGACAGCGCGAAAATAACTTCCGGACGCCCCGCATCCAAAAGGGCGCGCGTCCTCTCGTATGCTCCCGAAATATCCCCGGGCGTGCCCAGCGTTTCCAGGGTACGCGAGCGGCCGAGCTGCGCGGCGGCGTCAAGGCATCCCTGCCTGCGTTCGTTGGTGGTGGAATAGACGGTACTCGGAAGAAGCACCGTGATCTTGGAAAAGCCGCTTTCGATCAAGCGGGCGGTTACCGCCTTGCACGCGTCATAGTTATCCGTCACCACCGACCCGATCGCGTCGATGTCCCGTTTGGTATCGAAAAAGAGCACGGGCGTGCCGTTGGCGCGCGCCGCCGCCACCGATTGCTCGCTCAGCCGCTCGGGCGCCACGAGCAAAGCGTCCACCTTGCGGGACAGGAGCGATAGAAATTTCGAATTTTCCTGAATTCCGTCGTTGGCATAGCCGCTGACGAGAAGATTATATCCCTTGGGTGCAAAGATCTGCTCTACCCGCGAAATCACAGACGAATAAAACGCGGACGCCATATTCGGGATCAAGACGCCGACCGTCATCGAACGTTTGGTCTTTAGGCTCTTCGCAAAAAAGTTTACGCTGTAATTGCTTTCCTCGATTGCCCGTTTTATCTTTTCTTCGTTTTGCGGTTTTACCTTGATACCGTTCAGATATTTCGATACTGTGGCAATGCTTAAGCCCGATATTCTCGACACGTCGTGCAATGTGCCCATTTTTTCTCCTCCGCGCTTTCTTAAACGTTTTATTTTTTATGCTAAAATAAATTCCCGTACGGGAAAAACTTGTCTTTGATTTAGTATAATATATCCAAAACGCTTTGTCAACGGCTTTTGAAAGAGTTTATATCGGGTTTGCCGAAGGATTGAAATTTCCGCCGTTCAAACGGGTTTTTCAGGCTTTCCAGACAAACTGTTCGGCCGGATACGCCTTTTCGTCGTCGCCCTTGGTATTGTATAGGCTGACGCTCTGTTCATAGCTCGTCAGTTTTTCCATATTGGCAGACGAATTGACGAGTCCGTATCTCACCTTCGTGGGGGCAACTATTCCCTCGGCGGAAACGGACACTTTATTTTTTCCGATAATTTCAGGAACGGCGGCGACGTACGCCTTATTGCCCTCTCCGATCTCAAACCCCGCCGCCCCGTAAAGGGACAGTCCCTTTCCCACATTGGAAAACGTGAGAATAACTTTATTTCCCGACACTTCGGCAGATTTGAGCACGGGCCCGCGCCATACCCCCTTTGCGCCGTAAAAAGCCTGCATAGTGGCATGCGCAAGGCGTTCTCCAACAGGTTTCTTATCGTAAGGGTGAATTCCGTTTGGATTCAGCGTATCCCCCGCGGCGACGTTTTCGGGCAGCAGTCCGCAGTCAAGATTGACGCTGTAAGTGACATATTCATTTTCGAGAGAGGCCTTTTTTTGCTGCTCCCGCCCCAAAAAATATTCCTCGGCGTCCGTATAGCGCGGCAGCTGTACGGTGGAAAACCACACGTTTGCTTTGCCGTACATTTCCCGCCAACCCTTGATGACTAAAGAATAATTATGGGCGTAATTCTCGCTTTGTCCCTCGCCCTGATACCATAAGATACCCCGAGGTACCGCGTTTCGTATGGGGTAGATCATACCGTTGAAATATTCCGAAACGAGGTCGCTTTCCTTCGCGCCCAATGACTCGCCCGTCACCGACTGCGGCATCCAGGTATAGACGCTGGTACCGCCCATGCACGATTGCAGAACGCCGACGGGCACGTCGTAGCGGGCGTTGAGCTCTCGCGCGAAAAAGTAACCCACGGCGCTGAACTCTCGGACGGAAACGGGGTTCGCCTGTTTCCAGCCTCCCGACGACGAGGAAACCACCTCGTTCATCGGCTGAGAAGCTTTATTCGGCGCTACGGAAAAGAGACGGATATCGGCGTTTTCGGAAGTATTGATCTCCTCCGCATACCTCAAGGTAGCCGTGGTCGCCCCGTAACACTGTCCCATCGTCCAGCCCATGTTGGACTGTCCCGCGCCTACAAACAGCTCGCCGAACGCCACGTTTTTCAGCGTATAACCAAGGCCCGACTGCGTAATCAAACGTATTTCGCTTGTTGAGGCATAGTCTTGTGCGCCTATGTAAATTATAAATTCTCCGTCCTCGATGTGTCCGTAATACACGTTTTCGCCGTCATTTCGGATTACTTTCGCGGCAATGTCGCCCTCCGCTTCCACCTTTCCCCAAAGCTTCACCGTCATATTTGCCTGCAACAGCATTCCGTCCCCCACGAGTAACGGCAGATCGAAACTTTCCTTGCTCTCCGTCGCTTCGGGAAGAACAAACCCTTCCGTCTCTACCTTGTCGGCGTCAAAATCGTCTTTAATGGAAATCGGCACAATTTCGTCCTCCTCAAACGCCTCTCCCTCCCCGGACTGCGCCTGCGGTTTCGCACATCCGCCGATCGCAACGATCAACGCCGCCGCGAGCACCGCACTTATCAGTTTTTTCATCTTTCCTATTATGCCTCCTATAGATGTATTCCGTAAACCCTCCCATAAAAAATTAAACGTTTAACTTTTGATGTATTAAATAAAGCTCTGAAATCGAGCCTTATTTTGTGAAGCTATTATAACACAACAAAAAATCGTTGTCAATACTTTTTCCAAAAATTTTATGTAAATTTTTTTATGCTTGTATTGCTTTTTAACAAGCACGCGTATCTCCGTCGTTTCGGGCACAGCCGATAAATCATTTTTGCATTGCTTTCCAAAACAATGGCGAGTCTATTCCCAAAGAGCAGTATTTAACCGCCAAAGCGGGAGCTCTTTGAAGGAATCCCCGCTTTGCGGTCGGTATTTTGATGCTTTAACGTTTCTTTTTTCTTTTGGCCTCAAAGAGCAAAGCGCATGTCGCAACAAGCGCGCCTATGGAAAGCGTTAACGCAGACGAAGTAAGCTCGCTTCCGCAGCCGTCCGTTTTTCCTGCTTCCGAAGACGTTTTTGAAGAGGTTTCCGGCGGTTTTTCTATTTCGGCCAGCAATTCCTGAATGCGCGTCTCGTCTATCCCTGCCCGTTCGTCCTCCTCCAGTAAATCGTAGGCAGCAGGCATCCGTTTCAAAAGGACAATCTCATCGTCGGTGAGGTCACTCCCGTTTTTTGCCAAAATCCTTTTCATCTCCGCGGGAGAGACGTACGCTTTCTCCAAAACAAGCTTTATCGGTTGAGAAAACAGCTGATAACGGCATATTCCGTCTGCGGACGCAAATTCCGCGGTAAAAATCGCATAAGCGAAATTTCCATGTTCCTCTAAAGTCACCGCGGCGGCGCGCACCTTATCGGGCAATACGCTTCCCGAGAAGGAGACAAAATCCAATCCAAGCTCTCCGTAAAAATCCTTCACAACCGCATATCTTCCTTGATAGACAAGCTCTGCGGCGCAATCTTTCACCGAATCCGCCACATTGTTGGTGATGCCCGTCACACCTGAAGCGATCGCGCCCGATAATTCCCCATAGGTGTTATACGTCCAATACCACGACATATATCCCCTGTCGCAGAGCATGCGCGCAAGTTTTCCGCCGAACGCATTTCCGTAGGAATTGCTACACGCCGTATTCAGGCTCCCCATGGTGTAAAGCCGCTCGGCAAAATTTGATACCGTTAACTCACCCAGACTCGCCGTAGGGATCTCGGGCAACTGCGCCCTCATTTGGGCCAGCTGCGCCTCATTAAAGGAAATAACGAAACATCTGCCCGCCATGCCGTATTGTTCAAGGCTTTTTTTCAGGGCGCCTACCGCATCGGCTGAAGCCGCTTTAATTTCTATTGCAAACATTAAATCGGTATCGGAAAAATATTGGAACACCTCGTCCAAAAGCGGTATCTTTACGCCTTCGCCGAGTACCTGCCCATAGATATTGCGTATAATTTTGTATTGCGCAAGCTCCGCGGCGGTCAATTCCGAAATCGCACCCGTGCCGTTCGTAGTGGTCTTTATGTCGGCGTCGTGCATCACTACGAGCCGCCCATCCCTGCTCAACTGAACGTCTAACTCTATATGCGTTGCGCCCGACTGATATGCAGCGTCAAACGCTTCGATTGAATTTTCGTATTCGGTAACGCAAAGCCCCCTGTGCGCCACATTATACGGGACGCGATTGAGCGCCGTTCCGTTTTCCGCAAGCGCTGAAAAACATTCATAAGCCTGCTTCGGGGCCTGAGTCACGAGGCCGTAAGCTCCGCTGATCACGGCCCGCGCGATTTCCAGCTCCGAGCCGCCGCGCACGTCTGTCCAGACCGTCTTTAACCGTCCCTGAATATATCGCACCGCCTCGGTTGTAGCGTCCTCCTTTCGCAGAAGCGCGACGTTTGCGCCCGCTTTATTGGTTTCGGCGACAACCTCTTCCCATCGCGCGGAAGTGACCGTTTCCGCCGTCCAATCGTATATAGCGCGGATTTTCGAATTACGGGCCCGGAAATAGGAAAGCACTTCCGCCGACTTCGAAACGATTTCCAGATCCAGCAGGTTTAATCGGTAATCAAAATAATCTGCGACCGCTTCCGCAGTAGCCATATCTTCCACACAGACCGCGGGGATGACTTTTCTCGAGAGATATGCCTCATAGATATCTGCAAACGTCACGCCCAATTTTTTCCCTTCGCCGCCCAAGATATTCATTTCGCCGTCCACGCGCAATATAGCCGTGGAGGCACGGACGCTCTTTTTGAGATCGACCAGATCCGTGGCCTTATCGATATAGGCAACGACCGTGGGCGGAGCGACCAAACCCGTTTCCGCCTGATAACAGTCGACCAGCGTTTCGTCAACGGGCGCCTTTTCGGGCAGAATTTCCGCCCGCGTTCCCGTGAACGACATTTCCTTTATCTCAATCTCGCAGTTATTGACGATCAGTCCAAATCCGCCATACTTTCTTTCGTCACCGAGATAACGCGTATAATCGGCTGTATCGTATTCCACGATCTTCGTTTCGTCGATAAAGTGGGTCACTTTCGTGCCGTCCGCGATGATCTTGAGGGTATGAAATTCCCCGTCGATCGGTTGAATCCCTATGTTTTCCTTTACGAGAGCATCGCGGAAAGACGGCGTGGCCGTCACGGTGGACTGCGCCGACATTCCTTTTGCACGGTAATTCATCATAAAGCCCGAAAGCATTTCGTTTTCGTCGTATTTCGTATGATACAGCAACCCGATCCATCGCCCTGTATCCACATACGAAACCACGCGGTAGGTAAAAGACAATTCAAAATCGGATACCGTATTATGCTTCTCTGCAACCTTATACGCGCCGCCGTAATAATTCGCCGCGGCGGCGCCGCTGTTGGCATGCTTTATCGTAATTCCGTTTTCGGAAGCGTTTAGGGTCGTGTGCGTCGGATCTCCCTTTGCATAGGCCGACCAATCGTCAGGCTTTCCCGCGGACAGATCGGCGGTGTATCGAACGGCGCCGCCGTCCGTCTGTTCCGCCGCCGCGAAAGGGGACGGAAAATATCGTCCGCCGTAAAACGCCGTAACCGCCGCCAAAATGATTAAAAGTAGTTTTTTCATTTCTCGTTCCTCCCTCGAGCTATGCCGCAGGCGGCGCTTCCGAAATCAAATTTATCCCGACAATATTAATGTCTCCCGTAGATTTTATGCCGAAATCAATAAAAAATCGGATATCGAAGCTGCCGCTCGTCACGGTTGCAAGCTCTACGGCAAATTGCTTTGTTTCTCCTGCACCAATAGCCGTATGAGCCATCAGACAGTTGGAATATCCGCCCGTATATAACCCCAGTTTCATGCTCTCCGTTCCGTTATTCGTCACTGTGAACACGAGATATTTATTTTGTGTATTCCACCCGTCCACATTTACGTAAACGTAATCGGAGCGAGTTTCCGCCCATTTCACATTGTAGCCGCTATCCACTTCCGTCACTGTGTAGCCGTTTGTCGCATTCATCGCGCTGATCGTCTGCGGCATTTCGGTCGCAAATTCGATCTTCATAATCAAATCGCCCGCCGTCGTAAGCCCGCCGTCGAAATAGAAGGTCAGTACAAAAGCGCTCTCCATCCCCGCAGGTACGGCAATGTACCATTCGTCCGTCCCCGTCTTTATCGCAGTATGACCTTTCCACGCGACGTCGTTTACATACAAGCCCACTTTCGAAGCCACCGCGCTGGTAAACGTGAGCTTGACGTATTTATAATTGTCCGTATAGTTGCTGACCGAAGCGGTCGCTTTCGCCCAAATACTTCGATCCTCTCCCCATATCACATGGAAGCCGTCGGCAGCATTTCCGTTGATGGTATAGCCCTCGTTGTTGATGTCCGTCAATTCACCGACCGTCAGCTCCGTAGGCTGTGGTTCTTCGGAAATCAAAGTTATTTCCGCAATATCGATATCGCCCGCTTGTTTTACGCCGTAATCGATAAAGAAACGAATATCGAAATTTGCACTTGTCACAGTCGTGAGTTTCACGACAAAGTGTTTCGTTTCCCCTGCCCCGATGACCGTGTGCGACATCAGACAGTTGGAATATCCACCCGAGTACAACCCCAGCTTCATGTTTTCCGTTGCGTTATTCGTCACTGTAAACGTAAGATAGTTGTTTTCCGTCTTCCAATTTTCTACGTTTACATAAATATAATCGGAACGGTTTTCCACCCATTTCACATTGTAGCCGTTTTCCTTTTCTGTCACCGTGTAACCTTTCGTTGCGATCATTTTACCGATCGACTGCGGGAGCTCTGGCAGTTCTTCTAAAAATTCGATTTTCATATTCAAATCGCCCGCCGTCGTAAGCCCGCCGTCGAAATAGAAGGTCAGTACAAAAGCGCTCTCCATCCCCGCAGGTACGGCAATGTACCATTCGTCCGTCCCCGTCTTTATCGCAGTATGACCTTTCCACGCGACGTCGTTTACATACAAGCCCACTTTCGAAGCCACCGCGCTGGTAAACGTGAGCTTGACGTATTTATAATTGTCCGTATAGTTGCTGACCGAAGCGGTCGCTTTCGCCCAAATACTTCGATCCTCTCCCCATATCACATGGAAGCCGTCGGCAGCATTTCCGTTGATGGTATAGCCCTCGTTGTTGATATCCTTCAAATCTCCGATCGTCAGCTCCGTAGGCTGTGGTTCTTCCTTTTCCTCAAAAAATTCCATACTCCGAACGATCACGCCGCCCGACGACTGCATTCCGCCGTTGAAATACAGATTGAGCGTAAAGTTCAAATCCATATTTTCGGGCATGAAAATCCAAAACACGTTTTCCCCCGCGGTTAAAGCCGTATGTCCCAGCAGCGCCGTGCCGCCGTAATAAACCCCGAATTTAACGTTGTCCTCCGTAAAGACAACCACTTTCAAATAGGTGTAACCGGGGTTGTAATAACTGACGTCCACCTGAGCATAATCCCACTGAGGGCGGGTTTCGTCCCAGGAAACGTTTGTTCCCTCCTGCGTTTTGTCAATGAGGTAGCTGGTATTGGTTTCAAAATTGCGGATATCGCCGATTGTTGTCTCCACGCCGACGGGTTCGCTCACAAAGCCCGTCTCCGTCACAATTGCGCTTCCCGCGCGTTTTTGTCCGTAATCCCAAAAGAAATTGATTTCAAAGTCCGCCGCGTCGGGTTTCGCCTCGACGACGATATTTTTCGTCTCTCCTGCGGCGATCTCGGTATGGTCGTACCAGCAGACATTCCAGCCGATATACAACGCCAGGGTGAAAGGCGCGTTTCCGTCGTTTTTCACCGTTACGGTGAAATATTTACTTTCAGACGTCCAATTTTTGACGGGCAGAACGGTATAAAAGCCTTCCCTGTCCGCCGTCCAGGAAACATGCGTTTCTTCCCCTGTCCTTTCCACCGTATAGCCGGGCGTCGGCTGCATATTTTTTATCTTCAGCGTCTTTTCCAAAGCAGAAAATTCGATAGAAGTAAATTCCACAGTCCTTATGCCTTCAAACGAAGTCACATTTATACTATCAAAAAAGAAATTCAGCGTATTCAGCCTGCCCACCTCGGAAAGATCGGCCACCAGCGTATATTCGCCCGTCTTTTCGTCATAATCGAGGTCGGAAATCAAATTGTCCTCCACCTGCAGGATTACCTTGTTGGAATTGATGGAAAGCCCAAACCGCTCCGCGCCGCCGCCAGCGCCCGAAAGCTTGAACTTCGCCACCAGCGCGTTATACGCGGGCGTCCAATATTTCACCTTTACGGACAGGAAATCCCAGCCCACGTCTTTATCGTAGGACGCCTTTACTTTGCCGCCGAGCGCGCCGCCCGACAGAGTGAATTTACTCGTTGCGCTCCAGGAATCGGAAGCGTAAGGCGTATAAAGGAAATTTGCCGCCAGCAGCTCGAAAGCTCTCTCCGTTTCGTCTGAGGTGACCCCCGACTGCGAATCCACATAAAATCTCAATTCGTTTAAGGCCGAGGCGCCTCTGATATCCACGACGATTTTTTGTATCCGTTTCGGATCGATATTTTCCAGCTTTACCGCGTTTCCCGAATCGTCGAGTCCAAAAAGCACGTTTTCTCCATCCGTCACCGTCAGCTTTTCGCAGCCGTCCGCAGCCCATTCCAGCGAGATCCGCCCGTAGGCTCCAACAAAACGATTTATTTTCGCGGAGATATAACCGCCCGAAAGGAGCTCCGCAGTCTTATATTCCGCTTTGAATACCTTATCGTAGCCCGCTGCGCTCCCGTCCGTAAGGGTATAGCCCGAGGAACCTGAAATCTCTCCGATCTTCGGCGAATTGTCCACATCGTTTCGCGGGTCTTCGTCGCTTAAAAAGGTGATCGCGTCGATTGTCAGGCGCCCAGCCTTGTCCGAGGGCGCCTGCGAAGGATTGCTGTCGAGATAAACTAAAAGTCTCGCCACCTGCATATCCGCCACCACGTCTTTTCCCTCGACGTAATTTTTATCGATCACTTTATAATCGTTGAGATGGGTCACCAAACTCATCTCGCCGTCCATCAGACTCTCCGAAAGCACGCCGACAGGCGGAATTCCTTCCCCGTCGTAAGCCTCCATATATACGGCGGCAACGGCTATTTTTTCCGCGCCGTCTATGCCCGAAAAATCAAAGCGAATATTGGGATATTCGGCGGTATAATTGTAGATGTCGAAATAAATGAAATGATAATCCGAAAGGTTTTTACCTTCAGCCGGATAGACGATCTCCGCACCCGTGAGCTTTCCTTCCGTCTTGATTTCGGAGACGGAATAGGCCTCCGTCGTCGTCCCCACCCTTCCGATATAGGGCGTGGAAAGGATATCGATATCCGGCAGAACGGGCTGTTCCGGCATGGGCACTCCGTCGGGGAAAGGGATCACCTCTTCCCCTTCCGGCACACTGATTTCGGTTTTTTCGGAACTTCCATTATCGGAAGATCCGCTCACGTCGATCGGCGAGCATGCGGCGCACAGCGCGACGCTGAAAGCCAGCGCGTGCAATAAGCAAATGGATAATATCTTCTTTTTCATGTGGTTTCCCTCCAATCATTTTCTATTCTTTGACGCTTCCCAATAAAATCCCCTTGACAAAATATTTCTGTGCCAGAGGATATACGCACAGGACGGGAAGCATGGCGATAAAGATCTGAGCGGCGCGCAGCGTCATATCGTTGCTTTGCGCCAAAAGTTCAAGTTCCTCCGCGGTCATTTTGTCTTTGTTCAACTGAAAATTTTTCATTTCTTCCATCATGTGATAAATATAGGTTTGCAAAGGCCAATTTTCCTTGCTCATGTATAAATAGCCGTCGAACCAGGCATTCCAATGCCCCACCACGCAAAACAGCGCCACCGTCGCCACCACGGGCAGAGAAACGGGGAGCACGATCTTAAAAAGCATACGGAAATGCCCCGCGCCCTCCAACGACGCCGCCTCCATCATTTCCTTCGGCACCTGACGGAAAAAATTGATAAACAGGATCATGTTCCAGCAGTTCATGGCACCGGGCAAAATCAACGCCCAAAGCTTGTTATAAAGCCCCAGCTTTGAAATGACGATAAACGAGGGCACCAGCCCGCCGTTAAAAAACATCGACAAAATGACGATCGCCAGATAAAAACGCCTTCCGGCAAGCTGTTTTTTGGCAAACGCCAACGGATAGGACATCAGCGCGGTGACGGCCAGAGAAATCGTAGTTCCTAAAAAAACCCTCACCAGCGAAAACAGAAAAGCGCGGAAAAAATCGACTTTTTGCAGCAGATAGCGATAGGCATTCCAGGTAAATCCCACGGGAAACACCCACACTTTTCCCGCTACCACCGCACTTTTCGAGCTGAAGCTGATTGCCAAAAGATTGAGAAAAGGCAGCAGGCACAACGTGCTGAGCAGCAGCAAAAATGTTATGTTGCATACATTGAACACTACCCTGGGTGTCCCATCTTTGATTTTACAGCTATTTTTAGTCGCAATCATTTCAAAACACCTTATAATTGAGCTTCTTCGCGGCGATAAGGTAGCCGACGCCGAAAAATGCGCAGCTGATGACCGATTTGAACAGCCCGATGGCCGTACCCAGCGAATATTGATAAGTACTCGCATTGATGAGCCCTACGCGGTAGGCCATTGTATCGATGATATCGCCCGTCTCATAAACCATTTCATTGTAAAGGCTGACTACCTGATCGAACCCCGCACTCATGATATTGCCGAGATTGAGCACGCTCATCAGGATAACGGTGGGTGCGATACAGGGCAGAGTGACGTGTAAGCACTGTTTGATTCTGCCTGCGCCGTCTATTTTGGCCGCCTCGTACAGACCAACATCCACGCAAGTGATCGCGGCGAGAAAATAGATGGCCTGATAGCCGAGGCTCTTCCAGCATTCAGAGACAAACAAAACGGTGCGAAACCAGCGGTTGCTGGCCAGAAAGGAGATCGGCTCTATCCCGAAAAGGCCTAAAAAGGCGTTGATAGGGCCGTCCACACTGAGCAGATCGATGATCATGGTAGCCATAATCGCCCAGGATAGGAAATAGGGAATAAACACGATCGTCTGCACGGCCTTTTTCAGGCGGAGATTGGAAATCTCATTTAAGAGCAGAGCCAGCGCGACGCCGAAAACGATTAAAAGTACAATCTTGACAAAGCTGATATAGATAGTGTTCCATACCACGTTGAGGAAATCGGGACGGGAAAAAATCTGTTCGAAGAAGCCGAACCCCACGAAAGCCCCGTGAAACAGCGCGTAAAAATAACCGCGATCGTAAACGGGCTGATATTTGGAAAACGCCATCCAAAGCCCTATGACGGGAAAGACGGAAAATACGATCAAAAGCACCGTTCCCGGAAGCATCATCAATTGTAACGGTATCTGATTTTTGAGCTTTTCGTTTTTCACGCGCCTTACCCCTTATACCACTCGCGCACCTGTTTCAAAACCGCATCTCCGCCGTTTTTATTATAATCCGCGACAAAGTCGTCCCACTTTGAAATGCTTGCCCGCCCGCTGATTACTTCCAGAAAATATTTTTTCATCGCCGTATTGAGATATTCCCCGTAATTTTGCTGAGCGGGCGTCTTGATACCGTAAAACTCGCTGTATTTTACCGGCTTTTGCCCCTTCGAAAGCTCGGTGACGTAAGCATAGCCGCCCGTCGCGCTGATTGCCTGTTCGTAAATGCCGAAGCCCTTCTTTTCCGTTCGGTTCATTTCGGACGCCTTCTTTCCGCCCTTAATCGCCTGCATATACGGATAACCGTATCGAAATCCGTTGTCCCGCTCACGCACCTTCAGCCGCGAAAATATCCCTCCGTAAACGGGGTCGGCGAGTATTTCTTCATAATATCCCTTCCAGTCGAAATCCTTTTTTTCCATTTCAGTATATTTCCGATCGGAAATCCTAAGCCCTGCGCCGTAAAGCTCGTCAAACACACCGAGAACGCGCTCGTACGACTGCATGGAATAAGGCGTGTACCAGATTTTCGCAGGCACCCAGCTGTAAAAGAAGCCGCCCGAGGGCTGGGACAAGGTACCGTATTTTTCAAAGGCGTCATCGCTGTAAAACATATCGTAAAACAAGTTGGACAGCTTCGCCAGCGCGTCGGGGTACGCGAAGCTTCTCGAAACGCAATTATAATCTTGTATGGAAACCCTGTTCACGACGGGAACGCTCGACGCTCCGTCCCGCGGAGGGAGTTCGACAGCCACCCATTCCGCGGTGGGCGTAGCCTCGTTGGAAACGGATTCCTGAAGGGGATAAGAGGCCGCGTGCCACATACCCGACACAATCCCCACCTTTCCCGCAATGATATCGTTGCTCACCTTCGAGTCGGTATAATTATAAAATTCCTTTGCCAGCAGGCCTGCGGAATAAAGCTTATTCAGCTCCGTCAGGGCGGCTTTCATAGCCTCGTCGGTATTGGCGCATATCAGTTCCCCGTTCTTTTCAAAAAAGGCGTCGGGTTGTGTGCCGAAGAGATTAAACAGCCCCTGCGCCGTACTGTTTCCCGTCGTAGCGATTTCCTTGGTAATCCCGATGGGAATGATGTCCTTTGCTTTAAGTCCCGCCAAAGCCGACAGCTTTTCCGCATTGTCCCTAAACGCTTCCGCCGCGGCGATCAATTCCTCGTAGGTTGATGGCACCTCCTTGCCGCAAAGCTCCAGCCAGTCCTTCCGGATATAGAGTTTCTGCGCAATTTCGTAAGGATTATCGACGTTGGGAAAAGCGTACAGGCCACCCTTTTCCATACAGCTTTCCAGTCCCGCATAATAAGTATCGCTGAGATACATTTCGCGCAGATCGTCGTTAAGATAGTAAAAGGAGTCACCCAGGTCTGCGATGAGCCCCGTACGCTTGAGCGTGTCGAAAGTGGTGGCATTGCTGGTGCGGAAGATATCGGGCAGCTCTCCCGCGGCGATCAGATTGTTCAGCCGTTCTTCATATCTCTCGCCGCTGACCGTCGAAACATATTGCAGCTTAATATTCAGATATTTCAAGGCCGCATCGTTAAACGCATTGTTCGCGGGGCCCGAGTCCCTGCCGTTATACGTCGGAGGCACCTCTCCCACCGCCGTATAATCGGTACCCAGTACGCGTACGGTAACCACTTGGTCGTACTTTTCGAGAGGTAAGTAGTCCTTATTGACATCCTTTTCGGGCAGAACCCCGGGATCTATCCTGACGTAATCGTCCTCTACGCTTTCCACAGTACAGGCGGAAGCAAATCCGAGTGTCGCCGCGCTTAAAAGCGCCAGCAGAATACCGATCGTTTTTTGAACTGTTTTCTTCATCGTTTAACCTCAAAAAATCTTTTTTCTTCGGGATCAGTACAACGCAATCTCGCCGATCCACATCAGGTTGCGCCTTGCCACCGAGCCGTATCCAGCCTCCTGAAAGAGTCGGATTTTCGTCACGCCGCTGCAACCCGAAAGGGCTATCTCTGTGGAAACGACGCCGTTTTCGATCTCCTTCGCCTCGCCTACCGTCACCCATTCCTCGCCTATATACGCCTGTACGCTGACGGCGCGGGAGGAATAGACGTTACCGTTGTCGTAAGCCCAATATACCGTCATTTTTGTAAGATCGTGCGCTTTGGGAAGCTCCACTTCGACGTAATGCGCGCTTTCCGTTTCTGCGCTTGCCCAATTTGCAAACTGCCAGCCAAGCAGATCGAAGTTTTCGGCGTTGCTGATATACCCGTCGGTCAGCGCGGATTTCCCGTAGCCCGTAAACACGGAATCTACCGTGATCTTCGCGCCGTTACCCTCATAGGCGAGGTTTGCCGCGCTCGTATCGCCGTTCTTCTCCAAAAGGTCCTCGTTATCCCGCACCGAAAGAGCCTTGATTCCCCTTTCGCTTTCGGGCCGCAGGCGATAATCGGTAATTGCGCCGCCGATTTCGCGCCCCTCCATGGTGAGGTAGGGAATGAAATCGTATTCCCAATCGGTATCGTATATCCACTGCTTATCGCTGTCGAAACCGTCCCGAGGATAATATTCCAAAGCGAACACGGGGAAATATTTCACCTGCCGGCAGGCGTTGACGATGGATACGCCGTAAAAGCGATTATAATTGAACTGTACCGACTTTGTGTCCAATACGTCGTACTTAAACACCTTTAGATTGTAGTAGGTGCTAAACAGCTCAAACATGACGCCGTCGAGGACGGGATACAGGGTAGGAACGACGGTAAAGCCTCTGTTGAGCACCATTTTAATATCGGGAAAAGCCTCCCGTATTTCCTTTATAAGCCCGCACATGGAATTAAAGGTTTCGGGGAATCTGTCCACCGAATCGACGGTGTCCATAAAAATGCCGTCCACGCCCGTTTCGACCAGCCGACGAACCTCGTTGAGCACGATTGTCCGCCAGGCGGGATGGCCGGGATCGACGTAATAGGAGCCCCAGTCCCCATTGGCAATGGGCATATCGCTTTCATCGTAGAGATAATAGGAGGCGTAGCCGCCCGGGCCAAGTCCGTCCCCCACGTTCAGCGAGTAATCTTCCCCCAGCGAGATATAAGCGATCGTCCATACCCCCGCGTCGCTGAATTTTTGCATATCCTCCGCACTCATTACGTTTCGGCCGATAATCGCCACGTCGTAATCGAGCATCTCTTCCTGAAACGCTCCATAGTTGCAGAAATACGAGCTTACCTTGTTCCACTCGCGCTTGACGCCGTTGCGAGGGGAATAATCGGCTTCCTGCCGAAAGGGAGAAGTTGCCACGCCCGACGAAAGAGAGTCGGAGGAAGTGCCCTGCGGACTGCATGCGAACAGAGAGAACGCTGTAACGCCGCATAAAAACAAGGACAGCCATTTTTTTGTCAGTTTCATCTTTTCACCCCACAATTATTGATTTTTTCAAACTCTTCCAGATCTATATTTTTTCCGCCCTCCACGCGGGAATCCTCCGCGGCAAAGGCCATGATATGGCTCTGCATCGAGCGGATAATCGAGGAACTCATATCTCCGCCCTCGTCCAGCGTACGGAAAAAGTCGGCCAGCATAGCGTTGTCGCCGCCGCCGTGTCCGGAAAGGTCGGTGGCGATCTTTTTGATATCGTAATAGACGGGCGCCTCCCCGAAACGGGTATAGCGAATGATATTCGTGTCCTGATTGCCCTCGATTTCCCCCGCAGTCCCCATGATGCGAATGGTGCGGTAGCTGTTTTGAGAAAAGGCGGACATCGTCAACGTGGCCGTGACGTCGTCCTCATAACGGATATTCACGGTCTGATGATCGACGACATTGTTGTCGCAGCAAAATACGCATCTGCCGTACGGCCCCAGCTTAAGCGCGTCCTCTAGATTGTCGAACGTAGGCGGCTGCGCGACTACATAGCACAGCCACTCGTATCTTTCCAGCGAATCTCCGCTAAGATAAATCCTTTTTGCGCTATATACACATTCGTCGCGATATTTGCAGTCCAGACACCGTTCCGCGGCATCCGGGGGCATATTCTTCCGCACGAAAAATTTCGTACTGCCGTACGAATTTAAGCTGACGCACCGTTTCCCCGTAAGAAAATTCAGAATATCGAGATCATGACAGCATTTGGCCAAAATCATAGGGCTCGATTGATCGGAATTGCGCCAATTTCCCCGAACAAAGGAATGTGCCTGATGCCAATATCCCACATTTTCCACGGCATCGACATTTACGATGTCCCCTACCCTTCCCCCTTCGATCAGCTCCTTAATCGTCCGATAAAAGGTCGTATAACGGAGGACGTGACATACGATTACCCGCTTATTGCATTCCAGGGATTTATTCATGATGCCGAAACAGTCCTTCAGCGTCGTTGCAATAGGCTTTTCAAGCAAGAGATCATATCCCTTTTCCAGCGCCGCCGTCGCATGCGCGAGATGCTGGGCATCCTGTGTGGCGATAAAGGCCACGTCCGCCAGGCGGGGCAGCGAAAACATTTCCTCCGCGCTCCGATAGCAGTTTTCTTCGGGCACGCCGAGCACGCGCCGCGCCTCCTTCAGTTTTTCCTCGTCGGGATCGGCCAGCGCCGTCACCTTCATTCGCTCGGGATGAAGGAGCTGGTATTTGCCGTACATATGAAATCCCCTGGGGCCTAACCCAGCAATAGCAACCGTTATAATCTTCATTTCGACCTCTTTCTCTTTATCTTGTCGTCTCTATTATAGGTCATTTCGAAATTTCGGTCTATACACAATTATTTATTTTTAAGCACAATAATCCAAACTTGTATTATTGTTCTTGTATTTACAGGCAGCAATTGACAAAATAAAGGCAGCAGAGTATAATAAGAGCATGAAACTTATCTACGACAAGCAAAAATTATATGAAATTCTCAAGGAATTCCATTCCATCACCAATATCCGCATTTCCTTTCTCGAAGATCACGAATCGCCAGTAATCGGCGTTCCCTGGGATAACAGCGGCTTGTGTATGCTGAAGCAGAAAGAGGACCCCGCCTTTTACCAGCGATGTAAAACGTGCGATCGGGAAGCCTCCCGCCTCGCCGCCACCGGAAACGACGTGTATATTTACGAATGTCATTACTGTCTGACGGAGGCGATTCAGCCGGTCAAAGTGAACGGCAGGCCGCTGGGCTATTTCCTTTTGGGACAGATCCTTACCGATAGGGAAAAGTTTATTCGGCAGAATCGCCCTAACGAAAAGGAGCTCGCCCTTTTAGACGAGCTTGCATTCTGTTCCCCCGATACGCTGCGCAGCTATGCAAAAATTTTGTCCTGGCTGGCGCAATATACCGTATTGAATAACGACATACGACTTTGCCATAAAGAAAGTTTCGAGACGATCAACGCCTATATCCGCGAACATTATGCCGAGGCGCTTACGGTAGATTTCCTATGTTCGCAGTTTCATTACAGCCGTTCGGCATTGTTTGCTTTATTCAAAGAAGAATGTCGGCAGGGAATTATGGAATATATCAATTCCGTACGGCTGGAAAAGAGCAAGGAATTGTTAAACGAATGGAAGATCGTGGAAGTTTCGCGCATGGTGGGGATCTCCGACAGCAACTATTTTTCGAGGATTTTCAAAAAGAAATATGGGATCTCCCCCGAGCATTATAAGCAAAAATTTTTGGTAAAAGAAGCGCCGTAAAGAGGCAATCCTCCCGAAAAAACAAACATTTTTATAATCATAACCACCAGTAAACTGGTGGTTTGCATAACCCCTAAAAGGGGATAATAC
>UQHL01000018.1 GCA_900540805.1 uncultured Eubacteriales bacterium
GAAAGTACTTGCCGGGACACCGGCCGGGAGGATAGGGCATCGCCACTTTTCATTATTAAAATTCGATTGTTCGGCGACGGGCAGTCGAAAAATTGCTCCTTAGCTCAGTCGGTAGAGCATCGGACTGTTAATCCGAGTGTCGTCAGTTCGAGCCTGACAGGAGCAGCCATCTTTGTTGTACGAAAAAGCTACAACAGACAAAAAGCACAAGATATTGCGTATCTTGTGCTTTTTTGTTACTATATCTTGTGATTTTGTCGTTGGACAAAATCTTTGAATTTAACAGCTGCATTTCGGCGCTTTTTTCAAAAAACAGGTCTTGAACTTACGACATATCGTTTTTGCTCGATAGGGTACTACAATTTTATAATAATTTTTAAGAGAGAACAAGTTTTTAGGTTCTCTCTTTTTTGTTGCTGTTTGAGTGTAGTTTCCCCAAGGTGATAAGAAAAATTATAATTATAGTAATAACGAAAAGGAGAACAATATGAAATATGGAATGTGGTTGGACGAATGGTTTCGTAATTACATACAGCCGTCGTCGAAGATAAAAACTTGCGAAAGGTACTCTGAAATCATTGAGAAGCACCTGAAAGTAAAATTGGGAGAATATGAGCTTGACGAACTGACGCCGCTTGTTTTGCAGAGATATGTTACGGGGCTGATGCAGAGCGGGAATATTGTAACAGGAAAAGGTTTGGCGGCGAATTCGGTGAACGGAATTATTACGGTGATACAGAATTCGCTGAAACTCGCTTACACGCTCGGAGAACTCAAAGAATACACGGCAGACAAAATCAAACGCCCGAAAACGAAAGAGAAAGAAGTATCCTGTTTTTCGCTTGCCGAACAGAAGAAGATAGAGCAGGCGGCGTTATCGAGTAAGAAACGGAAATTTATCGGGATCGTGATTTGTCTTTATTCGGGTTTGCGTATCGGAGAATTGCTTGCGCTTACTTGGTCGGATATTGATTTCACGAAAGGAACGCTTGCGGTGAACAAAACTTGCCACGACGGCTGTATACAGGGTGATGGAAAAGCTCGGAATCAGTCATATGCCGAAGCGGAAACCGCATGGAATAACTAAGGCAGATAAGGAATCACAGAAATCGGAAGATCTCATTAAGCGGGATTTCACGGCAGAAGCACCACTGGAGAAGTGTATAACAGATATCACTGAGATTAAGGCTGCGGACGGCAAGCTGTATGTATCGGCAATCTTTGACTGTTTTGACGTTGCAGTTGTTGGCTTAGCTATGGCAGATAATATGCGGGCTGATCTCTGCGTAGAGACGCTTGTGAATGCCTATAGAACATATCCTGACCTGAGAGGCTGCATTATCCATTCAGATCGTGGGAGTCAATACACCAGTGAAATCTATCGTAATGCCATCAGCAAATATGGAATCATTCAGAGTATGAACAGTGCCGGAGGCAGATGTCACGATAATGCCCGCTGCGAAAGTATGTGGGCAAGGATGAAGGAGGAGCTACTTTACGGTAGGTATAACACGGAGAAGCTAACTATAGAAGAACTGAAAACGATTATCTGGCGATATTTTATGAGCTATTGGAATAATCGCAGGATCTGCACTGCAAACGGAGGCTTACCGCCTATGGAAAAGCGACGCAGGTATGAACTTTCGGCCAAGAGAGTTGCCTGATATAGATGGAACGGTTTGCGTCGCGATCTGAAACCAATTCGTCGCTACGCTCCTCAGTGGTTTCAGATCGGCCCCTTCGGGGCTGAAAATGTTACTAAGAAAAAATCCTTGTAAAAAAAGTGTCAACTTATCTTGACAATTTCAAACTGATGTGATATAATAGTTTCATTCCAGAAAAGGAGTAAAAAAATATGCGGCAAGGTATTCTTAAATAAAACTATAATCAAATAGTGGGAACAAAGGATTATGATAGTCCCTTTTGTAGGGGCTTAGTTTTTTGTACCCAATTTAACAATACTTTTGCCTTATCAATTTTGACATATCCCCAAAAACAGCACTCACAAACAGGTGTATGCTGTATATGTGTATGTCCGCAAATTATAATCCCCAGTGGTAAAAGTATTTTACTGCTGGGGATTTTTATGCCCTTTAGGGCTGTAAAAGGAGGACAATCACATGAAAATAATAAATATTGGCATCCTTGCCCATGTAGACGCAGGAAAAACAACATTGACGGAAAGCCTGCTATACACCAGTGGAGCGATTGCGGAACAAGGAAACGTGGATAAAGGAACTACAAGAACAGACACTATGATTTTGGAACGGCAACGTGGAATTACCATTCAGACAGCAGTTACTTCTTTTTGCTGGAATGATTATAAAATCAACATCGTGGACACTCCCGGTCATATGGATTTTTTAACCGAAGCATACCGATCTTTATCTGTCCTTGACGGAGCTGTTTTAGTCATTTCGGCAAAAGACGGCGTACAGGCACAGACACGTATATTATTCAATGCGCTTCAGAAGATGAACATCCCGACAATCATCTTCGTAAATAAGATAGACCAAAATGGAATCGACCTGCGGCGTGTTTACCAAAGCATCAAAGATAAACTTACCAGTGATATGATTGTCATGCAGGAGGTTGCCTTGTCGCCCAAGATAACCATAACCGATATTTCTGATTTGGACAAATGGGATATTGTTATTTCTGGAAGCGATGAACTGTTAGAACGATATGTTGCAGAGGATCCTTTGGATATACAGGAATTACAATATGAAAAGTGCAAAAGAACCAGATGCTGCTCTTTGTTTCCTGTTTATCATGGGAGTGCAAAAGACAATTTAGGAACAGAAAAACTGATCGAAGCGATTACAGAAACTTTCATTACAGAAACAGACGATATTCAGTCTGAATTATGTGGATATGTTTTTAAGGTTGAGTATACAGACCGGAAAAAACGGCTTACTTATTTACGCCTGTATCATGGGACGCTCCATTTACGGGATGAGCTGCCGCTGTCAAAAAAGAAAAAAATAAAGATTACAGAAATGTGTATTCCGTTAAATGGTGAAATCGTCCCGGCTGACCATGCTGATCCGGGAGAAATTGTTGTTTTAGCTGATGATACTTTGAAACTGAACGACATTCTGGGAAACGAAAAACTCTTACCTCAAAAAACACGGATCGATGATCCCATGCCATTACTTCGGACAACCGTAGAGCCGCAAAAGCCGGAGCAAAGGGAAGCCCTGTTAAATGCCCTCGTAGAGATCGCTGATACAGATCCTCTTTTGCATTTTGACATTGATACTGTTACCCATGAGATCATGTTATCTTTTTTGGGAAAAGTACAGTTAGAAGTTATTTGTTCGCTATTAGAAGAAAAATATCATGTGGGCGTGGTTACGAAAGAGCCTTCGGTTATTTATCTGGAAAGACCGCAAAAAAAAGCGAGCTGCACGATTCATATTGAAGTGCCGCCGAATCCGTTTTGGGCATCTATTGGTTTGACTGTAACACCGCTTCCTATTGGAAGCGGAACACAATATAAAAGCGAGGTATCTCTCGGATATTTAAACCAAAGTTTTCAAAATGCCGTCATGGAGGGGGTGCGTTATGGAATGGAGCAGGGCTTATATGGCTGGGGAGTGACAGACTGCCAAATTTGTTTTGATTATGGAGTTTATTACAGTCCGGTCAGTACCCCCGCTGATTTTCGTTTTCTTGCACCTATCGTGTTGGAACAGGCATTGAAAAAAGCAGGAACACAGCTGTTGGAACCATACCTTTCCTTTACTCTTTTTGCGCCGCAGGAATATCTTTCACGGGCTTATAATGACGCACCAAAGTATTGCGCAATAATTGAATCAACCAGACTTGAAAAAGATGAAGTTATTTTTAAGGGGGAAATCCCTGCCCGTTGTATCGGTGAATATAGGAATGATTTGAATTTTTATACAAATGGAAGAAGTGTTTGTATTACAGAATTAAAAGGGTATCAGGAAACTTCCGGCGAGCCTGTGTTTCAGCCACGCCGCCCGAACAGCCGTTTAGATAAGGTTCGCCATATGTTTCAGAAGATAATGTAATGTCTTGCGCAATGCAAGCGTTCATTGCTTGCTATTGCGCAATATCATTGATAAAATCAGTATTAGAGAGGAGGAACTATTTTGAACTGGAAACAGACGGATATTACAACAGGAAAGCAAAAGTTTTGCAGCATTACAAAAATAAAAGCCTATACCATTTTGGGAAGAATAGATATATAATAGTCGAGGCGACAACGATCAGAAATTATGGAGGGTAACAAAGCACGGCGGAGCAAAAACAATGACGGTGTCGGTACAAAAGAAAGATGGTGTTCGTCGCTTCGTTTTTGCAAACGACGGGACTTGCGAAGGAGAAGTCGTCTTTGGAGGAGGACTTCATACCCTTGAAAAAATGGTCAGCGATATTGGCGGAAAACTGACCGTTGAAAATAACGACGGTTTTGCCGTCGTATTGGAGGTGAAAGAGTAATGCCATATAACGTTCTTATTGTAGAAGATCAGGAAATGCCCAAGCAGTTATTTGAAATATTCGTCAATTCAAGCGAAAATTACGTACACGTTGCATCCCTTTCCGACGCGTCGCTTGCTCCGACGGTTTGCCGCACGCGCAAGGTCGATTTGGTTTTGATGGACGTATGTACGGCGCAAAACAGCAGCGGGTTGGACGCTGCCGAGCAGATAAAAAAAGAAGTACCGTCGGTCAAAATCATTATTGTTACTTCCATGCCCGAATTTTCGTGGATCAAACGAGCAAAAGAAATCGGGGTGGATTCGTTCTGGTATAAAGACGTCAATCAGGAAACCATTTTAGCAGTGATGGACCGCACGATGCAAGGCGAGAATATCTACCCGGACAATACCCCGTGTATAAAACTCGGGTACACCACCAATCACGACCTGACGGAACGGGAATTGCAAATATTAAAAGCGATGATGTCGGGCGATAGCAATGCGCAGATAGCCGAAAGATTGTGTATTTCGTCCGGAACGGTAAAACGGCATATTGAAAATATGCTTGTTAAAACAGGGTTCCACACCCGCACGGAACTCGTGGCGGAAGCAGGTCGCCTCGGAATTGTCATACGATTGGAGAAAGACGGTTTCTAAATTTGCAAAAGCCTCTGTCTTGAAGAGAATAATCTATCAACGCATCTCGCTAATCGCCGATAAAGCAGAAAGGAGAATATGTATGAAAAAGACATTTTTATGTTTTATAGCAACTTTATTGATTCTTATAAGCGGAATATCTCTTGTCGGTTGCGACATGGGAACGGGCACTCCTGCCATTCCCGACTATAACGCCGACGTTCAAGTTGTTGAGCCTGAAAATATTGACGTCGAGAATTTCATCGCAGAAGAAGATACGACGTACTACACTTCGCCCGGGTTCTCTTTGTGGATGGAAGTAAACGGTGCGTTTATGGAGATGGACTACTTCTCTCTTGACGGGGATAAGCGTGTTTACGATAACTTGTACTTTTATGTTGACGATTATTTTTATATCGTTACCGACGACTATAAAGATTTATACGCATCGCTCGGCGATAGCGCCGATTTGGAGTACGCCGAAGAAGAAAAAGAGCAAGGTTACGATATTCAAATTAACGTAAAAAAAGCGGGTATTTACAAACTTACCTTTGACGTTAAAACGCTAAAATTCGATATGGAATACAAAGCGGAAATCGAAACACCCGTATATTATTCTATTAGAAATTGCAGTATTTACAGCAAAGCGACAAGTTGGGTGGAAATGAGCGTAAACCCTGCCAATGTAGACGAGTTCGTTATCAGTAATTTCAGCATAGGTGCAGGAGAAACTGTAAGCTTCTACAATAACGTGCACGTTAGCAATTACAAGGTAACTTTAGATGAAAGTATAAACAACAAACTTGCATCGGCAAGAAAAACGATCGTTACGGTAAACGTCGGCGGTCTTTATAATGTGTATATCAATAAAAAAACTTACGTCGTGCGCCTTGAGCTGCTCAATCCCGACACGGCTACATACAGTTGCGTTTATTACGACGGTACGGATTTTATCACGTTACAGCCTTACGAATCAGACGTTCCTTACGTTTTCCGTCAAAGAATAGTCGTAACGACGCAGTACACCACGAGAATACCGGATTTTCATACGGCAAAATACAGAACGTATGATTTGACCGTCGTGGACACTATGAACGTGCTGATGAGCAATTATTTTAAGCAACCCGGAACGTACGACGTGATTGTCAACTTAAAAACATTTGAAATTACCGCGGAGCTGTTACCCGAATAAATACTGTAATAACGACAATCCATTTACGTTTAATTCAAGGAGAATCCTATGGCAAACGACGTACATAAAATCAAATTGCTTGTTCTATGGGATATTCTGTGTAAAAACACAGACGAAAATCACGCAATGAACGCAGACGAGATACGCGAAGAACTTGCAAAACGCGGAATCAGCGTAATGCGCAAAGTGGTTGCAACGGACATAGCCGCATTAAATAAATACGGTTATGAGGTTTTATCCTATAAGAAAAAGTATTACTATTATTACGTCGTAAGCCGTCCGCTTGAAACGGCGGAAGTCGTTATGCTTGCAGACATCATCAAGGCGTCCAAACTGACTTCTACGCAGAAAAATATAATGATAGAAAAATTGTCAGGCACGTTGTGTTCCCATCAGGCGGAGAATCTTTCAAAGCATATTATTTCGTTGGATAAAAGCAGAAAAGGAAGTTCGTCTCTGATTTACAACGTGGATGCCATAGAGCGCGGAATAGAAGAAAACAAGCAAATTTCTTTCTTGTATTTCGACTATGACGAGAAGCACAAAAAAGTCTATCGAAAGAACGGCGACAGATATACGGTCAATCCTGCGTTTATGGTGTGGAACAGAGATAATTATTATATGTTGTGTTTCTCAAACGGACACGACGATATGGTAACGTACCGCCTTGACAAAATGGAGAACGTAAAGGTCGAAGAAGCGGAGCGCGAACCGCACCCGGAATACGAGTTGTTCAATACGGAAGAATACCGAAAGCAGGTGTTTTCAATGTTCGGCGGAGAAACGCAAAAAGTAACTCTTCTTTTTACGCCGAAAATTCTTTCGGATATGTTCGATCGTTTCGGGGACGATATACGAATCAGGAAGATTGACGACAATACATATACGGTTGACGTAGCCGTTCAGGTATCGAAAACGTTTTTTGCGTGGATCGTCGGAACGCAGGGAAAGGTAAAAATCAAAGCTCCTGAAAAGGTAGTTACGGAGTTTTCAGACTTTGTAGCAAAGATAAAAGAAGTATATTAGCCCGTAAAAAAGATGCTCTCACTTCGGTGGGAGCAAATTTTTTTGAAAAAATTCATAAAAAAGTCTTTCAATGCCAAATTTTTGGAACTGAAAATTTGAAATAATCAAAAAGAAATGGTATAATACGCTCACAACCTAAATTGAACGCAAAGTTCAATATAAGAACAAAAGAGGACTTACCAATGAGAACGCTAAACCCGAACACCTTGGAACGGGTGGAGAACTATATCACCGAATATCAGAAGAAGAACGGAAAATCACCGAGCTACCGTCAGATTATGCACGGCGTGGGGATGAGTTCTCTCAATCTTGTGCAGAGATACGTTTTGGCGCTTGAAAGAGAGGGACGAATCGAAAGGACGCGAATCGGCAACATCTCCGTGCCGCCGAAGCTGAAGCCAAGCGGAGTTGCGATTGCACCGCTTGTGGGTTCTATCGCCTGCGGACAACCTGTTGACGCGGTGGAAAATATCGAAGAAAGTTTTGCTCTTCCGCGTTCTATTTTCGGAAACGGCGACTTGTTTATGCTCCGCACGTTCGGCGACAGTATGATTGATATAGGTATCAAAAAAGACGACCTCGTAGTAATCCGCAAGCAAAACACGGCGGATGACGGAGAGATTGTCGTGGCAATGATAAACGGCGAAACGACTTTGAAACGTATTTTCAGAAGAAACGGCAAAGTCATTCTGCATCCCGAAAACAAAGAGATGAAAGATATTGTCGTAAAGGATTGCGAGATACAGGGAGTCTTGGTCAGTTGTATCAAGATGTATGATTAAGGTATTGATGCGCTTTACGCCCCGAAAGCGCAAAGATATAGAAATTACGGACGATGAGCGACTGTTGCATTGGAGTTATCCCGACCGTGCTTGAATAGTTGCTTAAATTCAAATCGGATGTAAGGCTTGGGAGGAAGGAGGTTGTATAATATGAAATATGCAATGTGTCCGAAATGCGGTCGTCGCCTGTGCAAAGGCGAAAACGGAACAAAGGTCGAAATGGAGTGTCCTAAATGCGGAGAGTTCGCTTCTGTAATCATTGAGGAAGATGACGTACATATCAGCAGGAACCCGATATTTACGACAACGCAGGACAAGCAGTTAAAGCAACACGCTTAAATAAAAAAAGAAAACTGAATAGCAGCGGGTAAAGGAGTGCCGTTGTATTCCTTTACTGACATCTTGTTATGAGGCTGGACTTAATGAGAAGGTTAAGAGGAGTCTGACAGATAGTAAAATCCTGAAAGCATAGGGTTATTCTATTTGTCAGGCTTCTTTTTTGATGCCTTTTTATGCCCGATTGCGAGGATTTTACCTCGCAGTCGGGCTTTTTCTATTTGGGGCAGAAATCTGTCCGATTGCGATTTTTTCTAAAACAAAAATCAAAAATCGGAGGATTTCAAAATGAAAAAGAAAGTCTATTACAAACTCAACCGCTACAAAGTAGAAAAAGTAGAAGTGGAAACCGTAGAACAGGAACAATCAGTAAAAATACTGAACCGTGAAACGGATCGCTTTGCAAAGTCGGAAGATACATATTACGAAAAATGTTCTTCACTCGACGAGATGTATGAAGAAACAGGTTTCGAGCCTGCGGATGATGCTCTGTCGCCGGAAGAACAGTTCTTTGAAAATGAACGGGAAAAAGCCATCAAGCAACTCGTAAGTAAAGCCATGCAAGAATTGACTGAGAAACAAAGAATCGTCGTCTATAAAACATTTTGGGAGGAAAAAACATTGCGAGAAATCAGCGACGAAATCGGCGTTAATTTCAAGACTGTTTTTGAAATATTAGAAGCGGCAAAAAAGAAAATTAAAAAAATTTTGGGGAATTTTTGAAAAACACCCCCACAAAATGCTTCTAACTTTCCAATAGTAGTGAGGGGATATGAATCCCGAACAAAAAACGGACAGAACAGGAGGCAAAGCAATGACCGAAAGCAAGAATACATATTTACCCGAACAGGGAGAAATCGACAGAACGAAGATAAAGGGTTATTCCCTTCGGATCGGAGCGTTTACCTCTTGGGTAAAAGAGAACGGCTATACAACGAGCCAAATAGCGGCACGTCTGAATATGAAAGAGGAAGATCTGCTCTGCAAACTCAAAGAAAAACAACTTTTCAATAGAGAACAACTGCGGATACTGATCAGACTCATGGGAGCGTCGTCGGCGTGCTTCGTTATTTATTTTCCGACCTTTGAACTCCGACAACAGGTTTACTTTGAAGTGTTCGGAAAAGAATTACCGTTACAGAAAGAAAGACAAAGGAGGTGGAAGAAAAATTGAGTGAGATGAAAAGGCTGTCTGACAGAAACCGGGCGATACAGGAGATGCTGACAAGCGGCGAGGGACTGAAAACCTTTTACCGATTTGTAGCGAACAATCCGCATATCGCCTTGCACGACGCGTGTCAGATCGTCATTGAAAGACCAAGCGCAAGCATCTGTTTTTCATTTGAAGAATGGAACGCGCAAGGGCGCAGAGTAACGAAAGGCAGAAAAGGGATTCCGTATTACGACAACGACGGAAGCAAACACTTCGTGTTTGACGTGTCGGACACGCACGGCGACAACCGCTACCGAAGAAGTATCAATCCCGTCAAAAAGATTTTGGACGGATTAGACCTTGTAAACGGCACGGAGATAGCAGGCAGCAACCGCGGCGATTACAGGATTATGCTTTCGGGCGTAGTCAATTACCTCGGTCAGAACGAATTTTTTACCGAGGACGAGGACAGGAACCGTCTGATTGCAGAGGGCGCAACCTATTTGCTTTATTCTACGACGGGTTTTCCGAAAGACAGAGGAATTACCTTAAAGGGTTACCCTTACGGTTTATCCGAGAACGCAGACCTTTTCCGTGAAATATTGAAAACGACGGAGGTCTTACAGCAAGACATTAACGACGCGGTAGCGAACAAGCAAAGCGAAGTTCCCGTTATCGACGATACGGAAGAAGAAACGGTTACGGACGAACCCGTGATTCCAAAATCGGACGAAACACCCGTAAAAACGCAAGAAGAAAGCAGTGTTACCCCGTTCTATCGTAGGTATTTGCAGGTACAAAGGGACAACCCCGACAGTATCGTTGCATACCGAATGGGCGATTTTTACGAGATTATGGGCGAAAAAGCGGAACAAGCCGCAAATATTCTCGGTTTAACCCTCACAGGCAGGAACGTCGGACTTCCCGAAAGAGTGCCGATGTGCGGTTTTCCGTATCACGTTACGGAAACATACCTTGAAAAACTGCTTGTACAAAGTAGCGTGGTGGTAGTAGAGGGCGAAAACGAGCCGATAAAAATTCTATCTCGTGCCGAAGCTCTCGGACAAACCGACGAGACGAAGAAACCGAAACCCGAACTCATCGAATCAGACGACGATGAACCGAACCCGTTCGATACCGAACAGGAACTAACGGACGAGGAGCAGCCCGATTACGTCGGAGAGATTGACACCCGTTTCCCTATAACGGACGACTATGGCGACGAAGATGACGACCCCGACGAAGAAGATTGGAATGAAGCCGAAGAATCGGACTACAACGGGGACGAAGAAACGGTCGACTACGATTACGAAGAAGAAAAGCAAGCCAAAAAGGAGGAAAAAAGCGAAAAGAAAGGGCGACCGATATGGGAACGCCGAAACAAACCGAGCAGACAAAAGTCGTTCTTTGACGAGTTGGAACCAAAGACGGCGGAAGAAGAGCTGACGGAATACATACTCAAAGGCGGGAGCAACGTAAGCGGCAGTAAGATACGCATTTACGATGAGTATCAGAAGAACCCGTATGAGCAGGATTTTGTTCGCTTTTTGAGTAAAGAGTATGGCGTAGGCGGGCGTGGCGGTCCTGACGGCATTGATGAAATGCACGACGGCAAGGGCATCCGTTTCAGTAAAAAGAACAAGGAAACGGGAGAAACGATAGCCGTATCGCTGAAATGGGAACAGGCGGCAGTCAAAATAGCTAACCTTATTGACGAGGACAATTATCTCAATGAAGAAGAAGCAAAAGAGTATGCAACCCTTGTCCGATTCCGCAACGAGCGGAAGAGTGCGAACGGAGATGACGAACTTGTCAAAATAATGGCAAGGCAAATCGTCGAATACGGCACGGCGCATACATACAGCGAAAAGTATAGCGATTATCCGGGCTTTTTGGACGAGGGCTTGATATTTTTCTCTCAGCATACGGAAGAAATTATAAAAGAAGTCGAAAAATACGACGAAGTAATTTCTGCCACAAATACGAATTATCCCTATCTGAGCATATCGTTCAAACTTCCTTATTGCCCGGTATGGCAAGCGAGGGAGGAAAGAATCCGTCAAAGAGAAGAGAAAGTGAAAGACTACGTTGACCGTTTTACAAGGCAATGCGCAGACGGGTATAAACCGTCAAACGAAAAAAACGTTGTCCTGACGGTAACGGCAGACGAACTTCCCGAAAACGAATTTCTATTTCTGAAAGACTACCGCGACGAATTTTCAAAATATTGCTTAAAGCAAAAGGGCGTAGAAAACGTTGATCTTTCCATGCAAAGGATAGAGATAACGTTTGACAGACGGTATATCGAATCCCTGATTGCAGGAAACGAGCAAACGCCCGAAGAAAGAGGCAGAATCCGAAAAATCGCAAACGGCATCATTTCCGAAGGGATAAGGGAAAGCACGGAAGGCAACTATTGTGCGTTCTTTGACGAACTCAAAGAATACGAAGAATTTGCCCGTATCCACAGAAAGGAAATAGCCGAAGAACTGTGTCGTCGTGAAGAAGTATCCGACGTGGAAATGAATGACGACGGCTTTGACGTCAATTACTACACGCAATATCTTTGGAATTACAAGGACGAACCTGAATCCGGGGAAGAGACCACAAGGAAGCACGAACATCAGGGAACGGTTACTATGTTTAACCGTTTCAAAGAGCTTACCGAAACGGACAGGGTGTTTGCAGAAGAGTTTTTCTCAAAGGATATGAGTCAACCGTATGATTCGCCTTGGGGTGAAGTACAGTCCTGCACGGTAATCAAGAACGGTATCTACTTTGTTTCGACGGCAGGTCACGGCGGCATTATGATTCCTCAAATTCTCGCACCGCATATTCTGTCGGCAGAGGCGTTATCGGAAGGCTTTATCGAACAGGGCTATTACTGTTACGAAGAGGACGCCGATAAAAACGTGCCTTTACGAGAATTGTACGATAAGGGAATTCTGAAAAGGAATAACGATTATTTCACAAGTAGTTATGTGAACACGGACAGACCTGATATGAAAGGCAGGTATATTCAGTTCAACGAACTTACGGACGAAGAAAAGGATAAGTTCTATGAAGATTGGGACAAAATCCTGAATGAATCCCTTGCGCATTGGAACACACAATATTGGCAAGCGCACGAAAGTGTTGAAACAAATACAACTATCGTTCACGACTTGGACGAAGAGGAAGATGCCGAATGGGATAGGCGTATCGAAAGCGGAGAACTCAAGCCTATCGAGAACGGCAACACCGACCTTACCGAAATCGGTTTCGACCAATCAGAACTTGGCGGAGCGAAACAGCGTTTCAGAAACAACGTTGAAGCGATAAAGCTCGTCAATCGCCTGCACCGTGAGAACAGAGCGGCAACGGCGGAAGAAAGGAAAGTATTGTCAGGATACGTCGGTTGGGGCGGTTTGGCGCAAGCGTTTGACGAACACAATACCGCTTGGCAAAAAGAGTACGCGGAATTGAAAAACATTCTGACGGACGAAGAATACGCGGCGGCAAAAGGCAGCGTTCTCAACGCGCATTATACGAGCAAGGAAGTCATTGAGGGCATCTACCGAGCGCTTTCCCGGTTCGGCGTAAAAGGCAACAATCGCATTTTAGAGCCGGCAATGGGAACGGGTAATTTTTTCGGATTTATGCCGAAGGAAATCTCGGACGGCGCGCATTTGTACGGTGTGGAACTTGACCGCATAACGGGCAGAATCGCTACCAAACTGTATCCGCAGGCAAGAATACAAATCAAGGGGTTTGAAGAAACCTGTTTTCAGGACAATTCCTTTGACCTTATGGTAACGAACGTGCCGTTCGGCGGTTACGGCGTATTCGATCCGGATTACAACAAACACCATTTCCTGATTCACGACTATTTCATCGCCAAAGGCATCGACAAGATAAAGCCGAACGGACTTATGGCGGTCATCACGAGCAAAGGGACTTTGGATAAACTCAATCCGTCCGTCAGAAAGTACATCGCGGACAGAGCGGAGCTTATCGGCGCAGTAAGACTTCCGAATACGGCGTTCAAGAAAACGGCAAATACCGAAGTCGTAACGGATATTCTGTTTTTTCGGAAACGTGAAGAAGCAATCAATGCAAACGTGGAAAACACGGAATGGCTTTCCACGGGCAAGACCGAAGAGGGGTTTGAAGTAAACAAATACTATCTTAAACACCCCGAAATGGTACTCGGCACGTTTGCCAAAGAAACGGGACTTTACGGCGCGGAGGACGTTACGGTAAAGCCTGACGGCAGAGAGTTATCGGAAGCAATAAGCGAAGCGATAAGCCGATTGCCGAAAGATTTTTATATCAATCCCGAATATACGGAAGAAGCGGACGCAAAAGAAGAAGTCGAGGTAGATTACGACGTCAAGCCGATGAACCTGAAAGCGGTGAACGGCAAGGTGTATATGCGCGTCGGGGACAGAATGGTGGAGCAACCTCTGCCGCCTTTCCCGAAAGACGCATATCAGCGTATCGCCGATATGATAGACCTGCGCAAACAACTGCGCTACGTTTTGGATATTCAGGTGGAGGGCTGTTCCGATGAAATCTTGGAGCGCGAACAGCGGAAACTGAACGCACAGTACGACAGATTCGTAAAGCGTTTCGGCAACGTCAACGGCAAGACAAACGCGCGGCTTTTCAAACCCGACGGCGACAGCGCATTGCTGTTTGCCTGCGAGAACGTATCCGAAGATGAAGAAACGGTCACGAAAGCGGATATATTTTTCAAGCGCACGATCCGCCCGTACACGGCGGTAACAAGCACGGACGACTGCTTTGAAGCATTGCAGATCAGTAAGAACGAGCGCGGCGCGGTAGATATTTCGTATATCGAAGAACTCACGAAAAAGGATTACGATACCGTGCTTTCCGAACTCGGAAACGCCGTGTTCCGAAACCCCGTTGCGGTCAATCCCGAAGATAAATATTCGGGCTTTGAAACGGCGGAAGAATACCTTTCGGGCAGAGTGGTGGATAAGTTACAGACGGCGGAGCGTTACAGACAGGACTTTCCCGACCTTATCGACTACGACAAGAACGTTGCCGCGTTGAAAGAAGTGCAACCCGCGCCCATTAAGGCGTCGGACATAGCGGTGAGAATCGGCACGAGCTGGATAGATAAGGAGATATACAAAGAATTTTTCTGTCAGCTCATCGATATGCCGTACTATATGCGGGACGGAATCGAACTTTATTACAACAAACACGATTCGAGTTGGCGCGTGGACCGCACGACGAGTTATGCGAGAAATTACCGCTCAATGAAGATAACGAACGTTTACGGCACTTCCCGCGCAAATGCGTACAGGCTATTCGAGGACTGTCTGAATCAGCGGTTTACGCAGATTTACGATACGGTTTTAGACGAGGATGGCAGAGAAAAGCGCGTACTCAATCAGTCGGAAACGGTAGCGGCGAGAGAGAAACAGAACAAAATCAAGGAAGCGTTCAAGGATTGGATATTCGCAAGTCCCGGTCGGCGCGATGAGTTGGAAGCGATCTACAACAGACTGTTCAACCAAATAAAACTGCCGAAATACGACGGAGGCTATCTGAAATTCCCCGAAATGAACCCGGCTATCGAACTGCGCCCGCACCAAAAAGACGCGGTACACCGCATTATCACGAGCGGGAATGCGCTTTTGCACCATATCGTGGGTAGCGGAAAAACGTTTACGATCTGCGCGGCGGCAATGAAACTCCGTCAGTACGGATTAGCAAAGAAACCTATGATTGCCGTACCGAACCACTTGGTACAGCAATGGGCAAATCAATTCAGACTTCTGTATCCGACGGCGAAACTCCTGATTGCGACCAAAGACGACTTGGACAAAGACCACAGAGAACAATTCGTTTCCAAAGTGGCGATGGGCGATTGGGACGCAGTCATCATTGCGCAGAGCAGTTTTGCGAAAATCAACGTTTCTTCCGAGCGGCAGATACGAAAGATACAGGAGGAAATCGAATCGATCGAGCGCAGTATCGAAATGCAGTGGGAGAACAGCAACGCTCCGTCAGGCTCGGTTAAGAACTTGGAGCGTATCAAGAAAAACCGTGAAGCGCAACTCAAAAAGTTGCTCGACGAATCGAAGAAAGACAACGTGCTTATCTTTGAGAAACTCGGCGTTGATTATCTCTTTGTGGACGAAGCGGACGCGTATAAAAACCTGTTCCTGTTTACGAAGATGAACAACGTAGCGGGTATTTCCAACGCCGCCAGCGCGAGAGCGAGCGATCTGCAACTCAAAATCGAATACATCAACGAATTGCACGGCGGAGACAAAGGCGTAGTGTTTGCGACGGGAACGCCCATATCGAACAGTATGACGGAAATGTTCACGATGCAGACGTATCTGCAAAAGCAAACGCTTGAACGGCTCGGTATCAACTACTTCGACGCGTGGGCGGCAGACTTCGGCGAAACGGTAACGGCGCTTGAACTTGCGCCGTCGGGCAAAGGGTACAGGGCAAGAACGAGATTTGCGAAATTCACGAACCTGCCCGAACTTTTAACGCTGTACCACTCGTTTGCGGACGTGAAAACGGACGTAAAACTCGAAGTGCCGGAAGCGGAGCGGAAAGTCGTAACGATAAAGCCGACGGATACGGTTATCGAACTGACGGAACAGATTGCCGAGCGCGCCGACAGAATATACGGCGGCGGTGTCGATCCGCATATCGACAATATGCTCAAAGTCACGGGCGACGGCAAGAAACTCGCCCTCGATCCGAGATGTATCGATCCGATGATGGCGGACGAGAACGACAGCAAACTCAACTATTGCGCGGAGAACGTGTTTGAGGAGTGGCAAAGCTCTGCGGAAATCAAAGGCACGCAACTCGTATTCTGCGATTTGTCCACGCCGAAGAAAGCATATTCCGATTACGAATACGGCAAGGACTTCGACGCCTATAACGACTTAAAGCACAAGCTCGTAGAGCGCGGAATCCCCGAAGAACAGATTGCCTTTATCCACGACGCGAACACGGACAAGCAAAAGCAAGACCTTTTCGATAAGGTAAACGCAGGCACAATCCGCGTTCTTATCGGCAGCACCGAGAAGTGCGGCGCGGGAACGAACGTACAAAAACGGCTCGTGGCTCTGCATCATCTGGACGCACCTTACCGTCCGCGAGACTTTACGCAACGCGACGGGCGCGGGATCAGGCAAGGCAATATGAATAAGAGCGTCCGCATTTACACCTACGCGACGGAGCGTACCTTCGACAGCTATTCCTATCAGATTCTCGAAAACAAACAGCGTTTCATTTCGCAGATTGAAAAGGGAGATATGACGGTGAGAGAAGCTGACGACATCGACGAAACAACTTTGTCGTATGCCGAAATCAAGGCAATCACTTCCGCAAACCCCAAGATTAAGCGAAAGATGGAACTCGATATGGAAATGGCAAGATTGCGCGATTTAGAGAGCCGATACAAAAAAGAGTTGTACGCTTTGCAGGACAAAATCCGCAAAGAGTTTCCCGAACAGATCCAAAGACAGGAACTGTATCTTGAAAGGGTACGTAAAGACATCGAACTGATCCGGGCGAACTACAAGCCCGATACGCTTGAGATAAACGTCGGCGGAACGGTGTATTCGGAAAGCGTGGAAAACGGAAAAAAGAACGGCGGACTTGCCCTTATGGACGCATTGTTCCATAACAAGACGGATACGGTCGTGGCGGAGTATTGCGGGTTCAAAATCAGTCTGAACCCGTTGGAACTTTTAACGAACGAGCGCAGTATAACGCTTTCGGGCGCAGGACAGTACCGAATGGACATCGGCGAAAGCGCAAGCGGTAATCTGACGCGTTTGGAGAACTTCGTAAAAGAGTTTGCGGAGCGAGAGGAAAGAGCGGTAAAGCGCTTGGAAGCCACAAAAGCCGATTTTGAAGTAGCCAAAGAGCAGGTAACCGTGCCGTTCGAGCATAAAGAGAAGATTATACTGCTCAACGAGGAACTTTCCGAGCTCAATGCCGAACTTGACCTGAACAAGCGCGACGAGGTAGTTATCGACGACGGAGAAGAAAACGAACAAGCGGAAACGAGCGATAATTATACGGCGTTGCCGCAAACACGGGAACAGCCGACCGCTCCCGCAAAGAAAATTAAAAAAAGGAGAGCAAAAATGACAGAAAGCCTTTATAGGCAATACAAGCAAATAGAAAATCAGAACCCCGAATCGCTCGTGTTCTCCGTAAAGAACGGAGAGTACACCTGTTTCGGTAAAACGGCGGAAGAAATCATCGTTCTTTCGGATATGTCGCCCGATTATTTCAAGGCGGAAAACGGAGAAGTCAAAATGCTGACGATCAGCGAAAAAGACTTTCAGGACTTTGCAAACGTTCTTACGGACGCAGGGTTTAAGATTTCGCTTTTCGACGAACCGGAAGAAGAAAAAGCGTTTATCGACGAAACCGACAAAGTCGCGGAAATGCAGGTGGATTTACTTCCCGATTATACCGTAACGGGCGAACAAATGCACGAATACGGTTACACTTGGGACGGTATGTTGCCCGTAAGAGTCAGAACGGCGAGAGTATTATACGCCGCAGGCGTGGAACTCCATAAACTCAATCGAAACGATACCGACAGTTTGGTAGAGGACGATAAGTTTGAAGATACGGACAGTCTTTACGGAGTGGAAAAACCTGATTGGGAAGAATTTATTTCTTCCGAAAAAGGCAAAGCGTATCTGACCGCTTGGCGTAGCGTTGTGGAAAGCGCAGGCGTCGTTATCAATGAAGAGATGAGTTATGTGGACGCAGGATATGCCGATCCGATCTCCGACCGTTTTTACGAGGAACGAAAAGCAATCGAAAAAGCGTTGCACGGGGAGCTTGCGCCGAGCGAAGAAGCAAAACCGTTTATCAAGCCTTTGCTTGAAAACTATCACAAGCGTTTTCCTCTCGACCTTCTTTACGAACACTATGGTTGGGATAATGACAGCGTTTATACCGCATTGGCGGAGAATATCAGCGATCCGGTATTGAAAGATTTGGATATGCCGATTGGAAACGTCGGTTCGGAGCCTGATTACGCAGAACTTGTAAGGGACAGCGCCCGGAAAGAGTTTGAAACGTTCAAAGAAAACGTGATGAGTAAATCAGCCGAATATATTTTCTATCAAAACTACGAAATTCACGTTAAGACAGAGCTTATGGAAACAATCGAATCTTACGATTTTGACGAAGAATATTTCCGCGCTCTGTATGAAGAAGTCGATCACGGCGGCATACTGCAAAACCTCTACGACGATTTCATCGGCTCGGAATATGCGAGCGTGAACACGGGCGAAGATACGGTGGATTTTATTCGCGGGTACTGCGACCATTATCATTCTGACGTGATAAGCGAGTTTCTCGCAAAGGACAATACCGTTTACTTCGGCAAAGACGAGGAAGATACGGCGTTCTATTATTTCAAAGATAAGTTGAGCGTAGATACGCTTGCAAGGATTCAGGAACAGGCAGACGAGTATATCGTTGCCGCGCCCGTTTGCTATATGGCGACGGACTCTCTCGAAGAAAAGAACGTCACGTTTTTGAAACTTGAAAGGGATATTGACGAACCTGCATTGAACTTGGGCGATGACGCGGCAAGGTTTGCAATGAAATCGGCGTATAACCGAAAGCTTCCTCTCGAAGCGACGGGGATAAACCGGAATTGCAGATTGGACGTCGAAAAGGGTATCGGCGAGAATTTCGACGGGTTGTACCTGAACACCGATTTTATCAAAAACCTGTTTGCCCTTTACGGCGAAGAGCGTATGAATTACGTTCTTGCAAACACCGTGCAAGAGTTGGATTATGACGGCAGATTCAGCCCGGACAATAAAGCGTGGGCAAAAGGATTCAACATAAGTGGCAGTAAAGACGACCGCAGGTTATTTACCGTTCAGTCGCACCCTGCGGTAGCGGACGGGTTTATCTCGTCCTATCGTAAATATGTAAAAACGGTCAAAGAACAATCAGACAAGGAGGACAAAGAAGAATTGGACAATCAAAACACGCAGGACTACACGAAAGTAACCGCAAGGGGCGATAAGGTAGTCAATATGAAAAAGGACGGCAATGGCAGAGATATCGCCATTATCGATCGAACGGAAAGAGCGAACAAAGATTTTGTCGTTGCAATCGGCTATCATACGGAAACGGGCGATTGGGAGCAAGGCAGGTACGGCTTCGATACGCTCCAAAAAGCCGAACAATGGCGCGAGGCGGAATACGGCGCAGGAAAGCAAAATCAGAACGAAATACGCTATCTGAAAGTCAGGGTTGCGACGGACGCGCTGATTAAGCAGTATCCGACGAGCAGCCTGTTCAGGATGCCGACGGGCGGAGAGTATGCGGGATACGCCTACTATATTTTCAACGACAAAATCAAACAGTCGCGTCAGATTACGGATTTAAGAAGCGACAGCCGTGAACTTTGTTATGAGCTTTCGGTGCGTCCCGAACAGGAAATCGAACTTCGCAAGAAGGGCGACGATGAGGACAGAATCGTGCTTACCGCCGAAGAGTTCAAAGCAGAGGTGGACGGCACGGCGAACAAGGACTACGAAACGCAGGGCAACACCGATAAAAAGTGGCTTAATACGAGCGTTCCGCAGGAAGCGTTTAGAAAAGAATATGATAACAGCGTACTGTTCGTAATGCCGAACAAAGAGGACTTCGGCGGACTTTCCTACTTCATTCCGAGCGGATTTATCGGAGAAGATAAGGCAAGCAACGACGGACGTATTCTCATTCGGTTGCCCGAAGATTTTACCGTAAAGGCACAAAGTCGCGACGGGGACAGAAAAGAAGAATTTACCGCATACGACTTCAATCAGATCTGCCACAATACGACCGCTGACGATTATAAATTCCAAAAGCGTGAAAACGCGCAGGAAGGCGGTACTTCGGGAGAATGGAACTACGTTTCCGTTCCCGAAAAGTCAAAAATCGCGGAGTACGAAGAAAGCACGCTTTTCAGAATGCCTGACGGCGAGTATCAGGATTTCTGCTATTACATTCCGAACAAATGCGTTAAGGAGAACGAAGAGAAGGGCACGATCCGTTTGAGTTTGCATAACGACTTTACCGTACGCCTTGCAAACAACAAGGGCGAAGAAAAAGTAACGGTGGAGCTGAACGCAAAAGAGTTTGTCGAAGCGGTCAAAGGCAAAGACGCAAGCGCATACGGCGCGGAATACAAAAAGCCGAGCGAAGAACAAAAATCTGCGTTTGCGGAGCGCGAAAAGACTTTGCGCGACTGCGTTCCCGACGAGATGAAAGCCCGCCCGAATTGGGTGGCAGTCAAGACTTGGTGGAACGAGGCAAAAGGCAGAGTGGAAAAACGCCCGATAAATTGTAACACGGGCGATTATGCCGAAAGCGACAATCCCGCAACGTGGACGAGCTTTGAAAACGCATTGAAGTACGCAAGGGAGAACGGCGCAACGACCGTTGCTTACGCTTTGGACGGCAAGGACAAGATTGCCTGTAT
Organism: uncultured Eubacteriales bacterium; assembly: GCA_900540805.1. Lineage (GTDB taxonomy): Bacteria > Bacillota > Clostridia > Christensenellales > Borkfalkiaceae > Scatosoma. Next base: position 21,080 of record UQHL01000018.1, read on the forward strand.
CGACCTTGACCATTGCTACCGCGAGGGAGAACAGCCGTCGGCGTTCGTGGATGAGATTCTTTCCAAATGCGGTAAGACCTACGTTGAACTCTCGTTAAGCGGCAACGGGCTACATATTTTCGGCAAAACGGAAGGTATGGACTTGCGTTCGTTCTCGAAAGACGGCGACTTGGAGTTCTATCAGAAAGAGCATTTTATCGCCATGACGGGCAAGGGAACAGGATATTCCCGACTCGAAAGTTTCGACCGACCGGAAATGAAAGAGATTCTTTCCCGAAAATGCGAGAAGCGTACCGAATGGAAAGGCACGGGAAAAGGCGTATCCGGGCTTTCTACCATGTCGGATAAAGACGTGGTGGAAAAGGCAAGCACGGCGAAAAACGGCGAAAAGTTCAAGGCGTTGTATTCGGGTGTGGACTTGCAGAACAACCATTCCAATTCGGATATGTCGCTTATGAATCTTCTTGCTTATTGGTGCAACGGCGACAAGGAACAGATGCTTCGTATCTTCGCAACGAGCGGCTTATTCAGACAGAACAAGTCGGACGATTATTACGAGATTACGGCAATCAAAGCGATACGAGATTTGCCCGCCAGACCGACTTATACGCCCACTCCGCCTAAAAGTTCAGGCGGGAACGGAAAGAGATGACAGGGCTTTATCACGGCGACTGTCTGAAAGTAATGAAAGACCTTCCCGATAAATACGTTGACCTGATTTTGTGCGATCTTCCGTATGCATGCGGAAAGACGAAACATAAATGGGACAAAGAGATTGACCTTACGGCGCTTTGGAAAGCGTACAACCGCTTGCTGAAACCGGACGGAATCGTCTGCTTATTCGGGAATGAGCCTTTCACGAGTAAATTGATTCAAAGTAATACGGAACAGTTTCGCTACAAACTGATATGGGAAAAAGAAAGCCCTACGGGATTTTTGAATTGCAACTATAAGCCGCTCTCCCTGTTTGAAGATATTGTTGTTTTCAGCAGGGGGACGGTGGGAAGTAAGAGCAAATTGCCGATACGGTACTTTCCGCAAGGACTTATTCAAAAAGAGCAGATAAAGCGAAACAGACCGAACTCGACGTGGCGACGGGACAAAGGATACGGCGGAAACAATAAACTCAATTCCGATACGGAATACGTCACGCATTACGCGAACTATCCGACGGATATATTGAAATTTTCAAGAGATAAGAACGCCGTGCATCCGACGCAGAAACCCGTCGCGCTTCTCGAATACCTGATTAAAACCTATACGAAAGAAAACGAAGTCGTAATGGATAACTGTATGGGTTCGGGAAGTTCAGGCGTGGCTTGCAGAAATACAGGCAGGCAGTTTATCGGAATCGAAGCAGACGATTATTATTTTCAATCGGCAAAAGCACGGATAGAAAAAGGCTACGGCGGGTAGCCGTAGCCGAGAGATTATTCGTTAAGCAGAAATTTGACGATGTTGTAATGCTTGATACCGTTACGCGAGAAGTCGGGGAGATCGCCTGAAATGACGTACTTCGGATAGTTGTCTTTGATTCTTTCGAGATTTCCGAATTCGCGTTCGACTGTTTCGGGGGAAGCGAGGAGATAACATACCTGAACGTAAAGAATATCCGAACCTTTGTAAGCCACAAAGTCGATTTCGTAATCGTCGGTTTTACCGACTTTTACGTCATAACCGCGGCACAAGAGTTCAAGGTATACGATATTCTCGTACAACTTATTATAGTCGATTTCTCCGCTCGCTTTCACGCAGTTTCTCAGTCCCAAATCTACGGTGTAATACTTCTCGTTCGTAGCAAGAAGTTTCTTGCCCTTAATGTCGTAACGCTGTGCGCTATACACGACCATCGCTTTTTTAATGTAGTCGATATAGGCGATTACCGTTTCTACCGTCGTGCTGATGCCTTCTTGCTTCAATGCGGCGACAATGGAACGGGCGGAAAACGGATTGGCGATATTGTCCATCAGAAAGGCGAGAATCATATTCAAAAGATTCGTGTCTTTAATGTTGTTCCTTTGGATAATGTCTTTAACTACGATGGCGTCGTAAGTGTCCGAAAGATATGTTTCAAGCGATATTTCTTCAAGTGAGAAACGCATCGGCAACCCGCCGTATTTGAGGTAGTTCTGAAACAACTCTTCGTCGGAGGTAAATCTGCCGGTTTGTATTAGCATCTGCTTGGCTTCGGATAGCGTAAAGGGATAGACGTGGATCTGAATATAGCGCCCGGCAATCAGCGTTGCAAGCTCGCCCGAAAGGAGTTTTGAATTGGAACCGGTGATATAGACGTCGCAATCGACGTCAACGAGGAGGGAAGACACGACTTCTTCCCAGCCTGAAACGACCTGTATTTCATCAAGGAAAATATACGCTTTTGCGTTCAACTTTTCACAAGCAGAAATCAGATACTCGTACAAGACGTCGCCGTCTTTGAATTTCTTATTCTTTTTGGATTCAAGACTGATATTGATGATTTGCGACTTGGATCTTCCGTTTTTCAAAAGATAGTCCTGAATCTGCGAAAGCAGAACGGTTTTCCCGGAACGGCGAACGCCTGTCAATACCTTAATCAGGTTCTTATCTATCAGTGGAACGATTTGTTTAAGATATGCTTCTCGGATAATCATAAAATCACCTCTTTCATTATGATGATTATATTATAGCAGACAAAAAGATAAAAGTCAATACTTTTGTCGGTTTTAGAACTGACAAAAATGTAAGAAAAATAAAATTTGTAAGGAGAAAAACGCGAAAAATGAAGAAAAAGAAAATACGGGATACCCCTGAAATCGTAATTCCGAAAGGATACGGGATAGACGACCTTCTGGACTTTGACGATGAGGGATACGAAAACGGCGAGCCTGTACTTGTGGAGGAGGTGAAAGTGACTTTTGAGCGAGAATGAAACAAAAAGCAGCGCGTATGAAAAATTAACGCCGCAGAGGAAACAGCTCGTTGATCAGGTTCTTGCAAACCTCGAAAAAGGTAACCTATTCTGGACGCAGGGGTGGGTTGCCGCAGGCGCGCCGGAATCTGCGGTAACGGGCAAGAAATACAGAGGAATAAACAATCTGTACCTTTCCCTTGTCGCAATGGCGGAAAACTACGGGGATAACCGATGGGCGACTTTTCGGCAGATGGAAGAAAAGGGGTGGACGTTCAAAAAAGACGAAGAAGGTCATACGCTCGGCAAGGGGAAAAGCGTATCCGTCGAATACTACGAAATGCGCGATAAGGAAACCAAACGCCGCTTTGACAGAAGCGTTTTGGACGGTATGACCTTTGACGAGCAACGCGAGTACATGGATAAGAACGTGTATTGGCTCAGGAAGTTTTACCGCGTGTTCAACTGTTCGTTAATGGACGGCGTACCTGCAAAGGAAATGCCGATGATCGACGTCAACGACCGCATCGAAAAAGCGGAAGCGATCCTCGATTATTGGAACGCGAACGAATCGAAAATCGTGTACGGCGGCAGTCAGGCGTTTTACCGTCCGAGTACGGACGAAGTGCATTTGCCCGAACGCGAAAAGTTCAAGTCAACGCAATCGTTCTATGACACGGCGTTTCACGAAATCGGACACAGCACAGGACACCAAAGCCGACTTAACCGTGATTTATCGGGTGGGTTCGGCAGTCAGAGCTACGCAATGGAAGAACTCCGGGCGGAAATCGCTTCTATCTTTATGGCGCAGGACCTCGGAATAGAGCCGAGCGAAGATAGATTGCAGAATAACGCGGCATACATACAGTCGTGGAAAGACGAAATCAAGGAAAATCCGAACGCACTGTTTACGGCAATCGCCGACGCAGACAAAATCGCAAGGTATGTTTCAAGCAAAGAGCAGGCGTACAGGCAGACCAAAGACGTCGAATATTACGCGATCGTGGAAGAAACGAACGCTTATTCGGAGCAGGTTTACAGGTGCTATATCTGCGACGAAGAGGGCAAGGTAAAACCGCTTATCAACTACGGCTTTGCCGACAGGGACGCGCTCGAAAAAGAACTCGATAAAATCAAAGAACTTGACCTTTGGAAAGATAAGACCTTTGAAGAAGTCGGAATAGAAGCACTGAAAGCCAAAAGCGAAGAAAAAGAAAAAGCGGGCAAGGTAGAACAGGAGAAGTCAACGGAATATATCAGACCTTCCGAACTTGTAGCGGCGGAAGTTGCGGCAAAAGCCTTGCCCGTCAGTATGGACGGCAGAGGGTTGGAAAGTCTTACCCGCATGAGCGACCGCGAAACGCTTTCGCGAGCGGAAACCTATTACGGGAAAGACGGCAAATTCTCCGACTTGTATCACGGTAAGAACGTCCTCAAAAGCGAAGAAGAAAGCGAATACGGACTGATGGTACGGCTTGCGATGTTCTGCGGCGGCGATCAAGATAGGCTCTTGCGAGTGTTCCGTTCATCGGGGCAATATCGTGAGGAAAAGCCGAACGCTTATTACGAGAAAATGGCGGAAAACAGTCTGAAATTCATCAGCGACACCAAGCGTTCTTTCGCACCGATGGGCGAGCAGAGCGGATTTTCCAAGGGCAAGCAAGGCATCAATTCAAAGAGGTAACCAAATGAAGTAGCAGAAATGATAAGACGGTTTTTTATAGCGATAAACGTAATTCTTTTTCTTCTATCGCTGTTCTTTCTGATAAAGACGGCGACGGACAAAAAGGAAATCAACCGTTATTACGGAGAAAAATTTTCGTACACCGAAACGGCGGGCGGCGAAGTCGAGCTTGAGATGTCAGACGGAGAAACCGTGCGATTGCGCTTTGATAAAGAAGTGGTAAAAGCGGAGCAATCGTACAGAGTAAAGGACAGAGCCGGGCAGATATATCTGACAACATTCATATATTCCTACGCACGGGAAAAGGAAATACATATCGAGAGAAAATTTACGGATATGCTCGGAGAACTCCGTTTGCACAACGCGCTCTATGCGGTCGGATACAAGAGAGAACAGACCGCAGACGCGGACTTGGATTTCACCTCGGACAAGCGGTGGTACGTCAATTTCATAAGCACAATATTTTAAGAAAAAAAGGAGACGAAAAATGAAAGAAAGAAATTTCAGATTCAGAAAAAGTTTTGCGGAAGTCATCAGGGTGATGGACGACAAACAGGCAGGCAAATTCATCAAAGCGGTATGCGATTACGTTTTTGACGGAAGAGGTTACGACGGGAACGACACGGCGATCAAGACGGCGTTCACGCTCGTAAAGGTTACGTTGGACGCCGAGAAAACGGACAGAGAGAACGGTAGACGCGGCGGGATCAAAAGCAGAGAAATCCGCAAGGCGCAGGATCAAAAGCCGAGCGTGGCAAAGGTTATCGCCGGCGGAATTATGGCAGGCGAGATGCTGAAAAGTATCCTTGAAAGTCAGAACGAACAGTCGGACGAAGATGACGAACCCACTGAAAATAAGTTTGAAAAAGGGGGCTTTTGAGAAGCAGGATAAGGTTTTCCCAAACTATCGGGAAAACGATATGAAGAACAAGTCGGAAACCGACTTTTCAGAAAGGAGGCTGAAATGGGCAGAAAAATAAAATTCGATAAGAACTGCGGCAGTAAATTCATCACGATCGACGACGAGAAGAAGTGGGAATTGATCCGCGAAATTGCAACGGTAAAAAGATACGAGAGCAGCTTCAATGCGATCGTCAACGACGCGCTTGCGTTCGGACTTCCCGAACTGCACAAAAGACTGTTCGACAAGGTACAGCTTGACGGCGAAGAAAAAGCCGTGAGCGTTCCGAAAGAATACAGCGTGGACGCGTTCTATTTTGAACTGATACGACTGATGAAAGAAATCATCGCAAACCAAGTGGTGGAGAAACGACTGATATGCTCCATCTTCAATCTTCTCTCGTTATGGGCGGACGGAACGCGGTCAGGCGAAAATTTCAGGAAAGGATTTCTGAAAGACACGCCGGACTTCATCGTGAAAGACGAAGCAAGACTATTGAAAGAAGCGGGGAGGTAAACGACAATCAGCAATCAACCGGTCGTACTGAATATACAATACACGCCGTACCGCTTGCCGAAGAACGCGAGCGGACTTGAAAGAGCGGCGCACGAAGCGGAGCGCGGATTTTACGATATGACGGGCGGCAAAAACGTCTATGACTATATCACGACGGAAGGAAAAATCACGGGTAAGAAAACGGGACAAATCACCGCGCTCGAATACCTGCAAAAATCCACGGGCGTGTTCAACGGCGACGGAATGATTTCCGCGGAGCAAGTGGAAGAAATGAAAGCGCGGCTGAAAAAGAACGAGGGAAATATCTATCACGGATTTATCTCTCTGAATGAGGAACAATCGTACAAGATCGACACGCCCGAAAAGTGTATCGGACTAATCAAAAACACGTTCGGTCAGTTTTTGGAGGACGCGAAATTCAACAGGAAGAACATCGACCTGATGTGCGCGTTGCACCTCGACAAGCCGCATCATCTGCATATCCACTTTGTCTGTGCGCCCATAAGGGGCAAAGTAAATCCGCAAATAGCAATGCGGCAGGCACGAGATTTCAAGCCTGTGGTCAATGGCTAACCCGAAGGGGAAACCCTGAACGGAACAACAGCACGCCAATAAAACCGAAAGTCGGCAAGTTATCATGCCGCGACTGAACGGTGAGACCAAAAGTTCATATAAGGATAAAACCTAAACTGGCTGAACGGCAGTCCGAGGAAACCGTGTGGAAGTTCATAGCGGAAGATAACTATAAACGCTATGCTGTACATCTCCTGTCAGAAAATCTGACTGAAAGGAGCGAAATCGAATGTACAGTCCGTATGTATAAGCATAAAAGGACGAAAACCGTATCCGAGAATGGACGAAGCTAAGTTACTTTGTTACTAAATGGGGATTACCTAAGTCGGAACGCCTAAAAAAAAAGGCTATGCGCAGCGGTGCTGAATATCCGATATGGTAACGGAGTCTTCATAGTAGTCAGAGTGCGTTAATGGCGCATACATGGCGAAGGAAGGCAGTTTATTCATTCAATATTAAATTAAAGGAGGGCGCGCGAGGCGCAATGAGAAGTCCATTAATTATATTGAAAAGTCTGCAAGAGCATTCAGCTCAAACAACCTATACTTACGAGAGATTGTACAGAAATCTGTTCAATGCAGAGTTCTTTTGGCAGGCATACCAAAACATTTATGCCAGCAAGGGAAACATGACGGCAGGAATAGACGGAAAGACAATCGATGCAATGAGTATAGAGAGAATCGAAAAGATAATCTCGTCCCTTAAAGACGAAAGTTATCAACCTAAACCTGCGCGGCGAAAATATATTCCGAAGAAAAACGGAAAGTTTCGTCCGCTAGGCATTCCGTCCATAGACGATAAACTGGTACAGGAAGTAGTGAGAATGCTTCTCGAAGCCGTCTATGAAGATAGTTTTGAAGACACTTCACACGGTTTCAGACCTGACAAAAGCTGTCATACCGCACTATTGCAGATACAAAAGCGGTTCAGCAGGTGCAAATGGTTTGTAGAGGGAGACATAAAAGGCTTCTTCGACAATATAGACCATGAAGTCCTTATATCCATTATGCGAAAAAGAATTAAAGATGAAAGGTTCATAAACCTTATCCGCAAATTTCTTAAAGCAGGATATATGGAAGACATGGTTTTCCATAACACTTACAGCGGTACACCGCAGGGCGGTATTCTAAGTCCTATACTTGCGAATATCTATTTAGACCAATTTGACAAGTATATCAAGGAATACAAGCACAGCTTTGACAAAGGCAAAACGAGGGCATACAACCGCGAATACCTTAAACTCAGTTGGCGCAGACATGCTCTGGTAGCAAAGGCAGATAACGCCGAGACCGACAAAGAGCGTATGTCGATACTGGCTGAAATCAAGAAGTTGGATTTACAGCATAAGTCTATGCCGTGCAAAGACCCTATGGACGAAAACTACAGGAGATTACAGTATGTACGATATGCCGACGATTTCCTTATCGGCGTAATCGGTGCAAAAGCCGATGCCGAAAGAATCAAAAAGGATATAGGCATGTTCATATCGGAAAAACTGAAACTGGAGCTTTCACAGGAAAAGACGTTGATAACAAAAGCGACCGACAAGGCGAGATTTCTCGGATTTGACATTAGAGTAACACCGCAAAGCAATCAGACCAAGCGAACAAAGAAAGGAATCGCGGCAAGGAATTTCAGCGGACATATCATGCTTGAAGTCCCTACTTCGGTAATACAGGCTAAACTGCTTTCACTCGGTGCAATGAAAATTAAGGTGGTAAACGGAACGGAAATATGGAAACCTAAGCGACGGGAACCGTTGGTCGGCAGGGAGGATATTTATATTCTCACGCAATACAACGGCGAAGTGCGCGGATTCTGTAACTACTATTGCATAGCGAATAACCGTTCCAAGCTACATAAGTTCAGAAACATCATGGAATACAGCTTTTACAAAACACTGGCAAGTAAATACCGAATTTCCAAACGGAAGATAATTGCGAAACACCGCGAGGGTAAACAAATCGGCGTCAGATATACGGACGAAAATGGGACGGAGAAACTCAGAGTGTTTTGGAAGGGCAGCCTTAAAAGGGAAAACTTTGCAAAAAGCAATGAAGCAGATGTTCTCTATAAACCCGTACATTTGACTAAGAAGCCCACCTTGTTCCAAAGATTTCAAGCAAACAGGTGTGAATGGTGCGGAGCCGAGACAGATGATTTGGTAGTACATCAGGTACGCAGTCTCAAAGGATTAGACAATGAGAAACCGTGGAATGTTCTCATGAAGAAAATCAACCGAAAAACATTGATTGTGTGCCGAGAATGTCATGCCATGATTCATAAAGCAGACTAAGAATAAATGGGGAGCCGGATACAGCGAGAGTTGTAAGTCCGGTTCCGGGGCGAGTGCCCGGAAACCTGACATAGAAATATGTCAAGGCGCTGGGTACTTAGCCTACTTTGGGAGAAAGAACCGACGTATAAAACCCAAAAAGGCACGTTCGGCTATCGTAGAAAAGGCAAGATAGATATGACGGCAATCAATAACTTATTCGTCCGAATCGGACTGTACATAGACAGCGACAGGGACAAGCTCTATAAAACGCGGGTGGAGGCGATCAGAACGCTTCGGGGTATGACTTCCGTCAAAGCGGCGATGGGAAGCAGCGACGAGATAAGAAAGGAGATTTTGTCGCTTGCAAAGGACTTGCCGAAAACAGGCAGGCTCTCCTACGGTAGCAAGGATATGGAAGCATACGTTGGGAGGGTAGATAAGATAGTCGATATGCTCATCGGCTATCAGGGACAAGCGCGGAAAGCGAACGCCCGGTTTTACAGAGAACTCGAAAGAAAGGAACGGGCGATCAAGAATATTTGCGGGATGCCCTATGCGCTCGCAAGGAAGAACATAGGGCTTGAAGAAATGGAACGGGACTTGCCGAAGTACCATAACAGGATTGACGAGAGTAAACTCACGATCATTCAGGATATAGAAGCCGACTATAAGAGGCGGCAAGGAAACCTCGTTCTCAAACTCGCAAAGTACATAAAACCCGAAATTTACGAAAAACCGAGATTCGGAAAGCTGAAACCGAGCGATACGAACCACAAACGCCGACTTGCGATGTCCCGCCGTAAAATCAAATCTCTGTTCGGAAAATTTCTGCGCTCTTTCGGAGAGGACAGCGAACTGTTGGAACGTGATTTTTCCCGCAGGTTGCAGGAAGTCGAAGAAGAAATGGAGGAAAAGCGCAAACGGGAAAACGGAGAAAGACTGGAGGTGAATAGTAAGGATTGAACAGAAAAGAAGGAACAAAACATAGAAAGAGGAAATCGAACAAACTCAAAATCTTATTTTGGGCGATTCTGTTCGCGTTTGTATCCGTACTCATTCTGTATCTGTTTTCGCTCGGCGGTGAGAACGGGATAGCCGAAATCCTGAATATGCGGGATTATTGGTTGTCCGTCGGCGTTGCGAACGGACTGATACTCATCGGGTATCTGATGATGTATCGGGTGGACGCGCAGAATATCGCCCTGAACGAAAACGACCTTGAAGATACGGAGTGGCTGTCGGTCAAGCGCCTGAAAAAATTAAAAGAATTTCAGGTGTACGACTATAAAGCAGCGGACAGCAAGCAGGACGGAATCGTCATCGGCGCGGAGAAAAAGGGCGGAAACGTTGAAGTGATAACGACAAGTCAGTTGCACGCGCTCATCGTCGGTACGACGGGTAGCGGTAAAACGACGGGCTTCGTCGATCAGAATATAGCGGTTTTGGGGAAAAGCCAAAGCAAGCCGAGCATCGTCATATCCGATCCGAAGAAAGAACTTTACGAAAAGCACGCAAAGAACCTTGAAAAGCAGGGATATAAAATCTCCGTTCTCGATCTGCGCGAGCCGTACAGTTCCGAACGGTGGAACCCGATGAACGTGCTGCTGAGAAGAATCCGCTTGGTAAAAGACCTTGAAAACAACTTGGAGCAGAAAGACGGGAAATATTACGGCGCGGGCGAAGTGTTTCTTTCTTACCGCGACGCAAGAACGCGTATGCAGGAGTTAAAGGACGAAATCTACGAAAACGCGCAGGACCTTGTGTACACGCTATGTCCCGTTCAGAATAAAGACCAACCGACTTGGGAGCAGGGAGCAAGGAATCTTATTTTCGGCTTCGTGCTTGCAATGTGCGAGGACTGTATCAAAGGAAAGCTCGACGAAAAACAACTCGTGCTTTTCAACGTCTATCACAATATCTGCAAGTATTGTTCGGAAGATACGACGATGCTCAAAAAATACCTGATGGAAGGGAGAGATGAATTTTCAAAAGTCAGAGGGTTGGTAAACACCGTGCTTATTACCTCGGACAAAACGCTAACGAGTTATTTGTCCGAAGTAAACAGTTATATGCAACAGTTGTCCGACGACGGCATTATGTCGATGACCGCCGAAAACGACCTTGACATCGTGAACTTGGACGAACAGCCGAACGCGGTATTCATCATCGTGCCGGACGAAAGGTTTACGCGCCACCGCTTTGTCACTCTGTTTATTACGCAGATGTATAAAGAACTTGTGGAAAAGGCGAACCTAAATCTCCGTCGCGGCGAAAAAGATACGGCGATTCTCAAACGGAACACCTATTTCGTCTTGGACGAATTTGCGAATCTTCCGAAGTTTGACAACATCGAAGGTATGGTAACGGTAGCGCGTTCGCGCGGAATCCGGTTCCTGTTCGTATTGCAGAGTTATTCACAGCTTACGGCAAAATACGGACGGGACGTCGGGGACATTATCAAGACGAATTGCAACGAGTTCGTTCCTTAGGGATAGTAAATAAAAATTAAAAAAGGGGACAACCAAAAGAGTGAATAGAATAAGAAAAAACGCATCTGAGAGAATAGCAATCTACAATCCGATTTATGATTTCAGGGAAGAAATACGGCAATATTTCTGTCGAAAAACAATTTGTGATAACAGGGGAGTAGTGTAGGCGTAACGGTCATAGCGAGGTACGCATTTGGCTTGCCAAATACCGAGCGTAACCGCTCGCCTCGTTAGGGCAACTGCGTTTCCCTAAAACCCTTATTGAGAGCGAAAAATAAAAGGAGGAAAACGTGAGTAACAGGACTCGACCGTATGCCTACACATTCAGGGTAACGGAAAATGAACGTAAAATCATAGACGAAAAAATCAAATCAAGCGGATTGACGATGACCGCTTTCATCATAAAGGCTATTACAAATAAGCCGATTGTAGTCTTTGCAAATTCAGGCGAAATTCTGAATGAATTAAAAAGGCAGGGCAACAACTTGAATCAGATAGTAAGAGCAAATTATTATGGTTTGGCAACAAAGCGAGAACTTCTATCTTGTGTGGAAGAATTGAAAAATACATATCGTGAGATTTCACAAGCCATAGAGGGGACGTAATGCCGTTATTCAAATGCACGTCAAGCAAGAGTACGCCACGAAAAGCAATATCGTATATAACCGATCCGAATAAAGCGGAGTTTGTTTCGGTCAGAAATTTGTTTGAGGACGAAGATTATGCAAGTCAATTTAATGAAACGACAAAGCGTTTCGGAAAGTGTAAAGGGTATGATGAGAGAAAATATTATCATATAAAATTGTCCTGTGCAAGGAAAGATAATGTAAGCCCGCAGGCGGCGCAGAAGTATGCGGAGGAAATGGCGGCGTTATTGTTTTATAATCACGAATGCGTAATCGCTACCCATACAGATACAAAAACCGTGCATAGCCATATTATCGTGAATGCTGTGGATTCAATTACAGGAAAGAAATTGCACATCAATTCCGACGAATACGGCAGGATGAAAGACGAGGCAAATCGAATAGGTAAAAAATACGGTTTTAGTGAACTGAATTGGCGTAAAGGTGCAAAGCATAGACGCACGTCCGAAGAGAAGCATATCATCTTGAAGGGCGGAACAAGTTGGAAGGAAGAACTCAGAGAGGTTATTCAGGAAGGTATAACTGTATCGCGTAGCGAAAAAGAGTTTATAACCTACCTTCAAACGAATTACGGCGTAGAAATTACAAGAAACGGAAAAGATTTTTCTTATCTGCATCCACAGAAGAAAAAAGCAATCAGAGGAGAGCGGCTTGGCACGAATTATACAAAAAGCGAGGTATTAAAAAGAATTGGAGAACAGAATTACAGGCAGACGACCACAGCGGATTATCGACGGGGAAGAAGAAATATTCACGAACAATCCGGAACTTATCCGACTCGATTCGGCGGTGGACGAGTTAAAGGCGGTAACGCAGGGTGGCTTATTTCAGAAGGCATTGGCGCTATCGAACGAGAAATGCAACAACTTAATCAGGCAGCAGACTTTGCTGATAGAGGACTTGACGCGGCAAGTGAAGAACGTAAAAGAGAGCAATTACGAAAACGTGCGGAACTTGACCGACAAAGTAGAGAGCGTGACGAGGCGGCTCGAAACGCTAATCAATCAGCAAGCGACAATGAAAGCGGAAACAGTTCAGGAAGTTCAAAGAGTCGCTGATAATGTGATTAAAGAGGGCATAGACCTTTTTTCGGCAAAAGTAAGTGAAACAACGGAAGAGGTCAAAGACAAATTGAAAGATGTCGAAAACGAGATAGAACAAGCAAAATCAGATATACATTTTGAACGAGGATTTCGCAAGTTTTTATTTTGGGCTACGCCGATATTGCTTGCATTTCAGACGGCTATTTCAATTTTTCTGCTGTTACGGTAAAAATTTACGCAAAACCACTTGACTTTTTAAGAAAAATATAGTATATATACGATATATACAAATTGTGAGTGTGAGTTTCAAAGGGATAGTCAAGTGGTTTTGTTTTCATCAAAAATTAAGGGAGTTAAATGAAACAGAATCAATATAACTATACAAGAAAAGTGGGAAGAATTACTTACTCTATTGTTGTAAGGGAAGCGGAAGAGGCTAAAGAAAAGGTAGATAACAGAATTAAAAAACTGTTGTTGAACGATTTATCGAAAGCAGGTTAGGAGGAGCATAATGAAAACGAAAACGGCGAAAGATTCGATAACTGCACTTTATTGTAGGTTAAGCGTAGACGATGAGTTGAACGGAGAAAGTAACAGTATAACCCATCAAAAAGAAATGCTCGAAGAATATGCTCAAAAGAATAATTTTTACAACATAAAGTTTTATGTTGACGATGGCTATTCGGGAACGAATTTTAACCGTCCCGCATTCAAAGAACTGATAAAAAATATTGATTCAGGGATTGTCGGAACGGTTATCGTCAAAGATATGTCAAGACTTGGCAGAGATTATCTCAAAGTTGGGTATTACAGCGAGGTTTATTTCGGAGAAGCGGGAGTACATTTTATTGCCGTTAATGACAACGTAGACAATACAATAGAAAACGATAGCGATTTCACGCCGTTTCGCAACATTATGAACGAGTGGTATGCAAAGGACACAAGTAAAAAGGTGCGCGCGGTTATCCGTGCAAAAGGAATGTCGGGTAAATCTACCTGTAATTGCCCGCCGTATGGATATATAAAAGATGAGAACGGAAATTGGTTGGTAGAAAAAGAAGCGGCAGAAATAGTAAAAAAAATATATCGTTTGTGCATAGAGGGCTACGGTCCGATGCAAATCAGTAAAAAGTTAAACGCGCAGAAAGCCATATCGCCGGTTGTGTGGAAAAATAAAGTGGGGTGGAAATATAAACTTGAAAAAGTAGACCATCCTGAATTGTGGACTGTATCGGCTATAAGGCGTATTCTTTCAAACCCTATTTATTTAGGAAACACAGTAAATTTCCGAACTAAAAAGAAATCGTATAAGAGCCATTCCGTAGTTTATTTGCCCAAAGACGAATGGGTGATATTTGAGGATACACACGAGGCGATTATCGATCGGGATACGTTTGATACCGTTCAAAAGTTAAGAGAAGGGGTAAGGAGAAGAGTATCTATTGACGGTGAGATGAGCATTTTTTCAGGGCTTTTATATTGTGCCGATTGTGGTGCTAAAATGTACTTAAACAGGCATAGAGGTTCAGAGAAAGACGCTTTTAATTGCGCTTCGTACAGAAAAGAGAAAGAACGAACCTGCACATCCCATTACATAACATTACACGCAATCGAAGATATTGTGCTTTACGATCTGCAACGTGTATTAGGAATGGCAAAGGGGAAAGAAACAGAATTTGTTTCTATGTTGCAGGAAAAGAACAAAAAAATGACTAAAAGCGATTTGTCGGAAAAAGCCAAAGAATGCGATGAAGCCGAAAAACGAATTGCTGTTCTTGACCGCATAATACAAAATCTCTATGAAGATAAGGTGAGCGGAACGTTGTCAGAGGAACGCTTTATTAAATTATCGAAAAACTATGAGAGTGAACAAGCCGAGTTGACGGATAAAGTGAAGTTTTTGAAAGAGGAATTGATGGCAGTTCAAAAGGAAACGGCGGATATAAATAAGTTTATGAGGCTTATAAAAAGGTATACTGAAATTACAGAATTAAATGCCGAAATAGTAAGAACTTTCATTGATAAAATTTACGTTCATAAAGGCGAAACGGCACAAGGAGGACATAGGCAGACGATAGAAATTATTTATAATTGTGTGGGCGCAATACCTGAAATGGAAAATGATTGATATAAAATGAATCCGCTCGGTAATGAATCGGGCGGATTTACTTTTATACTCCTTGACAGAGAAAGAGAATAATGCTATAATATGTTATACAAAGCAATAAGGAGTTAGTGTTATGACTTTCGCTGAAAAGGTTAAATATGTAAGGGGTAAATTGTTGCTAAGTCAAGAAGATTTGGCAAAACAAGTAGGGGTATCTTTTGCGACGGTTAACCGTTGGGAAAAAGGCGTTGAACCACAATTTTTAACGCAAATGCGATTTGAAAATTTTTGCAATGAACGCGGTATAAATTTTGAGGAGGGGAACAATGTCTGAACACGGAAAGTTTAATGAGGCAACAAGAGTTCAGATGCCTGCGTTAGTGCATTTGACAAGGCTTGGATACAACTATTATGGCAAGATTTCCGAAGAATCCGTCGGTAAGGTTTATGACGGAGATACGAATATTTTGCTTGAAGTTTTTAAGAGTCAGTTTGAAAAACTTAATCCCGACCACGCAGGAGAGTATGAACAGGTTTTACACGATATAAAGCAAGAACTCGATTACGATGATTTGGGACGTTCTTTTTATAAACGTTTAACAAGCGTATCGCCAATCAAATTGATTGATTTTGATACACCGAGCAACAATGTCTTTCATTGTACGGGGGAATTTACCTGTCGGCGCGACGGTGAAGAATTTCGCCCCGACATCACTCTGTTTGTAAACGGCTTGCCGCTTGTCTTTTTGGAAGTTAAAAAGCCGAATAATAAGGGCGGAATGATTGCGGAAAGCAATCGTATGAACAATATTCGATTCCCGAATAAGAAGTTCAGACGGTTTATAAATATTACGCAACTGATGATTTTCTCTAATAACAAAGAGTATGACACGTTGGGCGGGATAGTTCCTGTTGACGGAGCATTTTATTGCACGGGTTCAAAAAGTAAGGCGTTTTTTAACTGTTTCAGAGAGGAAAATAAGGGCGGCGAAGCAGTTGCGCCGTATATAAAGAATTTCCCATATAAAGACATAAATCCCGAAGTTGAAAAGCGTATTTTATCGGACTTTAACTGTCAGGTAATACATACCGCGCCTGAATATCAAACGAACTTACAATTCAACACTCCGACTAACAGAATAATTACGTCAATGTGTTCCATTGAACGGTTATTGTTCTTGTTAAAATACGGAATCGCTTATGTAAAGGAAGAAAAGGAAGTTGACGGTGTTATCGAGTCGAGAGATGAGAAACACATAATGCGCTATCAGCAAATGTTTGCCGCCCTGACCGTCAGAGAGAAAATCAAAAACGGTGTAACGTCGGGCGTTATTTGGCATACACAGGGGAGCGGCAAAACTGCGTTGTCGTATTATTTGAATTATGTATTGACTGATTTTCTTGCAACGCAAAACAAAGTTGCGAAGTTCTATTTCATAGTTGACAGACTTGACCTGATGGAACAGGCAAAGCAAGAGTTTGAGGCGAGAGGCTTGGAAGTAAAAACGGCAGACACTCGCGCCGAACTGATGAGTCAATTCAGAAATAATCAATCTTTGGAAGGAAAGAGCGGAAATCACGAAATAACGGTTGTCAATATTCAACGTTTTGCAGAAGATAAAGAAAAAGTGAACCTTCCCGCGTATGCTACTAACTTACAAAGAATTTTTATTGTCGATGAAGCGCATAGAGGGTATAACCCGAAAGGCTCGTTCTTGGCAAACCTTTTTGAAGCGGATAAAAACTCGATTAAAATTGCATTGACAGGAACGCCGCTTCTGAAAGAAGAACGTGCTTCTTGGAAAGTGTTTGGCGATTATTATCATACCTATTACTACGATAAATCTATTCAGGACGGATACACCTTAAAAATTATCCGTGAAGATATAGAAACTTCTTACAGAGAAAAACTGACTGAGATTTATCAGAAGTTGGAAACGCTTGTTGAGAAAAAAGATATAAAGAAAAGTCAGATAATCGAACACGATACCTATGTAAAAGAACTGCTGCGGTATATCATTTCGGACTTAAAAAAATTCAGACAATTACATAACGATAATACGCTCGGTGGAATGGTTATCTGCGAAACGAGCGAGCAGGCGAGAAAGTTATACGAATATTTTGCGGAAGTGCAGACAGAATTGAACAGCCAAGACAAATTGCAGAGCAATTTTAACGCAGGTTTGATTTTGCACGATAGCGACGACAAGGAAACGCGTAAGCAAATAGTAAAAGATTTCAAGAAGAATATGACGATAGATATTCTTATTGTATTCAATATGTTGCTTACGGGCTTTGATGCGCCAAGACTGAAACGTTTGTATTTCGGACGAAAACTCAAAGACCACAATCTTTTACAGGCTATTACGAGAGTAAACAGACCGTATAAGGATAACCATTATGGCTACGTCGTTGACTTTGCCGATATAAAAAAGAACTTTGAGGAAACTAATCAGGAATACTTGAAAGAATTAAATCGTTTCAATATGCCCGAAGAAATCGGTGAAGATGTTGCAACGGGAACGCTTACGCAAGTACTTGAAAACCCCGATGAAATCATTTTGCAGATGAAGCAAGTCCGGCAGGTACTCTTTGAGTATACTACCGATAACGTCGAATTGTTCAGTAGCGAAATTTCGACGATTGAAGATAAAGAAGTTCTCTTGTCGTTAAAGAAAGCGTTGGTAAACGCGCGGGATTGCTGTAATATGGTCAGAACGTTTGGCGATGATGACCTGAAACAGGCGTTTGCAAAGTTGGAAATGCCTAAAATTCCGCAAATGATAAGCGAAGTTCAGCATTGCATAGACTCGATAAATCAAAAGGAAGCATTGTATAGTAGCGACAGTACCGCTCAAATGGTTTTTGAGGCAATGCAGGACATCGAATTCAATTTCAGTAAAATCGGAGAAGAAGAACTGAAATTAGCGTCGGGCGGCGAAGAGTTGAACGAAAAGAAAAATAAGGCAATTCGTTTCTTTATGGATAATATAGATCCCGATGATCCTGAATACATTTCGCTTTACGAAGCGTTCAGAGAAAGGTTCAAAGAACACGGTTTTGTTCCGTCCGATATGGCAGAGTTCGATGAATGCTCAAAAGCACTTGACGAGGTTTTGGATAAACTTGTGGCATTACAACGAAAGAATGCGGCACTTCTGAAAAAGTATAACGGCGATACGAAGTTCGCAAGAGTCCATAAGAGAATAAAGGAAGAAAACGAACGCAGAAAAGCCGAGCATAAAAAGCCTATCGTTGACGAATACGATGAAACGTTGCTTTCGTTCTTATCGTCGATAAAACTCGAAATAGACCAAAAGGTTTACGACCGGAACGATATTTTGAGGAAAGACGCATATTTCGAGCAAACGGTTATGCAACAAATTCAAGAGGGTTTCCGTAAACTCAATTTCACAAGCGACAGAGAAGAAAGAAAGTTTATTCAGGAAAGGATAGCCAAGCAATACTTAATGCAGTACAACGCCACATATCCTGCGGCGTAAGGAGATAAAATGAACGATAACAAAACGATAAAGGAAAAAACGATTGCGCTGATTGACTCGTTGAAATCGACCTGTCAGACTTACGGAATGGGAAATGACGGCAACGAGTATAAAATAATTACGCAGGTATTCCTGTATAAGTTCCTTAACGATAAATTCGGCTATGAAGTGAAAAAACTTTCAAGCCGACTTGCCAATGCTGAAAAGTGGGAAGAAGAGTATACGGCGATGAGCGAGGACGAACGGGAAGATTTGTTAGACTCTCTTTCGGCGGATATTCCGAAGTTGTATCCTGAACACTTGATTGCTACTTTGTGGAATCAACAGACAAAAGGCGATTTCGAGTTGATTTTTGATAGCACAATGGTTGATATAGCGGATAAAAACGCCGCGATTTTCTCAACGCAGACAACGCAGAATACGAAAATTCCTTTGTTTGAAAAACTTACCGACTTTGTAACGGACTCTTCACAGCGTGCGCCGTTTGCGAGAGCGTTAGTCGATAAACTTGCAAAGTTTTCGTTCGAGGAAGCCTTTGTTGAACGATACGACTTTTTTGCTGATATATTCGAGTATCTCATAAAAGACTACAATACGTCGGGCGGCGGAAAGTATGCGGAATATTACACCCCGCACGCAATCGCGACGATTATGGCAAGATTGCTCGTCGGAAACAATGCGGATTTACATAACGTGGAATGTTACGATCCGTCGGCAGGAACGGGAACGCTTTTAATGGCACTTGCACACCAAATAGGCGAAGATAGATGTACGATTTTCTCACAGGATATTTCGCAACGAAGCAATAAGATGTTGAAGTTAAACCTGATACTTAACAACCTTGTTTCTTCGCTTGACCACGCTATTCAGGGCGATACGCTTGTTTCGCCATATCATAAGAGCGATAACGGGCAAGAATTAAGGCAGTTTGATTTTGTCGTTTCTAATCCGCCGTTCAAAATGGACTTCTCGGATACGAGAGAAAAACTTGCCGCAATGCCCGTAAGATTTTGGGCGGGTGTTCCCAAAGTTCCGAATAAAGACAAGGATAAAATGGCGATATACACTTGCTTCATTCAGCACGTCGTGAATTCCTTGAAGAAAACAGGTAAAGGTGCAATTGTTGTGCCGACGGGTTTCATTACGGCAAAGAGCGGTGTAGAAAAGTCAGTCTTGCAAAAATTAGTAGAGGAACATATCGTTTACGGCTGTATTAGTATGCCGTCGAATGTGTTTGCGACTACGGGTACGAATGTTTCGGTGCTATTCTTCGATAATTCGAGAAGAATTGAAAACCCGAAAGAAAACGACGAAAGACATAAGCAAGACAGCGTTATACTGATTGACGCTTCTAAACTCGGTGAGGAATATAAGGACGGAAATAATCAACGCCGTCGCTTACGTCCGAAAGAGATAGACTTGATAGTTGATACTTTTGCGAAGAAAGAAGCGGTTGATGATTTCTCTGTTTATGTAACCTACGAAGAAATTATAGCAAAGAAATACGCCTTAGCCGCAGGACAATACTTTGACGTGAAAATCGAGTATGTAGATATGACGCCGGAAGAGTTCAACGAGAAAATGGCAGGTTATCAGGCAGAACTCGTTAAACTGTTCGACGAGGGCGATAAACTGCAAAAGGAAATCATTGAACAGTTGAAGAAGGTAAAATATGAAAGTTAAACTCGGAGATATTTCACAGATTATAACCGGACCATTTGGCTCTCAACTCCATATGAGCGATTATGTGTCGGATGGCTATCCTGTGATTATGCCGCAGAATATAAGCAATCGGCGAGTCAATGAAATTGGCATTGCACGAATAGACGATAGCAATTTTAATAGACTCATTCGATACTCTGTTCAGCCTAATGATATTATTTATGCGCGCAGGGGAAAGGTGGATGAACACGCCTTTATAGATGTTTCAAAAAAAATGATATGCGGCACAGGATGTTTTAGAGTAAGAGTGGTTTCAAGAGAGGTTTATCCATTATTTTTATCTTTATACTTAAATAGATCGGAAACGAGGCAATGGCTGATTTCCCACGCGGTGGGTTCTAATATGCCTAATCTAAATACTGATATTTTGTCTAACGTTCCATTGGAATTGCCAGAATATAGTGAGCAAGTTAGAATAGCGCAATGTTTACAGAGTATAGACGATAAAATTCGCATTAACAATGCGATAAATGATAATTTAGCGCAACAAGCAAAATTGCTTTATGACTATTGGTTTACTCAATTTGACTTTCCTGACGAGAACGATAAGCCGTATCGTTCATCGGGCGGTCAAATGGTTTGGAATGATAGAATGAAACGCAATATCCCGACAGGTTGGCAAGTTGTAACATTTACCAATATTGCAACGTGGGAAAGTAATAGTCAGCCCCCTAAAAGTGAATTTAGATATGAGCCACAAGAAGGCTATGTACGCTTCATTCAAAATAGGGATTACGATAGTAATGCACACAAAACATATATTCCACTTACTAAGAATTTAAGCATAGTAGATCGGCTTGATATTCTTATGGATAAATATGGTGATGCGGGTGCTGTTCGTTATGGCATTGAAGGCGCTTTCAATGTTGCATTGGGAAAAATCAATGTCCATAACACTTCACACCGAGAGTACATACGTTCTTATTTAGAAAGTGACGGTATTTATACTTATCTTCATAATTCGTGTATGGCTTCAACAAGAGCATCGTTGAGCGAGTCGAATCTTGCAAATTTGATACTTGTTATGCCTGATGCTGTTACTATTGCCAAATACGAGGCTATTCTAAACAATATTCGCAAACACATCCTTAAAAACAACGATGAAATTGAAAAACTTGTTGCGTTGAGAGATTGGCTTCTTCCGCTTCTTATGAACGGTCAAGCAACGATAGCCGAATAGTTTGCTAAATTATCATTTATGATATAATAAAATAACTCTTGTGGTGGCAAGAGAAAATCAACAAGGAACCACCACTCATAGGAGTTCTTTATAAGGAGCATACCTATGAAAGACAGTATTACAAACAGCATTATTCAACAAATGCTTTCGGTGTTGGACAATGCACAACTAAAACAGTTGAAAAAGGCAATCGAAGCAACGTTAGCAGACTATGAAATAGTAAAATGTGATGATAACAAACAAACTGAAACTGATGAAATAGTAATAGAAAAGTTTCTATCGGCTAAAAGAGTAGAGGGATGTTCGGAAAAATCGTTGCGCTATTATAAATCTACTATAATGATTATGCTTGGGAAAGTCGAAAAGTCGATAGATCATATTACGACAGACGATTTGCGCGAGTATTTAACGGCGTATCAGAGCGAGAAGAATTCAAGCAAAGTAACGATAGACAATATTCGCCGCATTTTATCGAGTTTTTTTTCGTGGCTTGAAGATGAGGATTATATCTTGAAAAGTCCTGTAAGGCGAATACATAAGGTTCGGGCGGCGGCTACAATTAAGGAAACGTATCCCGACGAAGCACTTGAACTTATGCGTGATAACTGTGATAATTTAAGGGATTTGGCTTTAATTGATATACTTTCTTCAACAGGAATGCGAGTTGGCGAACTTGTAAGGTTAAACCGAGATGATATAAACTTTGAAGAAAGAGAATGTGTCGTTTTCGGTAAAGGGAGCAAGGAACGAATGGTTTATTTCGACGCACGGACAAAAATTCATCTGCAAAATTACCTATCAAGCCGAAAAGATAGCGAAAAAGCCTTGTTTGTGGGCTTAAAAGCACCTTATAAACGGTTATCAATCGCGGCGATAGAGGTTCGATTGCGAGAACTCGGAAAGCGACTGAGTATTGCAAAAGTTCACCCGCACAAATTTAGGCGAACACTTGCAACGAGAGCGATAGACAAGGGAATGCCGATAGAGCAACTGCAACACCTTTTAGGACACGAGCGAATAGATACGACGTTGCAATATGCAATGGTAAAGCAAAGTAACGTAAAAATAGCACATAGGAAGTATATAGGGTAATAAATATGGATATGAAATCAACCATGATTGATAATGGATGGCACGTTCTAAAATTCAGCGATTGCATTGAGCAAATAAGCACCGGATTGAATCCAAGAGACAATTTCACGTTAGGTTGCGGAAATATTAAATACATTACTGCAAAAAACTTAACCGAATATGGCTCTATTGATTATTCAAAATGTGCTTTTATTAACGAAAGGGCTAAAAGACTTATCAATAAAAGATCTCAAATACAAGTCGGGGATATTCTATTTTCAAGCAGAGCACCCATTGGTCATTGTCATTTAATTAAAGAGAATCCCTTTGATTTTGATATTGGTGAATCTATTTTTTCAATAAGAGTAAAAAAAGACATTGTTTCACCTGAATATCTTTGTTTGTATTTAACAAGTAAGAATTATATCAATGCGGCATCAAGATATACTACGGGAAGTATTATTCAGGAAATTAGGATAGCCGATTTACTTGATACAAAAGTAATTGTTCCCCCTATTCTTGTACAAAATAGTATTGCTAAATGTTTAAGCAGTATTGACAATGTTATACTTTCAAATAATAAGGAAAATGATAATTTAGCAAATCATTCGGCAATGGTTGCTTGACCGTTCATTAGAAGCGGCAAGAGAAAATCACGCTGTTGTTTTAACTTTTTAGTTTCAAGAAACAACTTTGTCATCGTTTCCATTGCAGGTTTTACTATCGAGTTGAACTTTTCGAGTTCTTTTTCCGACGGAATATAGAGATTGACTAAAATAAGGCTGTCTTTTTGTAAGTGCTTTAAGCCCGAACCCGCAAAAAATGAGTCGTTGATACTACGAATTATACTTTTTAAGTAACAGAACAGGTAGAACGAATATTCACCTTTACCGCACACGCACCAAGTGTCGGTTGAATACGCCGCTTTGCCATAGTAACCCTTAATCGTAGCATTACCACCGGTTGATAAATAGCAGTTCATACCGTCAACCAACGCACTCTGCCATTCATTGATTGCTTCGCCGCTTGTAAAAAACGGATAATCACCCAAAACACCTGTACTATCATTGACTTGAATCGTGGATTTCGGGTGTTCCTGCAAAATATCGCTGATAATTCCGTTGGGTTTTCGAGTGGCAAACATAAAATCAAAGCAACTCTTTATAACTTGCTGTAAATTATCATTTATGGTATAATCAATGGAGAACTTTCTCTATGTAATATTTCGCTTATAGGAGGCGATTATGGTAACAAGAAAAGAAGATACACCGCAACGTCGTGCAAATCGAAAATATGAGGAAAAGAATAAGGAAAAACGTAGGGCGAAGTGCGGGAATTTTCAAACGATGATACCGAGAGAACTTTTCGACGAAATAAACGCTTTCCTTAAAGAAAACGGAATGACAAAGGTTGATTTTATCCGAGATGGATATGAAGCCTTACGGACAAAAAAGAAAGATAATTAGGTCTTTTTACAATTAAATATTAGATAAAACGCAGAACGGCGCAGTCAAAAATGATTGCGTCGTTTTTCTATCCCTACGGAGCGAATAGGAACGTGAAAATCTTTATCGGCTCGGACGACAGCGAAACGAGAAAAGAGTTTTCGGAGCTTTGCGGAAACAAGAAAATCAAGCAGTTTTCGGTCAATACCAATGCGGAAAACCCCGCAAGCAGTAACACGGGCGCAACGACGCAACCGCTGATTACGATAGGTATGCTTGAGCGGTTAAACGGCGACGAAAAGGGCGACGCGATTGTGTCGGTCAGAGGATACGAGCCGATATGGACGGTATTCACGCCGTCGTATGAACTGAAAAAGGTTTATTTCCCCGAAGGGAAAGCGGCAATCGGAAAACGCGAAGCGGTGCTGTTCGAGAAAGAGAAATACGTTTTCGATATATCGGGCGAGAGCGGACAGTCAATGGAAGATAAGATTAATGAGGCGATCGAAGAACGCGAAGCCGAGAAAGCGGAAATGCTTGAAAAAGACAAAAAGCGCCGCGTCGCCGAGCTGACGAAAAAGTGGGACGACGTGGAAGCGGAACTGCAACGCGTGGTAGATAACGTTTGTCATTATCTTGACGGAACGGACGAAAAGGCTCTGCGCCAAGCGTCATACGAAAACAAAGCGCGATTGCTTCTGATGATTACCGAAAACTATCAAAGGAGCATTGCGGACGAAATCAGAGTGGCGGCAGACAAGATACAACTTGAACTTCTGCCGAAAATGAAAGAATATCAGGAACAAGCCAAAAGATAGCTTGAAAGGAGGAACATTGAAACACAAACATACACTTTTGCTGTCGGCGTTGATGCTGACGGCATTGACGAGCGTATTTGTCGGAACGGGCGCGACGGCGTATGCCGCCGAGGTCTGTCCGCACGAATACGACGAACATATCATTGAGGCAACCTGCACGGAAATGGGTTACACGGAGTACGTTTGCAGTCTTTGCAGCGAAAGTTACAAGGACAACTACACCGAAGCCAAGGGGCATACCTATACCGAAACGGAAACGCAGGCGACTTGTACCGAAAAGGGATATATCACTTACGTTTGCGATGATTGCGGATATACCTATACGAGCGTGAACGCGGACGAAACGGGACACGATTTTGAAAGTATCGTAGTCCAAAGCGATTGCACGCACAAGGGCTATACCGCGCATTTCTGTAAGAATTGCGGTTATGAGTACGTCGATAACTATACGGAAGCGACGGGACATACTTTTGCGGAAACGGTCTATGAAGCGACCTGTACGGGCGAGGGATATACGCAGTACGTCTGCGAAGTGTGCGGTTATACCTATAACGCCGACGTAACGGAAAAACTTCCCCATACCTACGAAGCGGAAACGGTAGAGCCGACCTGCACCGAGGGCGGATATACGACCTATACCTGTGCGGAGTGCGGCGACAGTTACGTTGCGGACGTCACGGAAGCGAAAGGACATTCCTACGTGGAAACGGTAGTAAAACCGACCTGCGTGGCTTACGGATATACCGAACATCTCTGCTCCGATTGCGGCGACAGATATGTGACGGACTACAAGTATCCCACGGGACACGATTATGTGAAAGAAGTGGTTGAACCTACGGAAACGGAAGTCGGGTACACGAAATATACCTGCCAAAACTGCGAATACAGTTATCTTTCGGATTACGTTACGAGCGGCGACGGCGGATATAAGGACATAGAACCCGAACAACCCGCCGAGCCTGAAACGCCCGATAATCCCGTTGAACCCGGTGAGCCTGCGGAACCCGATAATCCCGACGAACCCGTAACGCCCGACGAGCCTGAAAACCCTGACGAACCGGACGTGCCCGACGAGCCTGAAACGCCCGAACAGCCGACCGAGCCTGACGAACACACGCATACATATATCCTTTACTCGGTATTGAGTGAAGAAAACAAGAATATGAGCGTGGAATATAAGTGCGAATGCGGCGACGAGCGCACGGAGTACGTCAAGGTAGAATTTGCGGGCGAGGACGGAAGCGGAATCGTACTCGTGCCGGACGAAAACGGCGTGATAGACTTCTCGGACTTGGAGGGAAAATATATGCTCATTGCAACGGACGACACGGGTGAGGAACTGATGATTTACGAGATAAATCTTGCGCCGAACACGCCCGACGAGCCTGCGGAGCCTGAACAGCCCGACGAACCCGTAACGCCCGACGAGCCGACAAATCCCGATGAACCCGAAACACCCGACGAACCTGAAACGCCCGATCATACGGGAGATAAGGAACAGGAAAACGGAGAGCAGGAAGAAAAGAAAACCTCGGCAGCAGCCGTATTACTGCCCATTCTGTTTGTTCTCGGAATCGGCGGTGTGGTAACGTTTATCATCATCAAAAAGAAAAAATCCAATAAAAAATCTGAAAACAAAAAGGAGAATCAATAATCAATGAATACTTTACTTGCAGCAACTACCCTCGACGACAGTTTGCAGGGTATCGTCACCAAATTGCAGTCGCTCATGGACAGCTTTTGGATTTACATCGTTATGGCGCTTGCCGCCGTGGTCGTCATTTGGGGCGCATACGTCGGTATCAAGATCGCAATCGCACATAAGAACGAGGAAAAAATCAATGCCCGCGATATGGTCAAGAACCTTATCATCGGTATCATTATCATCTTCGTAATCGCTATGGGCGCACCCCTTCTCATCAACGGCTTGTCCGCTTGGGTGGGTTAAAAATAAAAGGAGGATAAAAGGAATATGAATACTTTACTTGCGGCAACTCTCAACGACAATCTTGCGGAAATCGTAGGAAAACTGCAATCTCTTATGGATTCGTTCTGGATCTACATCGTTATGGCTCTTGCGGCGGTGGTCGTCGTATGGGGCGCGTTTGTCGGTATCAAAATCGCAATCGCACATAAGAACGAGGAAAAAATCAATGCCCGCGATATGGTCAAGAACCTTATCATCGGTATTATCATCATCTTCGTGGTAGCGATGGGCGCACCGCTTCTCATCAACGGTCTTTCCGCTTGGGTGGGCGCATAATCGGCACATAGCCGTAACAAAAACGGGGGCGGCAGATTTTTTTGCCGCCCTGATTTTTATAAAAAAAGCGAGGGTAAAGAATGAATTTAGAAAACAACAAAAATAAAACAACGCCCCTCGTTCTTGTAATACTGCTCGTATTATTTGCTTTCGTGTTCGGTGGAGGGACTGTTGTTGCAAATGCGGAAGCAGTCGCGGAAACTACATCGGTACAGGAAGTTATCGACAACAGCATATTTGTAACGTTCAGAAAAGGGGATAACGAAAGCCGAGGGAAATACATGGTGGCTTGCTATTTTGTGCCTATGGAATACTACGATTCGAGTTATACATACGGAGTCGTGATTTTTCCCAAAGACTACGGCATCAAGCACGGGTTAGTAAGCGATTATCTGCGCGTTGCAGAAGAAAACGGCGTCGTGGTAATCAATATAGTAGCGATAAAAGGCATTACCGAACCTAACGGATACGGTTTTAATTTCGGGATTACGAATATTTACGAGTCGAACTTATCACGCACGTTTACCTTTATATTTTATGCAAAGGACGCAGACGGAAATATAGCGTATGCAGTTCCGCAGTTTGCGGATTACAGCAGTTTACAAGCAGGAGAGATGACAACGGAAGAATTGATTCAAAAAGCAGAACAAGCCAATGACGTGCAAAGCAGTTTTCGTTCAATCGTTCTGAAACTCCAAGAACTTATAGATTCGGTTTGGATATACGTTGTAATAGCGTTTTCTTCCGTTGTCGCAGTATGGGGCGCATATATAGGAATCAGAGTAACCGTTGCAAAGAAGAACGAAGAAAAAATCAATGCAAGAGGTATGGTAAAACAACTTGCGGTAGGCATAATCGTTATGTTTGTTTTGGCAATGGGAACTCCGCTTGTGATAAACGGACTCTCGCATTGGGTAACTTGGTAGGAGGAGCAAAATGCTTATATTTTTTCAAGAATTATGCTTGCTTCTTTTTCTGTGGCTGTTAAAACTCGTTGACGGACTGATGGAAATTTTCTCTGCGATAGCAGGCGTTACTGACGTGACCTATCGCGGCGAGAGAGTGAATATCATCGAATTTCTCGCAGGCGACAATACGGTAAACACGATTTTTTGGTGTATTTTCATTTTGGCGATCGGATTGACTTGCGTCTTTACGATTGCCGCGCTTATCAAGAATATGATAACGAGCCAAAGAAACGTATCGACGATCGTCGGGAAATTCTTTCTCGCGCTGCTCGGCACAATGGCAATGCTCGCCGTTGTGTTCCTGATTATTCTGATTTCCAATTCGCTTTTGGTTCTCGTGTCAGAGATATTCCAGATCGGCAATACGACGAAATTATCGAGCGCGTTGTTCAACGCTTGCGCGGGAGAATGGATCAACGGCTATTCGGTGTCGGAGTTTGATATATCACGGCTCGGAGTGAGAGAGATTTTCGGGGACTACACGACAGGTTTCGTATTCCCTGACGAATGGCGTTACAACGGCATGGTAAATCCCGACGCGTTCTTGTATCTGCCGTCGCTGATCGCGGGTATCGCGCTTGCGATTTCTCTTATCGTGGCGATATTGAACCTTGCAAAGCGCGTGTACGAAATTATCTTTATGTACTTTGTAATGCCGCTTTCGATGTCAACGCTTTCGCTTGACGACGGCGCGAGGTTCAAGGTTTGGAGAGAAACGTTCATTACGAAAATCGTCCTTGCCTACGGCACGGTGTTCTCGGTCAATATCTTCGTTTTGCTTTTGCCGATGATAACCAAAATGCACGTCGACGGAGTGAGCGGATTCGGGAACGCAATGTTTTTAATCTTTATGATCGTGGGCGGGGCAATGGTAATTCCGGCAGGGCAAGCGTTGTTTGCAAAACTGTTCGGACAAGCGGACGATATGCACGCGGGCGGAAATTTCCTGCGCTCGGCGTTCTACGGCTCGCGCATGGTCGGTGCGGCAACGTTCGGGTTGGCGCACAAGATTATTCACGGCGGCGTCGGAATCGGGAAAACGATAGCAGGTCACAAAAAAGGAAAAAGCGGGGGCGACAGTTCGGATAAATATTCCGAAGAAAAGTCATCGACCGGAACAAGCGAAGAAACAACGGAAAATTCGGATAGCGGAGGTGAAAGCACAGAATGAGAATTATTCCGAAGAAAATCAAAGTAAAAAACACGGTATGGAAATGCTATTCGATGGCGGACGTAATCGTTGCGCTCGTCGTGCTTGCAATCATCTTCGTGGCAATCACGTCGGGAAGTTATGCGTTTGCGGTCATTATGGGGCTGATAGCCGTCGTAATGTTTATGCCTACGCAGGACGGCATCTTCTATTCGTGTATTTTAGAGAACATAAAATTTCTGTTTGCAAAAAAGGTCTATACCGAAAATGCAAGCAAGGCAAAAGAACGGGTTGACGCGATTATCGACCTGAAAGACATAAAAGAAAACGGACTGATCGAATACGGGGGCGGTTATTTCGGCAGAGTCGTTAAAGTGGGGCAAAAGAACTTCGGCATCGAGGACGTCGAACAGCAGAATATCGACATAGGGTATCTTGCAAACGCCCTGAAAATGCTTGACGGAACGCAAATAGCGGACGTTGTAAAAATTGACCGTCCCGTAAATCTTGACTGTTTCGCGCAGGACTTGTTCGCGCGACTCGGAAGTATTAAAGAGCGCGTGGACGAGAACGGCGTGAAAGAAATAAAAGAGAATATTTTACAAGAGCGTATCGACCGTATCGACAAGATGAATAACATCCGCAAGCAGTATCTTTCGGATTACTACATAGTGGTGTACGGCAAGAACGAACTTGACCTTGAAAACACGACGATAAACGTGGCAAGCGAGATAAACAAATGCGGTTTGAATACCAAACTTCTCGGAAAACGGGAAACGGCGGTGTTCCTGAAATACAGCTTCTCCCGCAACTTTGACGAAAGGGAGATAAAGGAAGTCGCGGACGGCGACCTTCTCGCTTGGGTGAAACCGAAAAAAGTGGAGTTTAAGGCAAACTCGTACACGGTGGACGGAACACAAGCGGCGGTGTTCGCCATAGCGGATTATCCGTTGCGCGTAAAAAACGCTTGGGGCGCAGATTTGTATAATATTCCGAATACGAAAGTCGTTCTGCACGTTAAGCCCGTGGACAAGTTTAAGGCAATCAAACGTATCGACAAGTGTATCGGGGAAATGGAAACCAAACAGATTATGTCCGAAAAAGCGAGCGAAGCGAATAGCGCGGAAACCCACAGGGAAACGATGCACGCGCTTCTCGACAGTCTGCAAACGGAAAACGAATCGCTTTTGGACGTTACGCTGACCATTACGGCGTACAACTATCTTGACGACGAGAATTACAAGAAATCGGTGCGCAGAAACATTATGACGGGCAATTTCAAGCCGTCTAATCTTTACGGTTTACAGATAGAAGGGTTCAAATCGTCGGCAATCTCTCCCGTTTCCACCTTAAAAACATACGAGCGCGGCATCAACAGCTCCAGCTTGGCGGCAGTATTTCCGTTCGTGAGAACGTTCGTTATGGACGAGGGCGGCATTATGCTCGGAGAGAACAAAGCGAACGGCTATCCGTTCATCTTCAATATGTGGAAACGCGGCAATCTGTATCAGAACTCAAACGGTATGATTATCGGTAAGTCCGGTTCGGGCAAATCGTTCTTCTTAAAGTCGCTCATCGCAAACGAGTGGGCGAACGATACGAGGGTAATTATACTCGATCCCGAAGCCGAGTACCTGACCTTGACAAAAAATCTGTCGGGTAATCTGATAGACGTCGGCAACGCGAAAGAAGGCAGAATCAATCCTTTCCATATCTATAAGATACTGACGGAGGACGGAACGCCCGCCGAGCCTGCGGTTACGTTCAATACGCACCTGAAAATGCTTGAAAGTTTCTTCAAAATCGTGCTTGTGGGCGCGAGCGCGGACGTTATCGAACTCATCAATAATCTCGTTGTGGAAGCGTATGAGAGAAAAGGCATCACCGAAACGACCGATTGTACGAACTTCAAAGCAGAGGACTTTCCTTTGTTTTCCGACTTGCTTGCGGTATTGCAGGAGAAGAACAAGGAGGAAACGGACAATCTGACCTTGCGCGATATGCGCACGGCGGAACTGTACTTGCAGAAATTCGTAAACGGCAGATATTCGGACATCTGGAACGCGCCGTCCACGCTCGAAGTCAACGCAGGTCTGATCGACTTCAATTTTCAAAGTTTGTTTGCAAACAAGAATAACGTGGTGGCAAACGCGCAGATGTTGCTTGTTTTTCGCTTTATCGAACAGGAAGTCATCAATGCGAGAGAAGCAAACAAGAGCGGAAGAAACTTGCGAACGCTTATCATCGCTGACGAGGCGCATTTGTTCATCGACGCAAAATTTCCGATTGCATTGGACTTTTTCTTCTCGATGAGTAAGCGTATCAGAAAATATAACGGAGGCTTCATTCCCGCCACGCAAAACATTGCGGACTGGAACGCAAACGAAGAACTCAGGAGCAAGACGAGCGCCATTCTCAAAAACTCGCAGTACACGTTTATTTTCAAATTAAGCGCACCCGACATGAAAGACGTTTTGGACGTTTACAAGGCGGGCGACAGCTTCAACGGCGACGAGCAGAGAATGATTATATCGGCGGTTACGGGACAGGTGTTCTTTGTCGGTTCTACGGAGCTTCGTACCTGCGTGAAAATCACGACGGGAGAATATATCAAGAGCCTGTTTGAGGATAAAACGGGCGAAAATTATCAAAAAGGGGAGGTTAAATAAGTGGTAAAAACCAAACAGAAAGGCATAGCAAAGTGGCTGTGTCTTGCCGTATTCGCACTCTGTATCAGCCTGTGCTTGGCAATGGCGACGACAAACACGGCGTATGCGGCGACAACGCCGAAATATACCTTGGCGTATGACTATACGCATTATTACAACTATAACACGTCTAAATCGGCTGACGGTTCGGGAACGGGCGTATTATCTGCGAGCGTCAAAGGCGACAACGGGAGTATGACGACCGTAAAATTCTATATTTACGGTTCTTCCACTTCGGGTACGGCGAATCTTGCAAAAGGCGGAGCGATAGCGAGCAATTCGCTTACAATTACGCTTGACGCGTCGATACAAGGTTATTCGATGAGCGTAACGAACAGTTCGGGAACAACCGTAGGTTCTCAGTCGGGGAAGAATTATACGCTATCGAATTTGTCGGACGGTACATATAATTTTACCTGTTCTCTGAGGGGCGCAGGATGGAATCCGAACGCGCGAGCATACGCTTGGTACAGTATGGACGTTTCGTCCTCATTTGTCGTAGATACTACGGCTCCGACCATCAACGGCGCATCGACTTCTTCGACCGGGAAATACACCAACGCTTCCACATATATTTCCGTTTCCGATTCAGGGAGCGGTGCGGAAGCGCTTTATATGAAAGCACCGGGCAGCAGTTACTATTCAAACGTCGGCACTTCCACAACGGTTTCATCGACCGCAACAAACGGGTTGTACTATTTCTACGCCAAAGATAAAGCGGGCAACACTTCAAGTACGTATTATTTGTATCTCGACACGTCAAAACCCACGGGAACGATAAGGAACAGTAGCGGTACGGCAATATCGGGTTACACAAACGGCGCGTTTTCCTATACGGCAACGGATACGGGGAGCGGCGTGAGCTACCTGCAATATAAAAAACCGGGCAGTTCTTCGTGGTTGTCCTATACTTCGGGTACAACAATTGCTTCAACCGCAACGAACGGACAGTATCAGTTCAGGGCGGTAGATAAGGCGGGGAACGTTTCGGATACGCAAACGATCTACCTTGATTCCGCCGCGCCTACGGGAACGATAAAAAACAGTAGCGGTACGGCAATATCGGGTTACACGGGCGGTGCGTTTTCCTATACGGCAACGGATACGGGGAGCGGAGTGAGTTACCTGCAATATAAAACGCCGGGCAGTTCTTCGTGGACGACTTATTCTTCGGGTACAACCATTTCCGCAAGCGCGACGAACGGTTTGTATCAGTTCAGAGCTGTGGACAATGCGGGAAACACTTCTGCGGTGAGTTCAATTTATCTCGATACGGCGATTCCGACGGGAAGAATTACCGACAGTAACGGAACGACGGTTACGACTACGACCAATAAAGCGTTCAAATATACGGCAAGCGACGGGTTGAGCGGAATCGCTTATATGCAGTACAAGAAGCCGAACAGTACGGTATGGGAAACTTATGCCGCAGGTACGCTGATTCAGACCACGGATACAAACGGTATTTATCGTTTTCGTGCGTTTGATAATGCGGGAAACGAATCCGAAACGGTAATGATTTGTCTTGATACCGTAAAACCGACGGGAACGCTTTACGGCGGAACTTCAACGGTCGCAAGCGGCGGAAAAACTAATGCCAACTACGTTAAGTTTGTGCCGAGCGATTCGATGTCGGGAATCAAAAGCATTTACGTTCAAACACCTTCATCGTCGGGCTACGAATCCTATACGAGCGGAAGCCAGCTCGCAGAAGAAGGCACGTACAGTTTCTACTGTACGGACGCTGCGGGTAACTTCTCGATGATTTACACGGTTATTCTCGACAAGTCCGCGCCGATTCTCGGGTGCTTGCAGACGGAGTTTTATTCGACTTACGGACTCGGCTTTACCGTATCGGCAAGCGATGACAGCGGAAGCGTAAAGCTGTATTACAAAACGCCGTCAAGCAGCAGTTACGTACTCGCCGGAACGTCGTCCTATTCGACGACGCTTGAAAGCGAAAACGGAAAGTATTATTTCTACGCCGTTGATGATTTGGGAAACAGAAGCCAAACCTATTGGATTGACCTTCAAATCGTGTATCCCGATCCGACGATAGAACATTCGGGAACGGATAATTCCGTCTATATCACTTGGACGAACGGAAATAAGGCAACACTGAACGGAGATGATTATACCAAAGGAACTTGGATCAAGACGGAAGGAAGTTACACCGTAACGGTGACGAACGAATACGGACTGTCCACGACAAAGACGTTTTCTATTACACACAATTATGTAATCGTTCAGATTGTAGAGCCAACCTGCACGACAAAGGGCTATTCGGTTTTTAAGTGTACGAGTTGCGGCGATGAGTACGAGGGGAACGTAAAACTTGCGTTCGGACATAACTACGACGTCGAAACGATAGAGGCAACATGTACGACTTACGGTTGTATCAAGCATACCTGTCTGAATTGCGGCGATACTTACGAAACGGACGTTCGGACGGCGCTCGGTCATAAATATACCGAAACGACAAAGGAAGCGACCTGTACGGAGGACGGCGGACAGCTTCATACCTGTACCGTTTGCGGATACGAATATCTGACCGATACGGTAAAAGCGACAGGTCACGATTATACCACAAGAGTCGTGAGAGAACCGCATTGCGAAACGGCGGGAGAACGAATTTTCCATTGCGAGAAGTGCGGCGACGAATACTATACGGAGATCCCGGCTACGGGGCATAACTTTGAACTCACGGAATCGTCCGTTGTAGACGGGGAAAACATTCGTACTTACGTCTGCACGAATTGCGGAGCGGTTACCACGCAGAATATGGGCGAACAGTACGAAAAGGTATCTTCTTATGTGGAGTATCTGTTTGAACAGTATCAGCCTTATATGTGGTGGGTGCTTTTGGCGACCGCAGGCGTTTGGAGCGTCGTGATGGGCGTATTCTTCGGTATTGCGGCAAAGAACGAGGACAAAGAAAAAGCGAGAAAGATGATTAAAAACTACGTCATCGGACTTGTTGTAATCGCGGTTATCCTTGTTGCCTGCCCGTATCTTGTCAGAGGTATTGCGGCTTTGATTGCGGGGTAAAACGGTAATATTCCGCATCATAGCTGAAATTTTCACCGAAAAAACGAAAAAATTTTGGAAAAACAGCTTGACAAATGCGGAATCGCGTGCTATCGTATTGATACGACGAAACAATAAACGGAGGTGAACTTATGAACAGGGCAGAAATACTGCGAAAAGCGGAAGCAAACGAGGGCTTGACGGTGAAAGAAATCAAGATTTATCAGAAAACCGTGAAACCTGAAAAGCACGTTTACGGAAAGTACGGTAACTTGGCGAAACAATACCTGCAAGATAAAGGAATCGACTGGACGATTGCCAATCTTCCCGAATATCTGCACGGTGTTGACAGACAAGCGGACGAACTTTATGACACGATGTACGAAAAACTCTCGAAACAGGAGCGTTTCAGAAAGACGGGCGATTTTATGGAGAATCTGAAACGGGAAACTGAAATGCAGCAACTGATCGAAGAAGAAATTTTAAGCGAAATCGTGTACGTCAAATAACGGAGGATTACTATGAAAGCATTAAGAGTTGCGGGAAAGGTTGTAGGTACGGTCGGAAGATATACGCTTGCAGGCGTTCTTATCGTCGGACATTTTGTGATGAACATAATCGGCGTGTTGATTTGCGCCATTACATCGCAGGGTTAAGGAGTCAAGTATGGACAAGAAAGAAACAACGCCGAGAAGAACGGCGCGCAGAAACTACGAAGAGCGAAACAAAGAAAAACGCAAGCAGGCAAGCGGAAACTTCGGTACGATGATACCGAGAGATCTGTTCGAGGAAATCAACGAGTTTTTGGCAAAATACCATATTACGAAAGTGCAGTTGATTTTCGCAGGATACGAAGCTCTGAAAGAACAGATTAGAAAGGAAACGGAAACTACAACATAATTGTGTATGCGGAAGGCATAGACACGAACAAAGAATCAATTTTAATTGATGAAGCGTAAGTGACTATGCCTTCTGACAACTAAATAACTTTCTCTGCGCTTCATCGGAAGGAGGACTTTACGGTAAGCGTGGAAGAAAGACAAAAAAACGAAATGATATATCTTGCATCGGTCGCTGTAATTCGTCGATTGTATCTGAACAAGTTAGTCGATGTGGAAATACTGAAACGACTGAACAAGAAAAACGCGGAAACGA
Source organism: uncultured Eubacteriales bacterium (assembly GCA_900540805.1). Classification (GTDB taxonomy): domain Bacteria; phylum Bacillota; class Clostridia; order Christensenellales; family Borkfalkiaceae; genus Scatosoma. The sequence goes on from UQHL01000018.1 coordinate 57,215, forward strand.
TGGGGTGTATCCCTGTGGATTTTATACACTATCATTAAGGAGGTATGGCTATGAGTACTGTCGCCAAGGAAGTACAGGTAATTAAAGCGACAAAGACGGGCGAAAAAGCGGAGAAAATCAGAGTGGCGGCGTATTGCAGAGTCAGTACCGACAAAGATGATCAACTCAACTCATTTTTTGCTCAAATGAGATATTACACGGACTTTGTTCGCAGTAACGACAAAATGGTTCTTGTGGACATTTATGCGGACGAGGGCATCACAGGAACGGAGCTTGAAAAGCGTGATGAAATGAAACGCTTGATACGTGACTGCAAGCACAAGAAGATAGATCGTGTACTTGTAAAAAGCGTAACGAGATTTGCGCGAAATTCGCTTGAATGTATCGAAACGATTCGTCTTATGAAATCTTGCGGTGTTAGCGTTCTTTTTGAAACCGACCGCATTGATACAGAGAAGATGAACTCCGAAATGATGCTTTACATCAAGAGTGCGTTTGCACAGAATGAATCAACCTCGGCATCTCGAAGAATGTCAACTTCTATCCGAATGAGGATGGAGGACGGAACGTATGTTGCGACGAACGCACCCTATGGCTACAAATTGGTGGATAATAATTTGGAAATTGTACCGGAGGAAGCCGAAGTAATTAAGAAGATTTTTGCCTTGTATCTACAAGGATACGGTACGAACGTGATTGCAAAGATAATCCGCGAAAGCGATGGGGAGAAACGTGCGTGGAACAAAGAGGGTATTCGTTATATTTTAATAAATGAAAAGTATATAGGGGATTCCATGTGGCAGAAGTATTATACGCCTCCTGTTTTGCCGTTACGAGATCGCCCGAATCGCGGAGAACTTCCGAAGTATTATTGTGAAGGAACGCAGGAAGCGATTATATCACGAAAAGATTTTGATGCCGTTCAAAAACTGATGAAAGAACGCGAAGAAAAGCACTATAAAAGATACAGAACGGAGAAAAAGTTTTTTTACCGCAAAATAATATGCAGACATTGCGGTTGGACATACCGAACGAAAGAACAACAAAACGGTTATATATGGTCTTGTTCAAGAAAAGGAATGATTGGTGGTGAATGTCATGCACGCAGTTATTCTGATGAAGAATTGTATCGTGCGTTTACAAAACTATATAACATATTAAAGCAGAACAAACGTGTTTTGCTTGACGAAACAATATCGCAGTTGCAGACGTTAAAAGTTAAAGTGAATTGCGGGAACAACGTTATTGCGGAAATTGATGAAGAATTGGCGGCGCTCGGCAAACAAAACAGCCTTTACAGTCAAATGCTTGCAAACGGCGTGATTGACGAAATAACCTACCACGAAAAGGCAGATAAAATTAAAGGAAAGATCGAAGAACTCCGAAGCCGTCGATTAAAGATAATTAACGATGATGAGGAGGAAACCTGTCTTGAAGAATTGCGTCAGTTAAGGAGAATGATTGATGAGAGTCCCGATTATCTTACAGAAATGGATAAGGGGTTGTTCGGAAAAATCGTTAAAAAGATATATGCCGAAGAAGACGGTTCATTGAGTTTTGTCTTACAAGGCGATTTGGAATTGAGAGTTTGTATGGAGGACAGGAACGATGAACAGAATGATTAGTTTCGGATATGGATTCGCTGACGGGAAATTGAGCGTGATCGCCGAGGAAGCAGAAACAGTAAAAGGTATATTTTCCGATTACGTAAACGGCAAAATTCTAAAAGAGATTGCCGACGATCTGACAGCAAGGCAAGTGAATTTTTTCAACGGTAAGTGCAGTTGGAATAAGAATATGATTTTTCGTATCATAGAAAACGGCAAGTACATAGGCGAGGACGGCTATCCTGCGATTCTTCCGATTGCCTTGTTTGAAAGAGCGAACTTAATAAAAAAGCAGAAAAGCAAAGTCAAGATTGAATTATCAGAAGAGACGGAGACGTTGAAAAAATATGTTTATTGCGGTGAATGCGGTCGGCTTTTACATCGTCGTTCTAAATGGAGAACACGGGAAAAGTGGTATTGTCTTTCGGATTGTAAATGCGAAAGATATATAGACGATAGGGTTATTATGAGTGCGGTTGATACGGTCGGAAATGCTATAAGGAACAATCCCGACTTGCTGAATGTTGAAACCTGCGATACTTATAAACGAACGCAGGAGATCATGCGCTATACAAACGAAATCGCAAGGATGACGAGTTCTGCAAATCCAAGTTTTAAGACAGGCAAAACGATGATTTTTGAGTGTGCAAACTTGAAGTTCCAAGCTTGCCATGAAAATAAGAGTTTGGCTTATACGGACAAAGTAATTCAGTATAGTAAGAGTGGTGTTTATGATGTGAATTATATCGTAAATGTTGTATCAAAGATCATCATCGAAACGGACGGAACGGTTACGGTTGAGATGATAAACGGAACAAAGTTAAATGATAGGGAGGTCGGAAATGCAAACGCAGGCAAAAAGAATAGTAACGAAAATAGCTGCGAATCCGATTCTCGTAAAGCAGAGTGACGAAGACGGTCTTTTGCGAGTTGCCGCTTATTGCAGAGTTTCCACCGACAGCGAGGATCAACTTGAAAGTTATAAGGCACAGGTTGCGTATTATACTGATGCAATAGCAAAAAATCCGAGATGGCGCTTCGTCGATATTTATGCGGACGAGGGCATTACGGGAACTATGGCGAAGAAACGCACGAATTTTATGCGAATGATGCGTGACTGTGATAAGGGAAAGATTGACCTGATACTGACAAAGTCAGTTGCGCGCTTTGCGAGAAATACCGTTGACAGTTTGAATTATGTAAGAAAACTGAAAGCGAAAGGGATCGGCGTATATTTTGAAGAACAAGCCCTTGACTCGTTAAAAACCGAGAATGAAATGGCAATCGGTCTGTATAGCGTTCTTGCGCAAGCCGAAAGCGAAAATATCAGCGCAAACGTGCGTTGGGGTATTCAACAACGTATGAAGTCAGGAACATTTAAGTTTCGATATAATCTGCTTGGGTATCGAAAAGGCGAAAACGGTGAGCCGGAAATAGTTGAAGAAGAAGCAAGGTATATTCGTGATATTTTTAATATGTATCTTAACGGCTGCAGCCTTGATCAAATCAAAGATTATCTTGAATCAGAAGGCGTAAAGACCAAAACGGGAAAGACGGTTTGGAGTAAAAGTCTTTTGAAGAACATACTATCCAATGAACGTTATTGCGGGGACTTGTTAATGCAGAAAACATATACGGAGAACTGTATTACAAAGAAGGTAAAGAAAAATCGTGGGGAAATGCCAAAGTATCTCGTGAAAAACAATCATCCTGCTATTGTTACGCAAAGCACATTCAAAATGGTGCAGATGGAAATGGCACGTCGCGGTAACGTAAGGAAAAAAACGGATTCAGGAATAACGGAGCAGGGAAAATACAGCGGCAGATTTGCGCTAACTGATTTGCTTGTGTGTGGAGAATGCGGGAGTCCTTATCGAAGAAAGACGTACAGTAGAAACGGTGTGAATCAACGAGTTTGGCGTTGTTTAAGTCGATTGGAAAACGGTACCGCTTTTTGTGTAGATTCCGTAACTGTTGACGATGAAAAGATAAAACAAGCAGTAATGCGTGGAATAAGTTCTGCCGTTAAGGATCGAAAAGATGTTTTAGATTTGATACTGTCGAATCTTGCCTATGCGGTTACGGGACAAGATGGTGCGCTTGATGTTTATGCTCTTGAAAAACAGTTAAAAGCATTGAATGACATTATGGATGAAACAATGGAACTTGCGGTAAATTCTTCGGGCGATGGCAAACGCTTTCAACAAGAGATAAAAGCTTTAAGTGAACAGATGGTTGTTATAAGAGAACAACTTGAAATGGCAAAAGAAAAAATTGCATCAAACGAAAAAATCAATTCGGAGATAGAGAATATAAAAGAGTATTTATCTTCGAGCGATATTTGTTTTACGGAATATAGCGACGTGACAGTAAGAAGATTGGTTGAGTACATCAGGGTGATGAAAGACAACTCAATTATCATCGTGCTGAAAGGTGGAATTCAAATCCGTGAACCCATAGAAACAAACAATTAAATATATAGAAATGAAAAACACAAGTCCGGCAGAGTTGTCGGACTTTTATCATCTTTGAGTGAAAAACATCGTCTTTTGCTCACAAACCTACTGCAACTTATAAAAATGCAGTGCAGCTATTTCGTACAACAAAGACAAATGAATGACCCATTGGAATCCGAACTATAAGGTTTGGTGTACAATGGGTTTTTTGTATTTTTGTTAGATTTTATAAGGTTTTTCGAGTGTTTTATTGATAAAAATCAATGAAACATTTTTTTAAAATTAAAAATTCGAATTTAAAAAAGAAAAAATGAATAATTTGAGCTGTCTTTTATTAAGAATTTTTTGTTTTATTAATCTAGTCTAATTCTTTTTGTGGCAGAGTTTTATAATCATTATTTTTATGTGGACGTTCAGTATTATAGAAGTTAATATACTTGTTTACGGACCGCTTAAATTCTGCATCAGAGCGATATTTTCTTCTATATAATTCTTCTCTTTTAAAATTTGCAAAAAAAGACTCTACGACCGAATTATCGTAGGGTATATGAGCTCTTGAAAAAGATTGTTCAATATTTACTGATTTTAAATAAGTCATAAAAGTATTTGACTGATAATTTTCGCCACGGTCTGTATGAAATAGTAATCCGTCTTTGGGCTTTGCTGATTTATAAGCTAGCTTAAATGTTGATTTTATAAGTCTGGTATTATTTCTTGTTCTGATTTTATAAGCAACAATTTTTCTGGAAAATAAATCTAAAATAACGCAAATATGAAAGACACTTGTTCTCGTTTTAAAATATGTAACATCGCTCACCCAAATTTCATTGGGTTTACTTGCATAAAAATTTGTTGCAATTTATCTTTGAAAAAAGTTTCTTTTCTTTCTTATATAATTCTTTAGATTTCTGTCATATACTTTTTAAATTTAATTCTTGCATTAATAATCGAACTGTATCTTCTGACGTTTTTATTCCTTGTTTTTTCAGTATTGCAGTAATTTTATCAAAACCATAATTTGTCCGGTTTCGTTATAAACTCTTTGGATTTCCTGTCTAAGCATGTCCTTATGTTGAAAATACCATGCGGCTTCGCATTTATTACGGAAGAGATAATTACAAAAGAAGCCACGCGCAACTTTTAATACATTATATAAAACGTAGGTGTTATATTACCCATATAATTCTTCTAAGGCATTTAATCTATCTTTAAGCGGAGAATTAGGAAACAGTCAATTTTATCAATGACCTCCAACATTTGCTCAAGGTGTTTAATTCGATGTTTCAATTTCTGAATATCTTTGTAAGTAGGTTTTTTGTTATTTCATTTTGCGAACTTTTCTTTAAACTTGCTGAAAGCCAACGATAGATTGTAATTCAGGAAACATTTGTTTCTTTTGAAATCAAAAGAATGGAATCGCCATTTCCGCACTGTTTTTGTACTTTTGTGTAGTTTTTCTTCATAAACTACCTCCTTGTGAAAATATAATAAGCACGATTATAGCAAATTTTTATTGTTTTTGACAAGTGAAAACAATAAAGAGTAAAAATTTTTATGAAAAAATTTACAAATAATGAATAAAATTCTTGACAAATAAATCTTATAGTGATACAATGACAATATGGAGACATGTCATTAAAATAAAAAAGGAGAATTAATATGGCACAAAAAGCGATACGAAGCAATCCTAAACTTGCTGAAATGATTAAAAAGAGAAGAAATGAATTGCATTTGACGATTGAAGAAGCTGCTCAACGAGCTGGCGTAGGGACAAAAACGTGGTGCCGATATGAAGCGGGAGAAGCTATTCGTCACGATAAATATAAAGGCGTTTGTAAAGCTTTGAATTGGATTCAATTCCCTACGGAAGATAATACTGAAGACGCTATTGATTTAGAGAAATATAAAAATCATGAAGCGTGGTCTAAATATTTGGAAAAAAAATTTGGCGAGATTGCGGCGCTTTCTTTCGTAATAGGTAGCGATATATTATTGGATCATATCAAAGAGGATATGGAGGAGTTGTCTAGACTTCCGAAAGGAACGCATATTGGGCAGATAAGTACGTCTTTTATTGAAAGCTTGCTGCCCAAACAATTTCTTATGAATTATGATTATGAATTTTTGTATGTAATGTATTGTGAATTGAAGAGTTTAAGAGTGATTGCGGGAAATGGAAGAGAGATTATTGCACATAGCGTACTGGATGAAATTATATTGTGCCTGATCGTGGAAGAAGCGGAATTTTTAATTGAAGAAGAAAATTTAGAGAATGATAATAATTGGGGTGATTGGGTTTACGATATTTTTGATGATATGGATGTAAGAACTATGTTATATTCCAATTGGTATGTAAGTGAAGGTAATTGTTATCATTTTTCGCATTGGTTGGAAAATCAATTTTATTGATTTAATTTACAATATATCTTTCGCCCCTCAAGATAGCTCATAAGATTCCCCTAAGATAAAAGTATGAATTTTAAGGATTCTTGTTAGTAAAAGCAATGATCGTAAACTTAAAAGCCTATCGCGAGTTCGAGACTACATAATAAAGCACAAAAATATCTTTTTATCATCTATAGCCAATTGTATAAAGGTTTCAATTCGGACATAAGGTCTAAATTGAAACCTTTTTTATTGGAGCTTTAGCGAAAATAAACCCCCAGTTCTACTGGGGGAAGAAAAAACACTT
>UQHL01000019.1 GCA_900540805.1 uncultured Eubacteriales bacterium
ACAAGGGCTATGCCCGAAAATGAAAAACCACCCGCTATGCGGGTGGATGATTATTGCGGTTTTTCTCTCTCATAAACCTTTCGGACGCGAAAAATTTTGACAAAATCGAGAAAAAATACGAAAAAGCTCCCGCGAAAGGCTTGATATTTCTTGCGATTTGTATTAGAATGGATATGTTATAGATATCGTGTGAGCGAAAGGCTTTAACGTATTGAAAAAGTTAATAATCAATGGAGGAAATAATCAACTATGGCAAAAAAGTATTGCTACCTCTTCACCGAGGGTAATGCGAAAATGCGCGAGCTTCTCGGCGGCAAAGGCGCCAACCTTGCGGAAATGACCGGTCTCGGTCTTCCCGTTCCCCAGGGCTTCACCATTTCGACGGAAGCGTGCACGCAGTATTACGAGGACGGCAAGCAGATCAACCCCGATATTCAGGCGGAGATTCTCGCCTATATCGAAAAGATGGAAGGCATCACCGGCAAAAAGTTCGGCGATCTCGAAAATCCTCTGCTCGTTTCCGTGCGTTCGGGCGCGAGAGCTTCCATGCCCGGCATGATGGACACCATTCTCAACCTCGGCCTCAACGAGACCGTCGTCGAAGTCATCGCCAAGAAATCGGGCAATCCCCGTTGGGCGTGGGACTGCTACAGAAGATTTATCCAGATGTATTCCGACGTCGTCATGGAGGTCGGCAAGAAGTATTTCGAACAGCTCATCGATCAGATGAAGGAGAAAAAAGGCGTTACGCAGGACGTCGAATTGACGGCGGACGATCTCAAGGAGCTCGCTTCTCAGTTCAAGGCCGAATATAAGGCCAAGATCGGCGAAGAATTCCCCGACGATCCCAAGCAGCAGCTGTTCGGCGCCATCAAGGCGGTGTTCCGTTCGTGGGACAACCCCCGCGCCAACTATTACAGAATGCAGAACGATATCCCTTACAGCTGGGGCACGGCCGTAAACGTACAGATGATGGCGTTCGGCAACATGGGCGACACCTCCGGTACGGGCGTGGCGTTCACGCGCGATCCCGCTACGGGCGAAAAGAAGCTGATGGGCGAATTTTTGATGAACGCGCAGGGCGAGGACGTCGTCGCCGGCGTGCGCACCCCGATGCCCATCGCCAAGATGGCCGAAGTGATGCCCGCGGTTTATAAGCAGTTCCAGGATATCTGCAACACCCTCGAAAACCATTACCGCGATATGCAGGATATGGAGTTCACGATCGAGGACAAAAAGCTTTACATGCTTCAGACCCGTAACGGCAAGCGTACGGCGCAGGCCGCGATCAAAATCGCTTGCGACCTCATCGACGAGGGTATGATTACCGAAAAGGAAGCGATCATGCAGATCGATCCCAAAACGCTCGACGCGCTTCTGCATCCCCAGTTCGACGCCAAGGCGCTGAAAGCGGCCACTCCCGTGGCGAACGCGCTTCCCGCCTCTCCCGGCGCGGCCTGCGGCGGAATCGTATTCACGGCCGAGGACGCCGTGGAAGAGGGCAAGAAGGGCAAAAAGGTCGTTCTCGTCCGCCTCGAAACTTCCCCCGAGGACATCGAGGGCATGCACTACGCGCAGGGTATCCTCACCGTCCGCGGCGGTATGACCTCTCACGCGGCGGTCGTCGCCCGCGGTATGGGCACCTGCTGCGTCTCCGGCTGCGGCGACATCAAGATGGACGAAGCCAATAAGCAGTTTACGCTTAAGGGAAAGGTATATAAGGAAGGCGACGTCATTTCCCTCGACGGTTCCACGGGAAACATTTACGGCGAAGCGATCCCCACCGTGGCGGCGGACACGTCCAGCGGCTATTTCGGACGTATCATGCAGTTGGCGGACAAGTATAAGGCGCTGGGCGTAAGAACCAACGCGGACACCCCCAAGGACGCGAAGCAGGCGGCGGCGTTCGGCGCGCAGGGCATCGGCCTTTGCCGTACGGAGCACATGTTCTTCGATCCCGAAAGGATCGGGGCGTTCCGCGAAATGATCTGCTCGGATACGGTGGAAGAGAGAGAGGCTGCGCTCGAAAAAATCGAGCCCATGCAGCAGGCCGACTTCGAAGGTCTCTTCGAAGCGCTCGGCGGCTATCCCGTCACCATCCGTTTCCTCGATCCTCCCCTTCACGAGTTTGTTCCCACGGACGAAGCGGACATCGCGGCGCTGGCGAAAACCCAGGGCAAGACGGTTGCGCAGATCAAGCAGATCATCGCCGACCTTCACGAATTCAACCCCATGATGGGCCACAGAGGCTGCCGCCTTACGGTCACCTATCCCGAAATCGCGGTGATGCAGACGAAAGCCGTCATCAAAGCGGCGATCAGCGTCAAGAAAAAGCATGCCGACTGGAACCTCGTTCCCGAAATCATGATTCCTCTGACGGGCGAAGTCAAAGAAATGAAGTTTGTCAAGGACATCGTCGTCAAGACGGCGGACGAAGTGATTGCGGCGGCGAAAGCCGACCTCAAGTACGAAGTCGGCACCATGATCGAGATTCCCAGAGCGGCCCTCACCGCGGACGAGATCGCCAAAGAGGCGGAGTTCTTCTGCTTCGGCACCAACGATCTTACGCAGATGACGTTCGGGTTCTCCCGCGACGACGCAGGCAAATTCCTGCCCGCTTACTATGCAAATAAGATTTACGAATCCGATCCGTTTGCGCGTCTCGACACCGTCGGCGTAGGCAAATTGATGGAGATGGCCGTAGAACTTGGCCGCAAGACCCGTCCCGGTATGTCCTGCGGTATCTGCGGCGAACACGGCGGCGATCCTTCCTCCGTGGAATTCTGCCATAAGATCGGACTTTCCTATGTTTCCTGCTCGCCTTACCGCGTGCCCATCGCACGCCTTGCGGCGGCTCAGGCCAACATTCGCAATCCCAGAACGGATAAATAATCTGAAAACGGATAAAGCAGGCTCGCGCCATCAACGGCGCGGGTCTGTTTTCTTACAGAGAAACGGCTGTGAACAAATAAAAGTCCGCGCCCCTTAATTTATCCAAACCGCTTGACAAAACGGGCGGAAAGGGGTATGATAAAATACGGTGCAAGCCGCATACAATAAAAGAGAAAAATTTTTGAAAAAAGTATAAGGAGATTTTATTTATGGTATCCAATGCGGAACTTAAGAAAAATGCGCGCGAACAACTCGGCGGCAGCATTTTTCAAAACAATTGGCTGATGATGCTGCTCGCCTGCCTCATCGTTACGGTGTTGACGAGCGCGGCGTCCGTCGTCTTTTTCGTGGGCAGCCTGATCGTGGTAGGGCCTTTGGGCTACGGCCTCGCGCGGGTAATGACCGACCGCGTCCGCGGCAAGGAGAGGATCGAGCTGGGCGACACGTTTAAGGGCTTTACCGAAAATTTCGGCGGCTCGCTGATCCTCGGGCTTTTGCAGTCGATCTTTATCGCGCTGTGGTCGTTGCTTCTGGTCGTTCCCGGCATCGTCAAGGCATATTCCTATTCGATGAGCTATTACATTCAGCAGGAGGACAAATCCAAGGATTGGAAGGCCTGCCTCGACGAAAGCCGTCAAATGATGGACGGATATAAGGGTCGGCTTTTCTGTCTCGACTTAAGCTTTATCGGCTGGTACATCGTGGGCGCGCTGTGCTTCGGCGTAGGTACGCTTTTCGTGGCGCCCTATCACCGGATGGCGCGCGCAAATTTCTTTATGGCGCTTTCCGCCGAACGGGAAACCGTCGTCAACGCATAAAATTTTTTGAAAAAAAGGGCCGACGCAATTTTGCGTCGGCTCTTTTCATATTATCGTATTGCGGGGAAGCGCTGATTTGCAAAGGAGTTTGTTAAACACGGACCGACTGTCGTGCACGTATCCCCGCAATACTTATTTACAGTATATAAAAATTTTTATCGTCTGTCAAGCAATTTTATGCTTTAATATAAAATATTTAGAGTTAATACATATAAAGATTTATTTAACATAATATATAATTATGTCATGAGATCAAAAGAGCATACCGTGGAAACGGAAACAATTTTGAATAAACTGCGCGAATTGATGAACGCAAGAAATTGGAGCGTAAGTCAATTGGCCGAGAATGCCGATTTGAGCGCGGGAACAATTTATCCATGGTTCAATAAGGGCGTTCATCCGACGCCCGAATCGCTCGACAAAATCTGTAAGGTTTTCGGGCTTACGATAAACGAATTTTATGCCGTGGATTACGACGAGCTGATAAAGGCGAAGGTCGATAAATTGATTGAAGAGTGTAAAAATCTAAACGAAAAACAGATAGATTTTTTGATTTTAACGGCGAGGATGCTGAAGGGACAGGACTGAAAAAGGTTCTGTCCTTTTTATTTTCGGTCGTAAAGCGTTGCTAAAATTTCCCGAAACCGCTATAATAGAGAGGAATAAAAAAATTTTTGGAGGCACAGGCCATGATCAACGAAAAAATGTATAAGCTCGGCAGCAAACGCTCGGTGATCCGCGAAATTTTCGAGTACGCGAAAAAGCGCGGCGGGGAGATCGGCGCGGAGAACGTATTCGATTTTTCCATCGGGAACCCGTCCGTCCCCGCGCCCGCCTGCGTCGAAGAGGCGATTTTGCGCATCGTAAGGGAAACGCCCTCCGTACGGCTGCACGGCTACACCTCCGCGCAGGGCGACAAGGATTGCCGCGACAGGATCGCCGCCAACCTCAACGCCCGTTTTGGTGCGGGGCTTTCGGGCGACGATCTCTATATGACCTGCGGCGCCGCGGCCTGTCTGACGATCGCCGTTCATGCGCTGGCCTGCGCGGGGGACGAATTTCTCGTCTTTGCGCCCTATTTTGCCGAATACAAGGTATTTGTCGAGGGCGCGGGCGCAAAATTTACCGCGCTTCCGTCCGAGGACAAAACCTTTCTTCCCGATCTCGCCGCGCTTGAACGGGCGCTGACCCCCCGCGTGAAAGCGGTGATCGTCAATTCCCCCAACAATCCTTCGGGCGTGGTCTATGGGGAAGAAACCGTCAAGAGGCTGGCGGCGCTGCTGAAGAAAAAGTCGGAGGAGTACGGCCGCCCGATCTACCTCATTTCCGACGAACCCTATCGGGAGCTGGTCTATGACGAAAATACGAGGGTTCCCTATCTCATCAACTATTATCCCGACACGCTGGTGTGTTATTCCTATTCAAAATCCCTCTCCCTCCCCGGCGAGCGGATCGGCTATATCGCGGTCAGTCCCCGCGCGGCGGAAAATAAGGCCCTGTATGCGGCCGTATGCGGCGCGGGGCGCGTCCTCGGGTTCGTATGCGCCCCCGCCCTGTTTCAGCGCGTAGCGGCCGAATGCGACGGTAAAACGGCGGATCTTGGCGTTTATAAGAGAAACCGGGATCTTCTCTATAACGGTCTGACGGAAAAGGGCTATACCTGCGTGTATCCCGACGGAGCGTTTTATCTGTTTGTGAAATCGCCCGAAGCGGACGCCGGCGCCTTCTGCGCCCGCGCGCGCAAATACGAGCTGTTGCTGGTGCCCGGGGACGATTTCGGCTGTCCGGGCTACGTGCGGGTGGCGTACTGCGTGGCGACGGAACAAATCGAACGGGCGCTGCCGCTGTTCGAAAGGCTGGCGGAGGAATACGGCTTAAAAAGAGTTGGAATATAATTACAAAAAATTTATAACCCCTTGACAAAAACAGAAAAAGGGCATATAATGAAGCTATCTGAATTTATAAGGAGAGAAGTATGAAAAAATTCAAACTGACGCTGTTTTCGTTGCTGGCGTTTATCTTGGGGCTGTTCTGCCTGGCCTCCTGCGGGGAGAGGGAAAATTCTTCTGCGGAAAGCAAATCTTATGCGGGTACATACAAGTTTCAGGCGCTGCGGATGGAGGTCGGGGGGGCTGGTGACGGAGGTGAAGGTCGGACAAAATTACGGCGGAATGGTTCTCACCGAGGCATACGCGATGATCGAGCTCAAGGCGGACGGCGTCGCCACCATAAAAATGGCGGGCGTTACGGGGACGGGAACCTGGACGGAAGCGGACGAGGAAAATAAAATCGTCGTTACGATCGAGGGAGATCCGATGACGATGACCTGCGACGGAACTACCATAGAAATGGATATGGAGGGGATCATACTCGTTTTGGGCGTCGATGGCGGAAACGGCAATTCCGCCGACGGCGGAAATTCGTCAAACAGCGGAAATTCGTCGCAGGAGAGCAGTATTTATGCAGGCGTCTATAAATTTTACGCGCTGCGGGTGGAAAACGGGGACGCGGTGACGGAAATAAAAGCGGGAGAGAGCTACGAAGGAATGGTTCTCACCGAGGATTACGCAGTGATGGAGCTTAAGGAAAACGGCAGCGCAAGCTTGACGATGATGGGCGTTACGATGACGGGGCTCTGGGAGGAAGCGGCCGAGCAGGGTCAAATCGTCCTCACGATCGCGGGCGAGCCGCAGACGATGACCTGCGACGGCACGACCCTGAGTATGGGAGAGCAGGGGGCGATATTTATTTTGAAAAAGTAAACTTCCCGAAAAAACGAAAAAAATTTTGAAAAACCTCTCAAAAAGGATTGACAAGCCCCTTGAAGTGTGATAAACTTTGTTTACGCACCTAAGAGGGGTGTAATTTTTTTGTATGGAGTTTTCGATATGGCAACAAAAACGGCAAGAGCCAAAATTACATTCGAATGCACGGAATGCAAGCATAGAAATTATGACAGCATGAAAAACAAGAAGAACGATCCCGACAGATTGGTCTTGAAAAAGTACTGTCCTTTCTGCAAGAAGCACACGGAGCACAAAGAATCCAAATAATCGATAAGCGGGCGCAGTCCGCCGAAAATCAAGCGGAAGTTCCTGCGCGGAGGCACAGAGGTAAACAATGGCAAACGCAACAAAAACAAAGAATAAAAAGCCCAATATTTTCCGTCGCATGGGTGCCAAAATCAAGGAGGTCTTTTCCGAACTCAAGCGGGTTACCTGGCCTTCTTTCCCCACGGCGCTCAAGACCACGGGCGTGGTCCTTGTCATCGTCTTTATATTTTTGGTCGTCGTTACGGGAGTTGATTTCGGTCTCGCCGCCCTGTTGGAGCTCATCTCGTAAGGAGGGACTATGTCGGAATTAGACCAGCCCAAATGGTATATCCTGCACACCTACTCCGGTTATGAAGCGATGGTGAAGGACAGCTTGGAAAAGCTGATTGAAAACAACAATCTCGGCGATTATATCGTCGATCTGAAAATTCCCATGGAGCAGGTTATTGAGGAAAAGAACGGTAAGCGCAAAGTGGTGGAGAGAAAGCTTCTGCCCTGCTATGTGTTCATCAAGATGATCTACACCAACCAGATCTGGTATTACGTGACGAGCACGCGCGGCGTCACGGGTTTCTGCGGCCCTCAGGGGCGGCCTATCCCCATGAAGGAGGAGGAAATCCGCAAGATGCGCCTCGAGGAGTTTGTCTCCGACGTCGATTTCAAGGTGGGAGACACCGTTTCCATCGAGGAGGGGCCGCTGAAGGGCTTCCTCGGCACCGTCAAGGAACTCAACAACGCGGCGCAGAAGGCGAAGATTTCCACCAGCATGTTCGGCCGCAATACCGACGTGGAAGTGGAATATCTCCAGATCAAGCGCGTGGATGCGGCTCTGCCCGAACCCGCCGAGGAATCGGAAACCTAAATTTTTTCCGCGGCGGCTACTATTTTATTAACTATCGTCTGAATCGGGAACGAAACCGTTCCGTTTTGGAAATAAGTGGGAGAGGTATCAAATTTTTCGAGGGTACCTTGCCAACACCACAACAGGAGGATTTTATTTATGGCTAAAAAGATTACTGCGGTCGTAAAATTGCAGCTTCCCGCAGGAAAAGCAACTCCGGCGCCCCCCGTAGGCTCCACGCTCGGTCCCTTCGGTATCAATCTGCCCGGATTCACTAAGGAATTCAACGCCAAGACGGCGGACAAAGCGGGACTTATCATCCCCGTCGTCGTGACGATTTATCAGGATCGTTCCTTTACGTTCATTCTGAAAACTCCCCCCGCGCCCGTTTTGATCAAGAAGGCGCTCGGGCTCGAGACGGCAAGCGCGAAACCCAATTCCGTCAAGGTGGGCAAGCTTACCAAGGCTCAGGTAGAGGAAATCGCAAAGACGAAAATGCCCGACCTCAACTGCACCTCTCTCGAAAGCGCGATGAGCATGATTGCGGGAACCGCTCGCAGCATGGGCGTCACGGTGGAAGAGTAATTTCAAGGAGAACGCGGCAGGGTGAAATCCCGTCATCGACCGCGAGGAGGATTTAGAAAATGAAACACGGAAAAAAATATGCAGACAGCGTAAAAGCTTTTGATTTGACGAAGCCCTACGAAACGGCGGAAGCGGTGGATATCGTTTTGGAAACGGCGAAGGCCAAGTTTGACGAAACGGTGGAAATGCACGTCCGTCTGGGCGTCGATCCCCGTCAGGCGGATCAGCAGGTCCGCGGCGTTTTGGTGCTTCCCAACGGAACGGGTAAGACAAAGCGCGTTTTGGTGATCGCCAAGGGCGCGAAAGCGGACGCGGCGGCCGCCGCGGGCGCGGATTACGTCGGCGCGGAGGAAATGATCGCCAAGATCCAAAACGACAACTGGTTTGATTTCGACGTCATGATCACCACCCCCGATATGATGGGTATGGTCGGCCGTATCGGTAGAGTCCTCGGCCCCAAGGGCCTGATGCCCAACCCCAAGTCGGGCACCGTTACGATGGACGTCGAGAAGGCGATCAGGGAAGTGAAGGCAGGTAAGGTCGAATACAGACTCGACAAGACGGCGATCATTCACTGCCCGATCGGCAAAAAGAGCTTCGGCAAAGAGAAGCTGGTGGAAAACTTCACCGCGCTCATGGACGCCATTTTGAAAGCGAAGCCCGCCACCGCCAAGGGACAGTACGTCAAGAGCGTCGCCATCGCTTCCACGATGGGCCCCGGCGTCAAAGTTTCGATCAAGGGTTAAGTTTTTTCGCAAAATGTAAATATTTTCGCGGGAAGCGGCCGAAAATCGTTGACGGCTTCCCGCGGAAATGATATAATGGTCACGTAAAAAAATCAAAGGCCGCAGACGGCGAGCACCGCAAGGTTTGATGGGAAACCGCTCGCTCAGGCAGAGAGACGACGGAGAAATCGCAAGGTGCGATCCCTTTATGTCCCTGTGCCGCGCGGCACAGGGCATTTTTTAATGTCAGGCGGCGGACCCGCTTAAAGGAGGTATTCATGTCAGCGAATTTAGAAGCTAAAAAACAGGTTGTCGAAGAAATCAAAGGCAAGATCGAGGGAAGCAAGTCGGTTGTGTTTGCGGATTATAACAAACTCACCGTTCTCGAGGTCACGGCGCTTCGCAACAAATTCAAGAGCGCCAACTGCGAATACAAGGTATATAAAAACACCCTTGTGAGAAAAGCGTTCAACGAGCTGGGCGTAACCGATTTCGACAAGGATCTCAACGGAACCACGGCCACCGTGTTCTGCCCCGACGAAACCAGCGGCGCGGCGATCTTTGCGAAGGCGGTGAAGGAAACGCCCGCCCTTGCGGACAAGATCGTGCCCAAGTGCGCGTATCTCGAGCAGAAGTATCTCGATAAAAACGGCGTTAAGGAACTTGCGGCGATCCCTTCCAAGGAAGTGCTCATCGCAAAGATGCTCGGCTGCCTGCAGTCGTCCATTTCCAAGTTTGTCTATGTTCTCGATTCCATCGCAAAGGCGAAGGAAACCGCGAACAACTGAGAAAGAAATCATTATTATAAAAAATCGGAGGATTAAAAATTATCATGGATGTACAGAAACTCATCGAAGAAGTAAAAGCGATGTCCGTTCTCGAGCTCAACGAGCTCGTAAAAGCCCTTGAAGCCGAATTCGGCGTGAGCGCGGCCGCTCCCGTAGCCGCCGCAGGCGCTGCCGGCGCGGCGGAGGCTGCTCCCGCGGCGGAAGAGAAGACGGAATTCGACGTCGTTCTCAAAGAGATCGGCCCCAACAAAATCGCCATCATCAAGGTTGTCCGCGAAGCGACGGGCCTCGGCCTTGCCGACGCGAAGAAAGCGGTGGAAGCGATGGGCGTTATCAAAGAAAACGTTCCCAAGGCGGACGCGGACGCTCTCGTCGCAAAGCTCAAGGAGAACGGCGCTACCGCCGAGCTCAAGTAAGCTTTTACGCTTGCAAACAACGGGCGCAGCCATTCGGCTGCGCTTTTTTCGTGCGGAAAAACGGGGAAGAAAGTCGAAATTTGTAATATATTTTTGTGATATTGTGTCGAGGACTTGACATACCGTATATAATTTGTTACAATGTTAATATATATAAAATGAAAAACAAGTACAGGGGTACCCCTGTATTACGCAATCTGCCATTGCGTAATAAAAAGCTTATCGGAAGCGGAAAACGGTCATATAAGAGCGGATTTTTCCATATATATAAGAGAAAAACGATCGGACAAGAAGGAAAGTATGGGAAAGGGAATATCCAAACGCGCGAAAAAACAAATTTTCAATATTCTTTTTCTTCTCGTCCTCATCGGCGTGACGCTGTTTATTTTATTCAGAAGCAACCGCGAGCTGAATTTTTCCGATATCGGAAAATTTATCAAAAGCAGCAATCCCTGGCTGTTGGCCGCGGCCTTTGTCTGCATGCTGCTGTTTATCGTCTTCGAGGGCCTGAGCATCCATCTGATCAGCAAGCGGCTGGGATATAAAAACCGGCTGCTTTCGTCCATGGTGTATTCCTCGGCGGATATCTACTATTCCGCGATCACGCCCTCGGCGTCGGGCGGCCAGCCCGCGTCCGCCTACTATATGGTCAAGGACGGAATCGATCCCGGGGCGACCACGTTTACCCTCGTATTCAATCTCATCGCCTATACGGCGGCGATCCTCGTCATCGGCGCGGCGGCGTTTATCATACGCCCGCACATGTTTTCGCGGTTCGGGTTTTGGATAAAGTTTCTCGTGGCGGCGGGGCTTATCGTGCAGAGCCTTCTGCTGGCGTTTTTTATCGCCTGCATGCGCTGTCACAAGGCGGTGCTGGGGTGCGGAAACGGGCTTATTTCCTTTCTGCATAAGCTTAAAATCGTCAAAAACACCGAAAAATGGCGCGCGAAGCTCACGGATGAGGTGGAAAAGTATCGTACGAGCTTCGAGGAAATCAAAAAACACAGGGCGCTCTTTTTCGAGGCGTTGATCCTCAATATCGCCCAGCGCGTTTCCCAGATCCTCATTACCTGTTTCGTCTGCCTTGCGGCGGACAGGCAGGCGCCGTTGGCGGACGTGTTTGTCATGCAGGCTTTCGTGCTCATCGGCTACAATTCGGTGCCCCTCCCCGGCGGCGTCGGCGCGTTTGAGTATCTCTATCTGCACATTTACGGCCTGCACTACCAAAACGCGTTTATTTTATCCGCCATGATGGTGACGAGGGGGATTTCCTATTATATTTGCATCGCGGTCAGCGGGATAATGACGCTCGCTTACCACGTGACCGTGCTCAAGAGAAAAGAAAGAAAAAAAATATCGGAAGAGAAAGTCGATTATGAAAAACACGAATAAAAAATTGGTAGGGTTTTACCATTACGGGGTAATCCTTACATATTTGTCGGTCGTAGCGGCGATCGTGGGAATCTGCTTTTCCGTGGGCGGCAACAAGGGCGCGCGCCCCGATATAGGCGTGATCTGTCTGTTAATTTCGGGCGTCTGCGACGCCTTTGACGGCGCGGTGGCCAAAACCCGCAAAAACAGGACGAGAGAGGATAGAATGTTTGGAGAAAGGATCGACTCGCTGAGCGATCTGATCGCCTTCGGCGTCGCGCCTGCGATGATCGGCTTCGGCATGCGGCTCAACCGCTGGTATTTCCTGCCCGTTTATGCCGTGTTCGTGCTGTGCGCGCTGATCCGTCTCGCCTATTTCGACGTCACCGAGGAGCTGCGCACCAGCGAGGAAAACTGCGGCCGAAGGCTCTATTACGAGGGACTGCCCGTCACCAACGTCGCGTTTGCCCTGCCCATTTTTTACCTCGTCGCCATTATGTTTGCCCCTCATTCGATCGGGCGCAACGCCGTCATGCTGACGGGCTATCTGGCCCTTTCGGCCGCGTTTGTCATTCGTTTCAAAATGCCCAAGCTGGGGATTAAAGGACTGTTGATCGCCATGGGAATATTGGGCGTGATTTTAGGCGCGCTGCTCTATATCAACCTGGCGGTATTAAGATGAGAGAAATCGTTAAAAAGGAGGCGCTGCGGCCCGCGGCGTCTCTGCGTTTTTTGTATTGCAATAAGCTGGGCCTGCCGCTTTTGAAGCTGCTTACCTGCCGTGCGGTCTCTAAAGCCGCGGGGCGTTTTTTGGACAGCCGCCTCTCGCGCGGGCTCATCAAGGGATATGTCCGCAGGCACGCAATCGATATGTCCCAGTACGAACGGGAGGAGTACAAAAGCTTCAACGCCTTCTTCACCCGCCGTATCCGTCCCGAGCTTCGGCCCTTCGACCGTTCGCCCGAGGCGTTTGTTTCGCCGTGCGACGGAAAACTGTCCGTCTATCCCGTGGACGGGGACAGCGCGTTTGAAATCAAGGGCTTCCGCTATACCGTGGAGACGCTCCTGCGGGACGCGGCGCTGGCAAAGAAATACGAAGGCGGGCTGTGCTTCGTGCTTCGTCTGTCCGTGGAGGATTATCACCGCTATTTCTATATCGACGGCGGAAGCAAGGGCGAAAACGTCTTTATCAAAGGCAAGCTGCATACCGTTCAGCCGGTCGCGCTGGAAAAGCGGCGGGTCTTTACGGAAAATTGTCGGGAATACACCGTGATGCATACGGACAATTTCGGGGACGTGACGCAGGTGGAGGTCGGGGCGATGCTGGTGGGACGGATCGTCAACGACCATGGCGCGGGGCCGTGCAATAGGGGAGAGGAAAAGGGCCGGTTCGAATTCGGCGGCTCGACGATCGTACTTTTGACGGAACGCGGGAAAGTGAAGCCGGACGAAGAGCTGCTTTCCAATACCCGCGCGGGGGACGAGACGAAGGTGAAGTGCGGGGAAAGGCTGGGCGTGCGCGAGGTTACCGATCGGTAACGGTCGGCAAAGAACTTTCCGCGGTAAACAGAGCCTTGAAAATTACCGCGCGGCAAGTAAGACCGTTCGAAATGCGGAAAATTCAAAAGATTGGACTTTATTTTATTTAACGCTATTGACAAACTTGCCGATCGGTGATATAATAAAAGAAATATGAGGAGGAAAGAGATATGCAGCTGACGGCGGAAGAGGAAGGCAGGGTATATGTCTATACCGAAAACGTATGGACGGGAAAAAAGGAATTGACGCTCGACGGGGTGCCTTTGGAAAAGATAAATAAAAAGACCTTTTCCGTTAAGGACGCCGCAGGAAACGCACGTCCCCTGGAGGTTAAGGGAAACTTTCTGACGGGCGTGACGCTGACCGACAACGGAAAAAACATCGTGCTTGCAAAAAACAAGTGGTACGAATGGGTGCTGATTTTTCTGCCCTGTCTGGGGATCGCCCTGGGCATATTATGCGGCGCGATCGGCGGCGGTCTCAGCGCGCTGTGCTGTCTGCTGGGCGCCGTGTTAAACGCAAACATACTGCGGGGAAAGTCTTCCCTGGCCGTTAAGATTATAGCCTGCGTGGCGGTTTTCGTCGTCTGCAATGCGGTGTGGTTTCTTATCTGTCTGGCCGTGGCGGGGGGAATCGGCGCGCTGCTGTCGTTTTTGTCATAGAGCAAAGCTTTAGCCCACGGGGCGATAAAGAAAAAATGCGGACGCTTGCAAAAAGCTCCGCATTTTGTGTATTTTATGGTTTTTGTGTAAAAGTTGGCGGCAAACGCTTAAAAGTGCTTGACGGAAACGCAAATAAAGGGTAAAATAGAGAAGTATAAAAATCCTTTGACGGAGAAACTTGATGTTACGCAACAAACCTTTGAAAAAAATAATGTGCGCGGCGCTTGCCGGCGTCAGCGTTTTCGCTTCCGTGGCGATGTTTTCTTCCTGTACCACTTCTCATCCCGAAGTGGAGATGAAGCTTTCCTTCAACGATAAATCCTATACTCTGCAATATAAATTGTATAGAAAGATTGCCCCCTCCACCGTTCAGCACTTCCTCGAGCTTGTGGAAAACGGCTATTACGACGGGCTGTGTATCCACAACTACGACGCGGGCACCAGCCGCCTCTATACGGGCGGATATTCCTACGACGCTTCGAAAGCGGACGACGGCGGTCTCGTGGAAAAGGATTATTTTTCCGTGGTGAAGGATTGGACGCTTACCCAGACGGTCTGGGACGACGAAGCGCGGACAGATCCTCTCTATACCGTTTACGGAGAATTTTCCGCCAACGGCTTCGAGGTGGAAAACGGCGCGGTCAAACAGAGCTATGGTTCGCTGACGATGTACTACACGCCCAAAGAGAGCTGTTCCGTCCCCGTATATGTGCAGCGCGCGGACGGCAAGGGCTACAACTCCAAGCCGTATAAGTATAACAGCGCCACCTCCCTTTTCTATATCTCTACGGGCAGCAGCAACTCGGTGTCTTCTTCTTATTGCACGTTTGCGACGCTCAAGGACGACGACAGCACGGATAAGCTGAAGGAGCTGATGACGGCGATCGAGGAATATATCGCGGACGAATACGAGGAAACGGCCGATTTCGTGTCCGAAGTCACCGTCACCGTCGATGAGGAGGACCGCTATATGGCCGCGGCCAGGGAAAAGCAGACCTACAAGGTGCCCAATACCCCCATCACCGTGGAATATATAAAGGTAAAGAGCTATTAAGCAAAAAACAGAGGGCCGAAGCCCCGAAGTCGGACGAGGTCTGCGCAAAGCTCGGTTAAAAATATAAAAATAAAGGGCCGTCAGGGGAAAATTTCTCCCGACGGCCTTTTTTGTAGCTTCATGCGTAAATGGATCTGCGGCAATGTGGAGACGCCCTTTGAAGGGGCGTCCGCGGATTTTTATTTTACTTTCCGATTATTTCTTGATATCCGTCGATTTTTCAGCTTGTTTCACGTTTATCCCTTGATATCCGTCGATTTTTTAACTTATCTCTCGATTACCCTCTGATATCCACGATTTTTCCTTCTTTCACTTCCGCGGTAAAATAATGAAGCTCGAAAAGCCGCTCCTTCTTCTTTCTCACCAAGCCGCAAGTCTGCGGTTCGTTCGTCAGCGTCACCGAGACGAAATCCCCCAAAAACGCTTTGATGTGTTCGGCTCGTTCCTTCAATTCGTCGCTCAGCATTTCCGAAAAATCCGCGCCGATCAGCACGCTTTCGAAAAAGGCATAGGGGAGAAGCTCGTCGCGCAGCTTTTCCGCGCGTTCTTCGGTCCCTTCCTGACGGATGCGAAAGGAAGTCTGAAAACATCCGTCCTCCGTCAGCGCCCATTCGCATTCCGCCGATCTCTTTCGGCTGTCCGACAGGGGCAGGGTTGCGATGAGCGTTTCATTTTTTATTTCATAATGCGAGACGGTCTCAAACAGAACGCGTTTCCCGTCCGCGGTGAATACGGCGAGCGCGTTTTGTCCCTCTATAAAGAAAAGCCCGCACTCGTAACGGATGGAACAGGTTTCAAAGCAGGGGGGCAGGGGCGCGACGAAAAAGCCTTTCGAGGTTTCTAAGGAGAGCTGCAAAGCGCCTTGGCGGAACACCGTGACGAGATTGTCGATAAAACGTTCCTGCGAGACGATCCTCAAGGAAAAGTCGGAGGGCGGGAAGTCGCGGGCATATACGGCGATTCCGTCCTTCAATATATATACCTCGCAGTGTTCGGGTGGAGAAAAACGCAGCTTTTCCGTGATAAAGAAACCGACGGGCAGGGCGCCCTCGGGAATAAATTCCGCAAATACGTTGTCTTTCGGTTCGATTTCCGCAAAGCGCTCGAAGGTGTCCGTCATTCCGAAAAAGACGCCGCCCAGCATCAGCGCGCAAGGGCGGGAAGATAAGAAATAAATTTTCATAGTTAAATATATTCTTTTATTTTTGCGGACATGTATAAATCGCGGAAAATATGTTAATAATTTCTTCAAAACGGAGGTGGAAACATGAACAAAATCAACGGTTACACGGAAGAGGAAGCAAAAAGTCTGGTCGAATACATCTGGGCGGGCAAACAGGCGGGAAAAACGCTTACCTACCTTTTCGAAACTTACGGCGCCCAACACGGCAGAGCCAAGGGCAGCGTACGCAATTACTATTATGCACTGATGAAAAATCCCAAGCAGGACGACCGCGTGGTAAAGCTTCTCGACGGAAAACAGCTGTCGGTGGAACGGATACGCGAATTTACCGACGAAGAGACGGACGAGACGCTGAGAAGCATTCTTGCCGAAAAGAGCAAGGGGATTTCCGTGCGCCGCGCGATTTCCAACCTTGCGGGAGGCGACGACAAGCTGATGCTGCGGCTGCAAAATAAATACAGGAACATTCTGAAAAAGCAGCCCGAACGGATCGAGGCGATCGCCGCGGAGCTGGGCCTGGGCACGGGCGCCGCGGAGAAGAGCTTTTTGCAGAGGCGTCTGGAAAACGAAATCAATGCCTTGTACGACAAGCTCGCGCTGTCCCTGAAGGAAGAAAACGCGCGCTTGTCCTCGGAAAATATCAAGTTGAGAAGGGAAAACGAAGCCCTGAAACGCCGTTCGTCCTTCAAAGAGGTCTGAACTCGGACGGAAAGGAACAAAAGCGCGGAAGAAAATTCTTCCGCGCTTTCAGTATCTTCAGACAGAGTCCGACCTCCCGATGAGATAATCGAGAGAAACGTTGAAAAAATCCGCCAATTTCACAAGGGTCTCGGGTTTGGGAACCGTCTTTTCTTTCCACGACGAAAAATTTGCGTTGTTCAATTTGCAAGTTTGGGAAATTTGGCAACAGGTAAAACCGCTTTTCGAGATTAAGGCATTTAGCCGCTTAAAAAACGTCGGTTTTTCAAGCGAGGGAAAATACGCTTCTTCGGCCGCACGGCCGAGAAGATAGTCGAGGGAACAATTAAACAGGTCCGCTATTTTGATAAGGGACGCCAAAGCGGGATAAGAATTTCCTTTCCGCCACGAGGAAACGGTTTGCGGAAAGAGGTTTGCCCTTCTCGCAAATCCTGTCACATTCAGATCGTTGAGAATGAGATATTCGTCAAGTGTTTCCAAAAATGCTTCAAAAGGTTCCATTTTTTCATTTGTAAAGGGAGGAGACTTAGTACTTTTGGGGCTGACAAAGAATGTAAGAGGGATCGGCGTCTATCACCACGCAGAGGTTTGCAAAAGTGTCGAGGGCAGGCATAATATCGCTTCGGAGATAGTGCGCGACGTTCGATTGCGAAATGTTAAGCCGTTTGGCGATTTCCGTCTGCGTGAGGCCGCTTTGTCTGATCGCCTCGATCAGCCGCGTGCGAATTTGTTCCAGTGTGATCATCTCAATTTCCATAGTTACATTTTATGACTATTAATCATTATTTTCAAGTTTTATGATTATTAATCATGTAATTGAAAAATAATCAAAGTAAATTTCCGTCGGACGTAAAATATAAGGAAATAACGGGGGACAAACGTAAAAGCTACAGAGAATTGTTACGATTGTGAATAAATACGAAAAAATAAACTCATACTGATCTTACGGAACAGGCTGTCGGCCTTTTCCGCATAAGGAGGCTATAAGTCATGGAGAAATTCACGATCGGGCTTTTGCTCGGTGCGGTCGGCGGCGCTCTGCTTGCGGCGAACAGCTGTAAGATGCGCACGCTTGTAAGAAAAGGTCAGGAAGAAGTAAAACAGCGTCTCGATGAAATGATGGACGAGAAGCTTAAGGACATGGAAAACGGCGGCGGCGTTTTTTCCTCGGGCAGCTCCGAAAACTTGGACGATTCGCAAAGCGGAAAGGGCGAGGGCTCGGATAAGCAGGAGAAAGACTCCCAAGGCAGGGACGGCGCGGAAAGGAAGGAACACGGAAAGTAATTTTCCCGTGCGAAGCGCGTTTGTTTTCACATGTTTTTAACGGCGCGGCGGAAGTTTTTTCCGCCGCGTTCGCACGTGCGGATTTTCGCCGCTCCCCCCGCCCGAGCCGACCAAATAAAAATTTATAAAAGTCGAACCTGCACGCTTTCGGACGAAAAAGGAAGCTTTTCCTTTTTATGCAAAAAACGCTGAAAAAAGTTGTTGTAAAAACATAAAAAACGCTTTCAAAACAATAGACGAACCCGATTATTTATGATATAATAAACGCATGGTATTCAGGCGTGCGATTGCCTTCGATATAGGCGACAAACGGATAGGCGTGGCGGTGAGCGACCCCTTTAACGAATACGCGATTCCTGCGGAAACTTACTTTCGTACCCGCAGCTTCGGCGCGGACGTGGCGGCGATCGCAAGGATAGCGCGGGAGCGGGGCGCGGGAATCATCGTCTGCGGAATGCCCGTCAATTTCGACGGCTCGGAAAGCGTTCAGACGGAAAAGACCCGCCGTTTTATCGAGGCCCTCGAAAGGGCTACCGACCTGCCCGTGGAGCTCGAGGACGAGCGTTTTACCACCATGCAGGCGCGGGAAGTGCAGGTGATGGGCGGCGTTAAGCGCGACAAGCGCAAACAGACGATCGATTCGATTGCGGCGTCGTACATTCTCGAAGGATACCTGGCGCGCACCAAAAAGCGCGTTTCCAAGCTCCTCGAACAGCCGTCGGAGGACGGGGACAACGAATAAATGCAAGGAGAGCGCCTTTCGGCGCGGAGAAACCATGGAAAAGAAAGATTTGACGGACGACGAAGAGTACGACGATAATATTCTCGAGCTCGAGGACGACGAAGGCAACGTCGAAAAGTACCTTCATGTAGGCACAATCGAATATAAGGGCGAATGGTATTGTTTCTTCCAGAAAGCGGAACCCGAAACCGAGGAGGAAGAGGACGAAGTGGTGATGTTCCTTTTGAAGGGCGAAGGCGACGAGCAGGAGCTTCTGCCTCTGGAGGACGAGACCCTGATGGACGAGGTCTTTGCGGAGTTCTGCAACCAATACGAGCAGTACGAGGACAGCGACGACGCGATGAAGCTTGACGGCGCGGACGACTGATCGGAGTTCCGCGAAAAATTTTTTACGCAAAAGACGCCTCTTGCCCGAGCTCGGGAAAGAGGCGGTTTCTGTTTCGGGGGGAGGGATTTTATGGCAAAAGCGGAGTATTATCTGCACGGCGACTTCGACAAAGTGCTGCAGAGCCTGGAGGCGGAGGTTTTTAACAGCGTTTCGGCAAGCCTGGAAGCTTCGAGCGATTTTCAATCCCCATCCTGCCGCTGCGCGGTACGCGTATATGAGCGATACAGCTGGTCGGGCGGCAATCGGGTGAGCCTGAACGTCACTCTCCTCCAAAGCGACGGTCGGTTGTTTTGTTCTGCGATTGCGTCGGGCGGCAGCCAGGCGGTATTTTTCAAAATCAACACGTTTGGGGAAGAATCGTTTCTGGACTGTGTCCGCGACGCGCTGGCGCCCTTTTCGGACGGAAACTGAGTGGGAGAGCAGGAGTCGATTTCAAAAAACGGAGGGACGGCATGAGAGAGAGGGAGCGGCTGAAGGAACGGCGCAAGGGCATGACGGAAGCGCTGAAGGAAAAACTGAAGGAGGCTTTTCAGGCGGTGTTCCCCATCGCCCTGATCGTTTTGGGCCTTGCTATTACGCTGACGCCGCTGCATACAGGTGTTTTTCTGCTCTTTTGCATAGGCGTTTTGCTGTTGGTGGTCGGCACCGCGCTGTTCGCGCTGGGCGCGGACATGTCCATGCTGGTCATCGGCCAGAAAGTGGGCGCGACGCTCACCAAAAGCAAAAAAGTTTGGTTGATCGCCTTTGTCAGCTTCGTTATCGGCGTCATCGTCACCATGGCGGAGCCCGATCTGCAAATTCTTGCGGAACAGGTAAACGACATCGACAATATGGTTATGGTAATTACCGTTTCCGTCGGCATGGGCCTCTTTCTCATGATAGCGATGCTGCGCATCGTGTTCGGGGTAAGGCTTTCCATTCTTCTGGCTATCCTCTACCCTCTTCTTTTTATGGTGGCGCTGTGCTTTGTGCCGCAGAGCTTTTGGGCAATTTCGTTTGACGCGGGCGGCGTAACCACGGGGCCCGTAACCGTACCCTTCATTATGTCTCTGGGCGTAGGCGTCGCCGCCGTGCGGAGCGGCAAAAACAGCGGCGACGACAGCTTCGGCCTCGTGGCGTTGAGCAGTATCGGGCCCGTGCTGGCGGTGATGATCCTCGGCATTGTCTATAAAGCGCAGGGCGGGGAATATATTTTCGAGGATCCGTTTATTCCCGAAACCACCCAAAACGCCTTTGTCGCTTACGGCCGGGGGCTGGGTACATATGCGCTGGAGGTGCTTCGCGCGCTCTCGCCCATCGCGGCGTTTTTCGCGCTCTTTCAGCTGGTTACGCGGGCGTTTGCAAAGCGTCAGCTGATCAAGGTGCTCATCGGTATCGTTTATACCTTCTGCGGGCTGACGTTCTTTTTGACGGGGGCAAACGTCGGGTTTATGCCCGTCGGTCGGGAAATCGGCAAGTCGCTGGCCTCCCTGTGGGGCGGCTGGCTGCTGGTGCCCGTCGGTATGCTTTTAGGCTACTTCGTCGTATCGGCCGAGCCTGCCGTATATGTATTGAATAAACAGGTGGAGCACATGTCCGCGGGCGCCGTGTCTGCCTCCGCCATGAAAAAGGGCTTGTGTATCGGCGTTTGCGCCGCGCTCGGCTTCGCCATGCTGCGCATCGTCGTCGGCTTCAACGTCATGTGGCTGCTGCTGCCCGGCTATGCCGTGGCGCTCGTCCTCATGTTTTTTGCGCCCCGGCTGTTTACGGGCATCGCGTTCGACTCGGGCGGTGTGGCCAGCGGCGCCATGGTCTCCTCGTTTGTGCTGCCTATGGCGATCGGCGCGTGCTCGGTGATTGCGCCGTCGGAGATTATGACCCTGGCGTTCGGGTGCGTCGCGCTGGTGGCTTTGGCGCCCCTCATCAGTATCCAGGTGCTGGGGATCCATTATAAGCATAAGACGGCGACCTATAAAAAGAATTTCCTCAGCGAAGAGGACGACATTGTGGAATACGAGGTGAACTGACGTGAGCGCGATTGAAAAGACCACCGTTAAAAATCTCCCGCCCGTCGCGGGGAAGCTGAAAAAACTGCACGTCGCGGGCCGCCTGCGCGAAAAGGACGGCGAGGGCCGCCGAGCGTCGCCGAGGCTGAAACTGCTGATCGGCGTGGTCGCTTCGGGCGACGCGGCGGAGGTCGTGGAGCTGTGCAATTCGTTCGGCGCGGCGCTCAGCTACTCGATCGAGGCGTCGGGGACGGCGCGGACGGCCGTGCTCGACTATCTCGGCATCGGGGAATCCCCCAAGCGCGTCGTTTTGTCGCTGATTTCCGAAAGCGCGGAACGGGCGGTTCTGGAAGGGATTCAGAAAGAAATGGAATTGTATTTGGTGGGAAAGGGCATCTGTTTTACTCTGCCTTTGACGGGCGTATCGAGCATCGTCGCGGGCGGACTTTTGAAGGCCGCGCCCAGGGACGGCGCCGCAGGGAGGGAAGGAAAAATGAACGAGGAAAAGAGAGTATATGATTTGATTATCGCCGCCATGCAGAGCGGTTATGCCGACGACGCGATGAACGCGGCGCGCGCCGCGGGCGCCGCGGGCGGAACGCTGATTCATGCCGCCACGCTCAACAACCGCAAGGCGGAACAGCTGATCGGCATTACGTTGCAGCAGGAAACGGAAATTTTAATGATTTTGACCAAGCGCGAGGGCAAGCTGCCCATTATGCGCGCGATACAGGAAACGGCGGGCTTAAAAACGGACGCGGGCGGCGTTTTGTTTTCCCTGCCCGTGGATAATCTGATAGGAGTCGGCTCCATGTCGCCCGACGCTTCCGCGCCTTCCGCGGACGCCCGAACGGGCGAATAAGCGGCGCGGTTTTGGGCGTACGGGCAGAATAG
The DNA here is from genome assembly GCA_900540805.1 of uncultured Eubacteriales bacterium. GTDB lineage: Bacteria > Bacillota > Clostridia > Christensenellales > Borkfalkiaceae > Scatosoma. The sequence continues at coordinate 21,920 of UQHL01000019.1, forward strand.
CGTTATGCGGGCGCGTCGGGCGGCGCGCTTCAAAAAAACGGGAACAAATTGGCAAGAAAGCGACTCTTTGATCGGAAAATGTGCGCAGGGCGGACGCCTTTGGGGGGAACCGCGCATATATGACGGGCGGAGGTCGCTTTTTTCTATGGCCTTTTATCCGCTCAACGGGCGATCGGGCAGGCTTTGCCGAAGCTCGCGCGCCGCTCGGCAGGCTTTTCGGGGCGGAAATGACAGAATACGAAAAATGGGAAATCGGGTTATGAAAAACATCTGGAAACGATTGAAAAAATACAGACTGCCGCTGACCGCGGCATTTGTCATGCTGGTGCTTTCCACCATGTGCTCGGTGGCTCTGCCCACCCTGATGACGAACATCGTGGATTACGGCATCAACGAAAAAAATCTCGATTACGTCTATAAGACGTGCGCGGTGATGGCGGCGGTCGCCGTGGCGGACGTCGTTTTGGTGGTCGCCGCCTATAAAATCGGTCAGGAGGCTACGGCGAAGTTCTGCGGAGATCTGCGCGCGGAGATTTTTGCGAAAGTCAACGACATGCCCTCGGATACCTTCAAAAAAATGGGCACGGGCGCGCTGCTTACCCGTTCGATAGAGGACGTGGACCGCGTGGGGGACGTGCTCAATACGCTGATGAGCGCGCTGTCCGCCATTCCCTTCACCATGATCATGGGCACGGTGCTGGCCTTCCGTCAGGATTGGGTGCTGGCGCTGATCCTCTTCGCGTTTGTGCCCGTCGTGCTGGCGGTGGTGATGCTGGTGTCGAGGAAAATACATCCCCTCTGGAAAATTTCCGACGAATATATGGACAAACAAAACGCGCTGATCCGCAGCCGCCTTTCGGGAATCCGCGTCGTGCGCGCGTTCAACCGCGAAAGCGCGGAGCAAAAGAAAATAGACAGGGCTACCCACGTCATGGCGGACAATATCGTCAACGCCAATATCCGCGCGGGGCTGATCAGTCCCGTGTGTATGCTGGTGCTCAACCTCGTGGTGGTGCTCATTCTCTACGTGGGCGCTTTCCGCGTCACGCTCCCCGAAACCAAGCTCACCGCGGGCGGGATATTCGCCGTGATCGAATACGTGGGTATGATTATGTCGGGCATTATGACGATTTCCTTTACGATCTCCGAGGTGCCGCGGGCGCGGGTCAACTGCGCCCGTATCGGCGAAGTGCTCTCCGCCCCCTCCGTTCCCGAACGTCCGGACGGCGATTTTGCGCCTTTTAAGGGGGAAATTTCTTTGAAAAACGTCTCCTATCGGTATTACGACAGCGAGGGGGACGCGCTCACAAACGTGAATATGGAAATCGCGGCGGGGGAAAAAATCGCGGTAATCGGCGGTACGGGCTCGGGAAAGAGCACGATGGTGCGCCTGCTCATGGGATTTTCCGCGCCGACGGGCGGCGAGCTTCTGTTCGACGGCATTAACGCCGGAGAGATCGGCGAACGGCGGATCCGCGACAACGTCAGCTGCGTGCTGCAAAAGGACACGGTTTTTTCGGGTACGGTGCGGGAAAACGTGGAAGCGGGCAGGCAGGTAAGCGACGAGGAGATTTTATCCGCGATAGAGGACGCACAGCTTCTCGGGTTTGTAAGCGAGCAGGAGGAAGGGACGGATTATCCCACCACGCAGCGCGGCGGCAACCTTTCGGGCGGACAAAAGCAGCGTCTGGCGATCGCCCGCGCGATTTTGAAGCCCGCGTCCATATACATTTTCGACGACAGTTTTTCCGCGCTCGACTTTATGACCGAATCGCGCCTGCGGGCGCGGCTGGCTTCGAGGCTGAAGGGAAAGACGCAGATCGTCGTTACCCAGCGCGTGACGACGGCGATGAGCTGTGACAGGATTTACGTGTTCGACGGCGGGACCGTCAGCGCTTCGGGCACGCACGAACAGTTGCTGGAAGCCTGTCCGATCTATCGGGAAATTTATCTTTCCCAAACGAGGTGAACGCTTTATATGAAAGAAAATAAAAAAGAAAAACCGCATAGAAAAAAGAAAACGGGCGTTTTGAAACGAATGCTGCGGGACGTATCCAAAATTCGCCTTCAGCTCGTCGGGGTGGTGATTATGGCGTTGGTCATCATCGCGTGCAATCTCCTTTCCCCGCAGATACTCGGCGGAATCATCGGCAGCATAAACGATTTCCTCAGGGCGCCCTCGGACGGCGAAAACCTTGTCAGAGGGCTGGTCGGGCCGCTGTGCGCGCTCGCGGCGATCTATGTCGTCTATTCGTTTTTTTCCTGGCTGAAGATGTACACGCTCAACAACGTCGTCTCCCGCCGTTTCACCTGCGAACTGCGTATCGTCATGGCGGATAAGATTTCGAGGCTTCCCGTCTCCTATCTGGACAGGACCAAGACGGGGGAAATTCTCGCCCGCGTCAACAACAACGTGTCCATGATGGGAAACTCCATCCACGAGGCGCTCGACGTTCTGCTGATGGGCGTTTTGCAGCTTGCCGCCATCGCCGTCATGCTCTTCTACGAAAATTGGCAGATGGCGCTCGCCGTCGTTCTGCTGGTGCCGCTCTCCACTGTCATTTCCACCGTGCTCGCCAAAAAGAGCATGCGCTATTACGATAAAATGTGGCAGAGCTACGAGGATATCTACTCCTGCGTCGAGGAGGATTACGGCGGCATAGAGACGGTTAAATCCTATAATATGGAAGAAACCATGAGAAAAAAACACGCGCTGATCAACGACAGGCTCACCGACGTCAACAAACGCGCGGTGTTCCTTTCCTCGGCCGTTCAGCCCGTCGTCGCGTTTACCAACCACGCCTCCTTTATCGCGGTATGCCTGCTGGGCGGAATTCTCGCCGTTTCGGGAAAAATCGCCGTGGCGACGGTGGTTACGGTGATTTTGTATTCGAAAAACTTTTCGGGGCCTCTGATGCAGATTGCAAACGGGCTTTCTTCCATTCAACACGTCGGGTCGGCCGCGAAAAAGGTTTACGGCTTTCTCGACGAAGCCGAGATGACCGTGGAAGAGCCCCGACTGCCCGAACGGGTGGAAGGGAACGTCGAATTCAAGGACGTGGAATTTTCCTATACGGAGGAGAAGCCGCTGATCGAGCGCCTCAGCTTTTCCGTGCGCGCGGGGCAGAAAGCGGCGATCGTCGGGCCCACGGGCGCGGGCAAGACAACGATCGTCAATCTGCTGATGAGGTTTTACGACCCGAAAAGCGGGCGGATCGAGATCGACGGCCGCAACATCGGGGAGATTAACCGCGAAAACGTACGGGAGCAATTTTCCATGGTATTGCAGGACACCTGGCTGTTTGAGGGCACCGTGTATGAGAACATCGCCTACGGCAAGGAGGGCGTGACGAAAGAGGAGGTGGAAGCGGCGTGCCGAGCGGCGTACTGCGATCGGTTTATCCGCCTGCTGCCCAAGGGCTACGAGACGGTGATCACGGACTCAACCTCTCTTTCGGGCGGGCAGAAACAGCTTTTGACGATTGCGCGGGCATTTTTGTCGGATAAGCCGCTGCTCATTCTCGACGAGGCAACCTCCAATGTCGATACCCGCACGGAAATCCTCATTCAGAAGGCCATGGATAAGCTGATGAAGGGAAAAACCTGTTTCGTCATCGCGCACAGGCTTTCGACGATCGTCAACGCGGATATGATTATCGCCGTCGATAACGGACGAATCGTGGATATCGGCACGCACAGGCAGCTTTTGGAAGAGGACGGCTTTTACGCGAAGCTTTACAACAGCCAATACGCCCTTCAGAAAGAGACAAATTGAAAAAAGCCGCGTCCGTGGAAAGGACGCGGCTTTTTTATTTGCCGGAAATCGTTTTTCTGCGCTATGCCGCCGTATTCAAACCGTAAAAATCTATAAACTCAAAAATTTCATTGTAATCCGCCGCGCCCGCTTCCGACGCATAGACGCCGCACTCGGTTTCCGCTTCCACCGTTCCGTCTTTATCCACATATAGTCCCATGCCTTCTCCTTTGACAAACGAGAAGGATATCATTAGCTTGTTGATCCCGGACAAAGCGGATTCGCCGTTCGGTTTGTCATGTATTTTCTTCAATTCGGTTTCCGAAAAAAATTCCAGCAAAGAGGCGAGATCTTCTTTGTCTTCTATTCTTCCGATATAATTGCTGAAAAACGAAGTCATAGTAAGCGCTTCGTTTATGTTTTCCGTCGTCGCTCCGAGAAAATCCAAGCCCTTTCCGCTGTCTTTTGTTCCGCACCCGCAAAAGAGGATCAAGGTGCTTGCCGCCAGACAAAAAGATAAAAATTTCTTTTTCATAACAGACTGCCTCCCGTTTACATAATAACATACTTTTTTTGCCTCGTCAATATATTCCTGGAAAATAATTCCGCGATTAATCCGATTAAGGCAATCGGACATTTCGATTGCCGTCAAAAGGGTGGCGGCGGGAAAATTGGGTGAAAATTACAAAAAATCCGAAAAAAATCGTCTATTCCGCTTAAAATAGCTTGCCAAGGCTTGCCCGATATGCTAAAATAATAAGGCTGAAAATTCACACCCGAATTTACGCGCATTCCGTGTCCGTAAAATTTTTCAATGCGGATATCGTTGCGGCTATAACGTAAATCGGGGAGGTAAAACGGAGGAAACGAATTATGGCAGTTATCACAATGAAACAGCTTCTGGAAGCGGGCGTCCATTTCGGACATCAGACGAGAAAGTGGAACCCCAAGATGAAGAAGTACATCTTCGCGGCGAGAAACGACATTCACATCATCGACCTTCAGCTCACCGCTTCCCTTATCGAAGAAGCTTACGCATTCGTGTGCGAAAGCGCGAAGGCGGGCAAAACCGTCCTTTTCGTAGGCACCAAGAAGCAGGCGCAGGACGCGATTAAAGAAGAAGCGGAAAGATGCGGACAGTACTACATCAACTCCCGCTGGCTCGGCGGCTGCCTCACCAACTTCAAAACCATGCGTTCGCGCGTGGAAAGGCTTGAAAAGCTGGAGAAGATGGAGGAGAGCGGCGAATTCGAGCTTCTGCCCAAAAAGGAGGTCATGCTTCTTAAAAAGGAAATGACCAAATTGCAGACCAACCTCGGCGGTATCAAAAAGATGAAAGGCCTGCCCGGCGTGATGTTTGTGGTGGATCCCCACAATGAAGAGATCGCCGTCAAAGAAGCGAAGAAAATGGGCATTCCCGTCGTCGCGATCACCGATACCAACTGCGACCCCGACGAAATCGATTACGTAATCCCCGGAAACGACGACGCAATCCGCGCGATCAAGCTGATTTCTTCCGTAATCGCCAACGCCGTCATCGAAGCGAACCAGGGCGCCGAAGCCCTTGCGCCCGCTCCCGAGGCCGCCGCGGCGGAACCCGAAATCAAGGAAGCCGCGCCCGTCTCTATCGAAGAGGTAGTCGCCGCTGCCGAAGAAACTGCGGAAGCGAACGCGTAACCTTTTTTCAGTCAGCTCAAATCTATAAATAACAGGAGAAAGAAAATATGGCATTTACAGCGAAAGACGTAATGGCGCTCCGTGAAAAGACAGGCGCGGGCGTAATGGACTGCAAAAAAGCTTTGACGGATACTGACGGCGACATGGAGAAAGCGACCGATCTTTTGAGAGAGAGAGGGATTGCGAAAGCCGAGAAAAAAGCTTCCCGTATCGCGGCGGAAGGCATCGTCGCCTGCTATATCGAAGGCAGCACGGGCGTTCTTCTGGAGGTCAACTGCGAATCCGATTTCGTCGCCAAAAATCCCCGCTTCACGGAGATTGCGACGGAGATCGCCAAAGTGATCGCAAAAGAGAACCCCGCGGACGTAAACGCGCTGCTCGGCTGCGCGATCGAGGGCGCGGCGAACGTGGAGGAATATCTCAAGGGACAGACGGCCGTAATCGGCGAAAAGATCGCCGTCAGAAGGTTTACCCTCTATAAGACGAACGGATTTTTGTCCAGCTATATCCACCTCGGCGGCAAGCTGGGCGTCATGCTTGACATGAAGGGCGAAGCGACGGAGGCGGCCAAAGAGGTCGCGCACGAAGTGACGCTGCAGATCGCTTTCACGAAGCCCGCGTATCTCACGGAAGAGGAAGTTTCCGCGGAGACGCTCGAGAAGGAAAAGGAAGTTCTCAAGCAGCAGGCCATCAACGAAGGCAAGCCCGAAGCGATCGCCGAAAAGATGGTTATGGGCAGGATTAAGAAATTCTACGAGGAAAACTGCCTGTTGAAACAGCCGTTTATCAAGGACGACAAGCAGACGGTCGCCGCGCTTTTGAAGGCGGCGGGAAATGCGGAAATCAACCGTTTCGCGTTTTACGTCATGGGCGAAGGCCTCGAAAAGAAAAACGAAAACCTCGACGAAGAAGTGGCGAAGCAGGTCGCCGCAATGAAAAAATAAGCAGTGAAAAAAGAATGCGGGCCGTCCGGGATCGTCGGGCGGTCCGTTTTTTGCAAAAAAGGGCGGCCGGAAGAACGGGCGGCGCCCGCGCGGAAAAAACTACAAAAATCTTCAAAAAAGGAAGGACTTTTTTTGCGTTTTATATAGCTTTCTTTCGGGAAATATGCTATAATAGAAGCGGAAATGCGTAAGCACGAAGTATTTATGGGCATTTCCGCGCCCTATTCAAATATTGCGTAAGCGATGTTATAATAGAAGCGGAAATGCGTAAGCACGGAGTATTTATCGTCGTTTCCGCGCCCTATTCGGACATAGCGACGGCGATGTCATAACAGAAGCGGAAATGCGGTGCGCTTCGCCTTTATTTCCTCACCCTGTTCAAACATAGCGTAAGTTATGTTATCATAGAAAAAAATCCAAAAATCTTCAGCTTCACGGCTGCTTTAGCGGAGGAGAAAAATGCAACCCAAGTACAAGAGAATTCTTTTGAAGCTTTCGGGGGAGGCGCTTGCGGGCGAGAAGGGGTTCGGACTCAACCAGGACGTCATCGCGGGCGTAGTCGATCAGATTGTAGAAATCCATAACATGGGCGTGGAGGTCGGCCTCGTCATCGGCGGCGGAAATTTCTGGCGCGGCCGTCAGGGCACGAAAATGGACCGTACCACGGCCGACCATATGGGGATGCTGGCCACGGTCATGAATTCTTTGGCCATGATGGACGCCATCGAACAGCGCGGGGTGCCCGTGCGGGTACAGACGGCCCTCAACATGGTCTCTTTGGCGGAACCGTTTATTTTGAGAAAGGCAATTCGGCATTTCGAGGAGGGCAGGATCGTCATCTTCGCCTGCGGCACGGGCAATCCGTACTGCTCCACGGACACGGCGGCGGCGCTTCGGGCGTGCGAGATTTCGGCGGATATCCTGCTGATGGCGAAAAACGTGGACGGAATTTACGATTCCGACCCCAAAACCAACCCCGACGCGAAAAAATACGAAAATATGACCTATTCGGATATCATCAACCGTCGGTTGAAAGTCATCGACTTCACGGCGGCGACGATGTGCATGGAAAACAACGTTCCCACGCTGGCGTTCGGGCTGGACGAAGAAAACTCGATCGTCCGCGCGGTGTGCGGCGAGACGCTGGGAACGGTGATCACCGTATAAAATAAAACAGACAAGGAGAAAAATCATGATCGAAAACGAAAAAGTGGAAGAATTGATGCTGGAGCTGGACGACAAGCTGGAAAAGACGATCTCCGTCCTCGAGGGCGAATATACGGCGATCCGCGCGGGGCGGGCCAATCCGCACGTGCTCGACCGCGTGGAGGTGGAAGCCTACGGCGGCATGAGCAAGCTGATCGAGCTGGGCAACATCAGCGCGCTGGACGCGCGGTGCCTCCAGATCAGCGTCTGGGATAAATCCCTCTTAAAAGCGGTGGAAAAGGCGATTCTGCAATCCAACCTGGGTCTGACGCCCACCAACGACGGAAACGTAATCCGCATCGTGTTCCCCGTCATGACGGAGGAGCGCAGAAAGGAGCTCGTCAAGCAGATCAAAAAAATGGGCGAGGAGGCGAAGGTAGCGCTCCGCAACAACCGCCGCGACGCGATGGACGTCCTGAAAAAAATGAAGACGAATAAAGAATTTTCCGAGGACGATTTTTCGGCGTGCGAAGCGGACGTGGAAAAGGCGGTTTCGTCGGCCATGGGCAAGCTGGAAGGCGTAATTTCCGCAAAAGAAAAGGAATTGATGTCTATTTAAGCCATGAAGAAGAATAAAATAGACGGGGAGGGACTGCCGAGGCACGTGGCCGTCATCATGGACGGAAACGGCCGCTGGGCGAAACGGCGGCTGATGCCCCGTTCTTTCGGGCATCAACAGGGCATGAACCGCATGATCGGGCTTTTGGAGCACGCTTTCGATATCGGTATCGAATACGTGACGGTATATGCCTTATCCACCGAAAACCTTCTGCGCCCGCAGGAGGAGCTGAACGGGCTTTTCAACCTGCTTCGCAAGCATTTTCTCGACTGCATGAAAAAGATATGCTCGCGCGGGGTGCGTCTGCATATTTTGGGCGACGTATCCCTGCTGCCCGACGACGTGCGGGCGCTGCTGAAACAGGCGGAGGCAGATTCCGCGGGGTACGCGGGCAAGGGCGTCAACGTGGCGCTCGGCTACGGCTCGCGCGCGGAGATCGTGCGCGCGGCCAATCTGGCGGCGGAAAAGGGCGAAAGGGTGACGGAGGCGAGCTTCTCCGATTTGCTTTACACGCACGGTCAGCCCGATCCCGACCTCGTCATCCGCACGGGCAAGGAAATGCGGCTCTCCAATTACCTTTTGTATCAGTCGGCTTACGCGGAACTTTATTTCTCCGACAAGATGTTCCCCGATTTTTCCGATAAGGATTTCGACGAGGCGGTAGCCGAATACGGCCGCCGTACCCGCCGTTTCGGAAAGACGGACGAACAGTGCGGCGGGGAGGAATAGAACTTTCGCGGGCGGCGTTTCCTTTGGGAAGCGTGCGCCGAAAGGAAAACGTCTATGAAAATCCGTTTGATAACGGGCACCTGCTACATAGCGGTGCTGCTCGTGTTTTTTCTTTTGAAAATTTTCGTGCACGACCTGTTTTTCGACGCGCTCATTTATGCGTTTGCCCTCATCGGCACGTTCGAAATGACGCGCGCGATGAAGGACGGGATCACCAAGGCGGAAAAAATCGCCATATTCGCGTTTGCCGTCGTCTGTATCCCCGCCTGCGCGCTGTGCGAGCAGTTTGGGGGCACGGGCTTGCAGGCGGCGGCCGTCTGCTTCTTCGCCTTGGCGGTGGCGCTTTTGTCCCTGCTGGTGGCGCGGCACGAGGAAACCTCGCCGCAAAATCTCGGCGTCGCCTTTCTCTGCGCGGTATATCCCACCCTCCTTTTAGCGCTTCTCACCTTGACCAATCATCTGTCGGGTCCGCCCGCTTTAGAGCAATTTGCGCTCAATTCCGATCTGGCGATTTTGTTCGTGTTCGTCATTTCTCCCTTTGCGGATTCGCTGGCGTATGTGTTCGGTCGGTTTTTGAAATCGAAATTCCCCAAAAAGATGGCCCCCGTCGTCAGCCCCAATAAAACGGTGATCGGCGGCGTCGGCGGACTCGTCGGGGGGCTGGTCGGCGCGGCGATCCTCTACTTTTCCTACAACGCCGTCGCGGGCAGTTTCGCGGACATGGCGATCTGGCTTCCCGTGTATCTGCTGATCGGGCTTTTGGCGGCGGCGGCGACGGAATTCGGCGATCTGGTGGAAAGCTGTATCAAGAGAAAAGCGGAGATCAAAGACATGGGTCGGCTGATGCCCGGCCACGGCGGAATTCTCGACCGCATTGACGGAACGCAATTCGCGGCGGTGGCGGTGTATGTCGCTTTCGCGGTAATCCATCTGATCGCATAACGGATAAACACAGGAAAAAAGTACCTCTCTGTCAGGAGCGGGTACTTTTTGTAAATTCGGGCCGTGTGACAGGCGCGTGAAATAAGGAAGATATCGTCATGAAAAAAATCGCGTTGATCGGTTCCACCGGCTCCATCGGCAGGCAGGTCTGCTCGGTGGTGCGGCGGCATAAAGACAAATTTAAGATAGAAAGTCTGGTCGCCAATTCTTCCGCGGAAGCTTTTTTGAAGCAGGCGGAGGAATTTCGGCCGTCCTATGCCGTGCTCGCGGACGAGCGCGCGGCGGCGGAAATCAAAGACAAAATTCCCGAGGGCGTGCGTTTCGCCTGGGGGGAGGGCGCGGCGGCGGAAGCGGTTTCGTACGGCGATACGGCCTTTGTCGCGGCGACGGGCTTTGCGGGATTGAAATACACCCTCAAGGCGATAGAGCTGAAAAAGGATATCGCGCTGGCCAATAAGGAAACGCTGGTTTGCGGCGGGGAGCTGGTCATGCGGGAGATTTCCCGCGCGGGCGTCCGTCTGATGCCCGTAGATAGCGAACATTCCGCGCTGTGGCAGGCGCTGGGGTTCCGTCTCGACGCGCCCTTCCGACGGCTGATTATCACGGCCAGCGGCGGGCCCTTTTATTCCTATACCAAAGACCGGCTGGAAAAAGTAACCCCGCGGGACGCGCTGCGCCACCCGACCTGGAGCATGGGCGCGAAAATCACGATCGACAGCGCGACCCTCCTGAATAAAGGCTTCGAGGTGATCGAAGCAAAATGGCTTTACGGCGCGCCGCTGGAAAAAATCCATACCGTGGTTCAGCCCGAAAGCATTATCCACTCGCTGGCGGAGTTTGACGACGGCGGCATTTTGGCGCAGATGAGCTATCCCTCCATGGAGCTGCCCATTCAGCTGGCGCTGACCTATCCGCAGCGTTTCGACTGCGGACTCAAGCCGCTCGATTTCGAAGCGCTGGGCAGCATTCGTTTTCTGCCGCTGGAGCGGAAACGCTTTCCGTGTTACGATCTCGCTTTAAGCGCGGCGGAGGCGGGGGACAATTATCCCTGCGCGCTGAATGCGGCGGGAGAGATTGCCGTCGGGGCATTTTTGAAAGAACGGATACCTTTTACCGCGATTGCGGAGACTATAGAGGACGTTTTGCAAAAGACGGAACGTTTCCCCGCGGATGCGTACGAAGCGTTGCGGGAGACGGACGCGCGGGCGAGAAGGGCCGCGGAAGAGACGATCGCGGAGCGGTTCTCCGCAAAGACGAAATAAAAGAGGACAAAGACATTGACGGGAAATCTGACGCAGTTATTGAGTTTTGCAAGCGTAATGAAAAGTATCGGCGGCGTGGTGCTGGCGGTAGTTATTTTGCTGGCTATGGTGACGATCCACGAATTCGGGCATTACCTTGCGGGTAAGGCTTTGAATTTCAAAATCAACGAATTTTCGGTAGGGTTCGGGCCCGCGCTCTTTAAGAAGCGGAATAAAAAGACGGGCGAGCTGTTTGCCCTCCGTCTCATACCGCTGGGCGGCTACTGTGCGTTCGAGGGGGAGGACGACACGGAGGACGCAGGCGCGAAAAAGGAAACCGCGGACGGCGCGGAGCCCGAGCGGGAGCCGTTTTCCGATTTTTCGCAAACAACGCAAGCCGACGGCGTTACGAAATCCGCCGCACCCGCCGAACGGGAGTCGGCGGAGGTCTATCCCGAAGCGAAAGGGGAAAACTTCAACGATCAGCCGCCCTGGAAGCGTATCATTGTTTTGATTGCGGGCGCGACGATGAACTATCTGCTTGCGCTGGTATTGATTATCGTCATGTTTACCTGCGTGGGACGGCCGTTATATACGATGATGTATGTGCCTCCGAAGGAGCCCGACTCGCAGACGACGGCGGAAGCGACGGAGTCCGACCCGTATGAGGACCCGCTCGGGCTTTGCACGGGCGATACGATTTTTTCGGTGGCGGGAAAAGAAGTTTATCTTGTCACGGATTTTATCGACGCGCTGGGCGGTAAAAAGCAGGGCGAGGTGGTGCGCGTGGGCGTCTATCGCAACGACGCCGCGGGCGAGCGGAAAAAGATTTGGCTGGATATTTCCTTAAAAACGGACGCAAATTTCAAAAACATGTCGGATATAGACCCGATTTTTACTTCGCTGGGGATAAAAAAGGACTATGCGTTGATGGGAACGCCCGTCAAACAGAATTTCTTTAAGGCGGTCGGCAATTCGTTTGTGTATTCGGCAAAGCTCGGCGGGCTGGTTCTGCGTTCGCTGGGGGAATTGCTGACGGGGAAAATGGGTCTGACGAGCATGGGCGGGCCTGTGACGACGATTAAGGCGACGTCCGAAGCCGCGTCCAGCGGAATTTTGTCCTTCCTCAACATTTCCGCATTTATCGGCGTCAATCTGGCGGTGTTCAACCTGTTGCCTATCCCCGCGCTGGACGGCTCGAAGGTGGTGTTCTGCATCATCGAATGGATCAGGAAAAAGCCGATCAACCGCAAGGTGGAGGCCATGATTCATTTTATCGGGATCATTTTCCTGTTCGGCTTTGCGATTTTGGTGGATATTCTGCAATTGTTCGTATGATTTTTACAGATAAAGAAAAACCCGACTTGTGTCGGGTTTTATTTTTTCAAAAAATTTATTTGGAGGATTTTTCTCTTCCGTAGTCTCTGCCGACAAGTTCGTCTAACGTGATATCGTAAAAATCGGCAAGTATAATACATTCTGCAATATCGGGCAAATGAATATTGTTTTCCCATCTCGATATATTTTGTTGTTTGATTCCCGTCGCTTGTGCCAATTGTATTTGCGACAATTCTCTTGTCACTCTGTGTTCTTTAAGCGTTTCGCCTACATTTTCCATTAATCTATCCCACAAATCTTTTTTTTAATTTTACACGAAATAGTGTAGAAATATTTGACTTACACGAAATCGTGTGATATAATTTATTATACACGAAAACGTGTAAAAAATAAATTTAATAAATGGAGACGAATTTATGGAAGAAAAAGAATCGAAAACCCCCAAACATTGCTTAAACTGTCAATACCATGAAACGTATTATACAAAATGTACAACCACTTTTTGTAAACATAAAATGGGATACTGCTGCAAATTGCAAAAAGTGACAAAAAACCATGATACTTGCGAAGAATGGAAAAGAAAATCCGGAAAAATTACAAGAGATTTTCATAAGGAAGTAGCTTCGGAAGTCGTGACGAAAATGGCTAAAGATATTCTGATAATCGCCCAGATTTTGTGCGACGACAAGATAGACGAGCGGGAAGAAAGCAAATAAATTTACGTCTGTCAAGTAAAAACGCTTGACAGACATATTTTTTTCGGATATAATAAAGCAACAGTCCATAGATAGCGGAGGTGAAACCGATGTCGGACGGGTGGGAAGGAAAGGATCTGAAAACGGCGTTGCTTTGGGACGCTTACGGCGCTCTGCTCACCGAAACGCAGCGGGAAATCACCGATTTGTATTTCAATTACGACCTTTCTTTGGCGGAAATTGCCGAGCAGAAGGGCGTTTCCCGTCAAAGCGTGTCCGACTGTCTGGGAAAGAGCCGAAAGCTGCTGGAGGAATACGAAAGAAAATTGGGGTTTGCTTCTCTTTTGGAAAGGGAACGGCTTTTTTCGGAAGCGCTGGAAAAGCTTTGCCGAAGCCGTCCCGAGCTGAAGGCAGAGTTGGACGGCCTCAAGAGGATACTTGACGAAGAGGAAGCTTGATTAAACGGGTAAAAAATAAGCGGCACGGGAGGAAATAGGGACACAATGGCGTTGTTTTCATCGCTTTCGGAAAGATTGAACCATATATTTTCCAAACTGACCAAGCGCGGCAAGCTGACGGAATTGGAAATCAAGACGGCGATGCGCGAAGTGCGCGTGGCGCTTCTCGAAGCGGACGTCAACTTAAAGGTGGCCAAGCAGTTTATTGCGGACGTTTCGGAAAAGGCCGTGGGGCAGGAGATACTCGCCTCGCTCAACCCCGCCCAGCAGGTAATCAAAATCGTCAATGACGAACTGATCGAGCTGATGGGTTCGAAAAACGCCAAGCTGGAGGTGTCGTCCAAACCGCCCACAATCATTATGATGTGCGGTCTGCAGGGCGCGGGCAAGACGACGCTTTGCGGCAAGCTGGCGGTGCTTTTGAAAAAGCAGGGCAAGCGTCCGCTTTTGGTGGCGGGGGACATCTATCGCCCCGCGGCGATCACCCAGCTTCAGGTAGTGGGCAAAAACGCGGGCGTCGAGGTATTCGAAAAGGGCACGCAAAGCCCCGTCAAAACGGCGAAACAGGCCGTCGAGTACGCGCGCTCCATGAATTACGACACCGTAATCCTCGATACGGCGGGCCGTCTCCAGATCGACGAAACGCTGATGCAGGAGCTGGAAAATATAAAAAAGGAAGTGGAGGTAAGCGAAACCCTCCTCGTCGTGGACGCCATGACGGGACAGGAGGCGGTAAACGTCGCGGAAACCTTCAACGCGCGGCTGGAGATTACGGGCGTCATTCTGACGAAGCTGGACGGCGATACGCGCGGCGGCGCGTGCCTGTCGATTAAAGCGGTGACGGGCAAGCCGATCAAATTTATCGGCGTGGGCGAAAAGCTCGCCGACCTCGAGCCTTTTTATCCCGAACGCATGGCGTCGCGGATTTTGGGCATGGGCGACGTCATGTCGCTGATCGAAAAGGCGCAGCAGGCGATCACCGAAGAAGACGCCAAAAAGATGCAGCAGAAGATGAAAGAAAATTCCTTCACGCTCAACGACTATCTCGAACAGTTCGCCATGCTCAAGAAAATGGGCGGCGCGCAGGCGATGATGAGCATGCTCCCGGGCATGAACAAAATGAAAGTCAGCGAAAAGGATATCGACGAGAAGCGCATCGAGCATACGAAGGCGATGATTCTTTCCATGACGCAGGCGGAGCGGGACAATCCCTCTATCATCGACAGCAAGCGCAAGCGCAGGATCGCGGCGGGGTCGGGCACCAGCGTGCAGGAGATCAACCAGCTTTTGAAGCAGTTCGAGCAGACCAAGCTGCTGATGAAGCAATTAAAGGGCAATAAAGGCAAATTTCGGATGCCTTTTTGATAAATCGGGACAAAATTAATTTTTAAGATACTTTGGAGGTATTATCATGGTTAAAATGAGACTTTTCAGAATGGGCGACAAAAAGAACCCTATCTACCGCGTGGTGGTTGTAGATGGAAGAAAGGCGATGAGCGGCGAATATATCGACTGCGTCGGGCATTATCGTCCCACCTGCGATCCCGTGGAGCTGACGATCGACGTCGAGAAGGCGAAGGATTGGCTCTCCAAGGGCGTACAGCCCACGGAGACGGTGAAAAGCCTGCTCGTCAGGACGGGCGCTATGGAGAAATCCGAGAAGCTCAGCCCTTCCAAGACCAAGGCCAAGAAGTCCAAGAAGTAATTTTTCGCAAGCGGTTTTCGCCTCTTGAAGAGAAGCGAAGAAGGAATCGGGAGGTAAAAATATGCTGGAGCTCATTCAATATATCGTCAATCAATTTGCCGAGGATAAGGAAAACGTCGAATACGAGGTAAACGAAAAAGAGCGCGTCATCGAAATCGTCGTAACCCTGCCCTCGTCGGACATGGGTAAAGTGATCGGCAAGCAGGGCAAAATCGCCAAGGCGATGCGCACGATCGTCCGCGCGGCAACCCCGAGAGGGAGCAAGCGTTACGTCGTCGAAATCAAGGAAAAGGGCGGAAACGCCGTAAACCGCGAGACGGAAGAAGAAGCCGCAGACGCGGAAAACGCTGACGCGGAATAATTTTTCCGCAATAAAAAAACGGAACGTGAAAGGCTTTCTTGCGAAAGCCTTTTTTCCGATACGAGGAGATGACGGTATGGAACGGCTGACGATCGGCGAAGTGCTCAAGCCGCAGGGTATCCGCGGCGAACTGAAAATCAAGACGTTTACGGATTTTCCCGAGGACGTGAAGGCGTTCGGGACGGTGTATATCGACGAAAAGCCGTATAAAATCCTTTCTTTTCGCGCGGGCGAGGGCGGGTTTGCCTATCTGGGGCTGCGCGGCGTGCCCGACCGCAACGCGGCGGAGCTTTTGCGCGGCAGAAAGATAGAGGGGGACAGGGAGGACGCGCCGGAGCTGGAGGAGGGCAGATATTATATCGCCGATCTTTTGGGCGCGGCGGTGGTGACGGAAAGCGGGGAGCTGCTGGGTACGGTCAAGGATATCGCGCCGCTCTCCTCCGAAGTCTATACGCTGGAAAAGGACGGAAAGCAAATTTTGTTTCCCGCGGTAAAGGGCGTAGTGAAGCGCGTGGAGATAGCGGAAAAGCGGTTGATTGTGGACAAAAAACGTTTCGACGAAGTGGCGGTGTATTAAAAGGCGCGTTAAAAATCCCCCGCACGGATTTATGTCGTACGGGGGATTTCCGAAACGCCGCTCAAAAGTCGGTTGTGATTTTTTATCGGAGCCAATTTTCAAAACGCCGTCTGAAAATGGGCTTTTGTTTTCCGTCTAAAACAGTTTTCAAAACTGCCGCTTGAAAATCAGCTTTTGTTTTCCGTCTAAAACAATTTTCAAAACGCCGCCCGAAAATCAGTCTTTGTTTTCCGTCTAAACTAGTTTTCAAAACTGCCGCCTGAAAATCAGCCGTTATTTTCAGCCCGTGCCTGTGTTTCGGAAACGGAATTAAACTTTCTCACCTCTTTAACAAACGTTTTTGAGGAGAGGACGAGCACGCCCGCGACGATTACGATTGCGATGTCGGGGAGTACGTAGCCCGCCTGATAGAGAAAGCTGTATAAGGCGACGGGCGTTCCCTCCGGCGCGAAGGCCCCGAAGGCAAAAATCCCCGAAACGAAGTGCATGAGCAGACGCGCGAGTCCCGCGACGACTCCGCCGAGCGCAAATTGCACCTGGGGCAGTTTTTCCAACGCTTTTGTCTTTGCAAACATTCCCGCGAGTCCGATGCAGGCGAACGCGACGGGATAATCGAGCAAAAACTGCGCGGGATGCACGATAGCGGGGTCCTGAAAGGCCTGCAGCACGCCGTAGATCAACCCCGCGAACACCCCCTTTTTCGTGCCGAACATAAAGGAATAAAGCATGAGGGGAAGCAGGGAAGCGATGGTAATCGAGCCGCCCTGGGGCATTTTCACGATACGGAGATAGGAGAGGGCGAAGCTCATGGCTATGCAGATCGCCGCGTAAGTGACGGCCTTCGAATCGAAGCCTTTTTTATCCTTTCTGCCGAAGAACAGCGCCGCCGCGGCGACGGCTGCGATCAGCAGAGCGGCGCACACGTAAAGCGCGGGGGAATTGACGTCGTCGTTGCCGTTGGGCAGCCAGCTGTCGGCCGCGCCCTGTCCCGAGGCGAAGTAGATCCCTATGCACACGAGCGTGGCGATCAGCGCCGCGCCGACCGTGCCGCCCGCCGCGATATAGGTCGCTTTGCTTCTTTTTAAGGACAACGCCACCGCGTTTGCGGCGATTGCGGCAAGCAGGACGAGCAGGGGAATAAAAAGAATTTTTTTAATTCCGTCCTCCGCGAAGGAAAGAACGAGATACGCCGCGCCGAGCAGACAGGCGTAAACGACGGCCGAGATGAGGCCGATTTTGAGGAAGCGGGCGCGTTTTTCCCCTTTGAGGAGCGCGGCGCAGACGATAAAGGCGACGAGCAGGGCGAGGGTCAGCCAGATGGCGACCGAGCGGACGGCGTTCAGCGGCGTATCGAACAGCAAGGGATACCATTTTGCCGGATCCGCCAGAAGCGAATTGAGAAACATAAAAGAAACCTCCTTTGTTTTCTTTTGTCCGCCGCCTGCGCGGCCAAAAAAACCGCGCCCGTCGGCCGTTTTAAGGAAAACGGCGCGCGGGCGCGCGAAGCTTCTTCGACGCGTTATCGATCATCTCGCTCAAGTATTACCTTGCCGATTCAATGGTATAATCTCAGCTTTTTACAGCACCCACGACGGATAATTGAATTTTATGAAATTATGATAACATAGACGAAAGGAAAAGTCAACAAAAAACCGCGTGATTTTCAAAGGAGGGTAAAAATGCGTTACGATTTCTACGCCTATCTCGACAGAATGAAGTATATCAAACGCTGGCAGCTGATGCGTTCGGAGCGGGAGGAAAACATCATGGAGCACTCGCAGAGCGTAGCGGTAATCGCGCACGCGCTGGCGGTAATCCGCAACGAGGTATATGGCGGGAAGGCGGACGTCCTCAAAACGGTGCTCTACGCGATGTATCACGAGACGAGCGAGGTGATGACGGGGGATCTGCCCACGCCCGTCAAATATTATAACCGCAGTATCCACGGCGCGTACAAGCAGCTGGAAAAGAGCGCGTGCGAGAAGATTACCGACATGCTCCCCGAGGAGCTGAAAAAGGGAATCGCGCCCTTTGTACTGGCGGACGAGGACAGCGAGGAATACCGTCTCGTCAAAGCGGCGGACAGGCTTTCGGCGTATATCAAATGCCTGGAGGAGCTGCGTTCGGGCAACAGCGAATTTTCGAAAGCGAAAAAGAGCATCGAGGCGGATCTCCGTTCCCGCCATATGCCCGAGGTGGAATATTTTTTCGAAAACTTTATCCCGTCCTTTTCGCTGACGCTGGACGAATTGGAAGGCTTTTAAGCGCGAAATTTGTAAAAAACCGAAATTACAACCTAAAATTCACCCACTTTTCAAAAAATCTTAAAGCTATCAACGAAAATAAGGGTATAATAGTAAGTGTAAAGAAAATAATTTCCGATCAAAATCGGGAGGCGATTCATCTATGACAAAAATCTGGAAAGCGGCCGCGGCGATCGGCTGTACGGCCGTAATGGTTATAGGGCTTTCCGCCTGTGACTTTTCCCTGTTCGGCAACAATTCGAAATCCGCCTATCAGGTAGCCGTGGAAAACGGTTTTCAGGGCAGCGAGGAGGATTGGCTGAAAAGTCTGCACGGCGCGGACGGCAAGGACGGGGGCGACCTCGATATCGAAGAAATATACGCCGCCGCCGCAAAAAACGGTTACGAGGGCAGTTTTCTCGAATTTCTCAAGGAATACCTTTCCGCCGATATCAATGAGGACAATAATACCGACGCAATCGCGCACAATCTGATGTCGTCGGTGAAAATATATTCCGCGTTCGGCAACACCGTCCGCGTCGGCGGCGGCCCGTTGGCCACAACCAAGACGACCTATGCGATCGCGCAGGGCAGCGGCGTTATCTACGATTTGAACAGGGACGCGGGCAACGCGATCATCATCACAAATTATCACGTAGTTTATGATTACGAAAGCGACAACGGCGTGGCGGATTCCATCGATTTGTATCTGTACGGCGGCCTGGACGGCTACAGCGTCACGAGAAATTACTCGGGCGAGGTCACCGCGTATTCGGCGGGCGGCAGCAGCATTCACGCTACCTTCGTCGGCGGCGCGTCGGAATACGATATCGCGGTTCTGGAGGTACAGGGCAGCGAGGTGCTGAGAAACAGCTCGGCGGAGGAAGCCGTCGTCGGCAGCTCCGACGCGGTGGTTGCGGGCGAAAAGGTATTCGCCGTGGGCAACGCGGAGGGCGAGGGAATTTCCGTGACGAGCGGCGCGATCTCCGTGGATTCGGAATATATCACGATTCAGTCTATTTTGGGCGAGACGGATTCGTCGGGAAACCTCAAGGAAATATCCTATCGGGTCATGCGCACCGACGCCGCGATCAATTCGGGCAATTCGGGCGGCGGCCTGTACGACGCGCAGGGAAAGCTGATCGGCATCACCAACGCCAAGCAGATGGACACGCCGAATAAAGACGGCTCCATTCACAGCGTCGATAATATGGGCTACGCGCTGCCGATCACGCAGGTGGTGGGCGTCGTGGAAAACGTCCTCGCCAACGGCGGAACGGTCAAACGCGCAACGCTCGGCGTCACGGTGCAAACCGTCGATTCGAAATCGGTTTTAAGCGGCGGCAAAGCGGTGATCGTCGAAACGGTCTCCGTATCGGAAATTACGAAAGGCTCGCTTGCGGCCTCGGCGTTTAAGGTAAACGATATCGTCAAATCCGTAACGATCGGGGATACGACGACGGAGATCCTGCGCAACTATCAGATACGTGATCTGCTTTTGAACGTGCGCAAGGGCGATACCGTCACCGTGACGGTGGAGCGCGGCGGCGAGGAAAAAGCGCTTTCGCTCACCTTCGATCAGGACAAATATTTCACTGCGGTGGCGTAACCCCGCAGCGGGCTTCGGCCCCTTAACATTCGACCACACTAAATTTCTCTTTATATTTTTTTCATTATTTTCTCTCTTATATTTTTATGAAAGGGCGCATGCGCGGTTTCCGCGCGTGCGCTCTTTCATAATTTCCGCCAAAGCGCTTTTCCCTCTATACAGGATATTTTACACGGCCTGTCAACGCTCTTTTCCCTTTATGCAAATATTTCCCAAGGGCTGTCGAGGTTCGTCTTTCTCTCTATGCAGGATATTTCTCAAGGGTTGTCGAGGTTCGTCTTTCTCTCTATGCAGGATATTTTCCAAGGTTTGTCAATGCTCTTTTCCCTCTATGTAAAATATTTCCCACGGCCAGTCAAAGCTCCTTTCCCTCTATGTAAAATGTTTCCCGTTGCCCGCCGAAAGTCCCATTCTCTCTTTTTCCGTCTCTTCGCAAGATATTTTTCCGAAACCTTGACTTTTTTCCGCGGGAGGGATATAATGATAAAGTATATCACTGCCGCGCGCGGGCTTTTTTGCAGCGCGCGGAAAGGAAAAAGGTTATGAAGACCGAAGAATTTATCTCCTCTCTGTCGGAGATCTCGCAAAAAAATTCCTACCGATTCGAACAGCTTCGCGCGTGCGTGCCGCTGGGCAGAGACGACGCGGGCAACGTCGCGGTGGCGCACCGCGAAGAGAATCCCGAACGCTATCACCACGTCTGCGTGACGGGCGCGGGGCGCGGCGGGTTTATCCGTCGGCTGGTCGTGACGCTCTCCTGTCTGTACGATCGGGGGGAAGCGTCCTTTCTCGTCCTTTCCCCGCACGAGGAATACGGCGAGCTGCTCCGCCTCAAGGCGGCGGACGTCACCGTCCCGTTTATCCGTTCGTCGGCGGATTACCTCGCTGCGCTGGACGCCGTGCGCGAGCTGGTGCGCATGCGCTCCTTAAACGTCGGATTTCCCCGTCTGTTCGTTGTTTTGGACGGGCTCGAGGATTTGCCCGACGCCAAGCGCGACGGGATGCTGGAGCCCTACAGGCTGTGTTTCGACGCGGTGGGCGCGGGCAAGGTGGAGATCGTCACGGGCGTAGATCTGTTAAAGAGCATTTTCAGCGGCTATCCGGGCGCGTTCGTGGGGATCGGCAACTGCCTCGTCACCCCGAAAGGGGAGGGGAAGGCGGACGTCACTTACGTCAACACCGATTCCTCGCTGACTCTTCCCGCGGAGATTTCCTTTCCCGATTCGCCCTCGCTCGCGGAAACGATCGATTTTTTCAATTCTTTGGCCTGAAAAGCGGACCTCCCCTGAAAAATAAAAATTTTTTATATAAAATGCCCGCCTTCGCCCGGGAAACAAACGGCCTTTCCTTTTGTCGGCCGGACGGGCGGCGGCATTTTTTCGGAGACAAAAAGTAACCATGCAGAAAACGGACGATTTTCCCTATTCCCTCATTGCGGCCCCGCTGCTGGAGTGGTACCGCGCGAACAAGCGCGCCCTTCCGTGGCGGGAAAATCCGACGCCCTACCGCGTGTGGGTGTCGGAAATCATGCTGCAGCAGACGCGCGTCGAAGCCGCAAGAGACTATTATCTCCGCTTTCTGCGGGAGCTTCCCGACGTCGAAGCCCTGGCCGAATGCGAAGAGGACAGGCTTTTGAAGCTGTGGGAGGGGTTGGGCTATTACAGCAGGGTGCGGAATATGCAGAAAGCGGCAAAGCTCGTCGTCGAAAAATACGGCGGCGATTTTCCGCGCGAAGAAAAGGCTCTCAAGGCGCTTCCCGGAATCGGGGAATATACGGCGGGCGCGATATTGTCCATCGCCTACGGTCTGCCCGTGCCCGCGGTGGACGGCAACGTCTTTCGGGTGCTTTCCCGCCTGAGCGAAAATCCGACGGACATTTCCGAGCCGGCCTACCGTAACTATCTGGCGGAAAAGCTTCGCGCGGCCTATCCCCGCGACGGCGCGGGGTGTTCGGATTTTACCCAAAGCCTCATGGAGCTGGGCGCGCTCGTCTGTACGCCACGTTCCCCCTCGTGCGCAAAATGCCCCTTAAACGGCTTGTGCCGCGCGGCGGCGCACGGCACGCAGACGCGGTATCCCGTTCTGCCCGAAAAAAAGGAAAAGCGGAAAGAAAGGGTTTTCGTCTTTCTTTTGGAAACCCCGCGTGGGATCGCGGTGCGGCGAAGGGAAACGGGCGTCTTAAAGGGCATGGACGAGTTTCCCTCCCATGTCGTCAAAGGGGAGGAAACGCCCGAAGAGGTGCTTAAGGCATGGGGCGTGTCCGCGTTCACGGTCGTCAGAAGCAAAAATTACACGCATATTTTCACGCATATCCGCTGGGATATGACGTGCTTTTACGTCCGCGCGGAAATCGTTCCTTTCCCCACCTATTCTCTGGAGGAGATAGAACGGGACGTCTCCCTGCCCACGGCGTTTCGCCAGTGCGAGGAAATCCTTTTTCTGCTGGCTTAAGGAAAGATAAAAACCCCTTTCCGCCGACGAGGAAAACGAGGAAAACAAGATGAAAAAACAATATAAGCTCAATTTCGAAATGGTACCCGAAGAGTGCTGGTATGCCAATTTAAGGAGCGTTCTGCCTCCCGCACAGTGGGACAGGGTGCGCAGGGACGCGTATGCCCGCGCTGGCGGGCGATGTATGATTTGCGGCGCGCCGGCGTCGCGGCTGGAAGCGCACGAGCGCTGGAGCTACGACGATAAGAAAAAGCTTCAGAAGCTGGAGACGGTCGCGGCGGTCTGCCGTCGCTGTCACGAGGTGATCCACATCGGCCGCACGGCGCTGATCGGGCGGGGCGCGGAGGCGATGGAGCATTTCATGAAAGTAAACGGCTGTACGCAGAGCGAATATCACGAGGCCTTGGGCGAGGCCAACCGCCTTTATTTAGAGAGGAATAAGGTCGAGGGCTGGGCGACGGATCTTTCCTGGCTGAAGGATAATTTCGGGATATCGCCGCCCTTCGGCCGCTGAAAACGGCTTTGGTTCGGCACGGGACGGCCCCCTTGCACGGTTTTTTCCGACTTCATATCCACCCCGTTTTTCGGTTCTTTTTATTCCGATTTCGTGTCCCCCTCGTTTCCTCGTTTTCGGGGCTTCCGCTTTCGCTTTCCGCCCGAAAAATGATGGATTTTGTCACTCGCGGAAAAAACGGTACAAAAAAATTGGGAAAATATTCCCGAAAAGTACATTTTTATATTGAAAAAATAGAAAAGGTGTGATATAATACATAAAAGAAAAGGGAGGGCGTAAAAAACATGAAAGTCATTTTGGTCAACGGAAGTCCTCACGCGGAGGGCTGCACCTATACGGCGTTGAAGGAAGTGGAAAAGGCGTTGAACGCGGACGGCGTGGAAACGGAACTTTTTCAGCTGGGCACTGCCCCGATTTCGGGCTGCATCGGGTGCGGCGTTTGCCGCAGGCAGGGCAAATGCTTTATCGACGATAAGGTCAACGAATTTACGGCGAAAGCGGCTTCCGCCGACGGATTTGTGTTCGGTACGCCCGTGCATTACGCCTCCGCCTGCGGGGCCATGACCTCGTTTATGGACCGCGCCTTTTACAGCGGAGGAAAATCGCTGTGGTTCAAGCCTGCCGCCGCGGTAGTCAGCTGTCGCCGCGCGGGGAGCACCGCCACGTTCGATATGATGAACAAATATTTCACGATCAGCTCCATGCCCGTCGTTTCCTCCACGTATTGGAACGAAGTGCACGGCAGCAAGCCCGAGGACGTTTTTAAGGACGAGGAGGGCTTGCAGACCATGCGCGCGTTGGGGCATAATATGGCCTGGCTTTTGGGTTGTATTGCCGCGGGCAGAAAAGCGGGGCTCGAGCCCGTGCGCGAAAAGAAGATATACACCAATTTCGTCCGTTGACGGGCAAAGCGTCTTTTTGAAATCATATAATTTAAGAGAGGGATTGTTTATGCAGGAATATATCGTCGGGATCGATCTGGGCGGCATGAGCGCGAAAGCCGCGCTGTTCGATGCGGAAGGCAAAATTTTGGGCAAGACGACCGTGATCACGCGGGCGTCGGACGGGTTTGAGGGCACGGCCGAAAAGCTTGCGGACGCGGCGAAGGCCGCCGCGGAAAAGGCGGGCGTTCCCTTCGGGTCGGTCAGGGCGGTGGGGATCGCTTCCCCCGGCGTGGTCAACAGCAAAACGGGCGTGGTGCTCAAATGGGGAAATTACGGCTGGCTCAACGTTCCCTTGGGAGAAACGATGGAAAAGCTGACGGGGAAAGAGGTCTATGTCGCCAACGACGCCAATGCGGCGGCGTTGGGCGAGGCGAAATTCGGCGCCAGCGCCGTCTATGAAAGCAGTATTTTTATTACGCTGGGCACGGGCGTAGGCGGCGGGATCATCGTCGGTGGAAAAATGCTGGAGGGCTACATGAGCGCGGGCGCGGAGATCGGGCACATGATTTTGCGCGAGGGCGGCGCGCTGTGCGGCTGCGGCAGGCACGGCTGCTTCGAGTGCTATGCTTCGGCCACCGCTCTGATCCGTCAGACCAAGAAAAAAATGGAAGACAACTGCGACAGTAAAATGTGGGAGGTCGCCCGCAATTCGCTGGACAACGTGGACGGCAGAACGGCGTTCGAAGCCGCGCGGCAGGGGGATAAGGACGCGCAGGAGGTAGTGAAAAAATACGTCGGTTATCTCTCCGAGGGGATCGCCGACCTCGTCAATATCCTTCGTCCCGAAGCGATCGTACTCGGCGGAGGGATCGCCAACGAGGGCGAAGCGTTGTTCGTGCCGCTGAGAAAGGCGGTTGACGAGAGAAGCTATATTTCTTCCGCCGTCGTGCCCTTGAAGATCGTGGGCGCAAAGCTGGGCAACGACGCGGGCATGTACGGCGCCTATGCGCTTGCCAAAGCCAATTTATAAACGAAAATCTTTGCGAAAATAAACGTAAGAGGGGAAAGGAGAATATGGAAAAAATCAAAAATAGAAATCGGGCGCTTGCGTTTCTGCTGCTTTTGTTGTGTTCGATTCTTTTGCTCGCCGCGGCCGGTTGCGGCGACATAAACGTAAAATATAAGCTTTCCTTCGATTCAAACGGCGGTACGGAATGTGCGGCCGTTTCTTCGGACGATATAACGACGCTTAAAATTCCTTCCGATCCGAAGAAAGAGAACTTTGTTTTCGACGGGTGGTTTTGGGACGACGGCAGCTGGGAGAAGCCCTTTACGGTCAATTCCATTCTCGATCAGCCTGTTTCCGAATACATGACTATGACCGTTTACGCAAAATGGAAGGGCGTTTCCGTGTCCGTGTCCATGAAAAACGGCGAAACGGCCGAGACGAAGCAGATCGAGTACGGCGCGCCCTATGTTTTGCCCGTTCCGACGGGCGAGGCGGGGGACAAATTTCTCGGCTGGGCGACGGGCGCGGACAAAAAAGCTTTTCTGACGGACGAGGCGGGCAAAAGCCTTTCCGACTGTGATTTTTTGTCCGCGGAGGCGGTTGCCGTCTGGAAAGAAGGCAAGATAGCCTTGACGTTGAACGCCGGAAAAGGAACGCTCGATACAAAAATTTATTATGCGTTCAAAGGCTCGCCCGTGGGCGCGCTTCCCGTGCCGTTTTTGGACGGCTTCAGCTTCGCGGGCTGGTTTACGGCCGAGACGGGCGGCGAGAAAGTAGGCGAAGCTTCCGTTTTGGACGGCGCTCTTACCCTTTACGCGCGCTATGAAGAAATCAGGCATATCCGCATTACATACGACGGAAACGGCGGCGAAAGCGATTGGGATACCCCGGCGCAAACCGCGCCCGAGGGCGAGGCGATACTGCTGGAATACTGTTCTTTCCGTCGGGACGGCTGTACGTTCGAGGGCTGGGAATGCAACGGCGTTATCTATCAGCCGTATGAAAGCGTCTCGTTCGAACCGGGCGAATACGTGATGAAAGCGGTATGGAAAGGTGTTCCTTACACTGTCAAATTTGAAGGCGGAGAATGCGGCGTGGGAGATATGCAGCCGCAGAACTTTGTCTGCGGCGAAGACAAGGCGCTTGCGCCCAACGCCTTTACTCGGCGGGGATATAAATTTTTGCATTGGGAAAACTTATTTTCCGACGCCGTTTATACGGACGGGCAGATCGTTTCCGACTTGACTACGCTCGAAGGGGACGTCGTATATTTGAGGGCGAAGTGGGCGCCCATACAATATACCGTCGTCTTTAAGGAAAGCGCGGAGGCGGCGGACGGAATTCGGATCGAGTGTCTTTACGATCAGTGGAAAAGTCTTCCGGATTTGTATATCGAGAAAGAGGGATATCATCTGTCTGCCTGGCAACAGACAGGCGCCTCCGGTATAATTCTCGGGCTTGGCGACCATATTTATAATCTGACGGAAACGGACGGCGCCGTTTTGGTTTTCTATCCCAAAATGGAGCGCAACCGCTACACGATTGTCTTTGGCAGAGAAGAGGTATCCCTGGAATACGGACAGGAATTCGAGCTGCCTGAACCTCCCGCGAAAACGGGCTACGAGTTCGCCGGCTGGCGCTTCGATAGCTGGTATGCGACGGAGGAGTACGCTTCGGGGTCGTATCGCGCGGGCGAAATCGTGAAAAACGTCACGTTGCGTCACGACGTCGAGGTTAACGCATACGAGAATTGGACGCCCCTAACCTTTATACCCTTCGGCTGTTCGCGGACGACGGCAGCGGCAAAACCCTCGACGTACAGGCGACTTACGACGAAGATCTTACGCTTCCGATCGATTGGATAAACGCGCGGCCGAATTTCGAATTTTATAGCTTTTACTTCCCCGTCGGCGGGTCGGACGATATCCTTACTCGGTATCTCAATCAAACCAAAATCGAAAAATTGTACGAGGGCGCGAAAGAGGGCGTCGCTTCCCTTCACGCGATCTGGAAATACAAGTATGAGGGAAGCGGAACCAAGGAAGCTCCCTATCTGGTCGAAAACGCGGAAGGCATGGAAAGCATGGCGATGACGGCGTTCGCCGAGCAGAATTGGGATTCCACCACCGTTCGTACCAGTTTCCGTTTTACGGCGGATATCGATATGGCGGGGCGGACGTTTGCGCCTATCGGCTGGTATAAAAACAGCGAGTGTTACGGCGTCGCAGTCGAAGGCGGCGGGCACACGGTTTCCAACCTCGTGATTGCGCCGCCCGCCTGGTACGAAAAGGGTTCTTTCGTATATACGGGATTTATCAATAGAGCCGACAACTCCTCCGTCTCCGATCTCACGTTCGATACGTGCTCGCTGTCCGTCGATATTTCCGCTACGTACTACGAAGCGGGGATCGGCTTTATCTATGGCGATTCGTACCGATCTTCCGTCAAAAACGTTTCCGTAATCAATGCCGCTTTAAGCGTGACGGCGGGGAAAACGGTTCTCGGCGGCAACGGCTGTTATGTCGGCGGACTGTTGGGCCGCGATAGCTCTTACGAAATCTTAACCGGCAGTTTCTTTCAAGGCACGATAACGGTCGAGGCTTCCCGCGCCGTCGTCGGCGGCCTTGCGGGAACGTGCAGCAAAGTTACCGCCTGCGCGGCGGTCGCGACGATCCGCGTAACCGCCGAAGACGCGCTGGTTGCCGGGCTTTCTTGCGATTTTTATATTGCGGATAACTGCTACGCGGTTACGGACGCGGAAATTCAGGCGAAAACCGCAGCCGTCCATGAAGCGCTGTACGAGCATTATTCCTCAGGCGATCACAGCTCGAAAAATGTATATTCCTGCTCGGCGTCCTCCTTTAAGCTCAACGGCAAAGCGGTTGAAAGCGAGGGACCGAAAGCGCTCGTTACGCGGGAGGAGCTGAAATCCCACGAGTGGCTTTCCGCGCATCTTCCCCTCATGGCGACGACCCGCTGGACGACGGAAGCGGGCTATCCCGTTCCCGGTTCGAGGGAACTTCGGACGATCGAAATTACGACGCAGAACGAGTTTTTGGCTCTCTCCGGCAAAAACCTCTGCGAGAGGTACGTTTTGAAAACGGACGTAAATTTAGAGGGGTTTACGTGGACGCCCGCAAGCGTATTCGGCGAATTCGACGGCGGCGGCCATACGATTTCGGGCTTTAAGGCAAATGCGGCGACGGATTATCTGTTGGGATTTTTCAGCTTAAATTACGGTACGGTCTGCAACCTTATCCTGCGGGACGTTTCTCAGATGCTTCTCGTATCGAAAGAGGAGGGCGGCAAGATAATCTATGCCGGCGGCGTGGCGGCGAAAAATTACGGTCTGATTTACGCCTGCAAAACGACGGGAAAGATCGTCGTTCAGGCGAAAAACTGCAATGTATATGTCGGCGGCATAGCCGCCTGGAGCGAGGGCACGATTCTCTCCTGCTATGCCGAATGCGCGCTGACGGGGATCGCCAACGAAAATATCGAATATTCTACGGGCGGCATGATTACGCTCGGCGGATATTTCGACTCGTACGTAAACGGAATCGCCTATTCCGAGGGCGGTACGATTTCCGGGTGTTATACGAAAGGCGCATACACGGCCAACGGTTCGGGATACATTGCCGTCGCGGGCGTAGCCAACGCGGCGGAAAAGTCCTTTTCTCTCGCCGATCTCGATTATCGGGACGTCGGCCCCAAACAGCGGGCGAAGATAAGCTATGTTTACGAAGCCGCAAAGGGATTGAAAGGCTGCGCGTCGCAAAAGATAAACGGCGTCCCTTCGGCCGGCGGTATTTTGGAAGATTTTTTCAAAACCGAAAATTATCTGACGGAGACGGTCGGCATGCGCGCCTACGGTTCGCCCGAGGCGTTTGCAAACGATCGGGAAGCGGCCTGGATTTTTACGGCCGATGGCTTCCCTAAACTTTATTTCGAAGCTTAAGCCGCGCGTCCGGTTGTCTCGGGAAATTTGCCGTAAGCAATCCTTTGATAACCGGAAAGTGAAAAAATGTGACGGGCGCATGGATTTTTTCCTCCGCCCGTTGATTTTTTATCCGAAAGGGTTTATAATAGAAGCGGAAATGCGTAAGCGCGGAGTATTTACAGGCATTTCCGCGCCCTATTCCAACATTGCGTAAGCGATGTTATAATAGAAGCGGAAATGCGTAAGCACGAAGTATTTATGGGCATTTCCGCGCCCTATTCCAACATTGCGTAATCGATGTTATAATAGAAAAGAAAATATGCAAACGCAGAGTATTTGCAGATATTTTCGCCATGCTATAAAAAAAAGACGACTTTAAGGAGGTTGAATATGAGAAGAAAAATCGTCGCGGTGATCGGAAATAAATCGATAGAGGCGGACGGAATCCGTTACCGCCTCGCTTTTGAAACGGGAAAATTGTTGATCGATAACGGCTACCGCATACAGTCGGGCGGGCTGGGCGGCGTGATGGAAGCGGTTTTCAAGGGCGCGCACGCCTCGGAGAAATACCGCGAGGGGGATACCGTCGCCTTAGTGCCCTCGTTCGACGCGGAAACCGCCAATGCGTATGCGGATATCGCAATCCCCACGGGCATCGACATGATGCGCAACGCTTTGGTCGCCAACGCCGACGCGGTGATCGGGATCGGAGGCGGTGCGGGTACGATGTGCGAGTTTGCGTTCGCCTGGTCGCTGAAACGTCTCATCATCGCCTATCGCAATTCGGGCGGGTGGAGCGAAAAACTGGCGGATACCCGCCTCGACGACACCGTGCGTTATCCCGAGCTTCCCGACGATCGGGTTTACGGTGTAGAGGACGCAAAAACGGCCATAAAAATTTTGAACGAACGAATCGGCCTCTATGCCTTACGCCATAAGGGAATCCGTTAAGTTAAAAACGCATATTTCAAAACGCGGAAAATTCAATTTTCCGCGTTTTTTCAAAAAATGCGTCTTAAGTGCCTGAAAGCCTTGATTTTGAAGGGAAAGAGTGATATAATATAATTCATAGTAAAAAGATAGGAGAATATGAGGCATGATGGTTTCCACCAAGGGCAGATATGCGCTGCGCGTAATGCTCGATTTGGCTGAATACGGACATGGGGGGCACGTTTCCCTCGCGGATATTTCCGCTCGTCAGGAAATTTCCTTAAAATATCTCGAGGCGATCGTGGCGGCCTTATCGAAGGCGGGCTTCCTCGAAAGCAGGCGCGGCAAAACGGGAGGATATCGTCTGGCAAGGCCCGTCAACGCATACACGGTAGGCTCGATTTTGAAAGCGGCGGAGGGAAGCCTTGCCCCCGTTTCCTGTCTCGAGGGCGGAACGGAGCTTTGCAAACGCTCGCGACATTGTCTCACTTTGCCCGTTTGGAAGGAACTTGACAGGCGTATCGACGAATATCTCGAAAGCGTTACGCTTGAGGACGTTTTGGAGAAAAAAGTAAAAATTGGGGAAGAATTTGACGGGGCAGGTAAGCAATGACGGAAAATACGGAAGAAACGTCTTCAAAGGCTTCGAAAAAAAGGCCGCTGAAACAGAGGCTTGCAGAAAAATGCCGCAAACTCAAAGAAGAGACCTTGACGCTGTATTTAAGTTTTTTTGAAATCCCTTGGTATAAAAAAATACTGCCCTTTCTCGTAGTATGCTACGCCGTTTCTCCCCTCGATCTGTTTCCCGATTTTATCCCCGTTTTGGGGATGCTGGATGATTTTCTCCTCGTCCCTTTGGGAATTTGGCTGTGCAGAAAAATTATTCCCGACGAAGTTTGGGCGAAAAACAAGAGCGAGGTACAAAGCGGCGTAAAAATAAAAACCTGCTATAAAATTTTTGGAGTTCTTTTTATCCTTTTGCTATGGGCGGCGATCGTCGCGGTTATTCTTGCCGCCTGCGGCGTCATTTGAAAAATTTCTCATTTTTTCCTGTAATTTTGTTGACAAACGGAATGAAATGTGCTAAAATCCTATATAACAAGTAGGAATTAAATTTTTCGAAAGAAACGCACATAATAGAAATGCAAAAGGAGTAAGAAAGTGGACAAGATGACGATTTGCGCAGATAATGCGGAAAAGAAGATTTGCGCAGATAATGCGGAAAAGAAGATTTGCGCAGACAATGCGGAAAAGATGGCGGTTTACGCAGATAATGCGGCCACGACGCGCATGAGCGACGCCGCATTGTCCGCTATGCTGCCTTATCTGAAAGAGGAATACGGAAACCCCTCCTCCCTTTATGCGTTTGGGCAGCGGGCGAAGGAGGAACTGGAAAAGGTGCGCACTTTCGTGGCGGCGGCCTTTCGGTGCGAGCCGAGGGAAATTTATTTTACCTCGGGCGGAAGCGAGGCGGACAACCAGGCGCTTTTGTCGCTGGCGGCGCTGGGCGAAAGAAAGGGGAAAAAGCATATTATTTCCACGGCCTTCGAGCATCACGCCATACTGCATACTTTGCAAAAATTGAAATCGCGGGGCTTTGAGGTGACGCTTTTGCCCGTACATGAGGACGGGCTGGTGCGGCCCACCGAGGTGGAGGCGGCGATCCGTCCCGACACGGCGTTTGTCACGGTCATGTATGCGAATAACGAGATCGGGACGATTCAGCCGATCCGCGAGATCGGAAGGATTTGTCGGGCGCGCGGCGTGCCCTTCCATACGGACGCGGTACAGGCGGCGGGGCATCTCGATATCGACGTACAAGCGGAATGTATCGACGCGCTTTCCCTTTCCGCGCATAAATTTCACGGGCCCAAGGGAGTGGGCGCTCTGTATTTCCGTAAAATATACCCTCTTGTCAGCCTCGTCGAAGGCGGCGCGCAGGAACGCGGCAAACGCGCGGGTACGGAAAATCTTGCGGGCATCGTCGGGCTGGGCGCGGCGCTGAAGGAAGCGATGACCGATTGCGACGGCAAACGGGCGAGGATTTCCGCGCTGCGGGATAAGCTGATTGCGGGGCTGAAAAAAATTCCTCATTCGCGGCTCAACGGAGACGGGGAAAAGCGGCTTGCGGGCAACGTCAACGTGTGTTTCGAGGGCATAGAGGGGGAATCCCTGCTTCTGTTCCTCGACGATGAAGGGATTATGGCAAGCTCGGGCAGCGCGTGTACGTCGGGTTCGCTCGACCCGAGCCACGTCCTTTTGGCGATCGGGGTGCCGCACGAGGTGGCGCACGGCTCTCTGCGGCTGACGTTAAGCGAATATACCACGGAAAAGGAAGTGGATTACATCATAGAAAAAGTGCCCGAAGCAGTGAAGCGGCTTCGGGATATGTCGCCCGTGTGGCGGGAACTTCAGGAGGGCAAAAGACAATATGTTATACAGTGAAAAGGTAATGGATCATTTCAGAAATCCCCGCAACGTGGGAATCATCGAGGATGCCGACGGCGTCGGAGAAGTGGGGAACACCGTCTGCGGGGATATCATGAAAATTTATCTCAAGATCAGGGACGGCGTTATCGAGGACGTCAAATTTAATACTTTCGGCTGCGGCAGTGCGATCGCTTCCAGCTCCATGGCGACCGAGATGATCAAAGGCAAGCCCGTCGCCGAGGCGCTGGAGCTGACCAACAAGGCTGTGGCGGAAGCGCTCGACGGCCTGCCCGCGCATAAATTGCACTGCTCCGTATTGGCGGAGCAGGCGGTAAAAAAAGCCGTAAAGGACTATTACGACAAAAACGGGATTTCTTACGAGCCCGCTCTTTTCAGGGAGGAGGAAATCCACTGTCACGGCTGAATAAGTCTCGGCCCCGCAGATTATTTTTCTGCGGGGCTGTTTTTGGAGCTTTAGCGAAAATAAACCCCCAGTTCTACTGGGGGAAGAAAAAACACTT
>UQHL01000020.1 GCA_900540805.1 uncultured Eubacteriales bacterium
AAGTGTTTTTTCTTCCCCCAGTAGAACTGGGGGTTTATTTTCGCTAAAGCTCCAATAAAAAGCTCCCCGCCATGCTTCGGCGGGGAGCTTTTTGTCTATAAAACGTTTCGGGCTTTTCCTCATTCACGTCCTCATAAGCATTCACTCGTTCCCCCCTTCATTTACTCAATCGGAATATTCCTCCCATTTATCGTCGGTCGGGTCAAAAGCGAGAAACTGCCTGTACTGCCGATAAAAGGTGGAATAATTGTTGTAGGCGCAGATTTCCGCCGCTTTTGTGGGCGGCACGCCCGATTTGATCAATTGCTGAGCATACAGTATTTTTTTGCGGTTTATATACTGCGAAACGCCGATCCCGAAAAAATCGCCGAAAGTATGGGAAATCCAGGAAGAACTCACGTAAAATTTTTCGGCGATGACTTGTGCGTTGAGGGGGCTGGTGAGATTTTCGTCGATGAATTTCAAAATATTGTCCAACACGTCGTGTCTTTTTTGCGGCTGTCCGCCCTGATAGGAGGCATATTTCAGATACAGGAGCACGAGATTGATTTCCTGAATCAGCGCGAGTCGGGCGTCCTTTTGCGAAAAGTTTTCCGCCGCCTGCAACAGTCCGTAAAAGATATGGTCGATCGGGCTGTCGGGCGTTTTGGGAATATTGTAAAGCTCCCGATATCCCCCGAGCAGTCCCGAGATGTTTTTCGGGACGATGTCCTCGGGAAAATTGACGATAAACCGCTCGTAAGGGGCGGCGGAGAGCAGCTTGAGATAGTGATAGGTGGCGGGCCTGATAAACAACAGATCGTTCGGCCGCAGGTGATACACCGAACTGCCGACGACGTAGTCGGCGTCCCCGGCGATAAAATAAAGCATTTCGTATTCGTTGTGCATATGCTGTCTGAAAGTGCTCTGCACGGGATTGGCGTCGTTGCTGTGTGCAAACAAAAGTCCTTTGTCCGATATTTTAGTCATATCCGAAGTATATCACAATTTTGCATAAAATGCAATATAAAAGCACAAATTTAATATTTTTCTTTCTTTCGTTGCAGATTTGTGCAGGATTTGCAATATAAGTCTGCGGATTTTGTTATTGCTTTTCCCCCGATTTGTTGTATAATAAATACAGAGAAAGACGCGGAGGAAAGAACATGATCAGATTGAGCGCATTTTCGGACGAGGCGGCGAAAGATCTCGACGGACA
This sequence comes from uncultured Eubacteriales bacterium, assembly GCA_900540805.1. Classification (GTDB taxonomy): domain Bacteria; phylum Bacillota; class Clostridia; order Christensenellales; family Borkfalkiaceae; genus Scatosoma. The sequence goes on from UQHL01000020.1 coordinate 1,199, forward strand.
AATAGAGGCGCTGAAGCGCAACGGCATACCCTATACGGAGCTTAGGAGCGTCGGCGGTAAAAACGTCCGCGAGCTCAGCGTAAAGGAGGCCTGCGAATGTGAAAAGCGGCTTTCAGACAACGGAATCAAGGTTTGGGCGGTGGGATCTCCCCTCGGAAAAGTGGATATCGATATCGACTTCGTCGCATACCTGGATACGGTAAAGCATGTCTGTGCGTTGGCAAACGCGCTGGAAACGGACAAGATCCGCATATTCAGTTTTTTCCGCGCCTACGGGGAAAAGAATAAGGTGTTCGATTATCTCAATAAAATGGCGGAAACGGCCTCGGCGTTCGGCGTGACGTTATATCACGAAAACGAAAAAGAGATTTACGGCGATACGGCGGATCGGGTTCTGGAAATCATGTCAAACGTAAAGGGGTTGAAATACGTCTATGACCCCGCCAACTATATTCAGGTGGGCGAGGAGGCGGAAAGGACGCTGGCACTCCTGCACGCAAAAACAGATTACTTCCACATCAAGGACGTCGCGGCGGAGACGGGCGAGCTTGTGCCCGCGGGTTACGGCAGCGGCAAAATCGACAAATTGATCGACAAAATCGAAGGAGATAAGGTGTTGACACTGGAGCCGCACCTCGCTCTGTTCGACGCCTACCGCTCGATAGACGGAGCCGAAATGAAACATAAATTTACCTTTGCAAACGGCGGCGAAGCGTTCGACGCGGCGGCAAGGGCCTTAAAAACCTTGCTCGAAAAAGCGGGCTATCGGGAAGAAAAAGGAGAATATGTAAAATGAAAGCGGGGCTCAATTTGTTTTCGGTAAGAGGAATGATACGGACGGAGGAGGATTTTCTTTCCACCGCGATAAAGCTGCGGGAAGCGGGGTATTCCTATCTCCAATATTCGGGCGCGGCGTTCGATGCGGAACGCATTAAGCGGGTCAGCGAGCGCAGCGGCCTGCCCGTCCTTCTCACCCACGTGCCCATGGAGAGGATACTTGCCGATACGGAAAAGCTGATGGAGGAGCACGCGCTTTTCGGCTGTAAAAACATCGGGCTGGGAATGATGCCGCTCAAGATACTGACGGACGAGAATGCGTGCAAGGAAACGATCGGTGCGCTCGAGCGCGCGGCGGAAAAAATGGAGGAGAACGGCTTTAAGTTTTTCTATCATCACCATCATTTCGAGTTTTCGAAGTTTTCGGACGGCGAGACGGTGTTCGGCTATATGCTGAAGCAGGCGAAGCATATCAATTTTACGGCGGACACGTATTGGCTTCAATACGGCGGCGCGGCGCTTCCCTCCTTTTTCGACCGGCTGGCGGGGCGCATGGACTGCGTACACCTCAAGGATTACCGTATCGGCAGAGACAAGGAGGACGCTCTCAAGCTCCGTCCGGAATTTGCTCCCGTCGGGGACGGCCTGCTCGATTTCAAAACGCTCGTCGAAAAAATGAAGGCGCTGGGCGCAAAGTATTATTTTGTCGAACAGGACGACGCGGAAACCTATCCCGATCCGCTCGCGCAGGTAGGGCGCAGTATCGGCTATATCGGCAGGGAGTTATAAGGAGAAAAGAAAATGAAAAAGATACGCTTCGGGATCATCGGTTTAGGCAACCAGGGCTCTACGTACGTACTCAAATTGTTTGACGAGGGAAAGATCGAAAACGGTTGCGTGTCGGCCATGTGCGATATCAATCCCGCGAAGATAGAACGGATAAAGTCGAAAACGACCAATTCCTCCGCGCGTTATTTCATCGATTATAAAGAAATGTTAGGCAGCGGATTGTGCGACGCGGTGCTGGTGGAAACGCCGCATTATCTGCACCCCGAAATGGCGGAGGAATGTCTGAAACGGAACATTCACGTCATCTGCGAGAAGCCCGCGGGGGTATATACGGCGCAGGTAAAGGAAATGAACGCGGCGGCGGAAAAAAGCGAAGCGAAGTTCGCCGTGATGTTCAACCAGCGCACCGATTGCGTCTATCGCAAAATGCGCGAGATCATCGCCGCGGGCGGGATCGGGAGGCTGCAGCGCGTCACCTGGATCATCACCGATTGGTACCGTTCGCAGTTCTATTACGATACGGGCAGCTGGCGCGCCACGTGGGCGGGCGAGGGCGGCGGCGTGCTCATCAATCAATGCCCGCACCAGCTCGATCTCATCGGCTGGGTGGTGGGGCAGATGCCCAAAAAGGTGCGGGGGTTCTGCCATTACGGAAAATGGCACGACATCGAGGTGGAGGACGACGTGACGGCGTATCTGGAATACGAAAACGGCGCGACGGGCGTGTTTGTCACCACGACGGGCGAAACGCCGGGCACCAATCGTTTCGAGGTATCGGGCACGGGCGGAAAACTGCTCTGCGAGGGCGGCGCGCTGAAATGGTATAAAAACGCGAGCGACAGCGCGGCGTTTTCGCTGGAGACGAAGGAGTTTTTCGGCCGCCCGAAATGCGAGTGCGTCGCGGTGGAAACGGACGGAAAAAATCCTCAGCACGCAGGGATAATCAACAATTTCGCCAATGCGCTTTTGGGCAAGGAAGACTTTTTTGTGGACGGCAGGGAAGGGTTGAACGGCGTGGAACTGATGAACGCCATCGAGCTTTCCGGCTGGCAGGGCGGGCGCGAGGTGACGCTTCCCGTCGATGAGGAGCTTTATCTGGCGGAGCTGAACAAACGCCGCGCGGCTTCGAGATTAAAAACCGCAGACGACGGCGCGGTAGCCGATACGCTGGGCAGTTACGGGAGCAAGGAAAAATGAGGGCGGCGATCGTCGGGTTGGGCGTCATCGGACGTGTTCACGCCGAAGTTTTGCGCGCGCAGGGCGAAACGCTTTGCGCCGTCTGCGATACGGACGCGGAGAAGCTGAAGGATTTTTCCGCCGCGAAATATGGCGATTATCTGCGCCTGCTGGACGAGGAGAGGCCCGACGTCGTGCACGTCTGCACGCCCCATTACCTGCATGCCGATATGGTGACGGAGGCGCTGAAACGCAATATCGACGTGCTCTGCGAAAAGCCGCTGTGCATTTCGGAAAAAGACATTCCCCGTATTCTCGAAGCGGAAAAGCATTCGGCGGCTAGGCTCGGCGTATGCCACCAAAACCGTTACAACGCGGCGAACGCTTTCGTCAAAGAATATCTGAAAGATAAGCAGGTGCGGGGCGCTTACGCGACTGTGGTATGGCGCCGCGACGCGGCGTATTATGCGTCGGGAGATTGGCGCGGAAGGCGGGCAACCGAGGGCGGCGGCGTGCTTATCAATCAAGCCCTGCATACGCTGGATCTGCTTCAGTGGCTGGTCGGAGAGCCCGAATACGTCGCGGCAAACGTTTCCAATCTCACGCTTTCGGACGTCATCGAGGTGGAGGACACCGCGGCGGCGATCTTTTCGGGCGGGGCGGAATTTTCCCTTTTCGCCACGGTGGGAAGCGCGGCGGATTTTCCCGTTTCCGTCGTATTGCGCACCGACGCGGAGACGATAACCCTGCTTCCCGATACCGTGCTGATAAACGGGAAAATTGAGGAGTTTCAAAGAGACGGCCGCGCGTACGGCAAGGGCTGCTACGGCACGGGACACGAAAAACTGATTGCGGATTTTTACGACTGCATGAGGACGGGACGGCATTTTATGCTCGACGGCGCGGAGGGCGCAAAGGTTGTGAAGCTCATTCTCGCCGCCTATGCGAGCGGAGGAAAAAGGATAAAAATATGAAAGAATTTTTCGGCGACGACGTATTATTGAACGGAAGGGCGGCACAGGAGATATATGAAGAAGTAAAAAATCTGCCGATTATTGATTATCATTGTCATTTAGACCAAAAAAAGATAATTTCCGACGCGAAATTTTCGGATATCGGCGAGCTGTGGCTTTCAGGAGATCATTATAAATGGCGCGCGATGCGGCTGTGCGGCGTCGATGAGAAATATATCACGGGAAATGCGGATTATCGGGAGAAATTTTTGAAATATGCGCAGATTTTGCCTCGGTTGGCCGGAAATCCTCTGTATTATTGGACGCATTTGGAGCTGAAACAGATTTTTGAAATCAAAAATCCTCTGAATGCGGAAAATGCGGAAAAAATTTATGAGCAGGCAAACGAAAAGCTGAAAAATATTTCGGTGAGGGACTTGCTGAAAAAATATAAAGTGGAATACATAGCGACCACGGACGACCCGTGCGACGACTTAAACGACCATGGCAGGGTTGCGACGACGGAGGTTTGCCCCACCTTTCGGCCCGATAGGGTTTTTACGCTTGAAAAGGAATATCTCGATAAATTGGGCAAGGCGGCGGGGATAAAAACAGAGACGCTGGACGGCCTTTTATGCGCGCTTTTAAGTAGGCTGGACTTCTTTGTTTCAAAGGGCTGCAGGCTATCAGACCACGGCTTTGAGAGATTTAGCGAAAACTACGCGGATTACGAAGAGGCAAAAGAGCTTTTTAAGTGCCGTGAAACCCTTACGCCGAAAGGGAAAGACGCTCTTTGCGGATTCTTGCTCGTATTTTTGGCGAAAGAGTATAAAAAACGCGGTATGATCATGCAGCTTCATTTTTCCGTCATCCGCAACAATAATTTCGAGATGTATAAAAAATGCGGCGCGGATTCGGGCTTCGATTTGATCGGGGATCGGCAGTCCGTCAAGGACGTCGTAAAATTTTTCAATCAAGTCCGCGACGACGAACGCCCCGAAACGGTGCTTTATACCCTAAACGACGGAAATCTGTCGGCGTTGGCCGCGGCGACGGGCGCGTTCCGTCACGTGCGCATGGGGGCCGCGTGGTGGTTCAACGACACCGTGCAGGGCATACGACGCAATCTGGAAAGAATAGCCGAATATTCCTGCCTCGGCACTTCGTTCGGCATGCTGACGGACAGCCGCAGTTTTTCTTCCTATGCGCGTTTCGATTTTTTCCGCCGTATTTTGTCGGACTATCTGGGCGGACTGGTCGATAGGGGCGAATACGACAAAGCCGCGGCGAAAGAAACGGCGAAAAATATCTGCTATTTCAATATAAAAAGAGCTTTGGGCTTATGAGACGACGTTTTGACGAAAAAAGCAAAGAATTGCGAGATAAAAGACGTCTGGATTTATAAAAAAGGAAAGAATTGCGCGACGAAAGAAGCCTTGGATTTATAAAAATGACGTTTTGCAATAATATTGCGACATTAAATCGGCTTTGGGCTTATGAAAATAAAATTTTGACGGAAAAGGCAAATATTACGGGACAAAAGGAGTTTGGGCTTATGAAAATGACGTTTCGCTGGTATGGGGAAGGGGACAGCATTCCTTTATCCTACATCAGACAGATCCCCGGCATGAGCGGCGTGGTGACGGCCGTATATGACGTGCCCGTGGGCGAAGTATGGGCGGAGGACAAGATTGCGCGGCTTAAACGGCTTTGCGACGGCGCGGGGCTGGAAATGGAAGTGATTGAGAGCGTGCCCGTTCACGAGGACATCAAACAGGGCAAGCCGACGCGGGATAAACTGATCGAAAACTACGCGCAAACGATACGCAACCTCGGCAAATACGGGGTAAAATGTATCTGCTATAATTTTATGCCCGTGTTCGATTGGCTCCGTACCGACCTGAAGCGGAAAAATGCGGACGGGAGCACGTCGCTGTGCTACTGCCACGATACGCTGTTAAAGCTGGACCCGAAAAATCTGCACCTGCCGGGCTGGGACGAAAGCTATACGACGGAGGAGCTGAACGGGCTTTTGGAGGAATACAGAGAGATTACGCACGAAAAACTGTTTGACAATCTCGTGTATTTTCTTAACGGGATTATGCCCGCGTGCGAGGATGCGGGGATCAATATGGCGATTCACCCCGACGATCCGCCGTGGGATATGTTCGGGCTGCCGCGGATCGTCACGGGCGGGGAAAGCTATAAAAAGATGATCGAGGCGGTACCGAGCCGCCGCAACGGGTTTACGTTTTGTACGGGGAGCCTGGGCGCGGAGCGCGGGAACGACCTCAAAGAGCTGGCGGCCGCGTATGCGGACAGAATTTATTTCGCGCATCTGCGGCAGCTGAAATACGAGGGCGAAAGGGATTTTGCGGAAGCGGGGCACCTGACGGGCGCGGGCGATTTGGATATCTACGGTATCGTAAAAGCGCTTATAGAGAACGGCTTTAGAGGGTATGTGCGGCCCGACCACGGACGAAACATCTGGGGCGAGGACGGAAAACCCGGGTACGGGCTTTACGACCGCGCGCTGGGCGCGGCGTATCTCAACGGATTGTTTGAAGCGATAGAAAAGGGGGTATAAAAAAATGAAATTACCGTTTTATGTAGATCTGACGGGCAAGGTGGCGGCGATCACGGGCGCGGGCGGCGTGATTTGCAGCGAATTTGCGCGCGCGCTGGCGGCGTGCGGCGCGAAGGTGGCGCTTTTGGATATCAACGAGGAGCGCGCGGCGGCCTACGCGGCGGAGATCGGTGAAAACGCGATTGCCGTCAGATGCAACTGCCTCGATAAGAAAAATATCGAGGAGGCGAAAAAGCTTATCGGCGCAAAATGGGGCAAGGTGAACCTTTTGATCAACGGCGCGGGCGGAAACAAGCCGAGCGCGACATGCGACAACGAGACGATGACGCCCGAGCTTGGGGGCGTGAAGGATTTCTTTGCCCTGGAGGAAAGCGGATTGAAGTTTGTTTTCGATATCAACATCACCTCCGCATTTTTGGTGACCCAGGTATTTGCCGAGGACATGGTGAAAACGGGCGGAAACATCATCAACATTTCCTCTATGAACGCCTATCGCCCCCTGACGAAAATCCCCGCCTACAGCGCGGCGAAAGCGGGGGTGAGCAATTTTACGCAGTGGCTGGCCGTGCATTTCGCGCCCTGCAACATTCGCTGCAACGCCATGGCCCCGGGATTTTTCGTGACCAATCAGAACAGGGCGCTTCTCTATAACGAGGACGGAAGCGCAACGGCGCGCACGGGGAAAATTCTGGCGGCGACGCCGATGAAAAAGTTTGGGGAGATTTCCGATTTGACGGGGTGCCTTTTGTGGCTGGCCGACGACAAGGCGAGCGGGTTTGTGACGGGCACGGTCATCCCCATCGACGGCGGCTTTTCCGCGTATTCGGGGGTGTGAAGCCATGGAAAAAAACAGATCGGCCGAGGCGTGCGAAGCCGTGGGGAAATACGGCTCGACTGGGTCGAGTGAAGCCGTGGGGAAATACGGCTCGACGAGAATGAGTGAAGCCGTGGGAAAATACGGCACGACGGGGTCGAGGAAAGCCGTAGGAAAATACGGCTTGACGGGGTCGAGTGGAGCCGTGGGGAAATATATCCCCGTGGTAGTGGTCAAGGAGACGGAAGAGGCGCGGACGGTTTTGAAGGCATTGAGGGAGTACGGCATTAACTGCGCGGAAATTACTTTCCGCACGGCCTGCGCCGAAGAGGCGATCGGGCTTGCCGTGAAGGAATTTCCCGATATGGCGATCGGCGCGGGCACCGTAATCAACGGCGAACAGTGCGAAAGGGCGTTGGCCGCGGGCGCAAAATTTATCGTTTCCCCCGGGCTTTCGCGGGAAGTCGCAAGGGTCTGTAAGGAAAGGGATATCCCGTATTATCCGGGATGCGTGACGCCGACGGAAATCATGGCGGCGTTGGAATTGGGATTGACGACGCTGAAGTTTTTCCCCGCCAATATTTACGGCGGGCTGAAGGCCCTGAAGGCGTTGAGCGCGCCCTTCCCGCAGGTGAGGTTTATCCCGACGGGCGGCGTCAATAAAGAAAACATGGAGGAATACCTCGCCTACGAAAAGGTGGCGGCCGTGGGCGGGAGCTTCTTTGTGGAAGAGGCTTTAAGAAAATGAAAGCGGTGACGCTGCGGAGGAGGCTTTTAGAAAATGAAAGTGGTGACGCTGCGGAGGAGGTTTTGAAAAAATGAAAGCGGTGACGTTTGGGGAATTGATGCTGAGGCTGGCGCCCGAAGGCTACAATCGGTTTGTGCAGAGCGAAAGATTCGGCGCGACGTTCGGCGGCGGCGAGGCAAACGTGGCGGTAAGCCTGGCGAATTACGGGATAGAAACGTCGTTTGTGACGAAGCTGCCCGCGCACGAGATCGGGCAGATGGCCTTAAACAGCTTGAGAAGGTACGGGGTGGAAACGCGGGACATCGTGCGCGGCGGGGAGAGGATAGGGATTTATTACCTCGAAAAAGGCGCGAGTCAGCGCCCCTCGAAGGTGATTTACGACCGCGCGCATTCGGCGATTGCGGAGGCGGAAAAAGAGGACTTCGACTGGGAGAAAATTTTCGAGGGGGCGCAGTGGTTCCACTTTACGGGAATAACGCCCGCCTTATCGAAAAGCGCGGCGGAAATTTGCCTCGAGGCTTGCAAAAAGGCCAAGGAAAAGGGACTGACGGTGTCGTGCGATCTCAATTACCGCAAAAAACTGTGGACGCGGGACGAGGCGCGGGAGACGATGACGAAGCTGATGAGATACGTGGACGTATGTATCTCCAACGAGGAGGACGCGAAAGACGTATTCGGAATCGAGGCGGAAAACAGCGACGCGGAGAGCGGCAAACTCGATTTCGAGGGCTATAAGAGCGTGGCGAAACAGCTGAAGGAAAGGTTCGGGTTCGCCTACGCGGCGATCACGCTTCGGGAGAGCATTTCGGCAAACGACAACGACTGGAGCGGACTGCTGTACGACGGAAAGGAGTATTGCTTCAGCAAAAAATATCCCATTCATATCGTCGATCGGGTAGGCGGCGGGGACAGCTTCGGCGGCGGGCTGATCTATGCGTTGATGAAAGGCTTTAAGCCGCAGGACGCGATCGAGTACGCCGTGGCGGCGAGCTGTCTGAAGCACAGCGTGGAAGGGGACTACAACCTCGTGAGCGAAGCGGAGGTAAAGAGCCTTGCAAACGGCAACGCTTCGGGCAGGGTGCAAAGGTAAAAAGAAATAAGGCTCGTTTTCGGAAACGTTCTTCCGTGGACGGGCTTTATTTGTTGCGGCGGGAAAAAGAAAAAACTGAAAAAGGCGGCTGTGGAACGTTGATAATTTCAAAGGGATATGATATAATAAACATCGCAGAGCCCGCCGAAGGGAGGGCGAAAAGAGAGGATAAAACCCAATAATTTGGATTTGGTCGGAGGAAGAAATACCGTATGCGGACGTTCCCCGCGCAAGAGCGTGGACAGGGCGGCTGTCGCGCCCTGCCTCAGAGCGGGGAAAAACGAGCTGCTCGTGCGGGCGTATCATAGGGGAGAAGATTTCGCCGTGTCGCGCACCGTGCCCGCGACGGTAGCCGCTGGGGGGATTTTTTCCTATCGAGGCGGATTTTGGCGAGGCGGGGAGCCTGCGTCACGGCCGATCGGCGTTGGCGTGTTATGTATTCGACCGTTATCTCGGCAAAAAGGAGAAAAATTAAAATGAAATTTTCGGGTTATTACAGGGACGGGGCGATCGTTCAGCGGAACGCGCCAGTAACCGTACGGGGCTATGCCGCGGCGTCCGCCGCGGTAAAATGCGTCCTGAGCGGCGGGAATATCCGTGCCGAAAAGAGGACGGAAACGGACGGGAAGGGGCGTTTTGAGGTCGTTTTCGACGCGGTATCCGACGTAGAGAGCGCGTTTGTGCTGTCGGCGGAGGCGGGCGGCGAAAAAATCTCGGCGAGGATAAGGTTCGGGGACGTCTATCTCACGCTGGGCCAGTCGAACGTGTCCTATTCGCTCTCTTCGACGGAGGATTGCGGCGAATGGGTGCGGCGGGCGGCGGAAGCGGAAATTTCTGTCCTCGACCTGCCCGAACTTCCTTATTTTTCTACCGAAGAGGTGACCCGTCCCGCCCTGCCGCTGGAGGATTTTTGCCGCGAATATTCCTGGACGTCGGGAAAGGAGGAAAAAATCGCGGGGATTTCCGCGTTGACCGTGCAGACGGCCGCGCTGGTGTCGGAACGCAAAAAATTGCCCGTGGGCGCGGTGCACGCCTCCATGGGCGGGTTGAGCATCGAAGCGTATCTGAAGCATGAAACGGCGGAGGCGGACAAGGAGCTTGTCGGGTTTTTGAAAAAGGTGGGGAGATACAATCCCGTGGAAACGTACAACACGGCGGGATTGCGCAACTTTACACAGCTTTCGGGGGTATGGAACGAAAAAATCGCGCCGCTGAAGGGGATTTCGTTTGCGGGGATCGTGTGGTATCTCGGAGAAAGCTCCGCGTTCGATTTCGAATTTGCAAGGTTTTATCTTCGGGAACTGAAGATGCTGCTCGGGCAGCTGCGGACGTGGTTCGGAAATATTCCCTTCGCGGCGGTGCATATCGCGCCCGAATACTATCCCTACGGCGACCGATACGGGTATCTGTATATCTGCGAGGCGCTGACAAGGCTTCAGGAAACGGAAGAAAACGTCTTTACGGTGCCTGTTTACGACATCGATCCGCGCTGGCTGAAAACGGACGGGGAATTGTATTATCACCCCATTCACCCCGTCAACAAGGCGCCCGTCGCAAAACGGATCGCGGATATATTCGGCGGCGGCAGAAGGCGGTATCCGAGAATTTCGAAGGTAGAATATCTTGAGGGAAAAGCCGTATGCACCGTTTCCGACGCGGGGGCTTCGGGCGTTTCGGACGGACTGAAAAAAGGGAAAATCCTCGGTTTTACACTGGCGGGGAAAGACGGGAAATACTATCCCGCCCGCGCGGCGGCGGTCGCGTCCGATCGCGTAGAGGCGGTCTCTCCCGACGTGAAAGAGCCTTGTATGCTCACTTACGCCTTTATGCAGTATCAGGATTTCTGCAACGGGCGGGCGACGGACGGCGCTCCGTTGCTGCCCTTCCGTTCCGTCTATGAAAGCGTGACGAAAGGGTACTACTTCCCGCCCGCCTATACGACGGACGGGGCTTTGAGGGTGTATGAAAATTGTTTCGGCTGGCAGGCGGGGACCTGTCGTCTCGTACCCGTATGGCGGTCGGGCGGGATTTACGGCGCGGACAACGCGGAGATAGGCGCCGAAATAACGGAAGAGGGCAAGGCTGTGGTCTGCACTGCGGAACCGACGGCGGAAAGCTTCTTTCTGTTCGGCATTTCTCCCGCGCTCTGTCTTTCGGGGCATAAGCATCACCTCGCGGATTATAAATACTTGAATTTTCGCCTCAAGTCGGACAAGGAGGCGCGGTTTTTGGGCGTCGTCGCGCGGTCGGCGGACGGGGAAGTTTTCCGCTTCGATCTCATGAACGGAGAGGCGAAGGAGTACGATTCTCTGCCGCTCGGCTGCGAATTTGAAGATTTTTCCGTCTGTCTGGAGACGGGCGTAAGAGGGGATTTGGCGGCTTTGGAATTTTCGGAAGAACAGCGTAAAAATTTTGTTCAGGCGGAATTTTTGTTTCGGGCAAAAGGGCCTGTCAAGGTGTGGCTGAGAGCGGTGACGCTTTCCGACCTCAACCGTTCGAGGCGGCGTGAGACCGCGGCGGAGCGAGTGGAGGCGTGCGGGGATACGCAGCTGCCTGAAGCGGGAAGCTGAGCCGTAAAAAAGGCGTTGCGGAGTGAACGGGAAATCGAGGGACGGAACGGGAAGCTGAGCGGCGAAACGAAAGGCGGCGGCAAAATGCGCGGCCGAGAGACGAAACGGAAAACGAGAGACGAAGCGGAAAAGTGCGCAAACGATAGAAAATATTGAAAAAGAAGGGCGAAGCGTTGGCTTCGCCCTTCTTTCGGGTTATCGTCGGAACAATTAATTATCGGGCTGAAAAAATCTCGTCGGTTACAAAATTTTTCGCATGAACAGCTCCATAGGCCGGGGAAAGGGCGTGCCATCAAACAACAAGCCTCCGCAGTCGATATATCCAAGCTTTCGATACAGATGTTGCGCGCTTTCGTCGGCCCGCGTGGAAATCAACGTCATTTGGTAGCCTTGCGCCTTCATTTCCTTTTCCCATGCCTGCATTGCGGCGCGGGCAAAGCCTCGGCTTCTGTATGCCTCCTCTACAAACAGGAAATTTATAAAGGGCAGAGTATCCCACAGGAGGCAATACGTCATTATGCCGATCCGCTGTCCGTTGTCCCATAAAACATATCCCGACTTTGTATAAACGAGATTTTTATAGCCCGTTTCGTCTATATGCGTATCGATGTGCATTACATAATTTTTATCGTCGTCTCTTACAGGCTTTATTTCCATTCGTCTGTTTTCCCAAGCTCCCGTTCCGCAAGGAACAGAGCGGCCTCGATCGCCTTGTCCATATCGAAATACCTGTAAAGCCCCAGCCGCCCGCCGAAAAGTACGTTTTTTTCGCCGTCGGCAAGCGCCTTGTATTTTTGATAGAGCAGGGTGTTTTTTTCGTCGTTGATCGGGTAATAGGGCTCGTCCCCGCGCCGCCAGGCGGCGGGATATTCGCGCGTGATATAAGTGAACGGACATTTTGCCTTTTCGAAATGCTTATGCTCGATAATGCGCGTATAGGGAATTTCCCGCTCGGTGTAATTGACGACGGCGTTGCCTTGAAAATCCTCCGCGTCGAGCCTCTCCGTTTCGAAGCGAAGGGAACGGTATTCGAGTTCGCCGAAACGGTAGCCGTAAAATTGATCGATCATGCCCGTATAGACCGTCTTTTCCGCAATGTCGGGATATTCCTTTATAAACTCGGAATATTCCGTGGAGAGGCGCACGTCGCACCCCTCCGATAGCTTTTCCGCAAGCCTCGTGTATCCGCCCTCGGGAATTCCCTGATAGCGGTCGTTGAAATAATTGTTGTCATACGTAAAGCGCAGGGGAATGCGGCGAATGATAAAGGCGGGAAGCTCGTTGCAGGGTTTTCCCCATTGTTTTTCCGTATAACCCTTGATCAGCTTTTCGAATACGTCTTTTCCCACCAGCTTCAGGCCCTGTTCCTCGAGGTTTTTCGGTTCCCCGAGGTGCAGCGCGGCGATCTGTTCTTCGAGCTTCGCCTTTGCTTCCCGCGGGGTGACGACGCCCCACAGCTTTGAAAAGGTGTTCATATTGAAGGGAAGGTTATACACCTCGCCGCGGTAGCGGGCGATGGGGGAATTGATAAAATTGCGGAAGGGAACCAGCCCGTTGACGTAGTTCCACACGCGTTCCGAATCGGTGTGGAAAATATGCGCGCCGTACGCGTGGAGCACGAGCCCTTCCTTGACTTCGGTGTAGCTGTTGCCGCCGATGTGGCCGCGCTTGTCGATGACGAGGCAGGTTTTTCCCGCCCTCACCGCTTCGCGGGCGAAAACGCAGCCGAACAGCCCCGCGCCCACGATGAGATAATCGTATTTTTTCATAAAATAAAAATTCTCCGTTTATAAACCGCCCGCCGCGACATACTACTGGAAAAGCTCCTCCTCCAGCGCGGCCGCCGCGCTCTTTCGGTAATCCTTGGGCGATATGTCGTTTAGCTCCTTAAATTTTTTCGCAAAAAAGGAAGGGGAGGTAAAGCCGACCGAGTTGGCGATGGCCGTGACGTTGAGATCGGTGGTGCGAAGCAGGACTTTCGCCTCCTTGATCCGCCGTTGGTTGAGATAGCGCATGGGGGATACCCCGTAGGCCTGCGTAAAGAAATGGATCATGTGATATTTGTTGATGAACGCTTTCTGCGCCAGATCGTCCAGCGAGAGATCGTAAGCAAAATGCTTGTCTATGTACTGCTTGACAAAAATAATTTCCTTGGTGGCGGTTTTGTTTTTTTCGGGCTTGGAAAAGGCCAGATTGTTGGTGCGCAGAATGGGGATCAGCAGACAGCACAGACGATGATAGGCCATCAGCTCGTAATAGGGGGCCTTTGACTCAAATTCGTCGGCGATCTTTTGCACGTAACCGAGCGTACGCTCGCTGAATTCGGGATTGTGAAAGACGGGACAAAAGCTTTCCTCGCCGTCGAGAGAAGCGCTGCGGGGAGGCGGCGCTTTTTTATCGGCCGTAAGAGAAATGTTATCGATCCCGAAGATGTAATATTTCAGGGGATCGGAACGCGTCGAGGTCTCCGTATGTACCGTATAGGGATTGATGATCACGAAGTCGCCGCGCCGCAGCGAAAACGCCTGCCCGTCGATGAGAAATTCGCCCTTTCCTTCAAACACGTATAAAAGCTCTAAAAAGGGATGATAATGGGGCGTGGAATGCCAATCGTCGCCGTATTCCGACTGCGTCAGATACAGCAGTTTGGGCTTGAAGTTGTTGAGCTCCTCGTCGGAAAACTCGTATCGGATACTGCTCATGTTTTTTCCCTTCGTCCTTCCTTTATCGAGGATAGTATATCACAAAAACGGCTTCCCGTCAAGGGAAAAATAAAAATTAAAAAGCTGAGGTTTTGTAAAGAAATCCGCATACTTTTTCCTTTTTTTGGGAAAATATTTTTATGCGGGGCGCAATTTTTTTATAAAACGGCGCAACATTGTTATTGAATTCGCCCTGTCGGTTGCCTTACAATATAGACAAGAAACGCAGGAAATGCGGATCTTAAGGAGGAAAGTTATGAATAAGAAACTCGTTGCATTGGTCGGTTCCGTCGTTATGCTCGGCGGCGTGGTAGCAGGCGCCGCGTCCTGCGGAAAAAGAGACAAATCCGAATTTACGGTGGCGTATCTTGCGGGCGGCCGCGGGGAAAGCTATGTGGAAAAATTGGTGGAGGGCTTTGAAAAGACCGATTACGTCAAGCAGTATATGAAAGACAAGGGCATCGAAAAGCTCAACGCGAAGATCATCAAGGGACCCAGCGCCTCGGTGGAGGACACCCTGCGTACGGAAATCAATTCGGGAACGACGCCCGACGTCCTGTTTATGAATTTCAACATGCCCAAGACGACTACGGAAAGCTTTGTCAGGGCGAAACAGGTGCTCGACATCAGCGACCTGCTGACGCAGAAAGTATATGGCGAGGAAAAGACCCTTCAGGAGAAGCTTGTCCCCGGGCTTTTGGAAAACTACACCACCAAGCCCTACGGCGACGGCAAGGTTTATACCCTTCCCGCGTTCTATTCCCCGACGGGGCTGTGGTACGACGCCTCCCGTTTCAACGAGAACGGCACCGACGGCAAGTATAAGCTGCCCGAAACCTGGGCCGATTTCTGGGCCCTGGGCGACAAATTGAATACGGACAGAGGCAGCGCCGCCGTATCGGCGGAGCACCCCGCGCTGTTCACCTATCCCACGGCGGGCTATTTCGACGGCTTTATTTACGCGGCGATCGCGGGTATGGCGGGCGAAGAAAAGTTTATGCAGACGCTGGGCTATGCGGACGGAATCTGGGAGGACGCGGACGTCAAGAGCGCGCTGGAAACGGTGGTGAAGCTGCGCGACTATCTCGAGCCGAATACCGTTGCGCAGGCCAACAAGGACAACTTTACGAGAAACCAGCAGGCCGTCATAGGCGCTGCCGACGGAACGACGAAGGGCACGGCGCTCTTTGTCCCCAACGGCGACTGGCTGCCCGGGGAAATGAGCAAGAGCACTCCCGAGGGATTTGAGTGGGGCTTTACGGCTCTGCCCAAGAAGGACGCAAGCTCCAAGAGCTACGTCAACACCTATCTCGAAAACGTGTATATCCACAAGAATGCGGAGCATCAGGAGCTTGCGAAGCAGTTCCTGCTGTACTATTTCAGCAACGAGGGCGCGAAGATCGTGGCGCAGGAAAGCAAGGCGATTATTCCCACGCAGGACGCTTTGACCAATGCCAAGGCGAACGGCGTTCCGCAGGCGACCATCGATCTTTACAGCGTATATGACGGCAACGGCGCGGTATCGGGCAGCTTCGCGGCTACCGAAACGGTGACGGGCGTGATCTGGAGCGATATTCTCTATAACGACCTCAATACGAAGGTGTTCAACGCCGAAAACAAGAGCACGCCTATCGCGGACCTTCTCAACGCATGGGTGGGCAGGCTGGAGACGGCGAGCGATCAGCTGCGTGCGAAAATCATTAAGTAAATCGACCTGAGATCGCATGGGGGAGGAAGGAGGTTCTTCTTCCCCCTGAATTTTTAAGAGGGAGGCAGATGATGGAAAATTTATCGACGGACGTACCCGTACGGGCGACTGCGGGAGAAAAAATATCTCGGTCCGCAGGCCCTGCGAAAAAAAGACGGGACGGACAGCGCACGGCGTTTATTCTCTTGACGGTGGCGCCGTCTCTCGTCCTGTTTATCGTGTTTGTCATATTCCCCGTAATCAATATGTTTTACACGTCCCTGTTTACCTGGGACGGGATCGGGGAAAAGCTGTTTGTGAAATTCGACAACTATCAGGTATTGTTTCACTCCGACGATTTTTGGACGGCGTTCAAAAATACCGTGTTTCTCATCTTTACCGTGACGATTTTTACGATCGTGCTCGCGCTTTTTTTCGCGGCGGTGCTCTCGAAGGGAAAAACGAAGGGAAAAACCTTTTTCCGCATCGTGTTCTATATCCCCAATATCCTGTCCATCGTCGTTATTTCCGCTATATTTTCGGCGTTGCTCGCCCCGTCGTACGGCGTGATCGGCGCCATCGCCAATTTGTTTGATAAGAGTTATACGGGCTGGCTGGGCGATACGGACGCCGTGATGTGGTGCATCGCCTTTGCGATGGTCTGGCAGGCCGTGGGCTATTATATGGTCATGTATATCGCGGGCATGGACAGCGTGCCCGATCACCTCTACGAGGCGGCCGACCTCGAGGGCTGCGGCAAGCTGCGGCAGTTCTTTATGATCACCGTGCCTCTCACCTGGGAGGTGATCCGCACCACGCTGACCTTCTTCATCATCAGTACCATCAACATGAGCTTCCTGTTTGTGGACGCCATGACGCAGGGCGAGGCCAATTCGCACGTGCTTCTGTCCTTTATGTATAAGTTTTACGGCAGCCAGTACGGCTACGCGATGGCCATCGGCACGGTGGTGTTTGTGTTCGCTTACGGGATATCGCTGATTATCCAGCGGCTGACCCGCAGAGAAGTTATTCAATATTGAGAGGAGGGGAAGACCATGGAAAAAGAAAACGATAAAAAACAGCCGTTTCCCTGGGGGAAGGTCGGCCGCTATGCGGGCGTTGCGCTCAAGTACGCCATGCTGGTTATCTTTGCGCTTCTCGTCCTTGTTCCGCTGTTTTGGGTGGGCATGTCCTCGTTGAAGACCACCGAGGAAATCAACGCCAATGCGTTTGCGTTTCCTTCGAAAATTTATTTTCAGAATTACGTCAACGCCTGGAACCGCGCCAATATGGGCTCCTATTTCGGACATTCGATCCTTTTGACCGCAGGCAGCCTCGCGCTTCTCATCGTTTTGGCCGTGCCCTGCTCCTATACGCTGTCGAGGTTCAAATTCCGCGGGCGGAACGCTATCAGGCTCGTCTTTATGTCGGGGCTGTTTATCAATATCAACTATATCGTTCTGCCGCTCTATTTAATGATCTTCGGCGCGGGCAAGGCGATCGGAGTGGGCACGGGACTCACCAATAATTATTTTACCGTTGCGATTCTCTATGCGACGACGAGCTTGTCGTTTAGTATCTATCTCATGAACAGTTACTTCGCGGGGCTTTCGCCCAGCTTCGAGGAGGCGGCGAAGATCGACGGGTGCGGGTATTTCAAAACCTTTTTGTATATCTGCGCGCCGCTCGCTCTGCCGAGCATCCTCACCGTCATACTCTTCAATTTCCTGTCCTATTGGAACGAGTACATGCTGGCGATCAATTTCCTGTCCCCCGACCGCTCGACGCTTCCCGTGGGACTTTTGAGAATCATGCGCGAATCGAAAGCGGCCAGCGATTTAGGCAGAATGTACGCGGGGCTGATGCTGGTGATGGTGCCCGTACTGATCGTATATGCCTGCGTGCAGGGGCAGCTCACGAAAGGGGTTACCGTCGGCGGCGTAAAGGGGTAAAAGGTGAAGAAAGGAGACAAGGTTATGAAAAATCAATCTTTCGGCGGCGGACTTACGATACCCACCGAGACGGGGTTCGTCGAAGAGACGCTGGAGCTTTTGAAGCGCTGGGGCGCGGACGCGGTGCGCGACTGCGACGGCACGGCGATGCCCGACGAAATCAAGCGGGCGGGTTATAAGGTGTATTCCACGTACTTTGTGGCGCGCGGCGACAACGGGTTTGCAAAGACCGTGCCCGACGAGCGGACGCACTTTTTCGTGTGCAGCGAGTATGTACCGGCAACGGGGGATACGCTTTCTCTCGAGATTATGCGCGGGTATTTCGGGCAGCAGATACAGCCCGAGTACGACTGCGATCTGCGTAAATATTGGGAAGTGATCGACCGCACGACGGGCGAGGTAGTGCCCGCGGACGATTGGTCGGCCGATCGGGCAGCGAACGTCGTGACGATTAGAAATTGCAAAAAATTTCATCAATATTCGGTGTCCTTCCTCGCGCGGGCGATCTGGGACAGCACGCAGATGTACAACTATATCACCAACAACTGGACGAGGGAAAAGGATCTGCCCTTTGACGCGCGCTGCAAAAAAACGGGCGAATATATCGTCGAACGCCTGGACAGATGGCTCGACGAGCACCCCGACACGGACGTCGTGCGCTTTACCACCTTTTTCTATCATTTTGCTTTGCTGTTCAACGATAAGGGCAAGGAAAAGTTTGTCGATTGGTTCGGGTACAGCGGCTCGGTGAGCGTGGAGGCGCTGGAGGCGTTTGAAAAGGAATACGGCTACGCGCTCCGCCCCGAGGATTTTGTGGACGAAGGCTGTTACAACTCGCCTTTCCGCGTGCCGAGCAAAGCGTTTTCCGATTATATGGATTTCACGATGCGTTTCGTGAGCGCCACCGCCAGAAAGCTGGTGGAGAAGGTGCACGAAAAGGGCAGGGAAGCGATGATGTTCCTCGGGGACAACTGGATCGGCACCGAACCCTACGGAAAGTATTTCAAGGACATCGGCCTCGACGCCGTGGTGGGGAGCGTGGGCGGCGGCGTCACGGTGCGCATGCTTACCGATATCCCCGATCTGAAATACGTCGAGGGCAGATTTTTGCCCTACTTCTTCCCCGATACCTTTTACGAGGGCGGCGAACCGACGAAGGAGCTTAAAAGGAATTGGCGCACCGCGCGCAGGGCGATGTTGAAGAAGCCGCTCGATCGGATCGGCTACGGCGGATATCTCAGCCTCGCCGCGAAGTTCCCCGATTTCGTCGAAGAGGTGGAACGCATCGCAAAGGAATTTAAGGAGATTTATCGCAAGGTAAAGGGCAATAATCCCCGTTCCAATCTGAAAGTAGCGGTCATCAACGCCTGGGGAAAGCTCCGTTCGTGGCAGTGCTTCATGGTCGCGCACGAGCTTTGGTATCAGAAAGTGTATTCCTATCAGGGCATTTTGGAGGCGCTCAGCGGCATGCCCGTCGATGTGGAGTTTTTGAGCTTCGACGACGTTTTGGCGGGGGGGCTGGAGGGCTTCGACGTGGCCATAAACGCGGGCGACGCGGGTACGGCGTTTTCGGGGGGCAGACGTTGGGACGATCCCGCGCTGGAGGCGGCGGTGCGCGAATGGGTGTATAACGGCGGCGGCCTGATCGGCGTCGGCGAGCCCACGGCTTATCCGAAAAACGGCAGATATTTTGCCCTCGCGGACGTGTTCGGCGTGGATAAGGAGCAGGGGTTTACCCTCTCGACGGACAAATACAATCTCAAAAAAGCGGAAAGACATTTTATCCTCGAGGACGTTGAGGGGGCTTTGGATTACGGCGAAGGCATGAAGGGCATTTATGCAAAGCCCGATGCCACGGTTTTGGATATCGAAGGCCAGGACGTGTTTATGGCCGTGAACGACTACGGAAAGGGCAGGGCGGTGTATATCGCGGGGCTTCCGTACAGCGTGCAGAACGAACGGATTTTGTACCGCGCCTGTCACTACGCGGCGCATAAGGAAGCCCTGCTCAAACGTCGGTACTGCGACGATACCGCCGTCACGGTGCAGTATTATCCGCAGATCGGCGAATATGCCGTCGTCAACAACGGCGAGAGAGAGGTGAATTCGACGTTTTACGACGGAGAGGGGCGCGCGGAAAAGCTTAAGCTGGCGGCGGGCGAACTGCTTTGGCGCAAAGCGTAAAAAACGAAAGGACGGAGCCGATTTGTTTCGCTCCGTCCCTATTTTCGCCTGTGAAAAAGCCTGCAGGCTTTTTATCCGTCGAAAAGCCTGCGGGCGGGTTACTTTTTTATCCGCGAGGGCGCGCGGCCCGACCATTTTTTGAAGGTGGCGCTGAAATAGTTCTGGTTGGAAAACCCGAGGGAGAGCGCGGTTTCCTTGACGCTGGCGCCCGCGGAGAGCAGCTCGACGGCCTTCTGCATGCGCAGGCCGTTGTAATAGGCCATCGCGCCGCAGCCCGAGTAGCGGAATACCGTTTTTTCGAGGGCGGGCACGCTCATGCTGCACAACCGCGCCAGCTCGCCCGCCGTGAGGGCGGCGCCCAGCCTGCTCTCCATTACCGACAGGATACGGATATAGTTTTCGGCGCTGCGGCCCGTGTATTCGGAGCTGACCGCGTTATCCTCCGAAAGCGCGGAAAGCAGAAACAGCTCCAGCTTCTTGACGACGGCCGCGGCCTCCGCTTCCATGCCCTCGCGCACCCGTTCCACGTTGTTGTTTTCGAGGACGAAGGCTCTCTCCGCCGCGCGGAAAATCCCCTTGATCTCCGTCAGCCGTTCGGGAGACAGGCGATAAACGCGGCGCGCGATGTCGGGAAAGGCTTCGGCGCGGAAGGAGAAAATCACCGTTTCCGGCTCGGTTCCGCAGTCCGACCAGATGGCGTGAAATTCCCCCGGAAGATGGACGATCATCTGCCCCGCGGAGAGGACATAGACGTTTTTATCCGCCGTGATGCCTACTTTTCCGTCGGTGACGCATACTACTTCCGTGAAGTCGTGGCTCTCTCCCTTAAAGGAATAATTGCCCGGAAACTTGCGCCGCGAAAAGGTAAACAGCGAGGCGAGGCGGAGCGTGTTTTTTACGGGACACTCCCGATAAAGATTGCTTTCCATAAACTACCTTAAAATTATCAGATTTTATAGATACATGATAAAGAAACGTATATATTTATGTTATTCGATATAGTATAATTATATCAGACCGAAAGGGAAAAGTCAATAAGAGGTGAAGAAAAATCATGAATACGACACTTGTTGTGATGGCGGCGGGAATGGGCAGCCGCTTCGGCGGGCTGAAACAGGCGGAACCGGTTACGGACGACGGAAAGGGCATACTCGATTTTTCCGTGCACGACGCGAAGGCGGCGGGCTTTGAAAAAGCGGTGTTTATCGTCCGCGAGGACATGAAAGAAGATTTTAAGCAGCTGATCGGCGACCGTATCGCAAAGACGATAGACGTCGAATACGTTTTACAGGACATGAAAGACCTGCCCGCGGGCAGAACCAAGCCCTTCGGCACGGGGCACGCGATCCTTTGCTGCAAGGACGTCGTCAAAGAACCGTTCGCCATTATCAATGCGGACGACTATTACGGACACAATGCCTTTTTCGAAATCAGAAAGCATTTGGCGGCGGCGAAAAAAGGGGAATACGCCATGACGGCGTACCTTCTGGAAAACACCTTAAGCAAAAACGGCACGGTTTCGCGCGGGGTCTGCGAGACGGAAAACGGGTTTCTTAAAAAAGTGACGGAAATCACGAAAATCGCGCCCGACGGCAGTATCGAAAAAGAGGGCGAAAGGATTGTTCTGCCCGGCGATACGCCCGTATCCATGAACCTTTGGGGGCTTACGCCCGATATTTTCGACGTTCTCGAAGAGGACTACTCGAAATTCCTCGCGGAAGCCAACCTCATGAAGGACGAGTTCTTTATCCCCAGCGTCATCTCGAAAGCGGTGGATACGGGCCGCGCGACGGTGCGCGTCTTCAGGAACGCGGACAAATGGTACGGCATTACCTACCGCGAGGATTTGCAGGAAGTAAAAGAAGCGATCGGAGGATATATCCATGACGGAATGTACAAAGACTTATAAGGCCGCGGCGGACGCTTTCCGTCTCGAGGGAGAAGTGACGGACATATGCCCCTACGGCGAGGGGCATATCAATCTCACGCTGCTTGTCACCACGACAAAAAAACGGTATATCATGCAGAAGATGAATACCCGCGTCTTTACCGATCCCGACAGCCTCATGCGCAACATCTGCGGCGTGACGGAGCATTTGAGGGCGCGCGGCATAGAGACGCTGGAGGTGATCCCCACGAAGGAGGGAAAGCCGTTTCTCAAGGGCGGGGAGTGCTACCGCGTCTATGCGTTTATCGAAAATACCGTAACTTATCAGCAGGTGACGGACAAGCGGGTGTTTTTCAATTCGGGCAAGGCGTTTGGAGAATTTCAGAACTATCTCGCCGAATTCGACGCCTCGAAGCTGACGGAGACGATCCCGCATTTCCACGATACGCCCAAGCGGTTTGACGACTTTCTCGCCGCGCTGAAAGAGGATAAATTCGGCCGCGCGAAGGAGTGCAGGGAGGAGATCGATTTTCTGCTCGCACGCAAGGATACCTATTCGAAAGCGACGGACGGGCTGGCAAACGGCACTCTGCCCTTACGGGTGACGCACAACGATACCAAGCTCAACAATATCCTGATGGACGCGGAAACCGATCGGGCGCGCGCCGTCATCGATCTCGACACGATCATGCCCGGCTCCATGCTGTACGATTTCGGGGATTCCATTCGTTTCGGGGCCTCCACGGCGGCCGAGGACGAAAAGGACCTTTCCAGGGTACATTTCGACATCGGGTTGTTTGAAGCATACGCCCAAGGCTACTGCGGGGCGGTGAAAGACAGCATTACGGAGGCCGAAAAGGAGCTTCTTCCCTACGGGGCGTACCTGATGACCGTGGAATGCGGCATGCGGTTTTTGACGGACTACCTTTCGGGCGACACTTACTTTGCGACCAAATACGAAGGGCATAACCTCGTGCGCTGCCGCACCCAGCTGGCGTTGGCGGGGGAAATGGAAAAAAGCTTTGCCGAAATGGGGAAAATCGTTGAAAAATCGGTAAAATAAAAGATTATAAGTCCGTTGTACGCCCGTCGAAGATTCGGCGGGCGTATTTTTTTGCCGCAAAAAATTGAAAACCCCATTGACAAAACTTCGACGGGGCTATATAATAGCATACGTTGTCGTTTTCGGTAAAAAATTTCGGGAGGAGAAACAATGGACATGCAAGCTGTAAAACTGCATATAGACGAGCGAATCGAGGCGGGGCTTTTGCCCGGGGCGGTGTGCGGCGTATTTCTGGACGGGCGGCCCGTTTTTACCTATGTTTCGGGCTATGCCGACGTCGAAAAGAAAATACCCTTGAAGGAAAACGCCGTGTTTCGCCTTGCGTCGATGACCAAGCCCGTTACCGCGGCGGCGGCGCTTCTCTGCGAGGACCGCGGGCTTTTACATATCGAAGACAAGGTGAGCCGCTATCTGCCCGCCTTTTCGCACATGAAGGTGGGACGAATGGAAAACGGCCGCCCGATCGAAGCGGGGGAGGCGTCGCGCGAAATTACGCTGTACGACGTGCTGACGCACAGCTCGGGGTTGGGCTCGGGCGAGGTGGGCGCTTTTCAGTACGGGGCGCGTTCCCTGCCCGATACGTTGGAGGAGGCCGTCGGGGCTTACGCGGGCTGGCTTCTCGATTTCGACCCCGCGAGCAGACAGTGCTACAGCGCGGCCGTCGCGTTCGATCTCGCCGCCCGTATCGTGGAGATCGCGTCGGGTATGCCTTACGCGCAGTTTCTGGAGGAAAATATTTTTCGTCCGCTCGGCATGCGGGATACGGGATATACGGTAGATGACGAACGTTTTGCCCGAACGGTGAAAATGTATCGCCTGAAGGACGACGGGTCGGGAATTCAACCGCGGGATTTCAAACGGTGCGGTTTTCCCGAATTCAAGGAAGGATATACGGGCGGCTCCGCGGGGCTTTTTTCCACTTTCCGCGATTATTCTCTCTTTGCCCGCATGCTTGCGGGGGAAGGAGAATTCGGCGGCGTGCGTATTTTATCGAAAGCGGCCGTCGAAAAAATGAGAAGACCCGCACTGTCCCATTCGATGGAGGGGATCGACGACTTTTTCAACTGGGGCTGCGGGGTGCGCGTCCGTGAGAAGCAATGCGGCGACCGTCAGCCGCTCTCCGACGGCAGCTTCGGCTGGAGCGGGGCGTTCAGCACGCATTTCTGGGTGGATCCCAAGCTGAAGCTGACGGCGGTTTTAATGGCGAATCTGAATGACGCGGGCGGGGCGGACGCGGCCGCTTCGGCGCAATTCGAACGGGACGTCATGAAGGAGCTCGACAAACAAAAAATCGCTTTATCGTAATTTTTGGGAACAAAAACCGAAGATATGATAAGACACGGCGGCTTTTTTGCCCTATACTTAAAGCGTACCACGGCCGCGCGGGTTTTTTTGTGCGTTCGTCCGCGGAAATATAAAAAAGCAATTCCCCCGGGGGAATTTGAATGTTATTGCCGATAACATTCAAAAAAAACTTATCCGATAAGGAGAAGAGGGGACGAAACGCTTTACAGTTAAGGGATTCGGCGCGTGAAAACGCGGGGATTAAAAAAAGTTTGGAGGAAAAAATGAAGAGTATCAAAAGAATCAGACTTTCGCTTGTCACTGCTTTTTCGGCGGCGGCGATCGCTCTTACGGCAGTGGGCTTAAACATGCGTCCCGTTTCCGTAAAGGCCGAAAACAGCGTAGTCAACGGTTGGAACAGCGCGGTTGCGAGAGGGGACCAAACTGTCGAGCTCGGTATCGCGGCAGAAGATAACTTTGCAAGCTTTTCCGATTTGCAGTCGGGCGACGTTATTTCTTATGCCGGCAGATATACCCTCGAACAAGACGCCGCATGGGCGAGGACTTTGCCCTTGCGCATGTCGATTTCCGCGAAAGGAACGGGTAGCGTTACGTGGCAATTTCTCGACGGCGATCTTGCGAAACTTGACGAGTTTGCGTTTCAAGGGATTTATTACACGGGAAAAATGACTCTTGGAGGTAACGCGCTTGAGGGTGCGGGAAAGTGGGGCGGCAATCTGATGACAAACATCAAGCCGAAAACTATTCAGTCGGGAGAGACGCTCGATCTTGCGTTTAACGGCTTCAGCCCCTATGGCAGCAGTATTTATTACGTGGATGAAGAGGGCGTATTTACGGAAGCGGCTACTTTGGCTGGCGGGTTTTATACTGCTACGTCGACTGATTTCGCTATCAGTGTGAAAGTGGAAGGCGAGATCACCGATCTTTCCGTGAAGATCGGTGAAGGACTTTACATGACTTCGGTGGATAAAAATTTCGCCTGGCCAGACTATCACGCCCCTTTCAAGGCGGTGAATGATGCGGAATATCGCGGGGTTCTGAAGACTAATTCCGTTACCAATCTGTTGGATTATTTCGTGTTTAAGGGATATCCGATGTCTCTTACGTTTGATAGCGCCGACGCCATAGCCGACATCAAAATGGGCGGCAATCGAATCGGCGGCGGCAAAGCGGGGGAAAGATACGCTTATACCGTGCCTGTAGAGGCGAATGCGGCCAACCTTGAGATCAGAGAAGGCGTCAACGGCTGGAGCCCGACTGTTAAGAGAGGCGAGCAGCAGGTGAAAGCCGACGTTACGATGACCGACGATTATTACGCTTCCTTTACGGGCTTACAGAGCGGCGATGTCATTTCCTACAACGGAACGCTTAAGAGCGAATGGCTGAAAGGCCCCATGATAAGGACGATGCCTTACGCGCTGTCGATTATCCCGACGGGTACGGGCACGGTAAGCTGGGACTTGCAGGCGGCAGGAATGGCTGCGCCTCTTCGTATCACGATGGTGGTCGGCGGAGATAAGGCGCTTCGCAGCCAATACGGCACGGGCGACAGCATTAAGGATATTAAAAGCAACAAAACCTGCGCTTCGGGAGAAACCCTTACGGTTGTCGTGGACGGACATCATATTTATGACAATACCGTATTTTATCTTAACGAGGACGGAACGTTTGAAAACGCGGCGCAATTGGTGAGTTCGGTATTATTTGCAGACGGCGAGCTCCTTTACGATACGTTTAACGTTTCCGTGACGGTTTCGGGAGAAATCACGGGCTTGAAGCTGAAGCTCGGCGAAAGCATGATGTTTACAAAGCTGGGACAGATATTCAGCGGTACAAATTGGACGTTTGATGGATATTCGGCTCCTTTTAATGCGAATTTCGGAGCCGAAACCTCCGACACGGGCTTCCGCGGGATATATAAGCCCGTACAGGCAGGGGAGCACGGCAGCGAAGTCAGATACTTTGCGTTTAGGGGCTTCCCGCTTTCCCTCAAGTGCACTTCGACCGATCCCGACGCCGCGCCTTACGTCACCATAGGCGGACAAAAGGTGAATTCGGACAATACGGCCCCCGAAGGACAGTTCGGCTGGTATAATTATACCGTATCGCCCTATGCAACCGACGCGGCCGTCTCGATTACGGCGTCCGATTTGAACGTTACTTATATAGACGGCGACGAGGTGTTCAGAAAGGTTGCCGTCGGCTTCAACGAAACGACGTCCCCGCTTGCCAACGTGGAAAAGAAAGGAAACGTCGCGGAAGGATTTTATGCGGACGCAGATTTGACGACGCCTTTCGATTTCACTTCTTTGATTACGCAGAATACCAATATCTATATCAAATGGAAAGAGGTGCCTCATCTCACCTTTATGGTGGACGATCAGGTTTACGGGTATCAGAACTTCGAAACCGCGGGACTTCCCGATATGCCCGAAGCCCCCTCAAAGGAAGGCAAGGGCTTTATGGGCTGGTATGCCGACGCAAACGGCACGACGAAGTTCGACTTTTCGGCTCAGATAACGGAAAACGCTACCGCTTATGCTGTGTTCGGCTATAATGTCGCTTATCAAATTTCCGGGTTTACGGGCGCGGAGCAGAAGAGCGTGAAAATTGTAAAGGAAGGCGGCGCAATCGCGGCGGCGGACGCTCCCTCTTATGCGGAGGTTACGGGCGGCCTCGAGTTTGACGCCTTTGTCCTCGAATGGTATAAAGACGCCGAATTGACGCAAAAAGTGACGTTCCCCTATACGCCTTCGGCGAGCGGCGCACTGTACGGCCGCCTCGTCGATACGAAAGACTATGTGAAGCCCAACGAATACGGTTGGGATACCCAGAAAGGCGTCAAAAATCAGGATACGGTGGTTGGCGATAAGGAAATTCCTTTAACCGAATCCGAATACGGCATGGCCGCAAAGGCGATCGGTCAGGGCGACGGATATTCCAAATTCCAGCTCGGATACGAGGGATATGTCGTCAATGCCAACAAGCTCAACGTCGCAAAGGAAATTTATTTCGATATCGAGGTGGATTCGGCCTGCGACACCGATTGGGCGCAGTCGGGCGGCGCGGCGAAATGGATTTCGTTCGGCCTGTTCAATTCGCTCAACGGCGCGCTCACCAGCCAGGGCCCCGAGACGAACCGCGGCTTAAACGGCGGACTTGCGCTGTTTGCGTTTAATCTTACCGAAAACACTACCCAGATTTCCGGCTGGCCGACGGGTAAAACTCCCGTTCGTCCCGTTGCCAATGCGTTTACGTACAACAACACGGTTAAGCTGGATATGATGCACTTCGTCATCGTCATCGGCGAGACCAAGGCGGAGAGCGGGCTGTATCTCGAAAAAGACGGCAATAGAACGCTTATCGCCAATCTCGATCTTCAGCGGTCGATGTTCCCCGACGGCGCGTATCTGATGCTCTCCTGCTTCAGAAAAACCGATTTCACCGTCCGTCTGGCACAGCAGTCGTCCATCAAAGCGGGTTCGCAGGAGAACGGCACCTACTCGTTTAGCAAGACCAGCGGAATTGCGGGCGAAAAAGTATATATCGAAAACATCGCCCCGAAAGCGGGATATAAATTTACGGAAAGAAGCGTATTTGCGGGGGACACCGCTTTGTCTCTTGAGACGGAAGAAGTCGGCGGCGAGGTAAAATATTATTTCTCCATGCCCGTCGGCGACGAGGTGGTGATTGAAATCAAATGGGCCGTCGCGGTGACCTTTGTCGCGGACGACCAGACGCTGGGGACGGCGTACGTAGTGCCCGGAGATAAGGTGCTCGGCGTGGATATGCCCGACGATCCCGAAAAGGCGGGGCATACCTTTGACGGCTGGTATAAGGACGCCGCTTTCACGCAGGCGTTTGACAGAAAGACGGACGCGATCGAGGGACTGACGACGATCTACGCGAAATTTACGGCAAACGTTTATACGATCACTTTCATGTCGGATAACGAGACGTATAAGACGGGCACGGCGAATTACGGCGGGAAGTTTACCTCGGAGGAGATATCCAGGGAAGGCTACACCTTCGGCGGCTGGTTTACCGACGAGGCCTGCACGCAGGCTTACGATTTCGAGACGGCCGTTACGGGCAATCTCACCGTCTATGCGAAGTGGACCCCTGTCGGCGGAGGAACGAGCTCCGAGACTGAAAACAGCTCTTCGGGGAACGGCCAGAGCTCTTCCGAAAGTGCGGCGGGCTGCGGAAGTGCGGCCGGAATCGGCGGAGTGATTGCGGGAATGACCCTCGCGGGCGTTGCAATCCTTTCCGCGTTTAAGAAAAAATCCAAATGATCTAAAGCCGTAAAATAAATTTCAGGACGGTTTCGTGCGGAAGGGGACGGGATAAACGATTTCTTTCCGCATAGAGCCGCCCGCATACGGACGGCGAGGAAAGACGGCCTGCGGAAAAGCAGACCCGGGCGCACGGAGCGCCCGCCGTCCTTTCACAAAAAATAAAAACCAGGTAAGGAGCAGAAAGTGAAAAAGATTTTAGCTGTAACACTGTCAACCCTGATGATACTTGCGACGGCGACGGGCTGTCTCAAGCGCGTCGATCCCAATTCGGCGAGCGACGCCGTAATCGGCGGCAACTCGGGCGACGAAATCGACAATATCATTAATCCCGATAAAGATATGGAAGGGAAGCTGAAAATCGCCGTGCCTAACGTGGATAGCCATATCGACGCGATAGAAGCTTTCGTTTCCTCGTATAACGAAAAATTCCCCAATATCGACGTGGAAATCGTGAAGTTCGATCTCGACCAATACAAGGGCAAGGTAAAGGATTTTGCCGCCGCGGCGCAGGCGGTCAACCGTCCGCAGGATATGTTCGACGTATTCTGGCTGCCGCAGGATTACATAAACGAGTGGTATTCGCTTCGGTTGGTCGGCTCTTTGGACGCGCTGATCGAGAAAGACCCCGACGTCTCCAAGGATATGCTGATTTCCAACGCGGTGGAAAGTTCGTCCGTCAACGGCTCTTTGTATATGATGCCGCGCGACTACAACCAGGTCGTCATGTATTACAACAAAAAAATGTTCGACGACGTGGGCATGGATTATCCTACCTCCAAAATGAGCGCGGACGATTTTAAGGAAATGATCGTCGAATTGCGCGAAAGGCTGTGCACCAGCAATAAAACGAACGATTACGGCGTCAAGTACAAGGAGGGAATCAGCTGCATTATCGACTGCAATATCAAATGGGATTCCCTCGCCTGGCCCCTTTTGAAATCGTTCGGCGGCACGATCGTCAACGAGCAGGGCGAGGTTACGTTTGACAGCGAGGAAAATCTCAATGCTTTTAAGTATTGGAAATCGCTTACCGAAAACGAAGACTATGCCTGCCCGCTGGCCATCAGCGTCGAAAAGGGCGGCACCAATCCGGGCATTCAGTTCCGCATGCAGCAGGCGCCTCTCTATTTTCAGTCGCGCGCGGTGGCGGGAGATATCGTAACCAGCACGACGATGGGCGGACAGACCTATTACGGCATCACCGACCTCGGCGCCGCGGGACTGCCGCAGTTCGGCCCCGCCTATACCATAGGCGGCGGGTGCAGCGGCTATGCCGTTTACAGCGAGGTTGTCAATGTAACGGAGGCCTGGCAGTTTGTCAAGCACGTCGTCAGCATAGAGGGGCAGAACGCCTATTCGGAAACGGGCGGCTGCGTCCCCGTGCGCAAGGATCTGCTGGAGGACAAAAACGCCGCATGGCGCAAATCGCTGCCCGACGTTTTTGACGCGGCCGACCATGAAGCCTTTGTCGAAAATATGGACTGCTATGCCAGCACGAGAGACTTTTATCAGTACATTCCTTTAAGCGCGCAGTCGAGCATTTTAGCCAAGATCGAGGAAACGTTCAATTCCATGGCACCGCTCAAAAACGATGCGATCATGAGGGGCACGCTTACGTCCTACGCGCAGACGATGCAGGATATTATCAACAAGGCTAAAAAGTAAGGAGGCAAACGTGGATTACGAAACGAAAAACGGCGGGACGGCAGCCGCGGCGGACGGCAAAACCCTTGCGGACCGCTCCGCCGGCGTCGGAGGAAGCAATCGGCCGAGTAAGCTCCTGAAATGGATAAAAAAGGATTACGGCTGTTATCTGTTTCTGCTGCCGATGATTATCGGTTTCTTTATCTTTACCGCCTATCCCGTCATCACCTCCCTCATTTACAGCTTTACCGATTACAACGGCCTTTTCTATACGAAGCTGGGGCTTGAAAATTATCAGAACATGTTCGATTTCTCCTTTTCGGGGCTGGGCAAGGACGTGTTCAAATCCTTCGGCGTCACCTTCGAGTGGGCGTTGATCTCCATTCCTCTGGGCCTGGTGCTCTCCTTTATGCTGGCGCTTCTGGCGTCCAAAGAGGTGAAAGGGGTCGGCGTCTATCGTCTGCTTTTCTACATGCCGACCATTATCCCGAGCATCGCCATTTCCTTTATCTGGGCGGATACGTTCAGCTCCGACGGGCTGGCCAATCAGCTGCTTTTAAGCCTCGGGCTTCCGCCTTCGATGTGGCTGGAGGGGGAGAGCACGGCGCTGTGGACGCTGATTTTGACGGGCGTCTGGGGCATAGGCGGAAATATGATCATGTGGCTTGCCTCCCTGCGGAATATTCCGCCCGAGCTTTACGAGGCGGCCAGCCTCGACGGCGCGGGATATTTCACCAATCTCTTCCGCATTACGATCCCGCTTTGTACGCCGATGATTTTTTATAACCTCCTCAATGCGCTGATCGGCGCGATGCAGGCCTTTGACGTCTATGCGATGGTCGGCCACGGGCCGAACGACAGCCTTTACTTTATCAGTATCCGAATTTACGAAACGGCATTCGGCTCCGGGAACGAATACGGGCTGGCCTGCGCGATGGGCTGGTTGATGTTCGCCGTGATCGCGGTGCTGACGCTGATTATGTTTAAGACGAACAATTGGGTGAATTATGGCGAAGAAAGTTGAGATAACGATAGAGACGGCCGCGGAGACGGACGTCGGCGAATTGCTTAGGAGAAGCAGGCGGAGAAAGCGCGAAAAAGAGATCGTTTTGCTTACGATCAAGTATCTCGCCCTGACGCTTATGGCTGTATTCCTGCTGTTCCCTTACGTCTTTATGGTCTCCAAAAGCCTGATGGATATCGTGGACGCCAATTCGTCCACGCCGACGCTGTTCCCCACGCGCGGGGTACACTTCAAAAACTACGAGGTGTTTTTCGAATATTGGAAATACTTCAAAAATTCTCTCATCGTGGTCGCCATAAACGGTATTTTTATCCCGCTTACGGGCTTTATGGTGGCTTATCCGTTTGCACGGCGCAACTTTAAGGGAAAGAAAGTGATGTTTTCCGTCATGATGGCGACGGTCATGCTGCCCGGCGCGGTGGTCATGGTCCCTACGTACATCATGTTTAAGAGCTTCGGGCTTGTGGATAACCTCGCTTCGCAGTGGGTCGGCGCGTTTTGGGGCGGCGGCGCGATGAACATTTTTCTGATGATTCAATTTCTGCGCGGGATTCCCAAGGAGTACGACAACGCCGCGCTGATCGACGGGGGCAATATGTTTTCGATTTTTATCTACATATTGTTGCCCATGTGTAAAAACGTACTTCTGTTTATCGGCATATCGACCGTGATCGGCCGCTGGTCGGATTTTCAAGGGCCGCTGATCTATCTCCATACCATGGATAAGATGACGATAGCCGTGGCCTTCTATACGCGCTTCAAATCCAGCGGCGCGGCGGCCATCTTCTCCAACTCGAAAATGGCTATGGCGGTGTGTATGACCGTCCTGCCCATGACGCTGTATCTCATCTTCCAGAAGCAGATGATCGGCGGTATAAAAATAGGCGGCCTCAAGGGCTGATTTTCCGAAAAAGTTCCTTTTGAGGAACGGGCAGGCTTGTAAAGAAAGACGATTCTTTTACAGGCCCGTCTTCGGTTAATCGCCGCGGCGAAAAAATAACAAACAAGGGGTAAACCATGAAAAAAATGAAAACGGCGGCGATGCTGGCGCTCTCCTGTCTCTTTCTCTTTTCCGCAGTCTCCTGCGGCGATAACCGTAAGGATTCGGGCGATTCCGCTTCCTCATCATCTTCCTCTTCTTCGGGGGCGGAGGGGCCTGCGGGAAACACCGCCGAGCAGCAACAAAAAATAGACGAGGCGCTCTCCGCGCTGGGCGATCAGGATTTTACTTACGCGCAGCTTACGGGCACGGATTCGCTCGGAAGAAAGACCCTGCCCACGATCGGCAACGAAAAGAAGTACGTAGGGCTTTTCTATTTCGTCGCCACGGGCTACGTCAATACCGACCCTTGGAATTATTCCATGCACAATAAGGTATATGATATTTCCAAGCTGCTGGAAAAATACGGCGACGACAAGCTCACCAATCCCGTGATGGCGCTTCCCTCGGGAATCACCGCGCCCTATTACGACCCGTCGATCAGCCCCGAGGGACTGGCGCATTTCTGGGGCGAGCCGCTTTACGGCTATTACCGGTCGGACGATCCGTGGGTGGTGAGAAAGCACCTCGAGCTGTTTATGAACGCGGGCATCGATTTCCTCTATCTCGATTACACGAACAACATCATCTACGAGGGGGCGACGAAGGTTCTCCTCGACGCGGTTTCGGAAATGGTGGAGGCGGGTTACGAAAACGTGCCCAAGGTCGTCCCCATGCTGAGCTATAATCCGAGCTGGGCTTCCTGGACTTTCCCCAACGTATATTCCGCTTATTTCGCAAACGAAAAGTACGACAAATGCTGGTTCCGCGCCGACGAAGCCCTCAATCCGTCGGGTAAGCCGCTCATTATCGGCAACATAGCCGCGGACAACGCACACGCGGATAAATTCTGGATCAAAAATATCCAATGGCCCGGCCAGGCGTTCGACGAGGACGCCGTTCCCTGGATGGACTGGGATCTCGTGCAGAAAAATCATAACGGGGTGATGACCGTCACCGTCGCGCAGGGTGGAAGCTCTTCCAGCGAGGCGTATTTCGATCCCGACGTGCATTATCAGGCCCGGGGCTATACGCCCTTTAATCCCGGAGCGCAGGGCACGGACGAGAAGGGCGTGCTGGAGGGAAGCAATTTCGAGTTCAAATGGGAGAACGCGATCAAGGCGAGAGACGAGCTGGATATCGTCACCGTGACGGGCTGGAACGAGTGGATCGTCCGCAAGCTGGCGACCGACGACCCTGCCGCGCATCACTGGGACTGGGGCGAATATGTCGATAGCTTCACGATGGCTCTTTCGCGCGACGCGGAGATGATGAAGGGCGGATACGGCGACAATTACTATATGCAAATCGCGCGAAATATTCGTCGGTTCAGGGGCAGGACGGTGGAAAACAGCGACAACGTGGCGTCGAACGAAAAGGCGACGGTCGTCATCGATAATTTGTCCGAATGGGAGAAGATCTCCCGCCGCTACCTCGATTTAGGCACCTCGACGGTGGAGAGAAATCACACCTCCGTCGATAGGGACGTCCCTTATAAGGACGACAGCGCGCGCAACGATATCGACTATCTCAAAATCTGCAACGACGGGCAGAACCTGTACGTTGCCGTAAACGCAAAAGAGGATATCGAGCCGTATAAAAACGGCGATACGGGCTGGATGAACCTCTATCTTTCCGCGGGAGAGGATTCGGGATGGGAAAACTACAATTTCGTCGTCAACCGCAACCCCGATACGTCCGCGGGCTGTACGAGCATCGAAAGGTTTACGGGAACGGGCAGCGAAGTAAAGGCCGCGGGGTCGGCAAAATATTTCCTTTCGGGCAAGACGATCGTCTATTCGATTCCCCTTTCCGCGCTGGGCGTGACGGAGGGGAGCGTGATCGAGATTAAGGCGACGGATAATCTGCAGCGCTTCGGAGAGGCGGACGATTTCTATATTTCGGGCGACAGCGCGCCCATGGGGCGGCTGAATTACGCCTATAGGATCGCCTGACCCCGCGCGGAAAAGGAGGTTGTCATGAAAAAACTGAAAAAACTTGTGCCCTTTCTTACGGCTTTGACGCTGTTGTTTTCTTCCGCAGCCTGCGGAGGCGGAACCGATTCGGCAGGCGGCTCTTCTTCAAGCTCCTTTCAGGAGAGCTCCTCCTCGTCCTCGGACGGGGGCGGAAGCTCCTCCTCGTCGGGCAGCTCCGCGGAGGAAACGGACGAGGGGCAGAAAGCCGTGAACGAGGCTCTCGCAAAACTTTCGGCGGAGGATTTCACCTATGCGCAGCTCATGGGCACCGATTCACTGGGGAGAAAGACCATGCCCGTGATCGGCAAGGAGAAAAAATACGTCGGGATTTTCTATTTTGTCCTGCTGGGACAGGAAACGCACGATACGATTTACGACATCACCAAGCTGTTGGAAACCTACGGTTCGTCAACGACCCTTCCCGACGGACGCAAGAACCCGATCTTCGACCTCGACGACAAGACGATCAGCCCGTACAGCCGCGCGCATTATTGGGGCGAGCCGCTTTACGGCTACTATAAATCCACCGATAAATGGGTGATCCGCAGGCATCTGGAATTATTTATGAACGCGGGCATCGATTTCCTCTATCTCGACTATTCCAACGGCCACGTCTATCCCGCCGCGGTGGACGCGCTTATACGGGTGATCAAAGAAATGCAGGACGAGGGGTACAAAAACGTCCCCACCATCGCGTTTCTCTGCCCCAACGCCAAGGACACCGACAGCGCGGCCAATCAGATGGGCAGCGTAGATGTCCTCGATTATTTATGGCGGAATTATTACAGCGACAGCGAATACGACAGCTGCTGGTTCAGAGGGGACAAGAGCATCAACCGTTACGAAAATCCGCTCGTCATCGGGCGTTTCGCTTCGGCGACGGAGAAAGAAATCCCTCCGATCGTGCGCGACAGCCTGTGGCTGAAAGAGCTTCAATGGCCCATGGGCATGAAAGACACGCCCGACGCTTTCCCCTGGATGGAATGGAACGCTCCGGGTACGACGCAATACAATCACGCCGGAATCATGAACGTCTCCGTCGCACAGCACGTAAATTCGTGGTCGAGCACGAGCTATCTCGACAGCCTGACGCCGGGAAAGAAATATTCGTACCGCGCGCGCGGCTGGGACCCCGCGGAGCCGGATAAATACGGCGCCGACGAGGAAAAAGTGCTGGCGGGAAGCAATTTCGAGTGGCAGTGGCAAAACGCGCTGGCCGAAAAGGACGATCTGTATATGCTCACGCTGACGGGATGGAACGAATGGGTCGCCCCCAAGGTGAATTACGGCGCGAGCTACGGCGGCGTGTTTAACGACGCGTTCAACTGCGCGTTTTCGCGCGATGCGGAAATGATGAAGGGCGGCTACGGCGATAACTATTATATGCAGATCGCCCGCAACGTCCGCGAATTTTCGGGGATACGGGAGGAGGGCACGGACAATGTGGCTCTGTTCGGACAAGTCAAGGCGTCGGGGACAGCGGACGCCGCTTCCCTGCCTGCCCGTTTTTTAGACATCGGAAGCGACGCGCTGGCGCGCACCGATAAGGCGATCGACGATAAAATCGATTATTCCGACACCTCAAACCGCAACAATATCCTCGAAACGCGCGTCGGAAACGACGGCGAAAACCTTTACGTCGCCGTAAAGACCAAGGACGACGTGAAAGGCCCCGCCGCGGGCGATACCAATTGGATGACCCTGTATCTGTCTGTGGGAAGCGGCGGCTGGGAAAACTATAAATTTGTCATCAACCGCACGCCCGAGCTCGCCGCGGGCACGACGAGCATCGAAAAGTTTACCGGCTCAAAAACCTCGACGATCTCTGCGGGAAGCGCGAAAATCGCCGTTTCGGGCGATACGGTGTTCTATACCATTCCGCTCTCCGCGCTGGGCGTATCGGCGGGCGAGGTCGTCGGGATCAAGGCGACGGACAATCTGCAAGCCTTCGGCGACGCGGACGATTTCTATATTTCGGGCGACTGCGCGCCTCTCGGCAGGCTCAATTACGCTTACAAAATCGCCTGAATGAGGAAGCTTTCGGCAAAAAAGAGCAGTCCGTAACGGGACTGCTCGGTATTTTGTACCTTTTTCGGGGGCAAGAATGTCTTTTTTCGCCGTAATTTACGAACGGACGTCGATTTACACGCCGAAACTGGCGAACGGCTGTCGATTTACATGTTGCACCCTGCGCGTGTCCCCCCGATTTACACGCTATAATAAAGCGGCCGCCGATTTTTCGGCGCAATTGCCGCGTTGCCTTATTTTTCGGCGATTTGGGAGGGCGTGGTGCCGTACTCGCGCTGATAGACCCGATAGAAGGTGGCGAGCGAATTGAAGCCCGAATCCATGGCCGCGGAAAGGATGGGCGTGCCCTGTTTGATTAGATAGGCCGCGAAGTTTACTCTCATTCGGCCGAGATAGGTGCGGAAATTGGTGTGAAAACAGCGGTGGAAGAGCGCGGAAAAATAATTTTCGCTGTATCCGACGGAGGCCGCCACGGAGGCTAGCGTGATATTTTCGGTGAGGTGTTCCTGGATAAAAAACAGCACCCGCCGCATAAAATCCCGATCCCGCGTATGCTGGGTGCTTTCGAGGGGAACGGCCTGTTCCAGAAGCCCTAAAAGGGCCTCGTACAGCCCCGCGAAAAGGTAGGAGTTTTTCGGATCGGACACCCTCATGATCTCCATGAGGTGGCGGAAGGGCCGGGCGGCGGCGGGGTTTTTGATAAAGTTATCCGAGAAGCTGCGCCCGTTTTTATGCGCTTTGAAGGGATCGAGATAGCGGTTGGGCACGGTGACCAACGAGCTGAGGCTTTCGGGGCGCAGCGCCGTAATGCTGTAATCGTCGAAGCTGTCGGCAAAGGCGATTTCTCCCTCGGAAAGCTCCTCCGTTTTACCGTTTACGGTGACGGAATATCTGCCCTTGTTGATGATGAGAAACGCGACCTGGCCGTGGAAATGGTAGGGGCATTCGTTTTGCTTGTCGAAGGCGAGATACTGCGAATCGGTGATGTCGCGGCAGGCTTCGTAGAAAGCTTGCTTCATGGGAGAAACCTCCTTATCGTAATTTTTGATAACAAAAGCATAAATATTGACGAGACAGACGGGGTTTTTTGTTGTATGCTTATCACAGAAGCGAAAATACGGGAGCGCGGCAGGGGCGGCGGATATTTTCGCGCCCCGTCCGAACGGCGCTTGGACAATGTTATTATATAATAAAATAAAAAAAATTACAAGGAAATCGGTATGAAAAAACAGCTGAATATTGCGATCATCGGGTTCGGCGGCATGGGCGAGTGGCACTGCCATCAAATGAAAGCGAGCAAGATCATGAACGTCGTCGGCGTTTACGATATTTCCGAGAAACGCCAAAAGCGCGCGGCGGAGCTCGGCCTTAAAGTTTTCGAAAGCCCGGTCGCGGTCGCCGTGGAAGAGGGGCTGGACGCCGTCCTCATTGCCACGCCCAACGATCTGCACCTTCCCTATACGGAGTATTTCGCCGCGCGGGGAAAGCATATTATTTGCGAAAAGCCCGCCGCGCTTACGTCGGGGTATTTCGAAATGATGACGGACGCCGCGAAGGCGGGCGGCGTTTTGCTGATCGTGCATCAGAATCGCCGCTGGGACCCCGATTTTCTCACGGTGAAACAGCTGAAGGCGGAAGGGACGATCGGGGAAATTTACGATATCGAGTCCTGCGTGACGGGCTCCCACGGGATTCCCGGGGATTGGCGGAAAGTGAAGGAAAAGGGCGGCGGGATGCTGATGGATTGGGGGATTCACCTCATCGACCAGATGCTGCAGTTCGATTCCTCGCCCGTAGTGGATGTGGACTGCGACATGAGCTATATAGAGGGCTTCGAGGTGGACGACGGATTTACGCTGCGCCTGCGCTTCCAAAGCGGGCTCCGCGCCACGCTGATCGTGGATACAAACTGCTTTATCAACCGTCCCCGCTGGCGGATGCAGGGCACGGACGGCACGGCCGTTATCGAAAATTGGGCGCGCGAGGGAAAAATCGTGCGGGTTAAAGAAAGAGAGGACAAATACCTGCGCGGGATCGACGCGGGCAACGGCTTTACGCGCACGATGGCCGACCGCTCCGCCGTCACGGTGGAGGAATTGCCTCTGCCCGAGCCCATGCCCGAGGCGTTCGCCTTTTATAAAAACGTTTTGGCGGCGGTGAACGGCGGCGAACTCGCCGTAAAGCCCGAGGAGGTCTCCCGCGCGCTGAAGGTGATGGGCTTTGCGACGCTGGGACGCCTGCCCTGCCGAATTTGAGCTTCCCGTCGGATTTATGCGCCGAAAGCGCGCCTACAAACAATGAAAGATATTTCGGAGGAATTATCATGAACAAAATCAAAACGGCAATCGTCGGCTGCGGCGGAATTGCCCTCAACGCACACCTGCCCGCCATTCAGAGCCTCGAAAATGTAGAAATCGTCGCTATCTGCGACAGCAATCCCGCAAAATTGGACCCGTTTGAAGAAAAGATCGGCTATAGGGTCGAAAAATTTACCGATTATAAAGACCTGCTCGCCAAAATTAAGCCCGACGCCGTCCACGTCTGCACGCCCAACTACGTGCATTCGGAAATCGCTTCGGCGGCCCTGCTGGCAGGGGCGGACGTGCTCTGTGAAAAGCCCGACGCCATGACCGCCGTTCAGGTGGAGGAAATGAAGGCCGCGCGGGACAGGAGCGGAAAGACGCTGCTGGTTATGCGGAACAACCGCTTTCTCGACGCGTCCGACGTGGTGCGCTCTTTGATTAAGGAGGGCAAAACGGGGGAGCTTTATACGGGGCGCTGCGGTTGGATACGCCGCCGCGGAATTCCCGGCGCGGGCGGCTGGTTTACGACGAAAGCGCAGTCGGGCGGCGGGCCGCTGATCGACCTCGGCGTTCATTTTATCGACCTCGCCATGCACTTTATGGGCAGCCCCAAGCCCGTGGCGGTCAGCGGATGCACGTACTGTAAATTTGCCGACAGCACGATTTCCGATTCCGTCCATTCCCAGTTCGGGGAAAAGGTGGCGGGCGGTACGTTCGACGTGGAGGACCTTTCCATCGGCTTTATCCGTTTCGCCGACGGCAGAAGCCTGCAGATCGAATTCAGCTGGGCGTCCAACATCGAGGAAGAGAAAAACTTTGTCGAGCTGCGCGGCGAAAAACTCGGCTTCACTATCTGCAACGACCAACTCACCGTTTACGGCGAGCAGACGGGGCATCTGACGGATACGAAAGTGCACGTCGGGCCCAACTTCGGACACGCGCGTTATATCCGTCATTTTTATGACGTGGCTTACAACGGCGCGGAACCTATTTACGACATTGAGGAGGGCATCAATATGATCCGTATCCTCAACGCCATGTACGAATCCGCCGCGACGGGCAAAGAAGTCCGTCTGTAAGCGCGGCTTTAAGGAGATAAGAATATGATCAGAGTAACCGTCTGGAACGAATACAACGGCACGCAGAACTTCCCCCATTATCCGAAGGGCCTGCACGAATATATCAAGGACTTTCTCAACGAGCGCGAGGGGATTACCGCTACTTCCCAGATTCAATTCTGCGAGGGCGAAGGGCTGACGGAGGAAATATTGTCCGCCACCGACGTGCTCGTGTTTTGGGCGCACGGCTTTCACGAGCTGCTTTCCGAAGCCGCCGCAAACCGCGTCGTCAGCCATGTGCAGCGGGGCATGGGCGCCGTGTTTCTCCATTCCGCGCATATGTGTAAGCCCTTCCGCCGTCTGATGGGCACCAGCTGTACGCTGAAATGGCGGGAGGCGGAGGAGCGGGAACGCCTCTGGATCGTCGATCCCACCCACCCCGTCGCCAAAGGCCTGCCCGAACAGATTGTCATTCCGCACGAGGAAATGTACGGCGAAAAATTCGATATTCCCACGCCCGACGCTTTGATTGCGATCGGCTGGTTTCAGGGCGGCGAGGTGATGCGTTCGGTCTGTGCCTATCAGAGGGGATTGGGGCGAATCGTCTATATCCAGCCCGGCCACGAGACCTATCCCGTGTATTTACAGCCCGAAATTCAGCAGCTGATCGAAAACGCGGTGCGTTGGACCGCGCCCGTCGCCAAGGCGGAACGGCTCGAATGTCCCTGGATCAAGGAACCTTTGGAAAAGCTTAAATAAATACCGACAAGCGTCCGCGGGCAGTGCCGCGGGCGTTTTTTTCCGAAATGAATAAGCCCCGGAGGGCGTTGGCTGCAAAGGCGGGGGCGGGAAAAGGATTGACTGAAAGGCGCAATCATGCTATAATGGGGGCAGGGACAAAGGAGAAAAAGGGTGGACTATTACGAATTGCCCGCCGAGGGCAGAGGCTATTATATGTTTGATCACCGCCCGCTGATGAACGCGAAGGCACATTTTCACAGCGCGGTGGAGTTCATTTTTATGGAAAAGGGATATGCGGAAGTGAACGTGGGCGGGGAGCGCCGCCTGCTCTCCGCGGGCGAGGCCTGCTTCGCGGACAGCTTTTGCGTACATTCCTACGTCGATAATCCCGACAATCTCGTCTATGTTTTTCTCGGTGACCGAAATTATTTCGACCCGTTTTTCCGCGAACGTTCGGGCCGCGTGTTTCCGAGATTTTTCCCCTTTTCCGATTTTGGGTTTTTGCAAACCTTATACGGCCTTTGCGGGCTTCCGCGCGGGGACGGGGCCGCCTCCCGCACGGTATTCGGCGGCGCGGCGCAGATTCTGCTCGCCTCGCTCGCCGAAAAAATTCCGCTCGTAAAAAGGGAAAACGACAAGCAGTCGGCTTTCGTCTGCGAGATACTCAAATACGCGCAGTCGCACGTCGAGGAAGAGTTGTCTCTGTCCGTGCTGAGCGATCGCTTCGGCTACTCGCGCGAGCATCTCTCCCGTATCCTGCACAAGTACCTCACCGAAACCTGGAACGCCTACGTCAACGGCTTGCGGGTGCAGAAGGCGGAAGCTCTCCTCAAAGCGGACGAAGAAAAAAACGTGCTGAAAATCGCTTACGAGTGCGGGTTCGACAGCCAAAACACCTTTTATCGGGCGTACAAAAAAGAATTCGGACACCTTCCCCGCCGCGCCGTCGGAACAAAAGAAGAATAAACCGCTGCAAGAAAACTCGTCAATTTTTGACACAAAGATATTGTAAATCGGCTGGAAATCCGTCCTGCGGCCTGCTATAATAGAAGCGGAAATGCGGAAGCACGAAGTATTTATGGGCATTTCCGCGTCCTGTTCAAACATTGCGTAAGCGATGTTATAATAGAAGCGGAAATGCGGAAGCGCGAAGCATTTATCGGCATTTCCGCGCCCTGTTCAAACGTGGACTGTCTATGTTGTAATGGAAGCGAAAATACGGAAGATCCAAGCATGCAGCTGTATTTTCGCGTCCTGTTCAAACATGGCGTGTCTATGTTATAATAGGGACATCGACAGGGGATACGGCCGTTTTTCTATATTGCTCGGCGATCCCGGGAGGAAGGTATGAATAAAATCTTTACGGTGGCCATTCTCGGCTGCGGCG
Source organism: uncultured Eubacteriales bacterium (assembly GCA_900540805.1). Classification (GTDB taxonomy): domain Bacteria; phylum Bacillota; class Clostridia; order Christensenellales; family Borkfalkiaceae; genus Scatosoma. Next base: position 42,982 of record UQHL01000020.1, read on the forward strand.
GCCGCGGCGCCGAAAGCTACGGCAGATTGTTTTTGGAGCAGAAGGACAAATACAGGATCGTTGCGCTTTGCGACCTGCTGCCCGAGAAGCTGGAAAAGTACGGGGAAATTTTCGACGTGGCAAACGAAAACCGTTTTTTGACGGACGAAGAATTTTTTGAGAAAAAGCGCGCCGACCTGCTGGTCGTTTCCACGCTGGACGCCGATCACGTCTGGCAATGCAGGGAGGGGCTTCGCCTCGGATATGACGTCCTGCTCGAAAAGCCGGTTACGGATAAGGCGGAGGAATGTTATTCTCTCCTGGAAGCGCAGAAAAAATACGGCGGAAAGGTACTCGTCTGCCATGTGCTGCGCTATGCGGGCGCGTTTCGCAAGGTGGGGGAGCTTCTCGACAACGGCGCGGTGGGGCGGCTGGTGGAGATTCAGGCGCTGGAACAGGTCTCTTATTGGCATCAGGCGCACAGTTACGTGCGCGGCAACTGGCGGCGCAGCGAGGACACGACGCCGATGATTTTGGCAAAGTGCTGTCATGATCTCGATCTTTTGCAGTATTACGCAAAATCGACGTGTAAATCCGTTTCCTCCGTGGGGGATCTGACCTATTTTACCGCGAAAAACGCGCCCGACGGGGCGGCGAAACGGTGTTTGGACTGTAAATATCAGGACAGCTGTCCGTACAGCGCAAAGACGATTTACATAGAAAACTGGAAAAATCGCGGCTGTCCCGAAAACGATTGGCCGTATAATATTTTGACGCTGAAGCTGCCGCTGACGGAAAAAGCGCTGACGGAAGCGGTGAAAAACGGGCCGTACGGCAGGTGCGTGTTTGCCTGCGACAACGACGTGGTCGATCATCAGCAGGTTTCCATGACGTTTGAAAACGGCGTCAAGGCGACGCTGACCATGACGGCGTTTACGGCGGGCGGAGGCAGAATTATGAGATTTTTCGGCACGCTCGGCGAAGTGGTTCTGGACGAAGCCCGCGACGTCATCGAAGTAAAGCCCTTCGGAAAACCCGCGGAAGAAATTAAGATCGGAACCCTGACCGAAAGCGGTTACGGCCACGGCGGCGGCGACAGCGGCCTCGTAAGGGAGCTCTATGAGATCCTGTGCGGCAACGCCAGCCCCGCCACTGCTCTGGAGGCGTCCGTGGAAAGCCATCTCATGGGGATCTGCGCGGAAAAATCCCGCCTCGAAGGCGGAAGGCTTGTATCGGTGCACGACGAAAAGGAATAAAACGTAAAAGCCCTTCCGTTCGGATACCGAACGGAAGGGCAATATTTTTTAACAGACGTCCGAGGGCGCTGCGTTTTTACGGGGCAGACGCGGGCGAAGGAGTCAGCTTTTTACGGGCGAAGGAATTCGCCCCACGGCCGTCCTTTCGTTTCGGTAGGCGCCGGGCGTCATATTCATCCGCGACTTGAACAGCTTGAAAAAAGCGTTGGGCGCCATGCCCACGCCCTCCGCCACCGCCTGTACCGACAGGGAGGTCTGCTTCAGGAGCTTGCATGCCTCGTTGAAACGCAGGTTGAGAAGGTATTCCCCCGGTGAGACGTTCATATACTTGCGAAAGAGTACGGAAAAATAGGTGCGGTTGAGAAAGAGCTTTGCGCATACGTCGGTGACGGTGATTCCGTCGGAAAATTCGTTGTTCATCACGTCTATGGCGCGGTTGATCAGCTCGTTGGCCGAATGGGGGCGGGCGGCGCTTTTATTTTCCAGCAGGACGGCGAAAATGTCGTAAAAGGAGGCCAGGATTTTGGGCTGAAGCGAACAATCCACGGCGCTTTCTTCCTGAGAGCGCCGCAGACAGTCGTAAATGCGCTTAAACGAGCGTTTTATGACGGGATCGGGGACGTTTCGCACGGGCGAGGACGCGGACAGGCCGCTTTGGGATAAAAGAATGTCCGCATAAACGCCCGAAAAGGAAATCCAATAGTAGTGATAGGGGTTTTCCTTCGCCGCATAATATTTTACGTGCACGCCTTTCGGCAAAAGAAACAGGGTGTGTTTGGACAGGTGATAGGCTCTGCCGTTGCACTCCAGCGTCCCTTCTCCGTCGGTGACGTATTGCAGGATATCCCGTCGGTCGGTATATTCCCACGAATGGCGGGTTTTGGCCTGAATACCCGCGTTGTAAATCCACACGTCAACCGTTTCGAAAAAACGGTTATAGACGGTGATGCTGTTGAAACGGCCGCCCTTTCGGGGGGCGGCCGCGGCTTTTTTTTCGTCTTTCGGCTCTTTCATAACCTCATTCCTTTCGGAAACAGCATAGCACAAAACGGGGCGTTTGTCAAGGGACTTTGGCAAACAGCAGGCATCCCGAGCTTCGGTATTCCCCGATTTTTTCCTCCAGACGGGCGGCGGGGACGTCCAGCTTTTCCGCAAGGCACCTCAAACAGAGAAATTCCGCGGCGTCCCGCCTGAGCAGTTTTTTGTTCAGGCCGATCTCGTCGTAGGAGACGGATTTTCCGCAGAGCGGGCAGTTCATCTTCAGACGGCCTTTACCTTCAGGCGATAGACGGCGCAGGTATGGGCTTCCAGCGTTTGGGAAAGGGTGGCGTTGACGGTGCGTATCGCCTTGCCCGTATAGACCTCTTTTCCCTCAAGCTTTCTGTTTTGGGAAAACGGAACGCCGAGATCGTCGAGCGGCACCCAAAGGTTGGCCGCGGAATCGGAAAGATTGAAAAATCCGACGGCGAGATCTCCGTTTGCAAGGGCGCGCACGATGATGGGAAAGTCTGCACAGTTTCCGAATTTAATGATATAAGGGCGGTTGCACCTCGGGTCCTGCTGAATGGCGATCAGCTCTTTGTTGGTCAAAATCGCCTTCGCGCCCTCGCTCATTTCGCGGATATCGCACCCGATCATCAGCGGGGATTCCAGGAGGCACCAGGCGGCAAAATGCAGCTTGTATTCCTCCTCCGTACAGCCTTTCAGCCCCACGTGACCGCGGCCGTTCATCCCCACGATCAGCATATCCATGTCGTTGAAGCAGCCCTGTCCGCCGAAGGGCAGAATGTCGTACCGCGCGAGGATCAGGCTCTTGAGCGATTCCCATGTGTCGAAAATATCGCCCGTGGAGCGCCACATATTCGCGCCCGTGGTGCCGATCCATTCGTGGGTGTTGTCCGCGCCCCAGCTGCAGCCGCTGAAGAGGATATCCCTGCCGCAGTTTGCCAGAGCGAGGCCCATGCGGCGGTAGAGAAGCTTCCCTTCCGTCGCCGAGGGGCGGAAACAGTAATCGTATTTGAGAAAATCTACCCCCCATTCCGCAAACGTCGCCGCGTCGATAAATTCGTGGTCGTAGCTGGCGGGATAGCCCGCGCACGTCATCGTGCCGCAGCAGGAATACATGCCGAATTTAAGGCCTTTTTTATGTATGTAATCCGCGACGTATTTCATGCCGTGGGGGAATTTTTCGGGATCGGGGACGAGTTTTCCGTTTTTGTCCCGTTCCCGCAAGGCCCAGCAGTCGTCGATGATGACGTATTCGTAGCCAGCGTCTTTGAGACCCGTTTCTACTAGCTTGTCGGCGGAGGCGAGAATAAGCTCCTCGTTGATCTTCTCGGCAAAAGTGTTCCAGGTGTTCCACCCCATGGGCGGTAAGGTTTTGATCATTGTGTTTTCCTCTTTCAGACGAAAATTTTATGCTTGCAGTATAGCATAGCCGAAAAGAAAATACAATATTTTTTTGTCGCAAAAAACTGTAAAAATGTTCTGTTTCGCAAAGACCTCCGCAAAAATATTTTTCTTCGGGCGTTGACAAACGCCGCCGACTGTGTTATACTAATCGAAAATACTTTACTAAAACGTTTTAACAGAGGTAAAAGATGAAAATTTTTGTTGTGGGAAGCTTGAATATGGATTTGGTAATCAAAGCGCCGTTTATGCCCGAAAACGGTATGACCATCGGGGGAGAGGGCTTTATGACCAATCCCGGCGGGAAGGGCGCGAACCAGGCGGCGGCGATCGGGAAACTTGGCGGCAACGTGCGCATGGTGGGATGCGTGGGCGAGGCGTTCGGGGACGAATTGAAAAGCGTGCTCGAGGGGTACGGCGTCGATACGCGCTGCGTAAAGAAGCTTGGCGGCGTTTCCAGCGGCATTGCGGTAATCGTCGTCGTAGATGGGGACAATCGGATCATTCTCGACGCGGGCGCGAACGCGAGGGTGAGCGAAGCTTTGGTGGACGAAGCTCTTGCGGAAGCGGAGGCGGGGGATTATCTCGTCGCGCAATTGGAGATCGGGCTTCCCGTCGTGGAATATGCCCTGGAAAAGGCGAAAGAAAAGGGAATGGTGACGATGCTCAATCCCGCGCCCGCGGCGGAATTGTCCGAAAAGACGCTCTCCTTCTGCGATTATTTTATCCCCAACCAATCGGAAGCGGAGTTTTACACGGGCATCCGTCCCGCAGACGAAGTTTCCGCTAAAAAATGCGCCGAGGCGCTGGCGGCAAAGGGGGTTAAAAACGTCGTCGTCACGATGGGGGCGGAGGGATCGGCCTATATCGGCGGCGACCGCTACGTAAAGGTAAACGCCTTCAGGGCGGAGGCGGTGGACACGACGGCCGCGGGGGATACCTACGTCGGCGCTCTGGCCGTAAGGCTTTCGGAGGGCGCGGACGTCGAGGAAGCAATGATTTTTGCGAGCAAGGCCTCCTCCGTCACCGTCACCCGCCGCGGCGCACAGCAGTCCATTCCTTTCCGCCGCGAAGTGGAGGCGCTGTGAAAAGCCTGCCGAAGCGGCCGACGATCCGGGAGGTTGCGGCGCATGCGGGCGTTTCTCCCGCTACGGTTTCCCTCGTGCTCAACGGCAAAAAGGCGGGACTGCCCGAGGAAACCTGCGGCCGTGTGAGGGCCGCGGCGAGGGCGCTGGGATATTCCCCTGATTTTTCCGCCCGCGCCATGGTGACGGGCAAAACGCAAGTCGTGGGCGTAATCCTTCCCGATATCTCCAACGCCTTTTTCGCGGAGGCTGTGCGGCATATACAGACGGAGCTTTCGGCTTACGGCTACGGCGTCATGCTGTGCAACGGCGGGGAACGCGCGGAAAACGACCTCGCCTGTCTCCGACTGCTGGCGGGGCGGAAGGTCGATTGCCTGATTTTTACCCCGAGTGCGGAAGCTCTTTCGGGCGATAACGCGGAAAAACTGCGCGAAGCGCTTTCCCGCGCGGGCGTGCCGTGCGTGTTTTTCGACAGATATTATGAGGGCGCGGCACCGAAGGCGGCTGCGGACAACGTCGAAAGCGGACGGCGCATGGCGGAATATCTCCTCGGCTGCGGACACAGGAAAATAGGGATATTGACGGGGCCACTTTCCCTAAACAGCAGCCGCGGCCGACTGGAGGGAGTAAAAAAAGCGTTTGAAGCGCACGGCCTCGGGCTTTCCGAAAAATACGTCGCAGAGGGCCGATACGACATCGAAGCGGGGGCGGAGGGCGCAAAGCGGCTGTTTGAAACGGACGCGACGGCGATTTTTGCGTTCAGCGATATGCAGGCTTACGGGGTATATCGCGCGGCCCGGGAAGCGGGGCTTTCCATTCCGCGCGATATCTCCGTGGCGGGCTTCGACGACGCAGTGTATTCCGCGTTGCTCGAAACGCCCCTCACCACCATGCGCCAGCCCGTCGGCGAGCTTGCCTCCGCCGCCTGCCGCGCCGCGCTGGGGCTGATCCGCGGGGAAAGCGTACCCGCCTCATTCAGCCTCCCCGCGGAGCTGATTGTGCGCGGCAGCGTCGGAAGGATAAATTGATTTCAAAAAGGGAGAAAGTCGAAAAAGAACGGGAAAAGGGTACGATAGGGAAAAGGTACGGGACGGGGACGGAAGAATTGGGCGACGAGGCGCAACGAGGAGGAGAAGAATGCGGAAAAATGGGAAAGAAGGAACGGGGAAAAAGGTGCGGAAAAATAGGGGGGACGGAACGGGCGCGAGGCGCAAAAAGTACGGCGCGCAAAAACAGCCGTTTGACAGCGCCTTGAAAAATATGCTATAATAATACGGTTTCAAAAAACAAAAAAGGAGCGGAAAAAAATGGATAAAATTTTGAAAGTGACGGGCAAAGGAACAATTCGTCTGCGTCCCGATACGACCTGTGCGGAAATCACCCTTCAGGGGACGGAAAAGGAATATGCGGCCGCGCTGGCGAAGGCGCAGAAAGAGCTGGAGGAGGTAAAGGGCGCACTCGCGGGGGCGGGATTTCCCGAGGAAGAAATAAAGACGTCCGATTTCAGAACGGAAACAAAATACGAGGGGTACCGCGACGGGAAAGGGGACTGGAAGCAAAAATTTATCGGGTATCAATATACGCATGCGCTGAAAATTCGCTTCGCGGCGGACAATGCCCTGCTGGGCGCGTTTATTTCCGCGCTGGCGGGGTGCGGGGCCGCGCCCGTGTTCTCCTTCGCCTACACCGTAAAAAACGTCTCACAGGCAAAGGAATGGCTTTTAAGCGAGGCCGTGAAGGACTGCGAAAGAAAAGCCGCGGTTTTGGCGCGGGCGGCGGGCGTAGAGCTTAAGGCGATCGGCAGCATCGAATATTCCGCGGGCGAAAAGAATTTTGCCGTACGGCCCGTACAGCCTATGCGTCTGATGGCGGCGGAGGCTTCGGCGCGGACAAACGTAGAGATTGAAGTGACGCCCGACGATATCGAGGTATCCGATACGGTAAACGTCGTTTGGGTGATCGAGTAGAGAGCGATGAAGGCGGGAGCGGTTTCCGACGGACGTGCGGAGACCGCTCTTTTTTTATTCTGCGCCGCATAAAGGGCGGATTCGGCCGAATAGAAAAAAAGCATTGTGTTTTTGCGGGCGCGCGGTTATAATAGAAGTGCAAAAGGAGGTCGGCAAATGAATACGGAATTGATCCTGGACGGCGCGTATAAAATCCCGAAAGCAAAGATCTACGCCGCAGAAATGGACGCCGAAGTGCGCCGCGCGGTGGCGCTTTTAGAGGGCGGCGGAAAATTGGTGCTGGAGAGGGAGGGGACACTTTATCCCGTGGCGGCGGAAGAAGCGGAATGTTTCTATACAAGCGGGGGCAGGGTTGAGGCGAGATTGAAAAACGGAGAAGTATTTTCATGTCGGGAACGTATTTTCGAACTGGAAGAAAAGCTGGGGCGGAACTTCGTAAAAGTCAACCAGGGCGCCGTCGCTAATCTCGATTGCGTAAAATGCTTTTCCCTGCTGTTCAACGGAACGATGGAAGTCTGCTTTTTCAGCGGAGCCAAGGAATACGTCAGCCGCCGAACAGTGGGAAAGATTAAAAAAATTCTCGGTATAGGAGGAAAAAGACATGACTAAGACGTTGAAAAAAATACTTTCGAGGGGCGCGTTGGGCACGGGGATCGGCAATATTATTTCCATGCTGGTCGCACTCGTGATCGGGATTGCAGGTAAAAATCCGCAGATGACGATTTACGATTATGCGAAATACACCTGCGCGGCGACCGTGATCGGCTTTGCTTTCGCCGCGGCGAGCTTGTTGTTCGAAAGCGAAAGGATTTCTCTGTTGAAGGCGACGGGGCTGCACTTTCTTTGCCTCGCGGCGGTATTTTATCCCTGCGCGCTGCTGGCGGGCTGGTACGCTTTCAAGCTCGGGGAGCTGGCGGTCTCCTTTGCCGTATTTGCGGGCGTTTACGTGTGTATGTGGCTGGGGATCTATTTCGGCATGAAAGCGCGTGTAAAGCGTCTGAACGCGGAACTGAAGTCGCGGAAAAACGCACGCTGAGGAACGGCGCTCCATGAAAGGATTTGGCAAAATAAGTCAGCTTTTTGCGGCGGAAGCGTAAATTTCGAAAATCGGAAAAATCCGATTGACTTGAGGAAAGAAAAAAATTATAATGTAGCCGAATTTGACAGATACTGAAGGAAAGGAGCTTTCGGCTATGAAAAAATTGATTTTGGTCACTTCCCCTCCCGCTTGCGGAAAAACGTATATTTCAAAGGAGCTGTCCAAACGACTGAAGCATATCGTCTATCTGGACAAGGACAGCTTGATTCCGCTGTCCAAGCAAATCTTTCTCGCGGCGGGAGAGGAATACAACAGAAGCTCGCCCTTCTTTGAAAAATATATCCGCGATTACGAATACGAGACGGTGGTGGGAATGGCGCTGGAGGCGCTCGATTACGACGATAAGGTGCTGATCAACGCACCGTTTACGCGGGAAATCCGAGACAAAACGTACATCGAAAGCTTGAAGAGCACGCTGAAAGCGAAGGGCGCAAAGCTGGTGATTATTTGGGTGAATACCTCTAAAGAGGTCTGCCGCCAAAGAATGATCGCCCGCAATTCCGACCGCGATACCTGGAAGCTGGCCAATTGGGACGAGTATATCGCGGGCTGTAATTTCGAGGTGCCCTCCGAGCTTGACTCGCCCGAGGAAAAGGACGATCTGTTGATCTTTAACAATTCTACGGACAAGGAATTTGAGGAATCGATGTCGAGGATTCTCGCCGTGCTTGAAGAATAAACCTCGGAAGGGGCTGAAGCCGATGGACGAACAGGGAGCCGATGGACGAATAGGGAGCCGATAGACGGATTGGAAACCGATAGACGAATAGGGAGCCGATGGACGGATTGGAAACCGATAGACGGATTGAAAACCGATAGACGGATTGAAAACCGATAGGCGGAGAGGGAATCTGCAGACAGGCTCTGCCCTTTTGAATAAATAAATATCCACGCGCGTAGCGCGTGGTATTTCAGTTTCGGGCATAGCCCTAAT
>UQHL01000021.1 GCA_900540805.1 uncultured Eubacteriales bacterium
TTGCCCCCGATACCATTAACGGCTTAAATCTCTATGCTTATTGTAATAATAATCCCGTAATGAGAGTGGATCCTGAGGGAAATAGCAGCATATCAATGAGCACGATAGTTGATGCAGTAGCTGCTCTATTTGAAATAGCAATAGGCGGAGCTTTTGCGCTTGTAGGTCATATAGTAAAAACGGCACCGCGTCCCAATAATATAGGAATAGGAATTTTTAGAAAAAATCAAATAGCTGATTTAGGAAAATTGAATACAGCTGCTAATATATTGGGGAAAATTTCTACGGCAGTTGCTGTTATTTCGACAGTAATTTCTGTCATTGATGGCATAAAGACTGGTATAGATAGTGGGTATTCCGCAGGAAGAATAGTTTCTAACGCAATTACAGATACAGTGATTTTTGGTGGAACTGCATTACTTTTAGGAGCAATTGGGGGAAAACTTGGTACTTTATTAGGAAGTGCGCTTCCGGGGTTAGGAAATGTGATCGGAGCCGTTGTTGGGTTTGCGTTAGGCCTTACATTAGGTTTCTTTCTTGATTTAGAAGTTGGTGGAAAAAGTGTAATTAATCATATACGTGATGGCGTTTATACTTTTTGGCGATGGTTATTCGGTTAAGGAGTTTTTTATGAATAATATTCGGGTTGCATTGACAAGTAAAATGTATAAGTTTTGGGGCATAATACTATCTATAGCATTACTAAGTTTCTTTATTTTATTGATAGCAAATTTTCAAGAAATTCCTTTATATGCCATAATATTTGTTTTTTTGACATTTGTTTTTGCTCTATTTGGTACCATCTTATGTTTTACTCATCGCATAGGTGTTAACAAAAATAAAAAAAGTCTCGTTGTGGTCAACTTAAGAAAAAAAGAAGTTCGGTTAGAAGATGTAATCGATATAAAAGTAAATAATCGCTTTAGTATAGCTCCGAAAAAATATTGTTATATCGATGTAGTTTTAAAAGAGGATAGAATAATAAAAATCCCAGGTTATTCATCAATGATTGTGAGAAAGAATGATACGGAAAAAACTCAAAGAATTATTGAAAAAATAAAAGAAATAATAAAAACTACTAATAATTAAATTATGAATTTAGAGAGAAATTTAGCAAAAAAATATATTTTTTACAATAGTCGCATTTTTAGTCAAGAAGCGGGTGTAGGAATATTATTGCTAAATTTTTCTCTGTTTCTTTATGCGATCGTTGATTAATAAAAAGAGTCCTACAATGAAAGGGATTTTAATTGCAATAGGAGGAGGGGTAATTTCAGGATTAACGTTTAATCAACCGTTAATTTCAAGTGTTGTAACTTTACTCACTATTGAATTGGGAAGATATATTTTTGAGAATTTAAGAGAATATTTTATAGGAGCTATCATGAGTGAAGAGCTTAAAGAATGGATAGCAATGTTTGCTATTTTTTTGATTATAATAAGTATTGTGAATGTAATATTTAATTTTACAAATTATCGAAAAAGAATAAAAAATGGAGAATTAAAAAAAGATTTTCCTTCAAGGGATAAGCGGAAAATTATAAGATGGAATGTTATATGGAATTTGTCCTTATGGGGTAATATAATAATATATCTTATAATATCGTTAAGTTTAAGAAACCAATGGAGTATAGGTGCAGGACTTTTTATAAGTTTAATATATATTTTTTGTGTGGAAGTAATACTATATCCAATTGTTAAGAGGTATATTAAACAAAAAAATAAAAGCTAACTATAATGAAGAGAAATAAAAACGAGTTCATTAAGAAAATTGAACTCGTTTTTATTTGTATATAGACCTTAACACTGCAGAAAAAATATGCTATATTTACGATAATAACGAAAAAACAGATCAACGATGTCGGTGAGATATACGTATGACAAACTTGGCCGATTGGTAAGGGAGGATAATAAAGCGAGTTGAAAAACATATTTCTTTGATTACAATAACGTCCATTATATGACAATGTTTTATTTAATGAAGTATGATTGATAGTTATTAAAAAACGAATTGGCGAGTGAATGGCGTGTTGGGGCTGAAAGCCTTATATTAAAAGGGCTATAGCGTTATAGGGATAGGTTTAATTCCTGTCGGGTGTATCAAATCATTATAATCCGAGCCTAATTGTGCCGATAAGCGACGGGTTCGGATTTATCATTTAGTTACAAATATAAAAAAGGACTTGCGTTAATCTTCGCAAGCTCCTTTTATTTTTATAATAAAAAGATATCTGTTGCCCGACGTCTTTTGAGAAAGTTCCTTGACTATATTTACGTTTTTACTTGTTTTCCAAAATCTTTGGACAGCTTTTTGCAGACCAAGATTTTTGCAAAGCTTTATTAGTAGAGGATCGTCTAAAAGGAATTGTTTCTCTCTAATGATTTTTTGTGAAAATATCGTATTTCCTTGTGTGCATGATACAATAAAATATAGGCTATATGTAATATTAGGCGAGTAAAACAAGAGAAAAACTTATCTAAATATAGAGACAATAATTGAAAAAACAAGCAAGTTAATCAAATTGGTTTGACTTGCTTGTTTTTTTGTGGAAAAACACGTTGTGATAAGGCAAAAGGAAAAATTTACTCTGAATTCAAGATGTTAAATTTAGGCAATAATAAACAGGATGACAAAAAAATCCGAAAAATGATGTGATGAAATTGTTTTACAATTATATAACGGTCGGGCGTATTCGAAAATGCGCGGAGGGGACAAACGGAAGAATTAAACCTACGGATGGGGTAAACGGAGATTTCTAAGGCTATAGGTCGATAGAATAAAAAAATAGAAAAATGTTAAAAAAAGACGATTAAACAACAAAATGACAAGAAGAAAATGCATTTTACTATTCAAATTCATAGAAAAACGTTGTATTATTAATTCAATTGGTGAGAGATTAAAAAAACAAATTTTCAAGGCGGCAGAGATGACGGATAAAAGAGATAAAAAAATAATAGAGTGGAACGACGAGGAACCCTATCGGGAGCCGGTAGATGAAACGAAACCTTTTGACGTACGCTATCCTTGGGAATTACGTTATAACAAATATATAGAAAATACACAGCTATCGATTTATGAAAGCGGTTGGCAGTATTGCAGTCCCGGTTATAAATACGGCCCTGCGCGCTGGGGATACTTTTTATTGCATTTTATCGAGAACGGCAGAGGAACTCTCACCGTCAACAACACGAGTTATAAACTTTCCCGCAATCAGGTTTTTCTTACGTTGCCCGATACGGATACGACTTATACGGCCGATAAAGAGTTACCGTGGCATTATTACTGGGTGGGATTTAACGGCCTCAACGCTAAAGAATTTTTGATAAAATCCGGATTTATCGAAAACGGGATATACACAAAATCTTTTTCTTGTCCGGAAAAAATATTTTCTATTTTTAAGCAGATCAACGATTATAACAGCCGCGACGAGACAGCGTCTTTGGGAATGTTGGGCGGGCTTTACACTTTATTTGCCGAAATGTTTAAGGAAAATAAAAATATCGATTTGCCTGTAACTGAAAAAGAAAGTTATATCGACCGAGCTGTACGGTATATCAATGAAAATTACGGCCGTCCGATCACGGTGAAAAACATTGCCGAGTATGTCGGATTTGACCGAAGCTATTTTTTCAAAATGTTCAAAGAGCAAATAGGGGTTTCTCCGAAGGAATATCTCATCAATCAACGTATGTCCAAGGCAAGAAGCTTGATGAAGGACGCAGAATATTCCTGTTACGAAATTTGCAAAATGGTAGGCTACGAAGATTACTCCAATTTTTCGAAGACGTTTAAAAAAAGATACGGAAAAACGCCGAAAGAATATATGGCACAACCATTTGAGGCCGATGCTCAGACCGAATAAACGATACGACGGAAGAAGATAAAACAGAAAATGGGAGCGAGGGGATATGAAAATAGCGGAAAGTAAAAGAAATATTTTCAGAAAGAAAATAGATGGAAAATTTCCGAAAGATACGAAAAAACGAACCGGCTTCGGAAAAAACCAACTGAGAAAAAATCTATTCGTAGTCGGTATGCTGTCGGTTGCGATGATTCATTTTTTGGTTTTTTGGCTTTATGTAAATCTGAGCTCTATTTTAATGGCGTTTAAGAACGTGACTTTGGAAGGGACAAAATGGGGCTTCGGTAATTTCAAAATTATGTTTGATAGTTTTGCAAATCCCGCTTCGGAATTGCGCGGCGCATTTGTGAATACCATGATTTTCTTTTCTATAAATCTCCTGGTCAAATTGCCTTTGACGTTTCTTTGTTCGTACTTTCTCTATAAAAAAATTAAATTTTATAAGTATTATCGTTTTGTGTTCTTTTTGCCGAGTATCATTTCCGCAGTTGTGCTTACTTCGTTGCTGAAATATATGGTTAATCCGGGCGGCCCTATTCCGAAATTGTATGAAATATTATGCGGGCGGGAATCTCCGTTATTCCTTGCCGACAGTGATTATGCGCTCGGCGTAATTATTTTTTATACGATTTGGTCGGGGTTCGGCGTAAATATTATTCTTTTTCAGGGCGCAATGAGCAGAATCCCGCCGGAAATCATCGAGGCGGGAAAAATTGACGGCGTGGGAATGACGAGGGAACTGTTTCAGATCGTAATGCCGCTTGTCTGGCCGACGATTTCTACCGTCGTCATATTGGCTTTCGTCGGTCTTTTCTCTTCCAGCGGCGAAATTCTGTTGTTTACCAAAGGGCTTTATGATACCTATACGATTTCCTATTGGATATTCGAAATGGTACAAGGCGTCAAAGGGACCGTCAATCTCGAATATGCTTCTACGGTCGGTATTTTTTTCTCGGCCATCGCGCTTCCGATCGTCCTGCTTGTCAAACGGGGACTTGAAAAAGTGACGGAAAGCGTGGAATATTAAGGGGGTGTGGGTATGAAAAAAATCAAAGAAAATTCCTCTTTTACCAAAAAAAGCATACCTGAACGTATCGTATATGCGATCGTATTTCTCCTTTTTTTCCTTTACGCCGCAAGTCTGTTATATCCGTTTTTTTGGGGAGTGCTTTCCTCTCTTAAAGAAGTGGACGAGTATTTGGATTCTCCGTTTTCGTTTCCCTCGAAATGGCTTTTTTCGAATTATGCGTCCGCGTTTGAAATGTTGCAATATAACGACGCCAATTTTATTCAGATGATTTTCAACAGCGTGTGGTTTACGGTAGGCGGAACGTTGATAGCCGGATTTGTCGTCTGTATGACCGCATATGTTGTCGCAAAGTACGATTTCAAAGGGAAAGGCTTTGTTTATGCGCTGTCGCTCGTAATCATGGTGGTCCCCGTGGTGGGAACGCTTCCTGCGCAGTATCGGTTGTATAATCAGTTACATATCACCGATTCTCCTTTGCTTCTGATCACTTATGCAAGCGGTTTCGGCTTCAACTTTATCGTGATGTATGGTTTTTTCAAATCCTTGCCCTGGGGGTATGCCGAGGCTGCGTTTATAGACGGGGCGACGCATTTTCAGGTTTTCTGGAAAATCATGCTGCCTCAGGCGTCGGCTTGTATTTTTGCGATTTCTATCGTTCATGCTATCGGGATGTGGAACGACTACATGATTCCCATGCTGTATCTCGACCACATGCCTACGTTGGCTTCGGGCTTATATAGCTATCAAACGATTATGGAAATGGACACCGATTGCAATTATCCCGTCTATTTTGCGGGCATATTTATGTCTATGCTTCCTATGGTAGTTATTTACGGGGCTTTTCACAACGTCATTATGGACAATACCGCCACGGGCGGCTTAAAGGGTTAATAAATAAAAAAGGACGGAAAGAGTTATGAGAAAATTGAAAATTTTTTCGACGGCGGCGCTTATTTTAGGCGGAATTATGTTGACAATGCCTTTTGCGGGCTGCGGACAAAAGGAATATGAAGATAATGAAAATACGGTCGTTATCGATTTCTTTAAGGGGGATTACGGAATAGATTTTATCAATAATCTCGCCGAAGCCTTTATGGAAAAGAACGAGGGAAAAACGGTTTACGTCAAAGATACGGTATTGAGAAATCAGATTATCGACAGGCTTAAATCGGGGCCCAAGAGCAACGATGCGGATATCGTCATGACGAACGGCGCCGCTTACGGTACAATCGGCCTCGGGGCCCAGTTCGGTCAGCCGGCAATCTTCGAGCCGCTTACCGAGGTATATGATTACATAGCGCCCGGACAGACGAAAAGCATTCGGGAATTGACTCAGAAAGCCTTTAAGGACGTTACGTCGTTTACGATAGACGGCAATACAAAAGAATACTTTATGATTTGGTCCTCAGGGTTACAGGGGCTTATATACAATAAAGACCTTCTCAGTGAGGATCGTCTCCCTAAGACCACGGACGAGCTTATTGCATTGGCCGGAGAATTGAAGGAGGAGCTCAAAGGTAAAAATAAATCTGCGTTTATCTATTCGGGGTATGTGGATTATTGGACGCCGCTTCATCTCGTATGGTGGGCACAGTATGCGGGGGAGGAAGCCTACAATAAATTTTACGAGGGGGAAATCAAACAGCTGAATCCCTTTACGGGAGAAGAGGAATATACCCAAAGCCCTGCAATTTTTACGATGCCGGGCAGGGAAGAAGCGTTGAGCGTTATGGAAACGCTTCTGAAAAACAGCAACGGGTATTGTGATAAAAATTCCACGGCGCTCAGTTTTACGGACGCCCAACGTAATTTCCTCAAGGGGCAGGCGGCGATGCACCCTAACGGGGATTGGCTGGGTACCTCTATCGAGAAGGAGAACGCTGACGTAGCGTTTATGAAAACCCCCGTCATTTCCGCGATTATAGATAAGCTGGATACGGTTAAGGACGACGCCACGCTTTCCAAAGTGATTGCGTATATAGACGGCGACGAAGGCGCCGAATTGCCCTCGGGGGTTTCCGAGGCGGATTTGCAGACGGTAACCAATGCTCGGAATATGATTTATCTGGCATCTACGACGCATTTCGTCGGAATCCCTTCCTATGCAAACGCGAAGCCGCTCGCCAAAGAGTTCCTTAAATTTATGTATTCGGAAGAAGGCGCTATGATTTTTGCAAAATCGACAAACGGCGCAAATCTTCCCGTCAATTACGATTATCTCGGAAACGCGGAAGTCGCCTCAAAATTTTCCGATTTCCAGAAATCCCGCCTTGCGATCATGAATGAAGACGCTATCGGCATTTATCAGCGCCCTCAGCATCCTATCGTTTATAAAGGCATGCTCGCCCCGTATTCTTATAATTCGGGCGTATTGGAAGCCGCGTTCGGCGCGACAAACGAAAATGACCGCAAAACGGCGGCCGATATCATCAAGATTGATACCCAGAAATACGATACGACAGGATGGAACAACCTACTTAAACTCGCGGGCTTGAAATAAGGAGATATCATGAGAAGAATATTCAAGATTTTATCGGTCGCCGCGTCCGTTGCCCTTTCTTTTACGTTTCTGTTCGGATGCGGAAAGGACGACGCTTCGGCCGACGAATACGCGGAGATACGGACCGCTCCGGGGACGGTGAAGGTCCTTAAAGACCGGGAGTCGGATTCCTTGCGCGAAGCTTCGCTCAAAGTATCGATGGCAAAGAACGAATATGAAGGCGGACAAATTATTTTGTCTCCGAAAACGGATATTTCCTACGACATTTCCGCCGGCACGCTTGTAAACGAAAACGGCACGGAATTTCCCCGGGAGGGAATCGAGTTTTTTAATCAACATTATATCGAGACGACCTCCCGCTCCAACAACAACATGCAGCTCGGACCGGGGTGGTATCCCGAAGCCTTGATCCCGCTGGATAAGGCGCGGGAGAAAAATGAACTCAAAGCCTCGGGAACGGCGAAAAATCAAGGAATCTGGGTTAAATTCCGCACGGAGGAAAAAACGGAAGCGGGGATTTACAGCGGCAAATTTACCCTTACCGTCAACGGCGCGAAAACGGAAATTCCCGTTTATCTCACCGTCTGGAATTATGTCGTTCCCTCTGAGTCGCACGCGCGCAC
Organism: uncultured Eubacteriales bacterium; assembly: GCA_900540805.1. Classification (GTDB taxonomy): domain Bacteria; phylum Bacillota; class Clostridia; order Christensenellales; family Borkfalkiaceae; genus Scatosoma. The sequence goes on from UQHL01000021.1 coordinate 8,017, forward strand.
GGCGTTCCTCAATTATCAGGACTCCGTTATTCAGGGGGAGGGCGATAATTCCGACGAAATGATGGAAGCGTATTACGAATTTTTCCTCAAAAACCGGATCACGGTTTCTTCGCTTCCGGCAAAGGCGGACGACGACGAAAGACTGCTTGAAATGTTGCAAAAATACTATAATCATCCCGCGATGACGGGATACGCGGTTCCTTATGTGGAGGCTTTGGTAAACGGCGAACAGCAGCCCGATTACGAAAAGCTGAAAGTCACCATCAAAAAGATTATCGATCTTTCGATAACCGATAAAGTGAATTATCTCGAAAAAGCGTATTTTTACATTACGCTTATCGACGAGTTCGACCAGGTAGAGAACGTAGGCAGTTATCGGCAGGAATTGGCGGGAAGAATCGGCAAAAATATAGACGCTATGCTTGCGGAAATCGAGAGCGAGCTTTTGTCGTCGGATGAAAATTTCTTTACGGATAAAGACGGAACGGAGTTCCTTTCGGGCTTGAAGCAATCTTTGAAACAACTTCCGAATATGGCGGTCGCGCAGCCTTCACGGCACCAGTCGCTGATTCCGTATTTTGAAATCTGGGCAATTCCCGCGATTTATATCAATTCAGCGGCCAACAGAAACAATTTTGACAGATGGCTTTCGGGGGAAGGGCGCGAGCACTGCGAAACATGGTGGTACACCTGTATCGGGCCCGAAAATCCGCATGTCTCCTATCATATCGACGATTATCTGCTCTCCGCCCGCGCGATGGGCTGGATGCAGAAAGATTACGGCCTTGCGGGTAATCTGTATTGGTCGAGCTCCGCGTATGTCCACCGCGTTGACGGCGACAACGAAAGGCCCGTAGATCCATATACGGTTCCCAACCGTTTCGGGGAATCCTCCGTAAACGGGGACGGCTTCCTCGTCTATCCCGGCGCGAAATACGGCGTATATGGTCCTATCGGCAGCGTGCGGACGGAAGCTATCCGTGACGCGGGAGAGGACTACGAAGCGCTTTGGCTTTTGGAACAGGCCTATGAAGAGCTGTCTGATTACTATGGGCTTCGGCTTGATTCGGACGAAACCCTGCGTTCGGTGTATGATTCCATTTATACCGGAGACCAGGCCTATACGAATACCGATATATTTGAAACCGCCCGCGAAACGGTAACGGGGCTTATCCTCGACGCGCAGAGCGATAACCGTATGATTATCGAAAGCGTGGAAAATTGTAACGACGGCATCCGGGTTTCCGTATTGATCAACGGCAAGGCTTCCCTGACGCGGGACGGCAAGCCTTTGAGCGGCGAAGCCGTGGGGCAGGGGAAACGGTATGTTATGAAAGTCGATTATTCGGATTCGGATATTTATCTCGATTTTGAATATACGCTGGACGGAAAAAATTATTCGGTGCATCGCTTCATTACTACGGGTACAAATTACGCGCTGCGTTTCACCGCTGAAAATACGGGTGTTTTTCAGGTGACGGCGGCTTCGGACAACGCCGCATACCTTGAAGCTTTTGAAGGAGTAAGTCAGGTTTATCGTTTTGGAATTCAATCGGTATTTACCGGCAGCTCGGTGACGGATTCCGCTTACGAACCCTCCATCTTGATTAAATCGGATATTTTTGACCGGGAAATAAAGCGGAAAATCCGCGGACTTAAATTCAAGTTCTATAATCCGGGGAACGAGAATGTACGAATGACGGTCAAATTGTACCGTTTTTCCATGGATATCGTAGATTATACCTTAAAACCCGGCTGGAACGTTCTCGAATTTAATAATATTCAGGATTTCGATTCCGTTACGGGGATTGTCTTCGCTTTCAAAAACGCGAAAGACGGGGCCGGGAATCCCGTAAAGTACGACATATATATGGCGGATTTCATCTATCAGCTCGCATAGGAGGACGGAAGTGAAAAAAGCATTGACGATTTTAATGGGCTTGGCAGTCGTACTGGGAAGCTTCGGATTTTCTTCCTGCAATCAAAAAGAGGAAGGGAAAAAAACAGAAAGCCCTCTTCAGGTCGGGCAGGTTCAGGATATGGAAGGGTATCGTAAGATTTACGATTTTGAGTCCCAGGACGAAATAAACAGTATCAAGGCTTTCTGGGACTTTGGAAAGATGCAGGTAAGCGACGAACACGCCACTTCAGGAAAACATTCCATGCGTCTCGAAGTGCTCGGAACGCAGCCTGACTATCAATTTGTATTCCATGATTGGGAGACGATAGACGAACAGTATTTGCAATTTTATATCAGAAACAACGAATGGATAGGGCTGGAAAACGGCAATTTAAGCGAATTTGACAGCATTATGCTGGACGTCTATAACGACTCGGGAAGAGAAATTCCGCTCACGATGCACCTGGTTGCCGAAGCGGATAAAAACGGCAAGGGCGAATATCGGCAAGTAAATATCGATATGGGCACAAAAATGCTGGCGGAGGGAGAAAATAAGGCGGAGTTTAAGCTGGGGCTTTCCGCTCGTCTCAACGGAATAGAAAATCTGCGCTATATTCGGCTGATTTTGCCCAATCATGTCAAAGGCGAAGCGCCCGCGGTGCTGTATGTGGATAATTTCAGGGCCAAGCAGTCGGCCGCATTAAAAACGGTAAATAAAAATTTCTCCGAGAACGAGCTGTTATTGTTTGAAGACGATGAGGACGCGGACATGTTTACAAATACGTTGTCTAACTGTCAGTACAGGTCCTTTCTGAGCTTTGAAGCTTACAGTGCGGCTTCGACGCAGGGGAATCGTTCTATGCTCGTCACGCAGCCCGTAAGCCCCCGTTCCTTTTTCTGGGAAGGCGAGGTCACGGCGCATATGTCCTCCGCGACGCTCGCAAAGCTGGATCTGTCAAAGTATGACGAAAGGTATGTGATCAAAGCGGACTTTATGCTTCTTGAGGGCGCGGACTCGAAACCGGTCAGATTTTTCGTCCAGTTCGACGATATGACATATACGGCGAGTGCGACGATGAATAAGGGCAGAAAGACTACGGTTACGGTTCCTTTATCCAAATTTCAGACTCGGGAAAGGCTGTATGATCTCGGATTTATCCTGAATGAGATTTTGGGCGGTGAGGAAGTCAAATTCGTGGTAGATAATATCCGCTTCGAGCTTAAGTAAACGCTGTTTGAAGAGAAAGTAAATTCGGATTCCGGCCGGAAAAGTACGGCTGAAAATATTACAAATAATTCGGGAGGATTAAGATGAAAAAATTTTTGTCATGTGTCATGGGCGCGGTTTTCGCGTTTACGACAGTTGCTGTGGCTGCGTCTTGCGGCGAGGAGGGGGACAAAGCGCCCCTGAAGGTTACCGTCGAGGTTGCGGAGACCGCTACCACGGTATGCGGGGCGGATTACAAAGTCCCTGACGCCGTGGTCAGGGGAGTCGAGGACTACGACATGGAAATTTCCATCGCGGCGACGGCGGGCGGAACGGTAAATTATAACGAAGAAACGAAGTCGTTTTATGCGAAGAATCTTGGCGCGCCCGCCTATACGATTACGTACACGGCTTCCTATCAGGACGCCGGAAAGACGGAGACCGCGGTAGGGGTTACGAAACTTTCCACGACAGACGGCGAGAAACCCACCATTTCCGCGCCCGATTACGTGACCGGGGTCCGCGGCGGAAAAGTGGAAATCCCCGAGGCGGCCGTTATAGACAACAGCGGCGAGGCGATTGAGGCGACTTATGTCGTGAAAGATGACGCGGGAGCCGTCGTTCAAACCGTGAAAGAAAACGAGAAAGAATACGTGCAGATTTCCGAAACGGTGAAATGGTACACGGTGGTTTACAGCGCTTCCGATTCCAGCGGAAACAGAGCGACCGACCACGAATGTAAAATCTGGATCCGCAGCTCGGCGGACGAAGTGGAGTTTTTCGACACGGAAGAGCTTGTAGAAGTCGAAACCGAGAGTGCTGCGGCAACGGTCGTCGCGGCTTCGGAAGCGCCTCAGGGCGGCAAGGGAAACGTTCTTAAAATCGAGATTCCCGCAAAGGGCGACGATAACGGCGGGTATGTTTCTTTTACGGTTCGCAACCTCGGCGTCACTGATTTTACAAACGTCACTAAGCTCAAAATGAAAGTTTTAAGCACGGTTGCGCTCAGCAATTGGCCCGGCTGGCATGCGGGAAATTCCATCGTCCCCGGCAAACTGAACGGCGCTTCTGCCGGAAAAGGCGTTGAGGCAAATACCTGGACGGAACTGGTTTGGAAACGTGCGGAAGTACAGGAAATGTTCAACGGCGCGACGGAAGGCAATTATGCGCGTCCCGTTATCGACGACGTCACCGAGCTTCGTTTCGACATCGACAACGCAGGCTGGTGGGGCGAACAGACGGAGGCGGACGGCGGCGGAACGCAGTGGCTGTCTCAAAGCTTTGTGCTTTATATAGACAGTATAGAAGTGGAGCAGATGGATCTCAACTGGACCCCTCGTTTTTACGAAACGGATGCGGCTACGTTCTATGAAATCAATACGTTCAACGACGAAGCGCGGTTCGGACTTTTGAATACGATCAATTCTCCTGCGGACAATTTCAGTCTTTCTCTTTCCGACTTACATACGACGGCGTTCGACCCTTCTGCTCCGGAAACGGAAAATCAGTCTTTGAAAGTGCAGGTAAAAGGATTTTCTAACGGTTATCCCCGTTTCGTCATGCCGCTGGAAAAGCTTTCGAAGATACTCGATTTGGGAACCCTTCCCGATAATGCCGTATTTATGGTCGATATTTATCTGGAGTCCTCCACGGGCGAAAAAGTAGTCCTGGACGGTGCCGACAATATTGTATTCTACGAAAAAGGAAATCCTGCCGAAAAGAAGCCCAAACTTAAAACGGGTTTGTGGCTGGATGTGGGGACATCCGCAACTGCTGCGGTGACGGTTGAGTCAATCAAGGACGCGTCTATTGATTTAGGAAATCTGGATTCCGTAGGGTTCTTCTTCTATGTGGATGCCGACTGGGGCGGAAACTGCGAACAAACGGTATATTTCGATAATTTCAGAATCGAAGTTCCCAAAGCGCCCAAGGCATAAGCGAAGACGAAATATCCGATTTTCAGAATGTGTTGAGCGGGCGGAGAAGCGCAATTGTTTCTCCGCCCGTCCCAGTGTCGGACGAAATAAACGGACAAAGGGCGTGTATGATTAAAAAAGTGATTTTAGATACGGATATAGGAAACGACTGCGACGACGCGGGCGCGCTCGCTATGCTTTGCGGGTATGCTTGTCGCGGAAAATGCGAAATACTCGGCGTTGCCTGTTGCACGGCAAAGCCTTATGCTCCCTCCTGTGTCCGTGCGATTGCGGAGGATTATCGGCTTACTTTTCCCGTCGGGCGCTTAACGGACGGATTCGACGGCGTTCAAGACTATTATTGCGGCCTATTCAAGGAAAAACAGGCTTGTTCGGAAGAATATATACGGTTTTATCGCAAAATTTTTGTGGATAACAGGGATATTATTTTAATTTGTATAGGCCCATTGCACGGAATGAACCTTCTTTTGGATTCTTGCGCGGACGATATTTCACCCTTGACGGGAATAGAATTATTTAAGGAGTCGGTGTCGCGCATATACGCCATGTGCGGACGCTTTGACGGCGAAACGGAATGGAATATCTCCATGGATATTTTGTCCGCCCGCTCGTTTTTTTTGCGATGTCCGGTGCCGGTCGAGGTGTGTCCGTTTGAGGAAGGCTTCGGCGTTATGACGGGAAGAAATCTGCGGGAGGGGAGCGCCGCCAAAAAAATTTACGCTTCTTTCTGCAAGGATAAGCGCGGCGTAAGAGACAGTTGGGACCCGCTTACGGTCTATGCGGCTGTGGAGGGGAAAAAGTGCCGCGGCGAGCGCTGTCGTCTGACAGTGGACGAGAAGGGAAAAATGACGAGGGAAGAGGGGCGCGGACACTGCGTGATAAAAGCGCAAAGGGATATCGGAAAAATTCTCGATAAACGAATGGTATAACAGCCCTTTTTGTATAGCGGGGAGAATGAAAAAACGGACGGAGAAAAAGTAATGAAAGAAAATTGGTTTCCCATAGGCTTCTGGAACTATGTGGACTGCGGCAAGCTCAAGCCGTCGAAAGAAGTTAAGCTGTGGAAAGAGTTAGGCATGACTCTTGCGATGAGTTTCGAATATCGCAAAAAGCAGGATCGGGCATGTATGATAAAAACTTTGGACGCCTGTAAAAGAGAAGGCCTGCGCGTAATCGTGTGCGATTTTCGAACGCATTGGAAAAATTATGAGGAAAAAGGAGAGAGCGCTTTTATTGCGGACGTGAAGGAAGCCGTAAAGGATTTCGGGAAACATCGGGCCTTTTATGCCTTTCATGTGGGAGACGAGCCCGATAAAGAGCATTGGCAAAGCATGAAAAGAGCCTGTGAAATCGTAAGCCGTTTTTCCGTTCCGTTTGTCAATTTCTATCCCGTATGGGAAGGGGAGGATTTTGAAGAAAAAGTCGGCGTCGATTTTCGAAAATACGGGGACAGACTTGCGGGGACCCTTCGGGAAACGGGGCTTAAAATTCTTGCCTATGATTGCTATAACCAATGTTACGAATACGAACGTGAAAAAGGCTTGGAAAGCTTTTTTGCCAATCTCAATTTATTTCAAAAAACGGCGGCGGAATGTAAAGTCCCCATGTGGACGTCCCTTTTAAGCGTCGGTCATTGGTGCTATCGGGTTCCTACGGAGGACGATTTTCGTTGGCAGATCGCCGCTTCGATTGCGCACGGAGCGAAAGGCCTGTTATGGTTTTTTATCTATGAACGCACTCTTGATTCCTCTTATCGGCTCTCTCCTGTGGATTTATATGAAAGACGTACCGAAACGTTTGAGCGCTTGACAAGGCAGAATAAGATTTTCCGAGACTATTTTTCTTCGCGGTTTGCGCAGGCGGAATTGGAGAAGGTGGAACATTTTAATAAAGCTTACGGAAAAACGCCGCTCTATAAGGCAGGAGATTTTTCGGATTTCGAAATTTTCACGAAATACGATAGTCCGTTAATTATTTCCGAATTTTGCGACGCGGCGGGTAAGTTTCTATTGGTGGTGAACAATTCGCAGAGCGGAAGCGAACGGATAAAAGGTACTTTAGAAGGAAGCCCTTTTGACGAATGGCTGGCGCCGGGACAAATGAAGGTGCTGGAACGAGTAAAAAAATAAAAAGGAGACAAATGTCATGGAAAGAACGGAACACCCGAAACCCCAGTTCGAGCGTGAAAATTGGTTAAATCTAAACGGAGAATGGGAATTTGAATTTGATTTCGGAAACAGCGGCGAAGAACGCGGACAATATAGGGAAGACGCGGTTTTTCATCAAAAAATCAACGTACCCTTTTGCCCCGAAAGCGTCCTTTCGGGAATAGGCTATACCGATTTTATGACTTCGGTATGGTACAGGCGTAAAATTAATTTGAAAAAGGAGTTGCTTTCTCAACGGATCTTTCTGCATTTCGGTGCGGTAGATCATTTTGCGACGGTTTATATAAACGGTCAAAAATGCGGTACGCATAAAGGCGGATACGTTTCTTTCAAGGTAGATGTTTCGCCATACGTTCGGGAAGGTGAAAATATCATTACGGTGCATGCCGTGGACGATATCCGCGATCGTCTTGTCGCAAGAGGAAAACAGGCGGAAACGTATTATTCCGAGCAGTGCGTTTATACGCGCACCACGGGGATATGGCAGACTGTATGGTTGGAATTCGTTCCGAAAACATATATCGAAAAGGTAAAATACTATCCCGATATTCAATCGGGAATGCTGACAATCGTTGCGGAGACAAAAGGCCGGGGAGAATTTTTTGCGGAATCCTTTTTTGACGGAAGGGAAACGGGAAGCGCCCGCGTTTTTTCCGAGGGAGGGACAACGGTGGCATCGATTCCGCTGAAAGAGAAACATCTTTGGAGGGTCGGCGAAGGGGGATTATATACGCTTTATCTGCATTATGGGGAAGATAAAGTAAAAAGTTATTTTGGATTAAGAAATATACGTCTTGACGGATATAGGTTTCTTATCAATGAAACCTCGGTTTTCCAAAGGCTCGTTCTCGATCAGGGTTTTTATCCCGACGGAATTTATACCGCGCCGAACGATAAGGCGCTGCTCGCGGATATCGAACGTTCTATGGCGATGGGATTTAACGGCGCACGGCTGCACGAAAAAATTTTTGAAGAACGCTTTCTTTATTATTGCGATCAAAAGGGATACATTGTTTGGGGAGAGTTTCCGAATTGGGGGCTCGATCTTTCTTATCCGGATTGTATTTACGGGATTCTTCCCGAATGGATAGAGGAAATCGAACGGGACTTCAACCATCCCGCGCTCATCGGGTGGTGTCCCTTCAATGAGACGTGGGATACAGGGCGGAGAAAACAGTTTGACGAAGCTCTTTCTTTGGTGTATCAGACGACGAAAGCCATTGATTCAACGCGCCCCTGTATCGATACCAGCGGACTTTTTCATGTCCGCACCGATATTTTTGACGTTCACGATTATACGCAGAATCCCGAGGCGCTCGCTGAAAATTATAGAGATCTTCCGAAAGACGGTACGATAAAAGACCGCTATGCCGACCGTCAGACGTATATCGCGGGCACTCCTATTTTCGTGAGCGAGTTTGGAGGAATCCGCTGGGCGGAGGGCGAACGCGGCTGGGGATACGGCGACGCTCCGAAAACAGAAGCCGAGTTTTTAGAGCGGTTTAAGGGGCAGGTTGACGTTTTGTTGGACAATCCGTGTATGTTCGGATTCTGCTATACGCAATTAACCGATGTTGAACAGGAAGAGAACGGATTATATACTTATGACAGAAAAAATAAGTTTCCTACGGAAAAAATTCAAAAAATTCTTTCGAGAAAAGCGGCGATTGAAGACTATTGATGAGCGGTTTGAAAATAGTTGCCTGGAAATGAGAAAATAAAGATAACAATCCAGCGCTGCCACTTTTTTTGCTTAAAATGTCTAAAAATGCTGCGTGGTGAAGACCCGTCTTTGTTGCAGGGCAAGAGAAGATTATATTTTTCAATTTACCAATCATTGGAAAGAGAGTCAATGAAGTTGAGGAAAGGTGCAGGTTAAAATAAAGGTATTTATTAAAATTGTAATAATCCGGACGGAAAGAGATGAGAGGATTTTATCTGATCATCTCTTTTTTGAAAAACGGGCTATACGATACGGCGGCCGCAAAAGCCGCAGACAAGGCAAAAGCGTACAAGACGCTTTATTGCGGGGACATCGGCGATGCGGGCATATCCTCTGCGGCGCTTGTTTCTCGCGGGCCGACAGAAATATTTTGTTTGACGGAATTGTTTATAATATAAGTTTTGCTTATGACATATATGAATATTTCCTATAAAATACAACGCAGGATATTGTTGACAAAATAAAGAAAATTGTGATAAAATGATAGAAAATACTTGATGAATTATGCGGATTTTATGAAAATCATGTAAATTGGTGCATGAAAAATTTTGTGCCCGTATAATTCGAAAATATTTTTTTTATAAAAATCAATCGAAAAAACTGTTTGATAGAGGAATGCATATCGTAAAGGTTGATTGGAAGGCGCCGCATGGCTGAGATTTTGAATAGAGCCGGCTCTATTCTCTTTTCTAAAATAGAAAAGAGAATAGAAACTTTATTCAGTTATGCTTTGCAATAGTCCGAAACGGATAAATATAAAATAAAAAGCTTAAAAAGTATAAAGGGTGGTATCCATACGCGGGCGGGCGAACCCCGTTCTGCGGTAAATGCGATAGAGAAATTGTGAGTCAGGAGGAACTATGAAACATAAGAGAGGGCTTTTAATATCGGTAATGTCCTGCCTTTGCGCATTGTCGCTGACTGCGGCCTGCGGAAAGGGCGGCGATTCGTCTTCCTCGGGGCGGACCGAGACGGCGGAAGGGGTGGAAACGGGCGTCTATTATTACGACGCGGACGGCGAGGAATACCTGATTTCGCTTAACAGCGGCAACCGTTTTACTTTCCTCGTGATGGGCGAAAATAAATCGGGCGAGTACGCGCTTGCGGGCGACGCGCTCACCCTCGATTTCGCGTTGGACGCAGACGGCGAAATTTCCGCGTCCCTTGCCGGCGACGTTTTGACCTTGACGTACGAAAACTCCGAAATGAGATTTTTGAAAAAGATTTCTTATACGGTCAATTTCGATTGCGACGGCGGCAGTGCGGTAGAGCCCGTGACGGTTATAAACGGTTATACGATGGGAAAACCCGCCGATCCTAAGCGGGAGGGCTATACCTTTATCGGCTGGTTTACCGACGAGAATTTTCAGAAGCCGTTCAGGTTCAATTCCCAGGTTGTAAACTCGGATATGACGCTTTACGCGCAGTGGGCCGAGAACATACCCGGCCGGGCGGAGTTTACCGTCGATTTCGACTTGAATTATGCCGCGGAGGCCCCTGCCGACAGGCGGACCGTCGGCGGACGGCTTTACGGCGTGCCCGAGCCTAAACGCGAAGGATACGCTTTCGCCGGCTGGTGGGTAAGCATGTACGACGATGCGGAAAGGTTGTCCTATCGCTATGACGGAGATACCGTATTTTCCGAAAATACAACCTTATACGCCTTTTGGCGGCAGGGGACGGAAGGGCTTTCCGCGCCCTTGGCGAGCGTAGAGGGGGATTCTGTCAGTTGGGACGCCGTTTCCGGCGCGGCCGCCTATCACGTCCGCGTGACCGATCGGGACAATACGGCGATTATAGATACCAGCGTGGGCACCCTTAGCGTTTCCGTGCCTTTTTCGGCGAATCCGGCGGGCGATTATACCGTAGCGGTAACGGCTATGGACGCGGGGTCGGGAAAGTCGGATACGACGACCCGTTTTTATAAAAATAAGGCTCTGGCGCGGGTCTCCTCCTTTACGGTTGTAGAGCCTTCCTCCCTCGTATTCGAGGGCGTGAACGGTGCGGAGCGGTATTATATCAGCGTGGAATGCGGAAACGCGGCGCACAATCACACGCGGTTTTTCCTCGGCTCCTCCAACCATTTCAATTTTTCCGACTGTCCGATGACGGAGGAGGGGATTCGCTTTACCGTGACGGCGGAGGCGGACGGCTATGCGCCCTCCGTTTCCCGTACGTTCGTCTATAACCGCACGCTGTCTGCGGTGACGGGCCTGCATTTTGACGAGGGCGAACAGAAGCTCGTCTGGGACGCCGTTCCCGAAGCGACCGGCTATATCCTTTCCGTGCGTTGCGGGGATTCGGCTCACGCGCATGAGTTTGTCGATAACGGAAGCAAGACGAGCTATTCGCTCAAGGAATGCGCGCCGGGCGAAATTACCGTAAAAGTATATCCGTTTACGAAGGGCTACAACTCTCCCGCCGCAAGCGAATATACATACACCAAAACCGCGCTTGCGACGCCCCGCGACCTTCGCGTTGAGGAAAATACGCTCGGCTGGACGGCCGTTTCCGGCGCAGCCGAATATGAAATCAAAATCGGAAAAGAGACCTTTACGGCAAAAACCAACAGCTTCGATATGTCGGAAGCCGTCGAATGGCTCAGAGGAGCGGACTATCAGTTGAGTATCCGCGCCTTGGGCGCAAAGGCTTCCGCCTGGAGCGATCCTCTCGACGTCCGTTACTACGGAATGTACGAAAGCCTTTCCTATTCGAACAGCGTGCTTTCCTGGCGGCCGGTGGTGGGCGCGGTCTCCTACGAGGTGACGGTAAACGGCGGAGAGCCGATTTCCGTCGGGGGCGGAGCCTGCGCTGCGGAAATCGCGTTGACGAAAGCGGGAAAGAATGAAATTTCCGTCCGCTTCTATGACGGCGTTCTCTATTCCGAAGCGGTGACGATAGAAATCTATGCGCATACGGTGAGCTTCGACACCCGCGGCGGCTCGGGCGTGAAGGAGCTGTATAAAGCGGTGGGGGACAAAATCGCTTTGTCGGAGCCGACCAAGGACGGATATAATTTCGCGGGCTGGTACAACACACCGACGGGGCCGAAAGGCAACGGGGCGCAGTATGCGGACGAAACTTTTTCCGAGTCGGGAGATATCGTCCTGTACGCTTATTGGACGCCCGTAGCCTACGATATCGTTTACGATTACGACGGCGGGAGCGGCGAAGCGGAGAAGGGCGAGGTCGTATTCGGGGAAAAATATACGCTTGCCGTTCCTGCGGCCGCGCCTAACGATAACCTGGTCTTTACGGGCTGGTACAGCCAGCCGAACGGAACGGGAACGCAATATACCGACGAAAAGGGCGAAAGTATTTCCCCCTGGCAGCTCAGCCGCGGAGGAACCGCTTACGCGCGCTGGGAAGAAATCCTTACATATAGCAAAGAAAACGACGATACTTATTCGGTGACGGCCGGCCCGGGCGTCGCCTATGTGTCGAGCGTAACCATTCCCGCAAAGCATAACGGCATAGACGTCACCATCGTCGATGCTTACGCCTTTAAGGGAACAAATTCCTGCAGAAATATCCTTTCCGTCAATATCCCGAATACGATCAAAATCATTTATACGGAAAATGCCTTTGACGGCTGCGCCAATCTCCGCGAGGTAAATATCTACGAGGTGGAAGGCTATACCGGCGAGGTGTTCTATCAATCGGACAACGGCGTGCTCATCTATCACGACCCGATCGCCGAAGGACAGCCCGTTTCAATCGTTTACGTTCCCCGCGCAATGACGGGCGCGTATCGTATCCCCGACAGGGTGACAAACATTCCCGCCAATGCGTTCTCGGGCTCTTCTTTATCGCAGGTGACGATCCCCGCGGGCGTGACTTCCATCGGAAAAATGGCGTTTTCAAGCTGTAAAAAGCTCGTCAAGGTCGAATTTGAAGAGCCGACTTCGGGCGAAGAACAACCTCTGGCATTCGATTACAGAATTTTTTCCATGTGCACCGCGCTCGTGGAAGTAACCATTCCGGCCCGTGCGGGGGAATTTCTCGATCTGAGCATTTTCAGCGGGTGTTCCGCACTTCAAAAGATCTACGTTGACAAGGAAAACCCTCACTATTCGTCTATCGACGGCGTGTTGTGCAATAAGACGGGCGACATAATCCTTTATTGTCCTACGGGAAAAACGGGCGTCTATACCGTTCCCGCCGGCGTCACGACGATCGGCGCTTCCGCTTTCAACGGCTGCGTCGGCTTGACGGGGCTCGTTATCCCCAATTTTGTGACCGCCATTGAAAAAAACGCTTTCGCAAGCTGTTCCGCGCTCGTTACCGTCACGTTCGAGGGCGGCGGCAGCTCTGCTCTCACGATAGGGCAAAGCGCGTTTTCGAGCTGCAGATCGCTGAAAAACATCGTCTTTGCGGACGGGAGCCGCGTGAGCGAAATCGGAGCGGACGCGTTTTACAGATGCGTATCGCTGGCCTCCGTCAAACTCCCCGCCAGCGTGACCTCTGTCGGTTCGGGCGCGTTTGAGGACTGCACGGCGCTCCATGAGATCGTCTTTGCCGAAAACGGAACCGACCTTGTGCTCGGGGATTCGGCATTCGACGGCTGCACCGCCCTCAAAACCATTACGCTGCCCGCCTATATTTCCGAAATCAGCTCGGGCGTGTTTACCGGATGCACCAATCTCGAAGGCGTAAAGGTTTCTCCCGACAATCCCAACTATGCGGATTTGAACGGCGTGCTTTTTGACAAGAATTATACGGAGCTGCTTTTCTATTCGGCCGCTATGCCCGCGGAATACGAGCTCCCCGAAACCGTGACGACCATCGGCGCTTCGGTTTTTGCGGGAAATAAAAATCTCCGCAAGATCACCATCGGGAAAAACGTCGCCTCCATAGGCGCATACGCGTTTTCCAAGTGTATCAACCTTTCGCAGGTCGTATTTAAGGAGGGCGGCACCGAACCGCTTACGTTCGGCAGAAATGTATTCGAGTATTGCGATTCCCTGACGGAATTTACCTTCCCCGACCGCGCCGCGGCTACGAGCAGCTATATGTTCGCATGGGCGGAAGGCCTCGAAAGAGTGACCCTCGGGGCGGATACAAAGACGCTCGCTTCCTATACCTTCTGGTACTGTCTTTCCCTCACGACCGTGAACGTCTCCGGACAGGAAGCTGTGGAGGGGGTTGCGGTTATTCCCGAAGGGGCGACGGAGATTGCTTCAAATCTGTTCGGCTATACGGCGATCAGACGGGTGTCTATCCCGAATACCGTAACCGCCATAGGCAACAGCGCGTTTACAAACTGCTTCGACCTTGAGGAGCTTGTACTTCCCGCGGGGTTAGAGACGATCGGTTCGTATGTATTTGAAAAGACGAGCATTAAGCAAATCACCGTCCCCGCGACGGTTACGGCAATCGGAAACGGGGCGTTCCGTTACAACGATAAACTTAAAAAAGTAACGTTTGAGGAGGGCTGTTCCGTTAAAACGATCGGCGAGTATATGTTCCTGGACGACGTATTGCTTACGGAAATCGTCCTTCCCGACACGGTGGAAACCATCGGCCTGAACGCCGTTTCCAATACGGCGATCGTTTCCTTCACCGTTCCCGCCGCCGCGACGAGTATCCATAATAAAGCCTTTGCCGAATGCTTCAGCCTCACGGAAATCATCGTCCCGGGTGAAAATGCCGCGTATTCTTCGCGAGACGGGATTTTGTACGACAAGGCACAGGCCACCCTTATTTATTGCCCGCTGGCAAAGGGCGGTTCGGTGACGATTCCGGGCACGGTCACAAAGGTCGAAGCCCTTGCCTTTGCGGGAAATTCCGAGCTTGCCGAAATTATTTTCGCGGAGGGCGTGGAAGGAAGAACACTGACGATTGCGGGGACCAAGGCGGCGGATTCGGCGTTTGCAAAAGCTTCGGGCTTGAGACGCGTCGTCCTGCCCGAAGGCCTGGCGCAGATCAATGCTTATACGTTCCAGAACTGCAAAGCTCTCGAAGAAGTGCTTTTGCCCGCGTCGCTGACGAACATCGGCAATAATGCCTTCGACGGCTGCGCAAAGCTCGCAACCGTAATCTTTGCAAAGGATAGCTTGCTGACGACGATGGGAACCTACGTCTTCCGCGGAACGGGACTCACCTCGTTTGAAGTGCCTTCGGCGGTGACGAAGTTAAATAATTATACGTTTGCAAACTGCTATTCCCTCGAAAGCGTGACGCTTTCCGAAAAACTGACGACGCTCGGCACTTCCGTATTCCAGAATTGTTCGGCCCTTGCGGAAATCGTTGTACCCGAAGGTAATACGGTATTCAAGGTGGGAGAGGACGGCTCCCTGTATTCGGGCGGGGCGCTCGCCGTCTATGTCGAAAATCCGAGCGGCGGTTCCGTCTATACCGTTCCTTCCCATGTGACGGACATCGGAGCCTACGCCTTCGACGGCAGAGACTTCGAAACCCTGATCATTCCCAAGACGGTGAGGACGATCGGAGATTATGCTTTCCAAAACTGTCTCAATCTTAAAAACGTGACCTTTGAAGCGGGAACGGAAGGCCTCACAATCGGAAAAAATGCTTTCTACAAGTGTGCGGCTCTTGAAAGCGTCAAATTCCCCGCGCGGCTGGTAAGCCTCGGGAATACGGCGTTCCAAGGCTGTACCGCGCTTACAAACGTCGTTTTCCCCGACGATTGCAGGATTACCCTGATTCCTTCCACTGCGTTCCGCGAATGTTCTTCGCTTACGAGTATCAGAATTCCCGCAAACGTCACCGAGTTGGGTTCCAACGCGTTCCGCGAAACGTCTCTCACGGAAGTTGTTTTTGCCCCGGGAAATCAGCTTCAGACGATCGGCGGTTCGGCATTCTGGGGAGTAAAGACACTCACCTCTTTCGTTATCCCCGATACGGTAAAGGCTATCAAAAGCAACGCCTTTCAGGGAACGGGGCTTACAGGCATCGTTATTCCCGAGGGAGTGACAAGCATTGAAAACTATACATTTTATGAATGCTTCGACCTCGAAACGATAACCTTCCTCGGCAATATCACTACGGTGGGAAATTGTTCTTTCTGGGGTTGCGAATCGCTTAAAGAAATTTCGCTTCCCGCAGTTACCTCAATCGATCATTCCGCTTTCGGCGGCTGTACCTCTCTGGCTTCCGTAGAGCTTTCCGACGCCCTTACGACGCTTAAAGAAAATAACTACCAGCTTTGCGGAATATTTGAAAACTGCGTCTCGCTCACGTCGATTTATCTGCCCTCTGCACTCACCTCGATCCCGAAAAATGCTTTCTACGGCTGCGAACGGTTGAACGGAGTGACGATTCCCGCCGGCGTGACGAAAATAGGCAATTACGCGTTCTTCGGATGCAGCAGCCTTACTTCCATCAATATCCCCGGCAGCGTAACGAGCTTGGGCGAAGGGGCGTTCGGCGGCTGCGGCGCGCTGGAAACCATCGACCTCGCGGTAGATAATGCCGGATATCTCATGGCGGACGGGATTTTGTTTGATATCGAGCAGACTCAGATTTTCAAAGCGGCGTTGAACCTCGAAGGGGAATACATCGTTCCCGATTCGGTGACGAAAATCAACGCGGGCGCCTTCTCGGGCTCCAAAGTGGAAAGGATAGTTCTGCCCGACGGAGTAAAAGTTATCGGGGACAGCGCTTTCGAAAACTGCGCATTCCTTACGGAAGTCGTCATTCCCGATACCGTCACGACGATCGGCGCAAAGGCTTTCCGCGGAACCGCATTGAAAACGATCGCTCTTCCGGGCGGATTGACTCAAATCGGCGACGCGGCGTTCCAAAACAGCGCCCTCGAAAGAATTTCGATACCCGGCAGCGTGAAGAGCTCCTCCAGCGTCAAGGGAGTCGGCGCGTATGCGTTTGACGGCTGCACGGCTTTGGCGGAAGTCGTCTTTGAAAAGAGCTCCGACAAGCTTCTCCTCGGAGAGTATGCGTTCAGAGGGTGCGTCTCGCTGAAAACGATTACTCTTCCCAGACGGATAAGGAACGATAAAACGACCGCCGGAATCGGCAACGGATGTTTCGAAGGATGTATCAACCTTAAAGAGGTTCTGTTCGGAGCGGAAAGCTCGAGAGAATTGGATTTGGTTTACGGCTACGTCTTATCCGTAGGAGACTATGCCTTTGCGGGCTGTACCGCTCTCGAAGAAATAATTCTTCCCGATTTCCTGACCGTTGATCCCGACTACGAAACGGATACCGTCGGCGCTTACGCCTTTAAGGGTTGTATCTCCCTTGCAAGCGTTTCGTTTGAAACGAGCAGAATTACGCGGGAAGTCCGTATCGGCGAGGGCGCGTTCGACGGCTGCTCGGGCCTCGCAAGCCTTGTGCTTTCGCAGGCGACGACGCGGATAGGAGCAAAAGCCTTCGAGGGCTGCACCTCTCTTGCAGAAATCGTTATACCTGAAAACGTCGCGGCGATCGGCGCGGGCGCGTTCGGCGGATGGACTGCGGAGCAGAAAATTTCCGTGAAAGGAAAGGCGGAAGCTCCGGAGGGCTGGGACGAGAGCTGGACGGACGGCTGCCTTGCGGCGGTGGTTTGGAACGCCTGACCGCAGGCGGACGGTTTGCGGCGGGATAACGCCCTGCCGCAGGCGCAGAATTTAGTCGCAATTTACAGGTTTCTTCGCTAAAAACGAGGGAACCTGTAAGCGCGTAATTTTCAAGGGGACTTTTTTTGAAACAAATCTGTTCTTTCGGCTTTTCAAAAAGAGTAGCATTGAAAAAGGAGAAGCTATATGAACGACGGGAAGTTGTTTGACAAATATTATGCTCGAGTAAAGCGGGAAAGCCTGATTAAGTCGGCCGTCTGTGCCGTCATCGTCGGCTTTGCGGTTAATTTTCTGACGGCGTTTATCGCATGGATGGTCTATTCCAAAATTTTTTGGCTGTCTATCGTGCTCGGCGTCGCGGCGATTGCGGCCTTCGTTCCGATTTTCTATTATAAAAAGTTCCGCCCGACGACCAAGGACGTCGCAAGGCGAATTGACAGGCTGGGCCTGGAAGAACGCATCATTACAATGACGGAGCTCGAAAAAGACGAGTCGTATATCGCCATGCGGCAGCGCGAGGACGCGAAAAGGAAGCTCGGCGCGGTGGACGCGAAACAAATCCGCTTTCGTTTTTCGACGGCGGCGGCAGTCGTCGCCGCAATATGCGCCGTACTCGGCGTTTCGATGACCACCGTGACGACCTTGAGCGCGCAGGGCGCTCTTCCCGGCGGCGGGGAGTTTATAAACAGCATTAAGCCGGAGGAGCCGCCCGTATATCTTTCCGTCAGCTATCTCGCGTCCGAGGGCGGATACATAGAAGGGGAAGCGGAACAGATCGTCGCTGAAGGAGAGGATTCCGTTTTGGTCGTGGCGACGGCCGAGGAGGGATGGAGGTTCGAGCGCTGGTCGGACGGCGTTGCGGAAGCCTCGCGCACGGATAAAAACGTAAAGAAGGAGTTTGTCGTCACCGCACGGTTTGTTCGGGTGGAGGAGAGCCTGCCCGCGGAGGAAGAGGGAGATTTCCCCGACGACGTACCCGCCGAAAATCAGCCCAGCTCGCCCGGCGCCGGCGGGGAATATATAGATTATAATCAGGTGCTCGACGGGGAGACGCATTACCGCACCGTATATGAGGAGTATTACAAATGGGTGATGGAGCAGCTCTCCTCGGACGGAAAGCTTACCCCCGAGCAACGGGAGATGATAGAGGCTTATTTCGACCTTCTTCTTTGATACGGAGCGTCGGTCGGCTGCGATAGTGATAATGCTTTTAAGGAGAAAAGACATGAAAGTCTCTTATCTCAACGACGAATTTTTCAGCCGGCTGGAAACGTTGGCCGTCAATCTTCGGACAAGTCTCACGGGCTTTTTCGGAGGAAAACACTTGGTGCGCTCCTACGGACAGACGGTGGAGTTTGCCGATTACCGCGAATATATGCTCGGGGACGACATACGGCGCATAGACTGGAATTTATACAGCCGCTTCGAGAAGTATTTCCTTAAATTGTTTACGGACGAAAGGCAGATGCACGCCCGGGTTTTTCTCGACTGTTCCGCTTCTATGGGGAAGGAAAATCCCGCAAAGGCCGCCTATGCCGTCGCGGTGACTGCGGCCCTGGGGTTTTTGTCCGTCCACAACATGGATAAATTCTCCTGCTTTTTGCTCAGGGGCGGAAAGGCGGAAAATCCTTTCGGGACGATCGTGGGAAAGACGGCTTTTTTCAGGGCGGTTTCTGCCCTCGAAAACGCCGATTTTTCCGGCGAATGCGATATTTCCGCCGCCGTCACGGGCTGTACGGACACGGGGAGCAACGACGGACTGTCCGTCATCGTCTCCGATTTCCTTACGGACAACGATTGGAAAAAAGCGGTGGATTATCTGTGTTACAAAAACAGGCAGGTAATGCTCGTGCAGGTGCTTTCGCCCGATGAAGTCGAGCCTGTGTATAACGGAAGGCTGAATTTGGTCGATTCGGAGACGGAGGATCTCTCGGACGGCAGAAATATGAAGCTGAAAATTACCCGCAATATGCAGGCGGCATACGATGAGGCGTTGAGCGAGCTGAAAGAGAATATCCGCTCCTTTTGCGCCTCGCGCGGCGCAGATTTTATTTCCGTAAGCAGCGACGTGCCCATCGAAAGGGCGCTTTTCGGGGAATTGTTTAAGGTAGGTATGATATGAGTCTTCTTGTTCCTTTGGGACTGTTGGGATTATTGGGAATCGCCGCGTTGATTCTCATCTATATTCTCAAGCCGAATTACCAGCAGAAAATTATTTCCAGCACCTATGTCTGGAAGCTCAGCTTGCGGTACAGAAAAAAGAAAATCCCCGTCAGCCGTCTCAGAAATATTATTCTTTTAATCTGTCAGATTTTGACGATTGCGGCCTGTGCGTTTATTATGACGAAGCCCATCGCGGAGGCGGCGCAACCTCTGCCCGGCGGAGAAAAAATTGCCGTCATCGACGCTTCGGCGGGTATGCTCACCGAGGGAAAAACGGATACCCGCTTCGAAAGAGCCGTGCGGCAGGTAAAAAGTCTCGCGCGGGAAACCTTTGCAAAAAGCGAACGCATCAGCGTGATTTTGGCGGGCACCTCCGCGTCTTATCTCGTTCAGCGGTCGGACGCGACAAAAGCCGAGGACGTCTATGAGCGTTTGGATTCCTTGGTGAGCGGAAGCTTACAGTGTTCCTACGGCAGCGCGGATATGGACGGCGCCATGAAATTGGCGGAAGGGGTTTTAGAGCTTAATCCCGATGCGGAAATATTGTTATATACGGGGACGGAATACATTGCCCCCGGAGAAGTTACGGTGGTGGACGTGGCCGAAGAAGGGGAGTGGAACGCTGCCATTTTGGACGTGGAGGCGGAATTGAGAGAAAATTATTACGCCTTTACGGTGTCGGTGGCCTGTTACGGCGCCGACGAAGAGCTGACCGTCAATTTCGCTTTTTCCGGCGTAAATTACGACAAAACCGCCCTTTCCTGGTCGACGGTTGTTCCGTGCAGCGGCGGAGAAACGCAGGTTTTTGTGCTGGATACCTCTACGTACGGAGGGGAGGGGATCTATTCCTTTGACAGTCTCCGCGTATATATACAGACGCGGGACGACGATTCCTTCGGATACGACAACAATTTTTATTTTTACGGCACCCGCGAAACCATCCGCATTCAATATGCCAGCGCCCGTCCCAACGACTTTTTCGGCTTTGCGCTGATGAGTCTTAGAAGCAACAGCTTCCTGCAACGGGAATGGAATATCGAATTGGTCGAGGTGCAAAACAAGACGCCCGAAACGGAGGGATTCGATTTTTATATTTTCGAATCCATGCTGCCCGACCCGGTTCCCAACGACGGCGTGGTGTTTCTCGTCGATCCGCCCGAAGCGCCTCCGGGGCTGGGCGTGACCTTTGCCGGCACGGAAGAGGGGGAGGTCTTTTTCACCGCAGGGGAATCGAATCGCATTCTCGACGCGGTGGACCCGACCGCCGTTTCCGTTTCGCAGTATCGCAAAGTCGCTTCGTACGACGGATTTCAGCCCTTGATGTATGCCGGCGACGATCCCGTTCTGCTCCTCAGGGACGAACCCATGGAAAAGGTCGTTTTAATGCCGTTCAGCCTGAATTATTCCAATCAGTCCATGTTGAAGGATTTTCCGATTCTGTTCGGCAATATCTATCGCTATTTCTTTCCGTATTCGCTTCTCGACGTGCCGCAAAAGGCCGATACGATGCCCGTGGCTACGACGGTATTCGAAGTGGGGGAATCGGCGTCGATCAATTCCGTCGGGGACGAGCTTTCGATAAGCGCTCCGGACGGAAACGTCGCTTCATACGGAAGTTTCCCCGAAAAAATTACGCTGACGGCCCCGGGGGCTTATACGCTGTCTCATAGATTGATATCCGGACGGGAGCTCAAGCGCAATTTTTACGTAAAGCTTCCCGCCTTGGAAAGCAACATCTACCGTACGGAGGACGAATTGAACGTCCTTTCGCCGGAACGGGAAAAGCAGGAGGAGGACAAGGATTTGCGGATATGGTTTGCAATACCCTTGGTAGCGCTCTTGTTTATAGAATGGTGGCTGCAGGCCAAAGAAAATTTCTGACGGGAGGAAACAGATGTCAAACTTTCGTATTCATTTTGCCTATCCCTGGCTTTTGCTGCTGTTGATTCCCGCGATATTTTTTGCGCTGCTGCCCTATTTTCGGCTTTCCAAAAAATACAGAAGAACGAGAAACCGGGTCGTCTCCTTCGTCCTTCATACCGCCGTCATCGTCATGAGCGTGTGTCTGCTGGCGGGAATGACCTTTCGGTATCAGGTCCCCAATTCCCGAAACGAAGTGATCCTGCTCGTAGATGTGTCCGACAGCGGGGCGCGTTCGGAGGAGGATAAAAACGCATTCGTGCGTTCGGTCATCGACGGAAACGATCTTTCCTGCCGTCTCGGGATCGTGACTTTCGGTTACGATCAGGTATATGCCGCGGAGCTGAGCGACGATTCGGACGGCATGTACGAACAATATCTCCGGGCAGACCGACCGAATACGAGCGGCACGGATATGGCTTCCGCGCTGCGGTATGCGAGCAGGCTGTTTACAAACCCCGAATCCGCGAAAATTATCCTTTTAAGCGACGGAGCGGAGACGGACGGAGCCGCAGCGTCGGTTATCCGTTCCGTCGTTTCCGAGGGGATTTCGGTGGATACCGTGTATTTTCCCGAGGAGAGGAGCGATTCCGAAGTTCAGATCGTCGGCGCGGCCCTGCCCGATTATAACGTCGCCGTCGGCGATACGTTTACGCTGAAGCTCTCGACGCAAAGCTCCCTTTCCGCAGAGGCGGCCGTCACCCTTTACGACAACGGCGTCGCCTGCGACCCCGTTTCCGTACGCCTTACGGAAGGGACGCAGACCGTCGAGCTCGAACATTCCTTTGCCGAGCCCGGCCTGCACGAGCTTCGCTTTTCAATCGGATGCGAAGGGGATAGGTTGACGGAAAACAACATCTTTTGTTCCTATATGTATCTCGAGAGCTTCGACGATATTCTCATCCTCGAACGGACGGAAGGGGAGTCTTCCTACCTTGCGGGCATGCTGAAAAACGACTATAACGTGACGGTTGCGGAAATTACGGATAAAACCGCCGTCCCTGCGACGGTGGACGAACTCCGTCAATACGACGAAGTCGTGCTCGTGAATATCGCCAACGCCGACATGCCTGCGGGGTTCGACGAGCTGCTCTATGAGTACGTCAAGGAATACGGCGGCGGGTTATTTACCGTCGGCGGAAATAAGACGGACCCGGAAACGGGGGAGACGGTGGCGAATACCTATAACCGCGGGGATATGTACGGCACTTTGTATCAGGAGATGCTTCCC
This sequence comes from uncultured Eubacteriales bacterium, assembly GCA_900540805.1. Taxonomy (GTDB): domain Bacteria; phylum Bacillota; class Clostridia; order Christensenellales; family Borkfalkiaceae; genus Scatosoma. The sequence goes on from UQHL01000021.1 coordinate 30,803, forward strand.
GTAGAGGCGATCGAATATACTCCGCCCATCGGCGTCATGCTCGTCATCGACCGCTCGGGAAGTATGCAGGCCAAAGACGAAACGACGGGAAAAACCATTCTCGAGCTCGCAAAGGAAGCGGCAAAGGCCTCCCTGCATTCGTTGAGCGATCGGGATTATTGCGGCGTTATGACGCTGGAAAATACCTATAACGAAGAGATAGAAATGACCCCTGTCCCGCAGAAGTCGAGGATTTTAGCCGCCATAGACAGCATTTCGGACGACGGCGGGGGAACGATGTTCGCGCCTTCTCTCAAGCGCGCGGGCGACGCGCTCAAGCTGCTCAATGTGGAAAAAAGGCACATCATCATGCTCACGGACGGTATGGCGGGCGATGCGGAGGAGGTCTATGGCGAACAGATCCGACTCAACGCCGAACAGGGAATCACCCTTTCGATCGTCGGGATCAATGCGGGTTCGGCCGCGAAAGCGATGAAATATGCCGCCGAGGAGCTGGGCGGCGGACGGTTTTACGACGTGGACGCCAATCGGATGACGGAGCTTACCAGTATCCTTAGGCACGACCTTACCGTACCGGAAATCACAGACGTCAATTACGAGACGTTCACTCCGCAGATAGACGACCACACTTCGGCCGTCAACGGAATTTTGCAGAGCGAAATGCCCACGCTCGACGGCTTTTACGGTACGAAGGTAAAGACGGGGGCAAGCTATGCGGCCGTCGATACTCCGCTCATGGCCGCATACGTCCCCGTCTATGCGCAATGGAAGTTCGGAAAGGGCTCGGTCGGCAGCTTTATGTGCGATTTAAGCGGGGTTTGGTCGGCCGATTTTGTAAACAGCCCGGTCGGGGTGAAATTTATTTTCAACGTCGTAAACGGATTGTTCCCGACGCAGAATATCGAGCCTCAGGATATCGAAGTAAAATTCACGGACGATAATTTTACCTCACAGCTGAGTATCTTTACGGAGCTTTTGCCGTATGAAAGAGTCGATGTGACGGTGACGGGCCCTCCCGAGGAAGGGCAAACCCGACCGAACGTACAATCGGTGCCGCCTTCCGCCGCAGAGCGATACAGCCGAACCGAATTTGTCATGAACCGTCCCGGGATATATACCGTATTGATCGAGATAAAGGACGGGGCGGGAAACGTGGCCTCCAGCCGTACGGTTTACAAGGCGTTTTCCTATTCGAAAGAATATAACGCTTTCCCCGACGGCGAAGCCGATCGGCTTTTCCTCGAAAGGCTGGCCGCGGACGGGGACGGAAAGGTTATTACCGACGCCGCCCGGGCGTACGACGGATTGAAGAGAGCTCTCGACAGGGAGACCGATCCCGCAACGGCTTTGGCCGTCGCCGCCGTCGTTCTCTTCCTGCTCGATATAGCGGTGCGCAAGTTTAAGTTTAAGTGGCTGCACGAGATCGTGCGCGAGCGTAAAAACGGAAAGTATTCCGGCAAATCCATTTCAGGAGTATGACCTATGAAAAAATTGCGATTATATTTGCTCCTCGGCGCGATTCTTTGCTGTATTCTCGTTTTTGCGGGCTGCGGACCCAAGACGCTTGACCGACCTACGGGAGTCAGAGTCGATACGGAAAAAATGGAGCTTACCTGGGACGAGGTGGAAAACGCCCGATTGTATTCGGTGGAAATCAACGGGGAAGCCGATGCGACGCACAATAATCCCTATTCTATTTCCAAATTAAAGGCGGGGGAATACGAGTTTCGCGTCAAAGCGCTGGGGGACGGGGACGCTTACGCGGATTCCGACTGGTCGGAGCCCGTTACCTTTGTCAAGGAAGCCGAAACGGGGCTCGTATATACCCTTATCGCGGACGGCGCCGCCTATGAAGTCACCGGCGCGGGCACGGCGAAGGGAAACGTCGAGATCGGGGACACCTATCGCGGAAAACCTGTCGTTTCGATCGCCGATTCTGCCCTTTCGGGCAGTCAGCTGACAGGGGTCGTGATCGGGAACAACGTGACGAAAATCGGGCGCAGGGCTTTCTATAATTGCAGCGCGATGACGAGCGTCGTCATTCCCGAAAGCGTTACGTCCATAGGCGCGTATGCGTTTCAAAGCTGTCGGGCTTTGGAAACCGTAGCCGTGCCTTCAGGCGTGACGGCCCTTTCCGAATATACCTTCGCTTATTGCAAGGGCTTGAAGAGCGTCGTTTTGTCCGAAGGGATATCCTCGATCGGGGCGTATGCCTTTCACGGCTGCGAAAGGCTTGAAAGTATCCTCCTGCCCGACAGCCTGAACCGTCTCGGGGAAAAAGCCTTTTCCGAATGTAAGTCGGTAAAGAGCCTTTCGACGGGGGCAGGGTTGAGAGAAATCCCCGAATACGCCTTTTACGAGTGCGCTTCGCTCACGAAAGTAGATTTCGGAGAAAATACTTCCTCGATCGGGGCATATGCTTTTTCGGATTGCACGGCGCTTGCCGAAATCGATATCCCCGACGGCGTTTCGGCCGTAGGAGATTGCGCCTTTTATAATTGTGCGGCGCTGGGAACGGTGAAAATCGGTTCGGCGGTACGCGACGTCGGCGCCCTTGCTTTCGGCGGAACAAAACTCTGGAGCGACGCGGAAGAGCTTGTATTTGCGGACAAATGGCTGGTGGGCTGCAAAAATCTGAAAATCGCTTTTGTTTCTGTTCCCGAGGGGACGGAGGGGATCGGAGATTACGCCTTTTATCAATGCGGTTCGTTTACCGCCGTCGCTTTGCCGGACAGCGTTTTGGCCGTGGGGGATTATGCCTTTTGTCAAAGCGTCTCTTTAATGAGCGCCGATCTCGGTGAAAATGTGGAAAAAATCGGGGAATACGCCTTTTACGGCTGTTCGCTTCTCAGTACGGTTTCCTACGGCGGCAATCTACGTACCATAGGCAGTTACGCTTTTGAAGGCTGCGAAAGGCTTTCGAGCGTGTCCTTGCCCGACACGGTGGAAAGTATCGGGACGTATTCTTTTCACAACACGGCGATGTGGAAAAACTCCGGCGGCGTGGTGTATGCGGATAATTGGGTGGTCGGCTGCACGAGCGTATTGATCGGCAGCGTGGCTTTGAGGGCGGGAACGGTCGGAATAGGAAATTATGCCTTTTACGGCTGTATCGGTCTTACGGATATCTATATCCCCGAAAGTGTCCAAACCATCGGAAAGGGCTCCTTTTTCGGCTGCGGTCTGCCTTCCGTCACTCTCCCCGCGGGGCTGAAAAAAATCGGGGATTACGCGTTTTATCAATGCGCCGTGCTGGAGAGGGTCTCCTTGCCGCTCGGGCTGGAAAAAATCGGGCGTTCGGCTTTCTATTCCTGTACGAAGCTGTCGAAAATCGATTTTCCTTCCACCTTGACTGAAATAGACGCGTATGCCTTTTACGGCTGCAGTTCTTTGACGAAAGTCGTCCTTCCTCAAAGCGTCAAACGCTTAGGGGAAAACGCATTCAGCCGGTGCAGCGGACTGACGAGCGTCTCTGTCGGCAACGGCGCCGTAGCGTTGGGAGCCCGCGCTTTTTACGAATGTGCGCTTTTGTCCGAGGTTTCTCTCGGCAGCAGCCTCGTTTCCGTCGGGGAATCGGCTTTTTACGGCTGTACGAGCCTGACGCGGCTCATTCTCCCGAATCGTCTGGTTTCTCTCGGCGATTCTGCCTTTTACGGCTGTACGGCGCTGGAAAGCGTAACCTTCGGCGACGGATTGAAAACGATCGGCGATTCTGCCTTTTACGGCTGTGCTTCTTTAACCGCGGCGGCGCTTCCCGCCGGGGTGGAGAGTATAGGAAGCTACGCGTTCCGAAAATGCACCGCCTTGACGGGGATTTTCCTCGGAAACGAGTTGAGGAGCGTAGGGAGTTATGCGTTTCAGGATTGTGAAAACCTTACGATTTACAGCGAGGGAGCGGGGAGCGGAATCGGCTGGGACGGGCTTTGGAACTCGTTTAACAGACCTGTGGTTTGGGGCTGCAAGATGTCCGGAGACGGCAGATATCTCGTTTCCCTGACAAAGGGAAAAATTGCAAATACCGGCGCGGCGGGAGGTATTGCGGCGCCTGTCCGCGAAGGATACGTGTTTGACGGCTGGGCGCTTTCTCCGGACGGAGAGATAGCGTATTCGGCCGAACAGCTTCCCTCCGTCCCCGAAGGAACCGTTTTATATGCGATATATTCGGCGGAGACAGATGCGGAAGCTTGAGAAAACATAAATAAAACGAATACAGCGGGGTTAGGAGTAGGATATGCGCACACCCCGCTGTATATTTGTACTAAAATTTATTAAGAAAAGGCCGGTTTTTAATGAAAACTTAAATTTTGCTCTCTTTTAAGTGCGTCTCCCGAATAGCCGTTTCTGAAAGGCGAAACTTGAAAAATACTCGCTATAAAGGCGTGAAAAACGAAAGTTTAGTTGAAAACGTCTGAGAATGGCTTAAAGGAAGTTTGTTTTTATTTCTAATTGTGACAAAATAAGGAAAAAATGGTGAAAATTAAGTGAAAATAATTGACAAGTCTAAAAGTTGGTGTTACCATATAATTGTAAAATAAAAATTGTATCATAAGAAGAATAAAAAGAAACTCATTTTTGAAACATATCTCTATCCGAAAAACCCGATCGAAAAAATAGTAGATTCGGGTTAAAAATAAAAGGCCGTTAACGATAACGATCGGTGAAAATCGAAGGCCAAAGGGGGAATGGATTCGGAAAAACGGATGTTGCGGCATAGGTTGTCTGAAAGAGGTGAAGCATGAAAAAATCGAGAGTGACCATACGGGACGTCGCACGGGTAGCGCGTGTAACTCCGCAGACGGTTTCCCGGGCAATTCGCAATGCGCCGGAGGTATCGGCGGAAACCCGCGAAAAGGTATTGAAGGTCGCGGCCGAGCTTAATTACGTCAAAAATAATTCCGCAAGCTCTCTGCGGTGCGGAAACAGCAAATTGATCGTCATCGTATATGATCATCTCGTAAATATTTACTTTTCTATTATGATCGATTATTTGCAGACCTGTTTCAGAGAGCAGAATTATTCGATTTTGATGCTGTCGGTGACAAAGCACCAGCTCGACCGTTCGGATTATGAATTTGCACTCTCCCATAATGTCGCGGGAATTGTAAGCTTTTTGGAGCCCGACAAGGAAGTGACGGAAATGCTGGATAACTTTGCTATTCCCGTGCTTCTTTTCGGCAGACGGACGGACATCAAATCGGTGGATTATATCTGCATGGACGACGAGGAGGGCGGCAGGCTGGCAGCGCGCCGCTTTGTCGAAAAGGGTTGTACCAGCTCGGTATATGTTAGCGTCGGCACAGCCTCCTGCGCGTACGATCGGTTTATGGGGTTCAAAAAAGAATTGGAAAGTGCGGGTGCAAAAACGCCTCGTATCCTGGATTCCATGGATTGCTTTGAAGAAAATTTTTCCGCGCTGTTTGAAAATTCCGAAACGGTGCCCGACTCGTTTTTCTGTTTCAGCGATATGGTTGCGTTCGACGTGATTTATCGCCTGGAAAAAATGGGAATCAAAAATGCGCAGGTCATCGGCTTCGACGATATACAAAAGGAAGTGCGTATCCCTAAACGCCTCATTTCGGTGGGAACGGATAAGCGCGCCATGGCGCAACGGGCAGTCAACGTCCTTGTTTCCCGTATCGAAGAGGGCAGGGGACCCCGCGTATCGGATATGTTCGGCGTATATCTCAACGGGGATATACTTTCGTAAAAAATTAAGATAGTTTGAACAATTGAAAATTCTGTCTTTGTTAGTGTTAACGTTAATATTTTATTCCGTTAACGTTAACGAGACAAAAAAGGCGTACGCCTTTTAGTAATTCAGAAAGCTGAATTACTAAAAAAAATCTTATCGGAAAATAATCGCCCGCTTATCCCTTCGAAGGGCGAAGAATAAAAGACGAGGAGGAAAATGTATGAAATGAGGAAAAGTCTTTCGATTGTGTAAAAATCCGTGAACGTATTTTTCTGCCCGTGGACAGCAGGGCAAAATTAACAAAGAAAGAGGGATTAATTTTCCAAATAATTCAAACACTATAACAGGAGGCAAGTATGAAAAAAACTTTCAAGATTGTATGTTCTTCTATGCTCAGTCTGCTTTTGGCGGCGGGCGCGCTTGCAGGCTGCAAGGATTCCGGTTCCAGCAGCAGCGAAGCAAATTTTACCTGGACGGGATTGACCGAAACCACGGTGGCCGCGGGGGATCCGTTCGATTTGATGGAGGGCGTTAAGGTTACGAACGCCGCCGGAACGGACATCACCTCGTCCGTCACGGTTCTTACGCTGGACGAAAACGAACAGGAACTTACCGAGCTCGGCGTGTATGACGATTACGACGACTTTGACTATCACATCACGGGCGTTTACACGGTCTATTACATGGCTACGGACGGAGGCGAGAAAGAGTTTGAAAGCCGCGAAGTGACGGTTGAAAAACAACACAATGTCTCTAACGGCGATTTCGCCGTAGAAAACAAGGACGGTTTCTTTGACTGGCAGCTCGATACGCCGGGCGGAAGCACTACGATGGAAAAGGTAACGGAGGGCACGGCGAAAAAGCCCAAGTTCAATATTACGAATCTCGGCAATGCATGGTATTCTTTGCAATATATGTCTTCCTGTAACCTGAAAGAGGGTGAAACGTATAAAATCACCGTCAATGCGAAATCCGCAACGGGAAAATCCGTTGCGTTCGGGTTTGAAAATCCTTCCAACAACTATGCGATGATGCAGGGGCTTACGGCTTATACCCTCGGCGAATCGTATGCGGACTATGTAAGCTATTACACGGCCAACGCAGACTACACCAACGCGAAAGCGGTGCTGTATTTCGGGTATATGCTGGAGGAAGACACGGCGAAGGCATATGATCTGACAATCAACAGCATTAAGATCGAAAAAGTGGAAAAGTGCAACGAAGTGACGTTTACGGGCGTGGACAACGCTACGTTCTATGCGGAATCCGAAGAACTGAAAGCCTTTATCGCCAATCCCAAGGCGGGAGTGACGGCAAAAAACGGGGAGACCGATCTCACTGACCGCATCACCGTAAAGGGCGAGGTATCCGAAAAGATTATGGAGGGCACCAACTTTACGCTCGCTTACGTCGTGGAAAATCAAAACGGCCCCTCGGCGATCGCCTATCGCTCAATCAAAGTCCGTCTCAAAAAGGAACACCCGTACAGCCTCATCAACGGCACGTTTGATGAAAACATCAATTTCTGGACGCAGGACGTCGTACAGAGCGAGGGTACCGGCAAAGCGGTTTATGAATGGGCCGAGGGTGACGCAAAAGAAGGCGCGGCGAAAATTACGATCGAAAACCCTTCCACCGCCGGATGGCACATCCAGTTCCGGCAGGATGTCTCTATGGAAAAGAATACCAACTATATCATCAAAATCCGCGCGAAGGCGAGCGTCAACCGCACCATCGATCTCGAACTCAATGCGGGCGGCAGCAATTCTTCGTATCAAATCCCTCTGACTACGGAATATACCGAACAGGAAATCTATTATTCCGCACCTGCGAATACGACAGGCTTCCGCTTCCTTTTGGGCGGCGGCGGATCGGCCAACAACGGCAGCATAATCTGGATTGACTCTGCGGAAATCACGCTTGATCCCGATACGACGCAGTATGCGGGCTGGCAGCTTAAAAATTCCGACTTCGAATACGGTATGAGACATTGGGGTTCTGAAGGCTCTGCATTCGTAGAGGGTTCGGACGACAACGGTAAATATGTTTCTTCGACTTTTGCAAACAACACCTCCGCAGGTTGGAATATTCAGCTTCGTCAGGACGGCAAGCAGTTCGAAGCGGGCAAAACCTATAAGCTTATCGTCAAAGCAAACTCCACCGTCGATAGAGATATTACAGTGGAAATCAATCCGGATATGACGGCTTCCAAGGGAAAAAATACGAAATTCCATTTCACGAGCGAGGTTCAGACCTTTGAATTTGAATTTACGTTCGACGAAGTTGCGAACAATACGCGCGTCGGCATGCTGCTTGGCGGAAACAACATCAAGGATTCTACGGTCAAAATCTATCAGTTCGAGATCGTCGAAGTGCCTGCCGAAGCCTAAAGCCTAAAGGTGAGCGATGAAAAAAATTGCAGCAATATTGTTGGCGGCCTCTATGCTGGCGGCGGGGCTGGGAAGTTGTGCGGACGGCTCGACTTCCCAGAGCACCGGCGGAAGCGGGAATTCGGCGCAGACGGAGTATAACAATCCCGTTTATGAGCCCGTATTCGCCGATCCCTGCATCATCGAGCATGAGGGGAAATATTACGCCTATGCGACGGAGGATTACGGCGAATGGAAGCCGAGCGACGATCCTCTCGAATACGTGTCAAACAAGCAAATCGTACCCATTCTCGAATCGGACGATCTCGTGCATTGGTACTTCAAGAATGCCGCGTTCACCGCGCTTAAAAAACCGAGCTGGGGAACGATGGGCGCAAACGTGTGGGCTCCCGACGTCGTGAAAATCGGAAACTCTTTCGTCATGTATTACGCGCTTTCGGTATGGGGCGATCCCGATCCGGGAATCGGCGTGGCGACTGCTCCCGAGCCTTGGGGACCCTGGACGGATCAGGGAAAGCTTTTCAGCTCAAACGAAATCGGCGTGAACAATTCGATCGATCCTGCCGTATTCCAAGCCCGGGACGGACATTATTATATGATATGGGGCAGCTTCCGCGGTTTGTACGGCGTCCGGCTGACGGATGACGGCCTCGCGTTGGAGGGCGGTCTGGAAGCCGCAAAAGCGAACAAGAAGCTCGTCGCGGGACTGGATACGTCAACGCCGTTCAACCTTGCGACTTACGAGGCACCTTATATCGTGTATAAGGACGGATACTATTATATGTTCGTATCCAGCGGCTCCTGCTGCGAAGGCTTGAATTCGACGTACCACGTGCGCGTGGGGAGATCGACCGACCCCCTCGGCCCTTATTACGACGATCAGGGCAGGGATATGTGCGGCGAAAACCGCGGCGCGGTCGTCCTGCAGGCGAGCGCCGATTTCGTTGGCGTCGGGCATAATGCGGTCATTCAGGACGACGCGGGAAACTGGTATATCGTCTATCACGGATTCGATACCGATAAACCCGGTACGTACGGCAATTCCAACCGCAGATCGCTGTTGATCGACAAGCTGGAATGGGACGGGGACTTTCCGCAGACAAAGGATAAGATTGCCGGAAAAAGCGGTATGCCGCTTCCCGTCATCAAATAATTTCGGACAATTAAAAATATTTCCGCAGGGAAGCTTCTCTGCGGAAGAACGTTTATCATTAAATCACAGGTAAAGAGGTTATTCTATGAAAAATAAATTTCTTACAGGTTTGTTTTCTGTTTTATTGGCAGGAACTATGACTTTGGGCTTTGCGGCTTGCGGAGGCGGCGGAGGCGACGATGACTCCGCTGCAGGAGGCACGGTTTCTTTGAAGCTGTGGACGCCCATAACGGGCGCCGATCTGACGGTGTTCAACCGCATGATTACAAGATTCAATCAGCAGCACGAAGGAGAGATCCGCGTGGATCACCAATCGGACGTGCGCGACACCCACTATAACAATCTGAAAAACAACATTCCCAACAACGGGCCGGACATGGCGATTATTCACAGCCAGCTCGTCAAAAATTATGCGGAATACGAATATATCGTTCCCATCGACAGCAGCTTCTTTACAAAAGAGACGATCGATCCCGCGGGATATCAGCAGAACGTCATGTCCACCCTCATTGCGGGAGAAAATTCCTATTACGGATTTCCGCTCGACATTCATCCCATCGTCCTGTATTACAACAAGGACCTTGTAGGCGAAAACGAGCTGCCCCACAACTATACCGAGCTGATGACGCTGGCGAAGAAACTGACAAATACCTCCACCCAGGTATGGGGCCTTCCTATTTCCACGCTGTGGCCGACCGAATTCACTTATACCACGGCGCTTTATCAGGCGGGCGGCGAGGAAATCGATACGGCGACCAGCCAGCCGAAATTCAATACGCCGGAAGGTGCGGAAGCCGCGGAAAACCTGCGCGATATTATTTATAAGCACAAGGTATCCCCCGAAAATCTGCAGACGGACGCGGACCTCGGACTCTTTACGTCGGGCAAAGCGGCGTTCCACATCCAGGGATGCTGGCAGCTCCTTTCCCTCAAGGAAGCGCTCGGAGACAGCCTCGGCGTCATGAGTCTGTCCGGGCTGCTTACCGATAAGACGGGCGGAAACAGCCAGCAGGTTATGGCGCGTTCGCACGTGTTTACCGTGGCGAGACAGAAGCGCACCATAAGCCAGCGCAAGAAAGAGGCGATGGTTACCTTTATCAAATGGATGGGGGAAAACTCCGCCGAATGGTCGGGTGCGGGACAGATCCCCGCGTTTAATGCGGCGCGCGAAACCGATGAATTCAAAAACGCGCCTTACGTCAACGATTTCGGCGATCCGACCATATTCCGTACCGCAGCTTCCGCGACGTATTTCGAATCGGGGTACGAAACCGTGTTCCAGTACGTGACGACCATCATGACGAGCGGAACTTCGAATATCGCCGAACAGTTGAAGAAAGCGGAAGAAGAGGCGAAGAAAGCGGTCAACACCGAAATGAACGGTTGATTTCAGGCATATTTAAGAGGTGGTGCACATGAATGAAAAATACACGGATACGTCCGAAAAAACTGTTCTCAGGAAGCTGAGTCTCTTCAAGCGGCAATTTTACGGCTTTCTGTTCGCGGTGCCTTTCCTCGTAATTTTTGCCCTGTTCTTTATTTTTCCGTTTTTCAGCGGGATCGCGCAGAGCTTTGTCAACAGAAAAGGGGAGTTTGTAGGCTTACAGAATTATCGTAATATTCTGTTCAGCCAGGACTTTACCTACCGCGCCGATTTTTTCCGCGGGCTGAAAAACACGCTGACGTTTGTCGTATTTGCGGTTCCGTTGCTCATCGTCATTCCGCTGTTTATAGCCGTGCTGATAGACATTCAGCCCAAGGGCTACAAGTTCTTCCGGGCGTTGCTTTTCATGCCGACGGTATTCTCTATTTCCTCGGTCATTCTTATGTGGAAGCGCGTCCTCGAAGTGGAAACGGGGTTCATTAACGGGATTTTCAAATTTTTCAATATGAACCAGATAAATTTTTTGGGCTCCCAGCCATGGGCGTGGATTTCCCTGCTGGTGGTCACCATATGGTGGACGATGGGTACAAATATCGTCATTCTCGGCGCGGGGCTCAAAAATATCGATAAAGCGGTGTATGAGGCCGCCGCCATCGACGGCGCCTCCTATATCAAAACGGTTTTTTCGATCACCTTGCCTCTGCTGGTGGGGCAGATCATCGTCGTGTTTATTATGACCCTGCTCGCTTCCTTCAACGTTTACGGCCAGCCGGCTCTGCTTACGGTGGGAGGCCCCGAACGAAGTACCCAGGTGCTTTTAATGGTTATTCTCGACAACCTTTTCGACAGACCTTACGTTGCGTCGGCGATGTCGTTGATGCTCGGCGCTATCATGATCGTAATCAGCCTGGCGCAGGCGGCGATCGCGCGCAAAAGGAGGGATTGATATGGCGACGGCGAAACTCAAAACAAAATTCAATCTCGGCGAACGCCGCCGCAAAGTTGTGGCGTTTGTTCTGCTCACCGTCATCAGCGTGCTTTGTGCGCTGCCTCTCTTGTGGGCATTCGGCACTTCCTTTAAGAAAAACGCTTTGACCGATATCACGTCGATCATTCCGAAAGAGTTTTCTTTTGATAACTATATTCAGCTTTTTTCAAACAAGGACGCGCCCGTGTTCCGCTGGATGCTCAACAGCGTGTTTATTTCCGGCATACACACCGTGCTCTATCTCATTATCGCGGCTTTGGCGGGGTTCGCTTTCGGCGTGGCGGAATGGAAGGGACGGAACGTGGTGTTCGGGCTGTTGCTGGCGACGGCCTTGATCCCCAACATCATCAACCTTGTTCCTCTCTATAAGCTCATCACGTCCATGGAGCTCAACGGCAATCCTCTTGCGCTTATCCTTCCCGGATTGGGCGGGGTGCTCTACATGATGCTGATCCGTCAGTATTTTATGTCGGTGCCCAAGGAGCTTGTCGAAGCGGCTCAGCTGGAAGGGGCGGGGATGTTCAGGATTTTCCTGCGCATCGAAGTGCCGCTTTGTAAATCCGCGTTTATGGTTGTCGCGATGATGACTTTCATAGGCAGCTGGAACGACTATCTTTGGCCGTCTATCGCCATGGCGGGCGTCGAGAGCAAATATCTCACGCTTCCGCTCGGCATAGCCAAGCTGCTCGGAGACAACAACATTCAGTACGGCATGACGATGGCGGGCGCCGTAACTTCTATGCTGCCTACGCTGATCGTATATCTGTTCCTGCAGAACAAGGTCATCGAAAGCGTTGCAAACAGCGGCTCTAAATCCTGATATCTATTCGGAGAAACTCGAACTTTATGAATATACGACACATCACCGTGACGGATGTCACAAATATCGGCGACCCGTTTGTTTTACGCGTCGGTAACACCTATTATCTTTATGCTACTTCTTTTAAGGACGGATTCGATTACCGTACCTCTTCCGATCTCGTGCATTGGTCGGCTCCGAAAAAGGCTTATACCGCGGGAGAACGCAGTTTCGGCTACACCGATTTCTGGGCGCCCGAGGTAATCGAACACGAAGGCCGGTATCTCATGCATTATACGGCCCGCCGCAGAAGCGACGATACCCTGCTGATCGGCGTCGCTGCCGCCGATCGGCCGGAGGGGCCTTTCGTCGATGTCACCGACGGACCGATGTTCGATTTCGGTTACGCGGCGATCGACGGACACGTCGTCCGCGACGGGACGGAGAACTATCTCTTCTATTCGAGAGATTGTTCCCAAAACGTCGTAGAGGGCAGGCGCGAAAGCCATATCTACGCCGTTCGCCTCGACGCTTCGCTCACCCGCACTTTGGGAGAGCCCGTGCTCCTTCTTAAACCCGACTGCCCCTGGGAGCTTGTAACGGGGGACACGAGGTGGAACGAGGGTCCGTTTGTCGTAAAGCGCGACGGTATCTATTACCTGATGTATTCCTCGGGATTTTTTGCGTCGCCGACCTATTCGACGGGCTATGCCGTTTCGGATAAGCTGCTCGGCCCGTATAAGAAATCGCCGGACAATCCCTTGCTTTATTCGCAGGGGGAACTCAGCGGCCCCGGGCATAACAGCGTCGTGACTTCTGCGGACGGGACGGATTATTGCGTGTTTCACGTTCATACCGATCCCGCCAATCCCAGTCAGGACAGGCGCATGTGTTTTTGTCCGATCACCTTTGAAAAAGGGTGCATCCGTCAGCTTTGAGCGCCGCATTTTTGATGCGCGGAAGGAGTGTTTATGAAAAAAACTTTTCTTGCACAGGTTCTTTGCGTTTTTTGTACGGCCGTATTCTGTTTGGCGGGATGTTCGGCCGGCGGTAAGCCGTCGTCTTCCGACTCGGAAACTTCTTCTGCGGAACCGGAGCCTGTGTATGTCACAAATCCGCTTACTCAATACGATACGGCCGATCCGCATATTTTGCGTTGGGAGGATTCGCTCTATCTCTATTCGACGGGCGGGAGGGTTTCCCGTTCCGACGACGGGACGACCTGGCAGGAAATCGGGAAGGTCGGTATTTCTCCGCAATGGGGAACCTCCGGCGCCGGATTTTGGGCCCCCGATATCGTGCGTATCGGCGATAAGTTATTGCTGTATTATTCTCTGTCCACCTGGGGGGATACCAATCCCGGCATAGGCGTCGCTTCTGCCGATCATCCCGAAGGCCCGTGGACGGATCACGGTAAACTGTTCAATTCTAAAGAAATAGGTGTCGCTAACTCTATCGACCCTTGCGTTTTTATCGGACAGGACGAAAAAGTTTATATGATCTGGGGCAGCTTTTACGGCTGCTTCGGCGTCGAATTGACCGAGGACGGGCTTGGCTTAAAAAACGGCCTGGAATATGCGCGGGAGAACAAGGTACTCGTTTCGGGCGCTGCGGGAGCTGCATGGGACGGATCGATGTTTGAGGGCTCGTACGTGATTTACAAGGACGGTTGGTATTATTATTTCGGGTCCAGCGGTACTTGCTGCGAGGAGTTAAGAAGCACCTATCACGTCCGTGTGGGACGCTCGAAAAATCCGCTCGGGCCGTATGTGGATTCTCGCGGGAGAGCGCTGGCAGGCTCGGGAAACGTGGGAGATCCCATTCTTTCAGGGGCGGGAAACTTTGTGGGGCCCGGACACAATTCCATCCTCATCGACGATCTCGGATATTACTATATGGTCTATCATGTCTGGGTAAACGATAACGGAACGGGCAAGGGAAGATATCTTGCGATGTCACGGCTGGAATGGGATGAGGACGGCTGGTGCAGCGTGAAAGGAAATGCTCCCAGCAAGCGCGTCATCGCTCCTTATATCAAAAAATCAAAGTGAAGGGAGAGCTTTTCAAAATTGATAAAATGAAGCGCCCAGGGCTTTGATGAACGTATTTTGTCGCTTTATATTGCCCGCATACATGCCGTCTCGTTTCTATTACCGTGCAGCAGGCAACTGCAGGCGATAAATCACAGAAAAAAATAAAAAAACGGATTGTCGAATAAATTTCAAGCATCCGTTTTTTTATTTTATGTAACAATGTATAGAGCAGTTGGCCTGAAAAGTCGCTTGGCGGCAAAATCTTTTATCAGTCATCGATAATGTTTTCGCGCTTTAACAAATCGATGTCGTAAAACTCGGTCATTTCAATCTCTAAGCCCCGGCAGATATTCAATATCATCATGTCGATTCTGCCCGGCGTTTTTCCCGCTAAAATCGTATTGAGAGTGGAAGGCGATAAACCGCTTTTCTTTGCCAAAGCATATTGCGTTAACGAACGTTTGCGCATCAGTTCCTTAATCCGTAAAGCCGTAGCTTCACTAAGTTGCAGCATAAATAATTCCTCCTGATAAGTAAGTTTATACTTATATTTTACTATGGCGAAGGAATGTATTATTACGAAACTTTGGGGTTTTTGGAAAATATTTCCATGAATTTGATTAATAAATAAACGTACGATTTTATTTGGGAATCAAAGCCCGCAGCGATAGAAAAAACGAAATTTTTTTCTATCCCTATACGTCGGGGATTGGGCGGTTTGAAAAGAGCTTTTTTATATCTTTGAGGCGCCGGACGCAGCTGAACGAAAGATGAAAATATTGCAAAAGCCGATTAAAAAAGGAGACAAAATGGAATTTTTTGAAGAAAAGGAACGTATTTGCGTAAGAGACGAAAGCGGGACGGTTGTCGCAGAGGTTGTGTTTTCCGACGAAGGGGAAGATTCGGTGTGCATAACGCGCACTTACGTGGAGGAAGGGTTGCGAGGGCAGGGCATCGCCGCAAAGCTGATGGAAGCGGCGGTAAATTCGGCACGTCGGCGGGGGAAAAAGATCATTCCTCAATGTTCCTATGCCGCCGCGTGGCTCGCGAAACATCCGCAAGATATTACGGAAAGGCATAAATAGCCGAAAATTAACAGTGGATTAAGAAAGGCGTGCCAAGAAGCTGATTTCTCGGTACGCCTTTTCTATTTAATGCTTTTTATTGGTTCGTCAATTTTCCCGTCTGCCGTCAAATAGCATGTGCAATATAGGAAAAGAAAATTTTCGGATATGGCCTTAAGTGCGGCTGAACGGAAATTCGGTTTCGGCGGGAACAGCCGTATCATTTCCCGCAAGACGTTTAATTTTTTTCCTCAGGGGTTTACAAACTCTATGGAGTGTGTTATAATAATGTAACGCTGACGGCGGAGGAAGATGGGTTTGTAGGCGTTTTTCGTAAAGCACGGATTTATTTTCGAGTTGTTTCTCCCTTTCGCGCTGTTTGCTTTTCCGCGCAAACGGCGGCCGCGTTTCGCACTGCAAATTCTCGCCTGGATGGGCGCGTTGTCTGCGTATTCCGTCGTGCGGAAATCCCCAGGCTCAATGCCTGGACGGAAATCCTGAGATACGTGGCGGGTATCTATGCTGAAAAGCGATGGTCAACGATAAATATCGGTGATTTATCATCCTCTATTTTTTTCTTGTTCCGATTCAGTGGATTTTTGAAAAGCACTCGAGGACCTTCTACGGTAAATGGATGCCGGAGTCCGTAAGGATGGGCGGCATGTCTCTCGATTCCACGTTCCTTTTGAGGTCTGATGGGCGGAGTCGGTATGGCGGCCGGTATGGCGGCGACATGGCCGATTGCGGCGAAACCGGACAAAAAACGAGCTTGTCGGCCGTTTGGTCCGCTTTATCCACGTACATACACGAGGCGAGAAGGGCGGACTTGAGGTCCCGGTGCGAAAGAAAAAAATTTCGAGGAAGAGGAAGAAAGACATCAGGCGAAGCGGAAAAAGAAAAATAAAAAATCGCTATGCACGGATAGTCTCGGGCGCTTATAAAAAATACGCCGAAGGGATAAACTATATCAAAAAAGGAGAAAAATTATGCTGTGGTGGCAAGGTATTTTGGTTATATTGGGGGTCATTTTGGCCGCCTGGGTCTTATTGAAGCTGTTTAAGGTGAGCTTTAAGATCATCTGGAAATTATTGGTCAACGCCCTCATCGGCGGATTGGTGTTGTTTGTCCTCAATTTCATCCCCGGCGTGAACATGCCGATCAATTGGCTGACCACGATTTTGACGGGTCTGTTCGGCGTGCCGGCGGTTTTGGTGATCTTTATCGTCAGTTTGTTCTAAAAGTTTTTTATGCGAGGGAGTCGGCGTTTCCGCGGGCGGCGCTTTCTTTATTTATGTAAAAAATAAAATTTTCGGCGTTTGTCTTGACAAGTAAAGATAAGTATGCTATAATTCGGGCAAAATATGATATTGAGTTCGTATTTTTGTTTAAGGTAAGGTCGGAAAAAATTCAAATCGATTTAGACGGGGATTGCTTGCGTGGCATGATCATGGTATCTTTCGATTTTTGCGAGGAAAACATTTCCGCAATCCGCGAAAGCGGCTGTCCCTTGGCGCTGATCGATACGGCGGCGGAGGACAGCTTCAACGGCGCTTTGGCGAGATGTCTTGCCGACGGAATGGATCTCGAGGAAGCCGTGCGTTTTGCCAACGCGGTGGGCGCGCTGACGGTGACCAAACAGGGAGCCATTCCCTCCTTTCCCATCCTTCGGGAAACGCAGAAATTTTTGAAAACGCAGCTCTAATTTTTCGGCATATAAAAAATACGGTAAGCCTTGCACGGGCTACCGTATTTTTTGTATAACGTAAATACAGGGCAGAGAGCATGGAAAAAGTTTAATCGTTCCGCCCTGTTTTTCAGACAAACCCGAGGATTTCGTCCCGCTTTTCGCAGCGGCGTTTATCGAAGAATACCGAACGCCTCGCCGATTTTTCCTCCCGCCAGCACATAGGCTTTCATGTTGCGCTGAAGCGTGGTGTTTTCCGGAAACCGTTCGGGCGGAAGGTCTATGGTCTTAAATACCCATTGTTTATAGCCGTCCTCGTCCTCGTTTACGTACAAAACGTCAAAACGACGCTGAAAGCCGAGGATTTTCGACGTTTCGGGCAGAAGCTTTTCGAGCGCGGGGGATAAAAGCCAGGAATAACAGAAGGTTTTCCCCTCCGCATACTCGGGAAAATGCGCCCGAAAGAATTTTTTCGCAAGCTCGAAAGACGCGCTTAACTTTTCGTCCGAGAGATCGGCATCAGAGGGAATATGAACGGAGATCGCCTTTTCCCCGTCTTGAACGACCTTCTCGTATTCCAAAACTCCGAGACGGAAAAGGCTGAGAGAAAGCTGTCGGCCTACCCAAAAATCCCTGTCGAAGCCATACCTGCCATAGGCTTCCCTATGTTCGCGCACGAAGCGGCTGAAGCATTTCATCGTATCGAGAAAGACGTCGCCGCCGATTCCCGCACTTTCGTACAGTCTGCGGCTTTTTAACGCGGCCGTGAGCATGAGCTTCAGCTTTTTGAAGCCGTTTTCGTCGTCGCGGAATACCTCTTTGAGTTTTGCCGCGGCCACGGTAAAGGTTTGGCGGCCGCATAAGCCGTCGATAAGTTTTTCCGTCGCCTCTTCGGAAATGCCCGTTTCCGTTCGGTTCAGCGCTTCCGCGGCTTCGTCGGGCATGCCGATTTCCTCGTATAATGTTTTTAAGTCGTCCATCGTTTTTTCTCCTGTTTATCCTTGTTTGAGGTATTTTTTAGGCGAAAAGCCCAGATTTTTTTTGAAAGTGGAAATAAAGTACGTATCGCTGCCGAAGCCTGTTTTCAGCGCCACCGTCGATACGGGCAGTCCTTCTCTCAAGAGGGGAATGGCGTTGCTCAGGCAGCAGGGACAGTTTGTGACTGCGGTTTTGCTGACCCGTGTCGAAACAGCCGAGCAGTTCGTGCAGTTCGGGGTCGGATTTGGGAAACAACTGAGGCGAAAACATGAAGACGTAACGCTCGTAGTTGTCGGGGTCGAAAGTGTTGATTTTATGTGCGTCCGTATTGTTGAACAGAAACACGTCGTAACGGTTGACGTCGTAAATCCGATGCCCGATAAAAAATTTATTGTTATTGCTTAAGCTTACATAGATTTCATAGTTGTTGTGGACATGCATTAAAAAGCGTTCGCCGCTGTTATTTATCTTGTACAGGGCCTCGATCCGCGAAATTGAAGACATTTTCTCGATATTCGTCATCATTCGTCATCGCTTTACCGCCCGACCGAAGATTTTTTATAGTATAGCGCACAAAAAAAGAGATGTCAATAGCTCTAAGTTTTTTCACAATATTTTATAAAGAATACGTAAGATTGTGCGATATACTTTCATCGATAAAACGGTCGGGCGGGTATCTGCATCCGTCTGCGGAGGCTGATCACTCTTTTGAAAGAATTTGTAAGGGACGGACTGACTTGTAAGGTATTTTTCGGCAGGGACTGCATGGGAAAATACGTGGCGAAAGCAATTGCGGACACCATGAGGGAATTACTGAAAATGCAGCTTGAGTTCAATATGCTGTTCGAGGCGTCGTCGAAACACTGTGCGTTTCATATGAAAGATTGCTGAAAAATACCCGATCGACATCGCCTGTTTAGAATTACGACGCGGATTTCGTCGTATTTGACGGGAACGTTACGGTGAAGCGCGTCTTTTCGCGCGGTCAGGAATGCATCGTACAATAAACTGACTCAGACAATACAAAAAGGCCGTCCTCCTTGCGGGGGCGACCTTTTTGCAAAAATAAGAACCTTTTTATGGATGATCGGATAGAAAGAAAAATTATGCGGTTTTCTGTAAAAAACGACGGAATTATGCATAATTTTTATACTTTTATTATACAATAACTAACGGTTAGAAGTCAAGCATTTTCTAACCATTGGTTATATAATTTTTGTATGATAGAAGATATCAAGGCCCGTTTGAGGGAAGAAATTAAAAGGAGCGGTATGACGACGGTAGAATTGGCGCGGCGGGTCGGGGTGTCGTCCGAGATGATCACACAGTACTGTACGACGAAAAAGCTTCCGCGTCTGGATACGTTTGCGCGGTTGTGCCAAGTGCTGGATGTGTCCGCGGATTATATTTTGGGAATAGATAAATAAGCTTCCCTATTGACAATAAAGAGCGTACATGATATAATGACGGCAGAGAAGGAGGATGTTATGAAAAAGAAGAAATGGTTTTTCCTCATTATTCTAACCGCGTTGTTCTTTGTGCTGGGGGCCTGCGGAAGCTCTGCGGATTTTGGCGGCGGCACAGCGGGGGACGGAACGCAGAATACTATCGTTGCCGACCAAACGAACAGAAAGATCGTTTACTATGTCCGCATGAGCCTGAAAACGAAAAAGATCGGCGCCGCAAAAGAGGAGCTGATCGAACAGGGAAACGGATTCGGGGGATATATCTTCGAACAGAACGAAGTGTTCGACGACGGCAATTATTCGGAGGTTTATCTGGTCTTTAAGATCCCCACGGCGAAGCTCGACGAATTTGTGAGCGCGATCGGCGAAAAGGGGAAGGTATCCTCCAAAAATATTACGGCAAAGGATATCACCACCGAATACGTGGACGCCCAGGCGACAAAAAGCGCTCTGCTTTCCAGAAAAGAAGCTTTGGAGGCTTTGCTCGGTGACGCGACGCTGGCCGCGGCAGACAAAATAACCGTCATTCGCGAAATCGCGGACGTCGATACGCAGCTTCAGGCGATCGAGCTTCAGCTCAAAAACTACGATTCC
This sequence comes from uncultured Eubacteriales bacterium, assembly GCA_900540805.1. GTDB lineage: Bacteria > Bacillota > Clostridia > Christensenellales > Borkfalkiaceae > Scatosoma. Next base: position 51,028 of record UQHL01000021.1, read on the forward strand.
CTTGTGGACTATTCCACCGTATCCCTTCGGATCAGCGAAGAAAGCAGCGTATGGGAGGTGATCGGCATCGTCTTTTTCGTTCTCGTCATCGTCGGAATGTTTGTCGCGGTGGTGGTGCTCGGGGTGAAGCTTTCCAATGAGAGGCGCAGGAAAAGGAGTGACGGAACGGCAAAGTAAATGGTTGAAGAAATATCCCGATCAAAAGATATAATTTACGGTTGGTATTTTTTCTAAAATAGAGCTGCGGCGTGCGGCGCGTATAAAGCGATATAAAAAACGGAAACCGCGGCGCGGCCAAATCGATGTAAAAGTAAAGCTCAAGCGCAGCAAGCTTAAAGCGATATAGTCCGTGCGGAAATTTCCGCACGGATATTTGTTTGGAGCTTTAGCGAAAATAAACCCCCAGTTCTACTGGGGGAAGAAAAAACACTT
>UQHL01000022.1 GCA_900540805.1 uncultured Eubacteriales bacterium
ATATAAAAATAATTTACCCTACCAACTAAATTTTGTAGAGAAGCCGTACCTTTCGGGGTACGGCTTTTCTGTTACAATTCCCTTTCCTCGGTCACGTCGTTGATTTTATCGAAAACTATCGTATCAAACGTAAAAGACGCGGTAGAATGCTCTACCGTCAAACGCGGCATGCAGTTGATTACGCTTCCGATATCTTTGAGACATTCCCAAAGCTGGGTTTCTGCCTCCCATGAAAACTCGGGCGAATCGGTATTTTGCAATAACGCCACCGTCTCTTCGTCGTCCGTAAGCCAAATCTTTTGCGGCGTTCCGCCCTTTGTCAATCTGCAAACTCTCAACAGCCGTTCCGCTACGGTATATAAACTGTCCTTGGCCGTCCCGTCCTGCGGCTGGGTCACTTTCATGCCTTCGATAGGAATACCCATCAACAGCCTTGTAGGTTCCACCAGCGTAAGATTATGGGCGTAATAGCCTTGTCCTCTGATCTCGACCGTATCGAAACAATAAGCGGAAAACCACAGAAAATTTTCGGCGGTAACGGCTTCGTCGTCGGAAAACGTCAATCGCGACGGGGTCATGGGCGGAATCGGTTCCGCGCTGTCCGTGATTATCACGACGCTGCCCGTGTCGAGTTGTTCGTCGAGACGGAAATCCGCCGTTACTCGGTTTGATACGGGATAACTTGTTCCCATATTTCCTTCGTTCGTATCAAATTCTATCTTCATCGTCTGTTCTCCGTAAACCCCGCCCGCCGCGCGTTCTGCGCCGCGACGTAGTTGTCGTATTCGCGTTGTTTGTATTCTTTGTAAATCTGACTTCCCGCGCTGATTGCCATACCCGCGACAGCCACGCCGAACGTAACGGGATTGACGGCGGCGACCGCCAGCCCCGTCACCGTACTGACGGCGGACAAAGCCGCTTCCGCGCGCTGTTGCGCGTACATATTCCCCGTCGCCAGCCCGATATTCGACACGGCCGCGTTCAATGCCTGGGTGCCTATCGTCTTGGCCGCCTGTATGGCCGTAGCCAGCTTCGTCTGTTTGTTCTTGTCCTCGGCCTGAACGGGGTTTGCCGAAAGCCCGCCTTCCTGTTGCGGGTCTGCGGGATTGGGCGAGTTTCCGCCCGCCGTATTGCTTCCGCCCGTCTCGCCGGGCATTTGAATGACGATATTCATCGTTCCTTGCGTGGGAATATTACTCACTGCTTGCCGCCTCCCCCGCCGTCTGTAACGTCAGCGTATATTGCAGAAACACGCCCGCCCCGTCGGTAACGCTCACGGCCTGGATTTTAACGGGCACGCTTATCGTAAACGCGGGATATTCTATCCGATAGGTATAAATCTTATTGACGTCCTGCGCGCAGCCCTCCGCGATTTTCAGGAACTCGTTTTCTATCGCCTTGCCTGTATAGATACAATTCAGCTGTGTGGTGTGCGTGCGGGAAACAATTTGGTTTTGCGGCAAAGTTCCGCCGTCGGACAAGAGCAGGTTATTTTCTCCCGCGCCCTGCATACCCCCGCCGCGCTGGGCTTTCAGAAGTTTCACGTCGTCGATATATACCCCGACGTTATTCCCCACCACCGCGCCGCACTCGACGTTTGTAATCAATACGTTCCCCGATACGACGATCTGCTGGGTAATCCCGCCGCTGTCCACATACGGACTTGCGGGGGCCTGTTGCTCCAGGAAACACTCCACCGCATACGTATCCCCTTCGGGCTGTTCCACGGTAAACGACCGCCAGCCGAGCAGGGTGTTTTTAATGACGAAAAGCGCCTTGTCGCGCGCGGAAACGTTGCTTGCGGATAAGTCGAAGGTGAGCGTTATATTCAGGCTCTCCGCGTCGATTTCCTCCGTCGTAAACCCGAACGGCACCCGCGTCGCCGACAACGTAACCGCCGTGCGTCCGTCCTCTCCGGGCGCGACGTTTGTATTGAGAAACACCGCAAAATCATTTGCCCCGACGATACGGTTGATCGCCGTCGCCAAATACTGTAAATCGATCATCTTCTTATTATCCTCCCGCCTAAACTCACGCAGTATTGACAGAAATCGTCCACCGTCTTTTCTATATACCGCGGTTTATGGCTGTATTTGTTTGCATAGCCGATATATCCGACTTTATCGTAATCGAAACGTATGCCGTTTTCGATTGCATAGATACCGTTATCCCTGAGATTGCCGGGGTACGGCGAATACATATTCGTGCCCTTTTTTCCCACGGCCCGCTTGCGCGGACGCTTGGGGTTTTTATCGTTGATCTTTCTCACGGGCGCGTTTTTCTGCGCAAACTCCAATAAATGTTCTCTTAACGTTTCCGCCGTGATTTTCATGTCATTGCAGCTCCAGAATATATATTTTTTTCATGCGCCCGCCCGCGCCCAAAGGCTTGCGGAACGAGACCTGCACCGAATTTACGGCAAACGTCCGCCCCAAAGCAATCACCCTGTGCGCAAACGCCTGATAGTTAAATTCCCGTTCGGTGGATACGGTCAGCGCCTGCCCGCCCGAGGCGATCCCTCCGCCTTCATAATTTGCCGAAAGGATCAGATCGGACGCGGCGGCAGCCTTAAATTTCAATAGCTCTTTGTCGTTTTTGTCGATCAACGTACAGACAAAATCCGCTTTTGCGTGTAACGGCATTTATATTCCCTCCCCTGCGTACAAAATCGGCACGGGGCATGCTTTCAACGCGTCCACCGCAGCGGAACATATCGTCTTGCTCCGAAGCTCCGTACGCGACACCACGGCCTTTTGCCCGTCCGCCGTAATCGTGATACCGCTCTCCGTTCCCACGTCGCCCGATTCCAGCATATAGATCGCCTGAATGAGCAACGCGCGCTTGATCGCCGTCGCGCAGTCGGGATTTGCCTGTATGATACGGTCTTTTAAGTCCGACGCGCCCGTGAGATAGATACACCCGTCGTAAACCGCGCGGTTGATGCCGTTCATAAACGAGCGTTCTTTTTCCTTGCCGATCTCCTGTATCAGGTCTATGCCGCATTCCGTTTTCAGTTCGTCGTAAGCGACCGTTACGGGATAAGAAAATATACCCATGTCAAATCCTCCTCCAGGACGTCAGCCAGCGGTGCAGAAGCTCCTTTACCCGCGCGGGCGGGGGCGGAACACTGCCCACGGGCAGTTCGCCCGAATTGTCTTTTGTGATGATGCCGAGCGCCAAACACGCATCGGCGTTTCTGCGCTTGACGTATAATTCTTCCCGCACGATCTCCGACGCCCACACGGCCTGCGCCCGTTTGACCTCTATGGGCGCGTCGTGGAAGTTCGCGGGAATGCCTCTCGCGATACGGGGGAATTGCAGAGACTGAAAATAATACGCCCTGTCACCCTTATACGCGAGATTTTCCATACGTTCCAGCGCGACGGCGAGGAAGCGTTCTTTTTCCGTTTCCGTCAGTACCACCCAGCTCACCGAAAGCGGCGAGGCGGGCGGGTACGTTTCGGAAATGATTTGGTCGGCCTCCGTCGTCGTTACATACGTATCGACGTTTTCCGTCATGCCGCGTCTGCGGCAAGCTTGCCGTGCAGAACCAATTCGGGCGCGAGTACCTTCGAGCCGTAACGGAAAAACATTTCCATCGCGTACTCGATCGACAGCGGAATTTTCTCGAACTCGAATCCACTGGGAAGCACGGGCTGCGCGATCGAATCCATCGTCATCAGTTCATAATCCACGCCGTCGGGAAGGTTGACGGACGAGAAACACGCCACGCCGTTGATCCCCGTGAATTTCTCGTCGGAAATCATCTGCGAGAAGTTGCGGCAGTCGTTAAGCTCGTCCTTTACCAGCCCGTACAGCGAGGAATCGAGAATAAGCGCCATATACCGCCTGTCGATGCCGCGCACGTATTTATTTTCCGTGCCGTTTTTGCCCGTCTTTTCAAACTTCCCGATCAGCGTTTCGATCTGGCGCTTGAAAGATTTTGTCGAATCGAGGTCGGTTACGCCTAAGGCGGTCGCCGCCGTTCCGCCCGCTTTCGCCACGGAGAAAAAGTCCAGGTCGAGAAAGTCGGTGACGGAAAGCTCGAAGTTCGTCTTTCTGCGCTCCACCATCGCCTTAAAGCCTTCGTCCGTAAAGCTCCCGTCCGCGTCGAAGAAGTTGACTTCCTCCACGATTTCCTTGTTCTTGTCGAGGTTGACGGTAATGGGCGGCGCGATGATTTTATCGCCCTTGCCCGCCGTCCGCGCTGTTCCGTAGTCCCTCACCGTCGAATTGGCGAATCGCTTAAACTCATAAGACCCCGCCGCTCTGTTCAGGTTTGCGTTTTTGGATTTGAACCGCGCCGAAAGCGCCTCTTTCTGATAGTTTTCGAAGATACCCGCGAGTACGTTTTTCAAGTATGCCTTGGTGGTTCCGTTTTCAAGATAAATGCTCAATGCGTCTGTCATAGCCATAATAGTTTTGCTCCTTAAATTTTATTTTTTAATAGACTGTCTGCGGCGTTTTATTTCCCGCGTTGCCGCCCGCGTCGGGATTTGCCTGCGGCACTCCCGTGTTCCCGCTTCCGCCGAATAAATCCGCGTAATCGGCCTTTGCCTTTTTCAAAAGCTCCGTCCCGTTTTTCAACTCGCCCTTGTCGTCAAGTTCGAGCTTTTCAAGGTCCTGCCCCGAAATCAGCAGTTTTGCGACGCTGTCCGCCGCGTTTGCACTTTTGTAAAGCTTGGTCAATGCCGCCGTCTTTTTCGCGTTCGTCTCTTTCGTCAAAGTATCCTTTTCAAACGTTTTCAGTCGTTCGAGTTCGGCGGTATCTATGTAATTCTCCCCGCCCTTTTGATACTTCTTCAGCTCCGCTTTTGCGCTTTCCGACGCGCTTTGCGCCGTCGTCAGACCGTCCTGCAGCTCCTTGACGGATTTCCCGTAGTTTTCCATAACCCCGTTGATTTGTTCGTCCGTCAGTCCCAATGCCTTCAGTTCCTCTCGTTTCATAAAAGCTCCTTTACGCCTTTTTTCGTGTTGTGCGTGCCCACGATAGATTTTTTATGTGTGCGTGTGTTTTACGGCTCATCGCCTGCCGAGTGGTATAAAAAAGGACAGCGCCCTAAAAGCGTTGTCCCTTGTTATTGAATTTTGTTTGATCAGTCGTTGTATTCGATAGACGTCCCGACGAGTGATTCCATAATGACTACGGTTTCATCGGTTACCAAAGCCGACATTTCCATATTGCCTTTCTTTCGCAAAAGCTCCATCAACGGCCTTGCGGCTTCCTTAAGCTCGTCGTAAGAAATTTCTTTCATTCCGTCTCCGTCAGATACTTTTCTGAAATCCATGATCTTCCACCTCCTTGTATTTTTTGTATGAAAAAAGCACTTTGCAGTCAATTGCAAAATGCTTTTAGTTGTTATTGTTTTTTATTATATATTCGTTTTGCTTCCTCATATCGAATTTTTAAGCAGTTTATCATATGCGTTGGATCAAATCCAGGCTCTCCCTCCGAACAAATATCGGCCACGTCGTCATTCAAATAAACTGTAGTTTCCTTATCTTCAGATAACATTTCTTGATAATTATCATATAGATATTGCTCCATATCACAAGAAAATTGCAACGGATCATATTTACCGTCAAACAATCGTTCAAACATTTCAAACGCAGTTTCAATTTTTGATTTCATGCCATTCTCCTTTAGGTTGCGTTTTTCTTATCATAGACACAACCTCTTTTTTATCGCTCGTATAGACGACCGCAACGCCGTTATGATACTTAATAAATTTTCCGTCGTCCTGCGTATAATTGAACGACTTTCCGTCAATTTCCGCGATTTCGTCAACAGAAAATCCGCGCTGTAAAAATCGGGCTACGCCGTGGTCGGTAATTTCAATTCCCTTTTCACGAAAATCATAATAAGCGTTTATGGCCTTTTCTCTGAAAGTGTCCGTCCAAGGTTTATCGTCTATTTTTGCAATGGTCGTCCGCTCGCGCTTTAACCGCTCCCAAGCTTCCGTATTTTTATTATACTTGATTTGTTGTAATTCTTCAAGCGTTTGAGGCGCATTTTTGAAGTTTTTCACTTCCTTCCACCGATTAAGGGTGTTTTCGTCTTTCTTTCGGTTTCTCCAAGCTTTATACGCCGGCGACAATTCGTCTGCGCGCCGCGCCCGTCGGAAACTTGCCAGGCTTTTATACGGTATATCTTCCCGGCCTTTATAGTGCGCTTGCATTTTCTGATACTCGAGCAACTCCGCGTTCAGCTGTCTGTTCCCCGCCTGCCACGCCGCGTACCCTTCTATGTCTTTCTGATACCGCACGTCTTTCAAGCTCCCGTCCGCGTTATATCGTATCCGACTGTCCTTTATCGCCTTTTCCACGTCCTCGGGCGCTTCCGTTTCGAAAAACCACGGAATAAACTCGTGCCTGCAATTCGGGTGCGGCAACGCATAACCGCTTTTGAGCACCGTCTTAAACAAAGCGGGGAAACGTTTGTCTTTGCCCGAGATACAATACACCTTTCCCTGATATGCGCCGCAATATTTACAGCACTGCGGCATCGTCGTCATTTTTACATAATTGGTCCCCTCCTGCAAAGCCCTGCCGATCGCGCCGAGGTTGACGCTCTCTATCCGCGCGGACCTTGCCGCCATCGCCGCATACGCCGAAAGCGGCTGTTTCGCTCCGTTGGCGTACTTTACCGTCAGAAGCCCGTTTTCTTCCAAATCCTTTTTAACGGCTTCCTGCACGTTGTAAACGCTGTCTTTCCCTTCCTTGCGTAAATCCTCGATTGTCTTGTTCACGCGCGACAGAAACCCGTTTCCCGCGCTTTTTACCGCGCTTTGGAGTTCTATATACGTATCCCGTGAAAATGCGTTGCCCGCATACCGATAACCTTGCTTTTTAAGAATTGCCGCCGCTTCTTTCATACTCATCGCGGGAGACTTCGGGACGCCTTTCCTGCCCTCCTCAAACGCATGCGGAAGCTCGGTTTTGGTGTATTCCCTATTCACACCCGACAGGTACGACACCGCCGCTTGCAGGGCGGTTTTCAGCTGTGTATTCAGCTCTTTACTCGTCGCCGTGCCGCTGTCTTTTGTCAGAAGTTCGGTTATGTTTTGCTCAACCTGTCTGTAATACTCCGTAAATTCCTTTACGGACTTGAACTCGGGCGGTCTTATGTATTTCATTCATCTTCACTCTCCTCGTCCGCGCCGTAACCCGCTTGAGGTATAGGCGGCGCTTCCGCTTCCTTTTGCGCGATTTCCGTCTCCGCGTCTTCTTCGCTTAAGCCATAGTCCACCATAAGCACCCGCTTTCTGCTCCAGCCCGTCGCCAGATGCTTGGCCGCAAGGTCCGCGCGCATGCTTTCCGTCGTCGGGATTCCGTCATGCCACGCGATTTCTATATCCTCGGACTCTATTCTTTCGTAACCGATCTGCGAAACGAGCGAAATGATCTTTTTCAACCGCGGCTCTATCCTGGCCGTTTTCTTCGCCGCCCGCATGAGCGCGGGCGCAAGCTTGATCATCAACGCGTCGTAGCCCTGGCTTTCCCCGAAAGTCTTATTGTCTAAAATACTGCCCATGCCCGACAGATTTGCCGTATCTTCCTTTAATGCGGCAATTGTATTCTCCACCGCCGTCATCGCCGCGTCCCATACGAGATACCCCGGCGCTTTCGGATCGTCGGGCGGCACTTCGAGATAGTTTCCTATCCGTTCGTCCTCGGTGAGCGGCGGGCCGTACATCAACGGCGCGCTGTGCTTATCCAGCACCACGTCTTTCAGCGTCATGCGGGTGTTGTACGCGATTGCCGCGTCCGTAATCCGATCGAAATCAGATCTCCCGTAAATGCTTTTGGAGACCGTATCGTTGGGGATATGCACGATTGCGAAATCGTCCAGGTGCGTTTCGAACGTTCCGAGCTTGAAATCGTCGCACGCCCGATTTAGCTCCGCGCCCAGCTTATAGGCGTTTGCCTTTATGGTTTGACCTGTTTTAGGCACGGTATAAGTATCCTCACGCACCCGACCGTCGATGCCGAAAGCGCGGTTGGTATATCTCCCTTTCTCATGGATTTGCGCGTGCAGCTCGAATTTGTCACTCTCTGCGGGATTATGCACCACCCAGGCCAATACGTGATATTTCACGCTTTTTACGTCCTCGAAATCCACCACGGGAAACCAGATGGACGGATCGACGTTGATAAACGTGCCGTTTCCCGTTCCGTCGTCTTTCACCTTGGCGATCCAATCCCCCAGCGCGCACAGATCGCCTACGCCTTCTTCGCCCTTTTCGTACAATCCCGTTTGCTTGAGGATTTCCTCCAGCGTATCCTGCTTCGTCTCCGATTTTATCGTCGGACGCTCCCCGAACGTCAGCTCTTTCGTCTTATCCGCCAGCTCCGACCAATAGTTCGCGTTATACAGATAACACTCTCTGTCGGGCGAAAGCGAGAAGTTGGACAGCAAAAACAACACCCGTTGCTTATGTTCGGGCAGGGCCGCCCACGGCTCGTCGTTCAATAGCATATCGTTTACGCGGTAAGCCTCCAGCCGCTCCAGTTCCTCCCGCGGCGGGAATACCTCTCCACGCCTTAAAAAATTAAGATTATACAACACCTCAATACCTCACTTGTTTTAATGTAACGCGCGGCTTCTCAAACTCTTTTTCATAACAACGGGTGAGACAGTCCGGCCCATCGTCGTGTTCGTTCTTCGCCGTCCGTGAAAATAATGTTACGTCGTTGTAGAACGCCGGCCAGCGCGTCGCCCAGTCGCAAGGCATGACAACCGTGTTATTCACGCCCGTCGCGTTCGTCAATATCCGCGCTTCTTTGTTCCGCTTCTGCGCTTCCCAACTAAACCGCGCCAGCGTTCCGCCAAGCTCTTTATACTTCCGCTCTACGTTCCGCGCAAAGCCTTTTCCGCCGTTATTGCTCTCCGTGTCGTCATACTGCACGTTGAACTGCAAACTCCGTTTCGCAGCCTCGATCTCCGTTACTTCCATTTTCTCCTGCGTGTAGTAAACATCCAACATATACAGCAGGTTTTTATAACGCCCGTAAATGATTTTACATAAGTAATCCCCGCCCTCGTCCGCCGTGTCCGTCTGCGAACATATCTTCTCGAACCGTTCGGGCAGCTCGTACAGCTTATACGTCTTAAACGCGCCATACACACCGTCTATGAGGTCAACGGCGACGTTCTTATAGTTCGCCGAAAAGATATTCGGCGCAAGCGTCTTTGCGAGATTGTCGTACACTCTGCGCGGCAAAATCCGCTTGTCCAGCATGCGCCCGTTCGGCTGTAAGGCGTTTAAGGTAATCTGCTCGACTTTCTCGCCTATCGATCGGAAATGCTCTGCCGCCCTATGTGCGAGGTCTTTCGTCGCCCACTGCGTCATGATAATGAGTATCTTCCGCCGTCCCTGTAATCGCGAATACATCGTGTTTGTAAACCAATCCCAATGTTTCGCCAATATTGCCGTTGTATTGGCTTCCTGCGCCGATTTAATGATATCGTCGATTACGAGCATATCCGCGCCGAAACCCGTCGCCGTACCTGTCGGAGACGTCGCTAAATACGACTTGACCTCCGAGCCTTCCAGCGACCAGATATTCTTCGCCGCGTCGCCGCGCTTGATCTTCGTGTCGGGGAAAATGTCCGAATACACGATGTCATAGGGATTGACTTTGCTTGCGGAGATCGTATCTCTGACGGACGACGAAAACACCGTCGAAAGCGTTTCGTTATACGAGCCCGTCATGATCTTGAACGTCGGGTCTTTCCCCATGACCCATTCGACGTATTTCCCCGCCGTGCGGGATTTGCCGTGCCGCGGCGGGGCGTTGACTATCAACACGCCGACGTCGTTATATAGAAAGTCTTGCAGCTGCATACAAACTCGATAAAGATAACCGCGGTCGGGAAGATAGAAATCGGGCGCGAGCACATTGCAATAGTCCCAAAACGAGCGCCTTGAACGCTCTACGTCCACCAAAAAACGCAGGGCTTTACGCTCTGCGTCACTCATGCTCTTCGGCATATTCCGTCGTTTCCGTGCACTCGGGAACCGTTATCCCCGCTATCGCACGCAGCTCCTCCGTCGTCAACTTCGAAATATTCTGCGGCACTCGCAGTCTCGATTCCACCGTGCCCTCTATCTTCACGTTGTCCTGCGGCTTCTGGCCCGTCGTATCTCGGATAAACGTCGCGGCTTTCACGCTTCCCGCACACGCCATTCGGAGCATAGAATAACAGACCATAGCGTTATAGGTCATCTGCCCGTCGTCTATGCCCATCTCCGACATCTTCTTTTTCAACTCTGCGTCCGTTACGTCCAGACCCAAAAGATACTCGAACATGTCCTTCATCTGCTTCTTTTTCCGTCTCGCTTTCCCCGACTGTTTTCCGCCCTTAGACCCGTTTTCTCGGGCTTCGCTCGGGCTTCGATTGATTTTTGTTAGATTTTCAGCGTTCAAAATAGCCCTCCTTTTCTTCAAAATACGGGATTTATTTTACTCTAAACGACCTCGAAGGCTGTTTTTTGCGACCTTTTGGAGCGAGTAGGTCGGAGTTAAACCGCCGTTTGCATTTTGGAAAAATGCCGTTCTTTCGTTAAACTATACTCGCATAAAAGACGCGGGTTATTCCTCGCGTCTGGCTTTCAGACTTATCGTTTCGCCTTTATACATTCCCGCGTTCATTTTATCAATCGTATCAAACGGCAGTTCCTTTACCGTCAGCCGCTCACGATAGCTTTTATCGATAAAATAAATATATCGTAATTGATACCCCGACAGATACTTCGCCCCGAGCTTGATATATTCCGATGCAGGTCGGTATTTATGCTCGACATGGAGCAATCGGCATTCTTCTTTCATCTGCGGGCTGTTCCATTCCGCCGTAACCGTAATTTGTGCAATACGGTGACCGCTGGGAAAAAGAATAATGCTCTTGTTCGGTTTTATCCCCGTTAATATAAATCCGCTCGCCCGATAGATTGTCCCGTCTCCGCATTGACAGCCGTCTGCAAAAGAGATAATCCACTTGATATGCGGGGCTTGTTTCTTGATCAGGCGGATACTTTGCGCGATGCATCGACTTTCGCTGTTTCGCGGCAGGTAATCGTCAAACGCCATGCGATTGAGCTCTAAAAACTCATTCCAGCCCGTACCCTCCACCAAGCCGATTATTTTTGATTTGTCGGTGCTACTGCCGTAACTCATTACCCCATGCAGATTTCCGTCCAAAAACGCGCCGAAATGCACCTTGCTGTTATTGACGACCTTTCCGCTGTAATGGTGTTTTTTTACAAACGGATTCGCTATGCTTGCCGGGATTACCCGAAGCTCTATTTCTTTAGCTCTGCCCATTGCCGCACCACCTCGTAAATCGCGTTCCCGTTCCTGTTGGTATTCCCGAACGCCTCCTGCGCCTCCTCGTTTTTCAGGACGGTTTCCATCGCGCTACGGATCAGTTCCGCCTGTTCGTGATGGAGCGTAAACGTCATCGTTTCCATTACCGATTTATCCCCGCTTGCGATCGCAAATTCCGTTCCGAAATCGTCGGGCTTGATTATTCCCCAATCTATGTCAAAGCCCTTGAACTCCAAGCCCCCGATGTCTAACGACAGCATATCCAGATTCCATTCGCTCTCGTTTAATTTATTATCCAAAGCTCGGAGCTTCTTCACTTCGTCGGCGGTCAAGTCGGCGGCGATCTTGCAAGGTACGGTTTTCAATTTCAGCTTTTTTGCCGCTAAATACCGACAATGGCCGATAATGATCACTTTATCCTTATCCAATACCAAAGGCTGTTGCCAGCCGAATTGACGAATACTTTCCGCTACGTTCACGATTTGTTTTTCGTCATGTTTCTTCGCGTTGTATTCATAGGGCTTGATTTCCGAAATAGCCACATTCTCGATCTGTAAAACTTTCAGTTCCATATATCCCTTCTTTCGTATTCTCCCCACGGAAAAACCGCCGACTTAACGCCGACGGCTACACAGGGAGAAACTATTTCCAAAACAAATACCCGCATGACCGTTCGGATATTCGTTTTGATAATAGCATTATAACATATCAAAAAGCAAAAAAAGGGACAACTTTTGTCCCCTTTTCATTTTTTACTTGAAAAAGCCTAATTCTTGGCCGATTGTTTCCGCTTTCTCGAAAATACATTTTTTCCAGCGTTTCCCCGTACGATCATCGATTCCGATTTCATAACAGGCTCTTACATTCGTACAACGGTGCTTGTTCATGTAGATGATCTTTATGTATAAATCCCGAAGCTGTCCTTCGTGCTTGAAATATTTATAGGTTTCCTCGACTAAATCGACTTGTTTTTGTATGTCCTCGACTTTGTCGATACAGGATAAAATCAGCTGCTCGGGAATGTTTTTGTAACAGTCGCCCTTTACCCGCGCTTTTTGATAATTAACCGCATGCGGGTACGGGTAATTGGTGAGGTATTCTTTGTTTTCCCAGTAATTCTGAAACGCTTTGTCTATCGTCAAATAGTGCCCCTGTTTCATTTCCGCCTCACTTTGCTTTCAGCTTTCTTTTCTCTTCCTTAAATCTCTCGCACTCGCTCTTTTTACACTCTTTCAACGGACAGTTCAAACAAATCTCCGCCTCCGCCGTCGGCGTGTAAAGCGTATGTGCCGTCCCACGGCGTAAATTATCCGTGACCGTCTCTATTCTCGCTCGCATGGCAGCTCCTTAAAAGGGAATGTCGTCGTCATTGTCCAAAGCCGTTAAAACAGGCTTCTGCTTCGTTTTCGTCTCTCCTCGGGTGTTTCCTCGAGACGGCTCGGTTTCACTCTCCTGCGAAGCGTGAGGAGCTAAAAACTCTTTCACCGCTTCCGCTCTCACTTCCTCGGCTTTCCGATACCCTGCGTTGTAGAGGTCTTCGGCTTGAAAATAAGAGCGACAACCGTATTCTTTTTTAATTTTACAATCTCGATTAATACACTCGCTTAGCGCTAACGCTTCACAATTTTTCGCCGTCGCTATGATTTTAGCCATTTCTTCAATCAGCTTTTCCTTGTTCATTTCAGTCCTTCAAGGCGTTCCTTTGATATTCCAATTCTTCTTTAGTTAACTCTTTATGTCTTACCATATACCGCTCAATATCTTCCTCGTCGTAGTTCTGTATGATGTTCCAGCTACGGACATACACATCATAATTTCTCGGTTTGCCAAGAAAACTTTTTCCCCAGCTCTTCACGACGACGCCGATTAAACCTCCCTCAACTACTACTATATCGCCAAAACAAAATTTCATTTCAGTCCTCCAATTCTTCAACATAACACCATGAGCGCGGAGCCTTTGTTAGACGAGCAGGCTCTTTCAACATCTCGTAGCCGTCGCAGTCCGTTTGCGTTCCAAGCCGCCTAAACTCACAAACGCAATTTTGCAAAGTGCATTTTATATACGGCTTTCCGTTGTATGTTTTATATCTTTTCTCGATGTGTTTACAGCGAATATCTTTAAGAGATAAAGCGGAGGAAAACTCTCCCAACTCTTTCGGTTTATCATAGATTTTCAATTCCGAAATGTGCCAGCCGTAAAGCGGAGTTCCGTCAGAATACTTAATGATTTCTTCCGCCGATAAACAGCTCATTTTTAAGTCAATAACATCAGCGAAACCGTCCTCGGGATATCTTAATCTTTCCGCCCTATCGCATACGAACTCGCCGATGACTTTGCCGTTTTTTGCTTTCATCATTCCATCTCCCGCAAATTCAAAACAGTATGGCCTGGCGAGCGTCATATAGATATAACACTTAAATGGTGGTTCCAGCTTCGGACGGGTCTTTCTGACCTCAATCGTCTTTTGCCCGTGTTCAATCTTTCTGACCCATTCAGGGCGTACGCTCATTAATATCGCTTTCATTTCTTTTCTCCCATGACTTCAAAATCTTGTAGGCTTGTGTTAACTGCTCCATATCAAAATACCCGAAGTGGCACTCTTTAACGGGAATATTCATTTCTCCCGCTAATTTTGCGTACAGCCTTTTTCGCTCTACCCCGTTATGCCATAACCTGTCGAATATTTCGTGACACGCGATTTTTCCCTTTTTCATGCGCTCATTAGATAATAACCCTAACGCCTGCCTCGGTCGGGGGCGGTGCGTTCCCACATACGCCCCACACTCCGTACAAAAATAGCAATATCCACTTCCGTACCGTCTGCCGTAGATTTTATCGTTTTCGGTGTAAATCACATTTCCGCCACATATGTTGCACTTCGTCGGATATAGATATACTTTCATTCTGTCTCCTTTCCCTACTTCCCGTCCATGTGCGCGGACGGAGTTTTTGCATTTAACTGCAAACCCGTCCGCGTCTCGTGTTCTACACCGCCACCGGTACGTAGATGGGCTGTTCCGCTTTTATCTTTATTGCTTTTTTCTTCAGTTTCGCAAGGCATTTCGATTTATATTCTTCGACGAAAGCCTTTACTTCGGGCGTCATGACACCGTTTTTATAGCCTCGGCACTGCACCACCGTCATGGTCTTGGGATCGACTTCCATGGTATAGTAGCTCACTGTCGGGGCGGACGTTTTTCGGACAAATACGATCACGCTATTTCCGTCAGTCACTCGGTCTATGTATGAGCCCACGCAATGCCCCTGTATTTTACCCTCAACAACGATTTCCTCTGCCTTTTTCGGTACGATCACCGCCAGCTCGCCGCTTGTGTAACCATAATGCTCCTCCATCGCCAGACGTTTATCGCATCTCTCGTATTTTTCTTTGTTTTGCAACGCCGTTACTTCCGCCGATAATCGGGTGTGCAGGTCGTAGAAATTCTTCGGCTTTGCGTACATCGTGTCCGAGATGTCCAAACGCAGGGTCTCGCAATCCCGAAGATGATCCGCGTAATCTCCGATAAACGTGCGGAACGATACGTTCCGACGGTCGGCTTGCGCTTTATAGTAATCGTACAGTCCCTCGATTGATATGACTTTTTCTATTCCCTCAATCCGATCGCCGTGCCATTTCATCGCACGATAGATTTTGACGTTCTTTTCCGTGTAGGGAATATTCTTTTTAAGCAGTTCCCGATACGCCTCGAATTCACCGACGCTCATATTTTGCTCGATCGCAAATTTCAGTTCCCGATACGATTTCAGCCCTAAAAATCTGATGACGTTGTTTTCGTTATGATTGCAATATAAGCCGTAACGGATATATCCCGCGGCCAAACGGTAAAGTTTTAGTTTGATCAGATATTCCAGCTGGGGCGTACGGAGATACCCCATCAATGCGTTATATAAATTGAATTTTTCGCCGCTTTCCGCCAATTCCCAAAGCTGGCTGTATTCGAACGGCGTGCCTTTCAATTCCGTTTTCAGATTATACGGATACGTCTGACGAGTGAGTTGAAAAACGTTACAGCCGTATCCGCCGATCGTGCCCCGCTCCCAATACTCGGCATGACTACCGCCTTTCGTGACCGCATATCTCGTAAACCCGTTGTCGTTTTTATAGCGAGTCTCCCGCGAAAACACCATGCTGTACGTGTATCTTTGTTTTAGCGGCAGGCCTAAAACCTCCATCTGCGCTTCCTCGATATGCGCCTCTTGCTTGCCGTTCGGCCACAGCTCACGCGCCACGCGGAAAATGCGGTGTAACAGAAATTCCCCGTAATTTTCCAAATACCCTACAAAGTAATTTTGAAAATCGCCTGTCATTTCCGCCCGCTCCGTCGCTTTGATCCTCGCTCCGCACTGCGGACAGAGGATATATTTCCCTTTCGGTGCCTTGTCGGGCCGTATCCGCTCCCCGCAGGCCGTACATACGCCTATACGGTGTTTTTTATCCGCCGCAACGTCAAACAGGAAATAATTCGTCATGACGTTTTTAACCGTCCAGTCCGCGATCTCCGATTTCGGCGCCATGCGGCGGATTGATAAATACCACTCTAACGTATATTTCCGCATCAGAAGAAATCCTCCAAGCTCCGACGCTTTTTCGCTTCCTTTGCGGGCTTTTCGGATTTTTCCGATCCTGTAGTCGCCGGCGCGGCGGGGTAAATCGGAATTTCCGCGACGCCTAAATACCCGCAGATAAACTTCATTGTCCCCGTCGGCGTGAATACGTAATACCCGTCCTTTTTATTCTTGTTCGCCACGGAATACATCTGTTTGTAACACTCCGCGGCCGTCTTTTTCGAATCGATTTCCGTTTCGGGGTGGTACGCAAGCACCGCCTCCATCGCCGCAATCAATTCTCTTAATATTTTCTTTTCCGCGGGTTTTTCCGTCTCGATGTCCTGTCTCTGCATTTCGATAAATTCGTTCGCTTTCATTTCGTCTCCCCGAATATACTGTCCTCAAATACGATCTTCACTGCGTTTTTACATTTCCCCGCCTGCTCTGTTTCCATATCCTCTATCAGGTCCGACATGTTATCCAGCAAATTTTGAAAATCGTTGAATTTAACCTTGAACCGCACGATGGCGTCGTCCTTAATTTCAACCCGCGCGGGTTCCGCTTGGGGCTTCGGTGCCGCTTTCAGCGTTTCTATCTGCGCTTCCAGTTCCTTTATCCTCGCCGCGGACTGCGCTTCCTTTTCGGTCGCGACTTTCAACTCCGTAACAGTCTGCATGTCAGGTTGATAGGCTACCGTATGCTTTGACGCTTCCAGTTCCGCGTACTTCTTTTCCAGCATTTCTTTTTCTTTCAATAACTCGCTTTGGCGGGATTTTTCGGATTTGAGGTCTTTGGCGATTTTCGCGTATTCGCGGTTTAATTTCTCGTTCTCTTGTTCTACCTCCGCCTTTTCGTCCGATAACAGAGATAACTGTTTTTCCGCTTCTTCCCGCGCTGCAATCGCTTCCTTTACTGCCGTGTTGATTTCCGTTGTTTTTGCCGTCGTAATGTCGATTTTTTCGAGTATTTCCTCACGTTCTTCCTCGTTCACCGAGGTCAAGAGCGCCAATTTCGTGACGCCGATCTCCGCGTTCGCTTTCACAAAGCCTTCGGGAAGTTTCTCGATCACCGCTATGTAATTATACGCCTGGCGTTCTTTGATCCCCAGCGCTGTTTCCGTGTACTCCCCGAAACTCGTAAATCCCGCCGTTTGGTAACGCTTGCTTTCTTTCATCTCGCGTATCCCCTGCGCCATGTCCACGATATACTCCGTGGCCTTTTGCGAATCGTAGCAGATACGCTTGTGCAGGTCAACAAATTGCTTTTGTTCCAGCGTCAGTTCTCCGCTGTCTGTCAGCATCAACTGCCGATAATTGGTATTTGTGGTTTCCATAGTGTCTCCTTGTATATGTTAATTTTTCGTACCAAAATACGTTTTTAACGTTTCTTTCGCTTCGTCCTGACCGTAACACACGACCGCCAGATACCCGTTTTTATTTAATCGCTCCAGCCATTTGAGCTGGGCATCCGTAGGGCGTTTCCCCATCGGCTTCGGGCGTTTCATTTCAATGAACAATCCGTGCTTCCCGCCGCTCGGCACGGGGATCATTAAATCGGGCACGCCGTGGCTTAAGCCCTGCGCTTTCAATCTTCCGCCCGTGCCTTTCGTTCTCTTGCCCTCGTTCGGGATATGAAACACGGGTATTCCGTTCAGCTCGCACCACTTCACGAACGCTTCCTGTTCCTCTGCCTCTTTCGCCGTCAGCATCTGCGTTACCGTCTTTTTTGCAGTTGACTGCAACCCTTGGCCCACGGCGGCTTCGAAACATACACAATCGAAGATCAGATCGCAAGCCCCGCTCGGATGATATGAGCACCTGTCCGCATTTTTGCAATATATTCCCATTCCGTCCTCCTAAAACTCGATCGGGCCTGCGCTGCGTTTCCGCCGCGGCTCGCCCGTAAGCTGCATCACCACCTGACGCTCCACGAGCTTATCCCCGACGGACATCGGGATTTCGCCCTTAATCGCCATCTCACGTAAACTGTGGCGGCTCGTAATCACCGTGGGGTGATGGTAATCGTAACGGCTTTTTACTATCTCCGAAAATTTCTCTATCGCCCAGCTTTCACCCGCGCTTCTGCCTTTCGGCTTTACTGCCTGCAGATCGTCTATAATCAGGCAATCCACCCGCGTCAGGCGCTGCATAATCTCGTACTCGCTTTCTTGAGTGCTGTCTTTGTAGGTCGCTTTCAACTTCGACAATACCCGCTCCAGCGTCGTGAATACACACGGGATTTTATCCCGCTCCAGCTCGTGCAGGATACACGCCGCAAGGTGTGTCTTGCCCAACGCTTCGCCGCCGTATAGCCAGATCCCGCGCCCCGAGTTTTCTACCGTCGCAAAATTCACGCAGAATTTCTCGCAACGCTCCGCCGCGGTCAAAAATTCTTCCGTCGCGCCGCTCATGTTTAGGCGCTCGAACGTGGCGCGTTCATAGTCGCGGCCCAACTCGTTGAAACTCATGCGGCGATATTTCTCCGCCAGCACCGCACGCTGTTCGCGTTTTTTGCGTGCTGTTTCCGCTTCTTCTTCGCACTCGCAGACACAGTTCATGAACACCCCGCGTTCGGGCATATCCAGTGATTTTACCTTGCGGCAACGCCTGCAAAAGATTTCCCCGCCCTGCACAAATTCCTTGCTCGGGTCAATTTTCGAAAGCACCGCTTTCTTTTTTGCCGCGTATTCTTCTGGCTTATGTACGACCGTCTGCAAATCGTCTCCTATTGGACATAAACCTCGATCTCCCATATCCGCCTCCCGTTTCGTTTATGTGCCCGCGCCCTTGCCGTGCTTCTCGTTCCATTCCCGCTCCCGCTCTTGCTCCGCTGACGTGTCCTCCGTCGGCGGGTCTGTGCTTTTCGCATAGTCGCGGTATTGTCCCAGCGCGATTTTACGATAATTTTTGCAAAGCCATGAAAACGATTTCGTGCCGCGTAGGTACGCGCTTTTCGAGATTTCCGCGCTTAAAACCTCAAAATCAATCTCACTCGCCAAACATGCGGGATAGTTGTCAACCTCTATCTCGGGGTGTTCCTTAAAAAACTTTTCCTGAACGAACGATCTTTCCGTGCGCTCCGTCGCGCTCAAAGGGTTTTCTCTTCCCCCTGCACCCTCTTCTCTTTCCTGTTCGTTCTTCTTATTCTCGTTCTTATTTTCTCTTTCTTGTTCTTTTTCTTTATTCATAGAAGGTGACAAATCCGTTTTCTTTTCGTTTGATTGCGGTTTGATTTCATTTGATTTTTTTTGATTGGCGTTTGATTGCGTTTGATTTCGGTTTGTTCCCGTTTCTTCTTCTGTCTGCTCCGTTTCTTCCTCTTTCGTTCGTGCCGCCGAACGGACTTTTGACTTATCCAGCGACGGCTTGATTAAGTTAAACGCCATTCGGCACGCGCCTTTTAAGGACGGGAGAACGTCTTCGAACATGTACGCGAATATGGCGTTATACAGCTCGCCCTGTTCTTCCGCCGTCAACCCGTTATCGGGATCGGTAATCGCGTCGTAATAATTCTTGAAAAATGTAAATCCGTTCACTCCCTTCATACTCCCGTCCCTCACGTTTATTTTGCTTGCCATAACGCCGTGTACGTCTCCCACAGCCCCTCGCTTTTCATACTCCCGATAAATTCCGCGATCAGGCTCTCCGCGCTCTGTGGGATATCCTCACGGGTATAACGCTCCGTGTAAAGGTCTTTCCCGTCGCATATCTTGTATTCGAAGCCTAGCGCCGTGTCGATTACCTCCAAATACATGGGGTGTTGCGGGGAAGCGTAATACTTGCCGACTTCGTAACGCTCCACCCGCTTACAATCATAGATCACACCCGCTTTTACCCAGTCGCATTTTGCCATCAACAGAAACCGCTCACCCGAGATCGTCTTTTCCTTGTACGCCGTCAGCTGGTATATGCCGCCCGACAGCTGTTCCGCAAGCTCCAGGATACACGCGCCCTCGGGCACTTCCTCGCCGCGTTTCGACCACTGCGACGCATACGCGGCCGCCGCGGTCTTGTTACCGCAGATAACCTCGTAAACCGCGTCCTCGAATGCGATACCACGTTCCATTGACTCGCTCGATTCCGTCGGCTCCCGACGTAAGGTCTTTAAGAAACTTTCCCGCGCTTCCTCCTCGTACCCCTCCGCGCAGTTGTACTGATACAGCCACGCGGAGAGCAGGGATTGCGTCATTAAATACCGCTTTTCCATATTAAACGTCCTCAAATACTTTCGGCCCGACTGGAGCTTGCTTTTCTGCGGGCTTTTTTAACGCCTCATACGCCGCGTTCGGTTGACGCAGGGCATTGATCGGCAGTTCCTCCTGCGTCGCTTCTACGGGCGGTTCCGTCTCGTTTTTTTTCGCTTCAGACTTGCCGTTCGTCAGCTCGTTCAAGATTTCGTCCGCCTGCGCTTTCGCGCTCTTTTTAACGGGCTCGGCTTGCGGCTCCTGCGCGGCTTGTTTCACAGGCTTTTTAACGGGTTTCTCTTGTGGTTCCTCGGCCGCCTGTTTTTCCGCCTCCGCCTTTTTCGCTTCCGCCTCGGGCAGCTCGTAACCCTTCTTTTCGCGGTTGAATACGTAGCCCTTTTCTTTCACACGGTCGCGGAAAAGCTGGCGAAGCTCTTCCAAAGAGGTCAACGAATGGTTTATCGATTTCAGCTTTTCACCGGCTTCGTTGAAGTCGGCGGGCGTTTCAAGACTGCCGATCAGCTCTTTGCCCGCAGTCATTGCCGCTTCATAAGCTTTCTTTTCCGCCGCGAAATATTCGTTGTCTTGCGCGATGTTTGCGTTCGCCTCGTCAAACAGGCGGGTAATGTAGTCGTTTTTGTCTGTTCCGCCCAGCGCGGGGATTTTTCTCACGCCGCTGATACCGTAACAGCCTTTTGCGAAATATTCGTCCGTTGGCGTAAAGCCCGCCATGCGCTCGTTTCCGTTCATGTAGATGTACGCCCCGAAATCGCAGGGTTGCCAGACGATATTTTTCGCGCTGCCCTCGCACAGCAAACGCTGAATGGCTACGCCTTCCTTGTTCTTTTCTTCGACGCTATGAAACACGTAGATGATGTTTTTGTCTAAAACCGTCTTAAATCTTGCAGTCAACTGCTGAAATTCCAGCTTCACCGCTCCGTAGCCTTTCTGCGAGATCCCGCCCGACCGCGTTTTATTCACGGGGTCTTTCCGCATCACGTAATCTTGCAACAGCGTTATGAGTGCGCCGCCTGTGTCGATGACCAAAGTCTCGAAACCTTTCAACGTCTCGCTGTTCAAGTCCTCTAAAAGTTCCTCGTACGTTGCGACTCGGGAAAACTTCGGACGGTGCTGGGCTTTGATACGCTGTATCCCCTTATCCAAGTCAATGAGTAGGGGCTTCGGCGCGGAACATGCAAGCGTCGTCTTTCCGACGCCTGGCGCGCCGTACAACAGCATGGAAAATCGCTGGTCTTGAAACGTTTCCGTTTCGGGCGTGAAAATTGCCATAATAGTGTCTCCTTGTGTTTTTTTCGGGGCGCGGCGGAGTTGCACCGCCGTTTGTGCTCACCGCCCCATATACGGCCGATTTGCGGCCGTTAAATCCGCTCCGCGCGGAAGTCGTCGAAGATCGTTTCGTGCTCCGCTTCGTCGTCAGGGTCGCTGTCATAGTAGCGAATTTCAAGTCGATCCCCTACCAACGCGACAGCTTTCACATGCACGCTGTCGTTTGCTTCGTCTATGTAATGCCGTTTCAATTCTTCTATCGCAAACTCCGCGCTGGAAACATACATCATGTCCGTTTTGTAAATCCCCGCGCTGCCGTCTTTTCGGTAACGGTATGTCACTTTATAGCGTTTCATCTCGCTACACCCTCCCGTTTACCCGCTAACTGTTCTCTCTCCGCTTGCTCGATTAGCCTTAATAGCTCCGCTCGCGTTATATGCACCTCTATCCGCTTTTGCGGCTTCGGCTCGATTAATTTATCCACGACCTTATCCCACCACTTCATACCGCCTCCGCTTTCCGTTTCGCACTTTCAATGCACTCCTCGCATACGCTCTCGCCGTCCAAATCGTAATAGTCGTCGCCCGCGTAGATCGGCCCGCCGCACCATGCGCATGTGCACAGCTGCTCGGGCTGGTCCTCTCGCCCCAACAACATTCCGTTTTCAAGATTGTCTCTGTTCATAAATCTCCTCCTCTACGCGCCTTTTAATGCTCTTAAATATTCCTTATGGCCTTGCCGATACGGTTTTACCCGTCCGCTTATTATCTCGCTTTTCTCGACTACCTTCTCCGCCGCCCATGCTAAACATTTCCCGATCGCATTCTCGCCTTGAAATTCTTGTTGCTCGTTCGGCAATCCGTAATCGTCCGCCGTATCGATTATCGCCCGCACTACCGATAACGTACATTCAAACCTCACCGTTATTCCCACGCCATTTATCCACGGGAAACAATTCGTTTGAAATACGTTCGGCCTCCACCACCAACGCCCGCCCATGAAATCCTTGCCCAAACTTCTACTTACTTGCTCTTGTTTAGTCATTTCGTTGTCCTCCAATTGAAACATTTTGTGTCTTTATTATACGACACATTTTGTTTCAAGTCAAGCATTTCGACACAATTTGTGTTAAAATATTTTCATGGAAACTTGGAATGAAAAAATTAAAGAAGCTCGACGTATAAAAGGTTGGTCTCAACAAAAAGTTGCTGATATTTTAGGAGTGACACGAGCTTGCTATTCAAACTATGAACAGGGAATTCGTGAACCCACTATTGCTTTATTGAAATCTATTTGCGAAACGCTGGAAATATCGGCTGACTATCTTATTGGGCTTAACGACAATTATTAAGCTGCGCTTCGATTATTTCTTTTTCCGTACATTCATAAAGTTTTGATAGGCTCAAAACTTGTTCTATATTAATGCGGCGCAAACCACTTTCGTAATTGCTTAGTGCTTGTAAAGTTACCCCTAAGACAGCCGCAACCTCCGCGCGGCTTTTATTGTTTTGTACTCGTAATTCTTTTAGTGTCATTTGTTTACTCCTGATAAATTGTGAGGTGGGTTTATGATTTGCACTATAACGTTTCAACAGCTTCAAGGTTATGCTTCCTTTGCAGCAGACCTCGCCACTGTGTTGGGAGGTATTAGCGTCTTTATTGGTATCTGTGCCCTTTTAAAAAATCATTTAAATAAAAATTCTCTTCGTTTAAAAATTAATCTTATCCTTTCCTATTATGATGATACATACTTTTTCTTATCTATACAAAATTTTACAGATAATTTTCTTTACATCATTGAAATTGAGTTACTTACAAAAAAACAAAAATACCAAGCTAAAGAGTTATATTTTCGTCATGAGGTATTCGCTACTTATAGACCTTTAAAAAATATTCCCGTTTCATCTTTTGAAGCCGATGATTTTGACTGTTATTTTGAAATTGAGAAATCTAAACTGCCTAAAATTCTTAAATTCAAAATAACGACCACCCAAAAAACCTTTACATACAAAATTAAAAATCCTCTTTTAGTACCAAATCCCGAAAACAATACTGCCGACTCCAATACAAACGAAAAGTAAGGCGCATAAAAATAATATTACAATAAAAAAACTAAATCCTTGTCTTTTGATATTCTCTATGTTATTGAAAAGGTAAGCTATTCCCCCGCATATTGCAAGTGCCCCGATTAGAATAAATATTATTCTTATGATAATCATACCTTCCTCCCCGCAGGCTTCCGCCTGCTTTTTTAATACCTTACCGCTTCGTCTCGCGTGATAAAAAAGTGAATGTGATAATCGTTCGATTTGTCTTTTATCACGATGTCAATTTTCTTTTGTGTCATTTCTTTCTCCTTTCCCTCCGAGGGATTTTTTATTGCTCGTTTTCCAGCAAAGCGTTTATAACTTCGTCCGTCGTGCATTCCAACAAGTCGCTCATGCGCCTTACTTGTTCGGGTGATGGGCTTCCGTGCTTTATATACCAATTTCTTACTGTTGGATGGGAAACGCCCAATGCCCTTGCCATCGTCGCAAAGTTCCAACGCTTACTTTTTAGCAAAGCTTTGAAATTCATATTTCACCTCCTTTTACCCTAAAAGCAACCTTTAAGGTGCTTTTCTATTACATTGTAGCACCTTATCGGTTGCATGTCAACTATTTTGCAACCATTTTGTTGCTTTTTTATAAAATTTTTTTTATACTATGAGAAAGAGGTGTAAAATGAAAAAATTAATTATGCTGCGCAAACAAAGAAAACTTACACAGCAAGAAATGGCACAGTATCTCGGAATAACTCGCCAAGCTTATCAACGATATGAAAACGGCTCCCGCGAACCAGATATTGCAACTCTATACAAAATTGCCGATTTCTTCGCAGTAACATTAGACGATCTTTTAGAAAGAGAACAAGCAGAACTTCAGAGCCTTAACCCATCAACAAATTCCAAACCCGAATATCAACGTATCTTTGAAAGTCAATCCCCACAGAGACAAGAAATTCTTTTAAAAATGTTAGAGGTTCTCGCAGGAATGACTGATACTCAATTGGAAAATACAAAAGGTTTCTTTAGCGTTGCCTTTAATTACAACGAGGCAAAGAAAAAGAAACCTGAAAGTTTATAAAATTTATTTTTTCTCTTTAGGGAAACTATTATGGAAAAACTACTTTTTTTAAGAGAACAACTTAATGTTACTCAAAAGGCTGTTGCTGATTATATTGGTTTATCCCGACAAGCATATGCTCACTATGAATTCGGAGATCGTTATCCCGACCTCAAAACGCTATGTAAACTTGCAGACTTTTTTGGGGTTTCGGTCGATTATCTGCTTGGAAGGGAAACATGTAATCTTGCACTTTCTCCCCCGCCTTCGGAATATCAACGCATTTATGAAAGCCAGCCGAGAGAGACGCAGGAGAATATTTTAGAATTTATGAAAGTTTTTTCAAAAGCATCAATCAAAACTCAACTTAAAATATTGGGGCGAGTTGAAGGTTGGATTTTTGAAGAAGAAACTAAAAATTTGGAGGCAAAAAATATTAAACGCTAATTGGTAAAATTTGGTAATTTTGTAAAGCTATTTACTTATTGAAAAAAATGTGATATAATTTTTCCATAATTCCACTTAGGAGGGAAAATATGGAAAACATTACAGGTATTGGAAGTATCAAAACTATCGTAGCTCAAATTTCTATCAGTGCGGAAGAATTGCAAGAATTGATTAACAGTTCCGAATTGAGACTTGCTTTATCCCACGCTCCTGCGTTATTGCTTGCATTAAAAACAAAAGCCATCGCCGTTATGCAATTTTGCTATGCGTTCCAAGGCTTCATAATCATGAAAGAATCCGACGAAGAAGATAATCGCAACGCAAAAATGGATTTATTCAGAAATTGGCAACAAACAGCTCAAAACGAAAAAAGTCCTCCGCAGATAGCAGAGGACACAGAAGAAAAGGGCATTATCGAAATCACACAAGAGGATTTAAAGAAAATGCCTAAAAATATTACAAAAGGAAAAATTTTAGCTGGAGGTTTTTCCGTTGGCTGGAGAAAACTCCAATCTGGAAAAAACTCATACACTTATAACGTTAGATTTAAGCGCGAAGGATATAATATTGATTTTTGTGATCAACACAAAGAAAATCTAAAGCCTCGTTTTTTGGAAGAATTAAAAAATCAATCTTCCCAGAAACAGAAAGAAAGTAAAAGCGGCGTTCCCATTACCTTTCACCCCTTTGCGCTTTACTACTTCAATAACTTCCGCGTAAAAAAGGTTGTTCCCGAAACATTTGAAAAAGATTTGAGCCGTTACAACAACCACCTCGCGCCATATTTCAAAGAAACTCTTATTAAGAGCATTACTCCAACCCATTGTCAAAATCTTTTAGAACGCTTAACGGAACAGGAAAAATGGAAAACTGCAAGCGAATTATACTCACTTATGAACGGCATATTCGACTGCGCCATAGATCATCATATTATTCAATTCAGCCCTATGGACACGGTACAGGCGATTGAATACGAAAAAGAAAGCGGTTCAGCTCTCCTTATTGAAGAGGAAGGACATTTGCTTTTGGCTGTTAAAGACACTCCGTATGAAATTTGTTTTGCAATCATTCTTTATACGGGTCTTCGCCCGAATGAGTATATAACGGTCCGATTGGACGAAAACAAACTTTTCATTATCGCCAAAAAGTCCAAACAGAAAAAAAAGAAGAACGGCGAAGAAGTGTTCAAGAAAATTCCCGTCACCCCCATGCTTCGTCCGTACATAGAGAAATATCCCGATTTCAAAATGCTTACCGCGAAATACCTTCGAAAGATTTTCAAAAAAATTTTGCCTAATCATATGTTATACGATTTAAGGACTACCTTTTACACTCGTTGTAAGGAATGCCACATTGGCGAAGCGGCTCGGAAGGAATACATGGGACATTCCCTCGGCGCGCTCGGAAATGCATATACCGACCTTTCCGACGAATATCTTTTACGTGAGGGCGAAAAGTTCAAGTATTAAAAGGGCTTGCTTCTATTTTCTTCCCAAATTTCTTCCCAAAAAGTTAGTATTTAAGCCATCACCGATAGAATATTTATACAAACAAGCAACAAAAAAGCAGGGATAACAGCATTTTTAACCGTTATCCCTGCATAAATGGTTGAGGCAACGGGACTTGAACCCACGACCTCTTGGTCCCTAACCAAGCGCGCTACCAAACTGCGCTATGCCTCAATATTGCCCTGCCGCTCTAAATTATCCTCTCGCGGAACAGCATAAACTATTATACTTACACGAGAGGATTTAGTCAAGCGTTTTTCAGTGATTTTCAAAAGAATTTATTTTTTTCTTTTACTTTTCAAATTAAAGCTAAAAACTTTATCCAAAGCTTTCTGAGCCCTCCCCAAAGCGCATTAAGCAGTTTCCAAACGCCTATGCCTGTCGGGAAAAGCATAAAAAACAATACGACGCCGATCGCAAGCGACACGCCCGCCCATGCGATTACCGAGGAAGCCACCTTCATAAACCTTGTTTTTCTCACAATCAACGCCACAATCAACAACGAGGCTATAGACGCGGCAAGGCCCACGATAAAATATTTTATATAGGGAGAAGAATAGGTAAATCTGACGACGTTTTCCCCCTCCTCCAGTTTCACCGAAAGGAAATGCAAGTCGTTGTCAATAAGTTCCGCCTTTTTTCCGTTTACGGTTACCTTATAGCCTTTTGAGGCGACAAAATTCAAAAAGAGACACTCGCCCTCTTTCGCCGTTACCTCGGCCGTGATTTCGCCCGCCCCCACCTTTACGTCCGCGGCGCGTTCCTTCAGATCCTTGCTCAATCCTTTTACCATATCGGTAGAAACGGAAGTTGCGTCTTTTGTTCCGCCGAGAAACTTATAAAGCGCCATTTGGTTTTGGGCGCGATTATTGGCGGTATTTTCCGCCGCAAAACGGAACTCTCCGCTTTCCACCGTATAGCCCAGGGGAAAAACGATATTGCTTTCGTACATATAGAAAGCGCCGGCGTTGAGCGTGGAAATTTTTCCGTTTTCGTCCTTAATGATATTGCCGTTTTCGTCTTTCATTTCCACGGGAGAAATATAGGACAGATTGCCGACGCTGTCTTTCCTATCCGAAGAAACGAAAAAATATTTATATCCCAAAAATGCGTCGCCGAATACATTTCCGCCGCTGCTTTTCATGCTGTTACGGCCGTTGCCCCAATACCCGAACAGATTGACGATCTCGAAATTATCCGCGTCTATGACGGAGGAAAACACGCTGAACGAATTGCTGTTTCCCGTAAAAGGAATATCCGCCGTCAGTTTGT
The DNA here is from genome assembly GCA_900540805.1 of uncultured Eubacteriales bacterium. Classification (GTDB taxonomy): domain Bacteria; phylum Bacillota; class Clostridia; order Christensenellales; family Borkfalkiaceae; genus Scatosoma. The sequence continues at coordinate 27,700 of UQHL01000022.1, forward strand.
CCTCGTAGTCCTTGACGCGAAAATAGCTGTCGTCCCGCTCGTTGAGCTGCTCCACCATCGTCTTATAATGGTTGATATTATAATGCGTGGAACGATTTCCGACAACCAGCTGTTCGTTATAAAAAAGGACCTGTACGGCAACTACGCCGATCAGCATAACAGCCATAACGCGCGCGCCGATCTCCTTATTCCGTACCATCGCGACGCCGAGAAGCGTAACGAAAGCGACAAAAACAAACAGCACCGCAACCACCTGCAATCCGCCCAGAGAATGGGCGAACATTCCCGAAAATGCGTGCGCGTTGTTCAGCATCGTCGAATCGGAAATAAAGCTGTCCCAAAGGTTCAGATAGGCGTCGCTGGAGACGAAGCACGAAAGCACCGCCGCGACAATAAGGCAGGCCACGGCGTAAAGCAACGTCGCGCCCTCCCTGTTCTTTTTGTTCAAAGCGGTACCGTCGAACGCCTTTTCGGGCGAATAAACGACTTCGTTAGCGGCGAGACATGCCCCGCCGAGAAAATAAAGCGCATTTAGAAATCCGAAACGCAAAGCATAGGACATATAGGAGCCCATATTCATGAGTAGCGTCGCTTCGTCCACCAATACGGGCACCAGCGTAAATATGCCCGCGACCAGCATAAAACGAGAAAGCGGCGTCTTCAGCTTGCTTTTCACGAAATAGACGACCGTCAAAACGACAAATACGGAATCGCTGAAAATGTAGCTGAACTTACGGTAGAGAGCCTCCCCGCTCCGGTCGAAATACCCTTTGATATCAAAAATATTTTTCCCGTTCTCCACCTTAAAGCCGTACCAAAGCTCGTCAAACAGCCCGCCGCTTCTTCCGCTGCGCAAATAAGCCATCAGCGCGGCAATCAACAAGGGCAGGGCAATGAGGATTGCCACCACGAAAGCCAGGCACAGGTATGCGATGAACGAATTTCGCTCCTTTTTATCCACACACAAAAACGCATAGGCGATCAGCGAAGGAAAAACGACCAACATGGAAAAACAGGCGATGGAAAAACAGGTATAGATACAACACGCCGTCAAAATGGAAAAGGGAAGAAATTTTTTCGTGCGCGTAAAATACACGAAAGCGGCGGCGCAAAAAGGCATATAGATCAGGAAATCGACCCAATTGATATAAGTATTGGCAACGAAGGTATATCCGCAGTAGGCATACACGACGCCGATCGCCACGCCCACGTAATCGGGAATGTTTTTGAATAGCTTTTTGACAAACCATGCGCCCGCAAACGCTGTCGTCGCAAGCTTGAAGGCCATGACGATCCCGCAGGCATTATAGACGTTGCCGTCGCCGAACAACAGAAAAATGAAGCTGAACGGACTGATAAAAAAATAGGCGAAGGTTCCGAAAACGTCCGCGCCGCCCGCGATCGAGTACGAATAGAACAGGGAGGATTTTCCGTCGAGCACGTCGAAAAGATGTTCGATAAACGGACAGATCTGCGCGGAAAGGTCGTAGCTTGCCACCGTATAATCGGGTCCGAAAGGATACACCTGAGAGATGGCCAGCTGTACCATGTACAAGACGAACGCGATGAGCGGCGCGGCAAAAAGCCCCCAATACTTTGCAAAAAACGCGAAAAATTTCGGAAGCTTCTTTTTCAAAACCGCTGCGCGGCCCACGGCCTCCAAAGCGACTTCTCCCCCCGCAGGACAGGCTTCTTCCGCCGCCAGCGCCGGCGTTTCGGTCTCTTCCGTATTCGTCTGTGTGCCCTGCACGGGCTTCGTCGTCGTATCCATACCCTTATTCTACCATTTTTTCCTTATTTAGTCAATCCTATACGGCTTTTCTCTCATATAATAAGTAGAATTTTCCGGATAGGCGGTCGCAAAAAAGCGGAACCTTTTTCGGTTCCGCCTATTTTTTCCACGATTCGCATTTTTTCGCAAAGAAACATATAATAACATTACTTTCCCCAAGGATAGAGTTTCGGAAAAATGTTCATACTCAATCAATAAAGAAGCAAAGGAGGCTTTCATATGTTTTGGATAGGAGTATTGGTAGGTTTTCTCGTCGGGGGAAACGTCGGCTTGGTATGTATGGCTCTGTTCAAGATCAATAAGGACTGAATATCCGCAATCGCACGGCTCAATGTCGCGTACGCTCAATAGGGACTGAATATCCGTAGTCGGACGGTTCAGCTTTATACAGGCCCAAGCCCGATAAGAGCCGCACAATTAAATGTATTTTTCCACAACCTTCTGCATTTCGTCAAGCCGCTCGAGCATGTTTTTAGCGAGCGCCAGCTGACAGCGGCTCCTGGCCAGATTGTGCTCGGGATAACGAATGCGGAAATACTTATCCCCGTCGAGATAATCGGTGAGGAATCTCATACCGCATTCGACCGACATGGTCACCGCACCCAACGCCAAGGTGGATTTTTCGCGTTCGGTAAGCGAAGCGCCCACTTTACCCACAAAGCCCCGCGTAAACGCCTCGTACTTTTTCATGTCGAGAGCGACTTTTTTTATGTCCCTTTCGTCCTCGCCCGAGGTGTTGGCCGTGGAACGGATCGCGTCGCCGAAATCGAAGCCGACAAGCCCGGGCATCACCGTATCCAGATCGATGACGGAGAGATGCTCAAACGTATTTTTATCGAACAGCACGTTGCTGCATTTGGTATCGTTGTGCGTCACGCGGAGCGGCAGTTCGCCCCGCCTCTGCATTTTATACATTTTCGTCGCCGTCTCCTCGAGGGCCAGATATTCCCCGATTTCCGCGTCCGCGCTGCCCGCGCGGGCGTTTTCGTCCTTTTCGATCGACTCCTTAAACGTCCCGTAACGCAAAAGCGTATTGTGAAAATGCGGAATGGGAATATTCAGCTTTTCAACGGGATAATCGGCAAGATAGAGCTGAAACTCTCCGAAAGCCTTTCCCGCTTCCTCGATGACGGTGAGGTTATCCGTCATGAGAAAGGATTCGGAATCGTCGATATAGCGGCAGCAGCGCCAAAAGCCGCCGTCGGGCCCGACGGTATAATATTTTTCTTCCGCGGTCTGCTGATAATGCAAAACGCCCCGTTTCGCGCTTACGCCCGTCCGCTTGATCTTCGCCCTGATATACTCGGTGACGGAGGTGATGTTGTGCATCATGCCCACGGGGTCCTTGAATACATATGTGTTTACGCGCTGCAAAATATAGTCCTTAATCTCGCCGCCGCGAAAAAAATACACCTTATACGTCGTATTGATATGCCCGAAAGTGATGAGCTCGCACGAACGATACTCCCCTTTTATCTGAAAAACCCGGCAAATCTCCTCAATCAACTTTTCGTCCATCGCTACCGCTTACCTTCTTTCTTTTTTACTCTGTCATTCTATGCGGAAAGGGCCGTCCTGCGTTCGTCCGGCAGACCCCGCCGCTTCAGGCGGACGCCGCGTTTTCCCCTTTGTCTATGGTATAGGTGGGAACGAGCATCGTCACCAATTCCTTCATGTTTCCCGTCTCGTTATAAGCCTCGGCGTACAATTTATCCAGCGTGTCCCAGAAAAACTCCTCATCGACCTTCAACGGCTTTGCGATATTGATCAGCCCGTTGGCGGTCTTTTGAAGCCCCTCTTCTTTCATCAGCCGCTCCTCGTAAAGCTTTTCGCCCGGACGAAGCCCCGTGCATTCGATCTTGATATCGACGTCCGGTTCCAGCCCCGAAAGCTTGATGAGGTTATAGGCAAGGTCGTAAATTTTGACGGGCTCGCCCATGTCGAGGACGAAAATCTGTCCGCCTTTGGCGTAAGCGCCCGCTTGCAAAACGAGCGACACCGCCTCGGGAATCGTCATAAAATAGCGGATAATATCCTTATGCGTCACGGTGACGGGTCCGCCCTCCGAGATCTGCTTTTTGAACAGCGGAATCACCGAGCCGTTGGAGCCGAGCACGTTCCCGAACCGTACCGCAACAAATTTTGTGCTTTGGCAATTCATGCCGATCGTCTGAATGATCATTTCACAAATGCGTTTGGTTGCGCCCATGATGTTGGTGGGATTGACGGCTTTATCCGTGGAAATCTGCACAAACGTTTCCACGCGGAATTCGGCGGCGCAGCGCGCCACGTTCAACGTCCCGAAAACGTTGTTTTTTACGGCCTCGTTAGGACTGGTCTCCATCAAGGGAACATGCTTGTGCGCCGCCGCGTGAAAGACGATTTGCGGGCGATAGCGGTCGAACAGATCATGCACTTTTCCCTTGTCGCGCACGCTGCCGATCAAAACGAGCAGATCAAGGGCGGGGTATTTTCTTTTCAGCTCCTGTTCGATATCGTAGGCGTTATTTTCGTAAATGTCGAAAATAATCAGCCGTTTGGGGTGATGGCCGGCAATCTGGCGGCAGAGCTCGCTTCCGATCGAGCCGCCCCCGCCCGTCACGAGCACGGTTTTATTTTCGATATATCCCATAATCTCGTCGAGGTTGACGCTTACCTGCTCCCGTCCGAGGAGATCCTGTATCTCCACTTTGCGGAGCTTGGAAACGGTGATCTGACCGTTGGCGAACTGGTAAATTCCGGGCAGAACCTTGACGGGAAGCATACAGTCCTTACAGCGGTTGATGATCTCGCTTTGCGTCTTTTTGTTGACGGCGGGCATGGTCACGAAGATTTCGTCCGCACGGTACTTTTCAGCCAGCTGCGGCAGCTGGGAGGTATTTCCCGCAATCTTTACGCCGCTGATCTTTTTTCCGAGCTTGGAAGGGTCGTCGTCCGCGATACAGACGGGCTTATATAAGATTTTATCCGAGGTCAGCATTTCCTTGATGAGGGCGAGCCCCGCACTGCCTCCGCCGACGATCAGGACCCGTTTTTTCTCCGTCTGACCGCCGAAAAAATAATATTTGAGCACCGAAACCACACGTTTCGAAAACCTCGTCATGATAGCGAAATAGAAAAGGAACGCACCAAACGCGAGCGCCGTGCCGACGTGCACATACGCCTGTTTTGTCGCCAAGGCGAAAACGACGTTTGCGGCCGTAACCCCGACGACTGCAAGACACTGCTTTAAGGCGTCGATAATCCCGACCGAAGAAAATACGATGGCATACATCCCCAGCAAGGCGAAAAAGCCTATCGTGCATACGACGTTTCCGAGCGTCCAATAGAGCACTTCCTTGGAAAAACCGCCGCTCTTTATCGTAATCAGATAGGCAAACAGCCCCGAGAGCAGGACGGAACAAATATCCGCCAGGATCAATAACACGATATTCCGAATTCTTTTATTCTTTGTGTTCATGCTTCCCTTCCGTAAATAAATTATGTATATCGGCCGAAAGCGGCTCTTATTCTACAGTGACGCTCTTTGCGAGATTTCTCGGTTTATCCACGTCCAGTCCCTTGGCGACGCTGACGTAATATCCCATCAGCTGAAGGGGAATAATCGCCAGGCTGCCCGTAAAATAGGGATCGGTACGCGGAATATACGCCGTAAAATCCGCCGTGTCCTCGACGTTATAGTTTCCGTAGCAGGTCAGCCCCATCAGATACGCGCCGCGGCTTTTAACCTCCGTCATGTTTCCGATCATTTTCTCGTACAGCCCTTCCTGCGTCAGAACGCTGACCACTAAAGTTCCGTCCTCGATCAGGCTGATCGTACCGTGCTTTAATTCTCCCGCCGCGTACGCCTCCGAATGAATGTAGCTGATCTCTTTCATTTTCAGGCTGCCTTCCAGGCTGATCGCATAGTCGATCCCGCGGCCGATAAAAAAAATGTCTTTGGCGTTTGCAAACTTTGCGGCAAACCACTGTATCCTTTCTTTATCCTCAAGCACGCGCTTCATTTTTTCGGGCAGAGCCAAAAGCTCCCCGATCATCTGCGCATAGCGTTTTCCGTCGATTTCCCCGCGCACTTTGGCAAATTGGACGGCCAGCAGATACCCCGCGGCGAGCTGGGTGCCGTACGCCTTCGTCGTCGCCACGGCAATTTCGGGCCCCGCCAGCGTATAAAAGACATTGTCCGCCTCCCTTGCGATGGACGAACCGACCACGTTGACGACCGCCAGCGTCCTTGCCCCGAGATTTTTCGCCTCCCGAAGCGCCGCGAGGCTATCCGCGGTTTCTCCCGACTGACTGATAACGATGACGAGGCTGTCCTTTTTAAGCAACGGCTTGCGATAACGGAACTCCGACGCGAGATCCACCCGCACGGGGATTTTCGCCAGCCCTTCTATGCAGTATTGCGCAACTACGCCCGCATGATACGCCGAACCGCAGGCGACGATGTAAATTTCTCCGATTTCCTTGATGCGTTCCTCCGTCAGCCCCATTTCGTCGAGGCGGATGGCGCCGTCCTTGATTACGCCGTTAAGCGTGGCTTGCACGGCCTTGGGCTGCTCGTGTATCTCCTTCATCATGAAATGCTCGAAGCCGGACTTTTCCGCAGCCTCCGCGTCCCATTTGATCTCGGTGATTTCTTTGGAAATCTCTTCGCGGTCGATATTATAGAAGCTGACGTTCCCCTTCTCCAGCCTGGCGATCTCCAGATTGCCGATATAATAGACCTTCCTCGTGTATTTCAAAAGGGCAGGGACGTCGGACGCCAGAAACGTTTCGCCCTTTTCCGTGCCGATGATCATCGGGCTGTCCTTGCGGGCGACGTAGAGCTCCTCGGGATATTCCTTATACATCACTGCCAGCGCATACGAGCCTCGCACGCGCATCATACAGCGCGCCAAGGCGTCTATCGGCCCGCCGAGATACTTTTTATAGTAATAATCGACAAGCTTGGCAAGCACCTCCGTATCCGTCCGCGAATAAAAATTGTATCCGTTTTTAACGAGCTTTTCCTTCAGCTCCTGATAGTTTTCGATAATGCCGTTGTGGACGACGATCACGTTTTTATCGTCGCTGTAATGGGGATGCGCATTGTCGAGGGAGGGCTCGCCGTGGGTGGCCCAGCGCGTATGTCCGATACCGCAGCAGCCCTTTACGGAAAGGCCGCAGTTAGTCTTTTCCGACAGCACCTTGAGCCGTCCCTTCGCTTTGAAGATCTCCGCTTCCGCGTTTCCGTCACGCACGGCGATCCCCGCCGAATCGTAACCGCGGTATTCCAGCCGCGCAAGCCCTTCCAGCAGAATGGGCGCGGCCTGTTTTTTACCGATATAACCGACTATCCCGCACATACTTTACCCTCTCGCTTCCGCAATGTGGCCCTTCAAACGGATGATTTCCGTCACTTCGTCCACGTATTTTTGGCAAAGCTGCTTGCTCTCCGCCTCGACCATGACGCGGAGCACGGGTTCCGTGCCCGATTCCCGAAGCAGGATTCTGCCCGTATCCCCGAGCTTTTTCGTTACCGCATCCACGGCGGCCTGAACGTCGGCGTCGCTTCTTGCGGCCGCCTTATCCTTTACCCGCACATTCGTCAACACCTGCGGATAGATCGTCACGGGCTCCGCAAGCTTGCTTAAAGTTGATTTCTTTGCAATCATCGCCTGCATAATCTTCAGGCTGGTAAGTATTCCGTCCCCCGTGGAGGCATATTTCGAGAAGATGATGTGACCCGACTGTTCTCCGCCGATACAGTCGCCGTGTTCGGCCATATGTTCGTAAACGTATTTGTCCCCGACCTTGGTTTTCGCATAATTGATCCCCAGCTCGTCGAACGCCTTATACAGCCCGAAATTGGACATGACGGTCGTCACTACGGTATTGTTGATAAGCTTTCCGCGTTCCTTCATATAGCGGGCATAGATATAGAGAATGAGATCGCCGTTGACGACGTTCCCCTTTTCGTCCACGCAGAGACATCTGTCCGCGTCGCCGTCGTAGGCGAAGCCCACGTCCAGTCCGTTTCCCACGACAAATTTTTGCAGCCCTTCGATATGCGTAGAGCCCGCGTTTTTATTGATATTCGTGCCGTCGGGCTCGGCGTTGATGACGTACGTCTTTGCGCCCAGCGCGTCGAACACGTTTTTGGCAATATTCCAGGAGCTTCCGTTTGCGCAATCCAGCCCCACTTTCAAGCCCTTAAAGCTGTAAATACCGAGGGAGATCAGATAACCGACGTAACGGTTTCTGCCCGCCACGTAATCCACCGTGCGGCCGACGCTCTCCCGATGCGCGTAAGGCGCCTCCGTCCATTTCTGTCCGAAAGCCCGCACCTCCCCGTCGAGGTACTCTTCCACCAGCCCGATCACCTCTTCGTCCATTTTTTCGCCCTGGCCGTTGAACAGCTTAATCCCGTTGTCGTAATAAGGGTTATGGCTGGCCGAAATCATGATCCCGCAGTCGAAATCCTCCGTCCGCACGACGTACGCCACCGAAGGGGTCGTCGTAACGTGCAGCAGATAGGCGTCCGCCCCCGAAGCCACAAGCCCGCCGACAAGCGCGTACTCGAACATATATCCCGAACGCCGCGTGTCCTTGCCGATGACGATCTTTGCCCTCGAGCCGTCTCCCTCGCGCTTTTTGCGCTCGGTGAAATACCAGCCCAGAAAACGTCCCACTTTGTAGGCGTGCTCCGCCGTCAGTTCCTCGTTCGCTTCGCCGCGAAAGCCGTCGGTTCCAAAATACTTTCCCATAATTTATTTCCTCTTGAATTAATTTATTTCCTCTTAAAAATATCTGCACTCAACCCGTCCGCGCCCCGATTCTTTTCCGTCTCTCCGTTAGCTTCCCCCGTCGGCTCTTCTTTACTGTCTATCGTTTTTTATGTTTTCAGTCCTTTTTTATTCTTTCTTTACCGTAACGCCTCCTGTTTTCCATATCGTATCGGCAGGTACCACGCCCCGAACGCAGGACAACGGGTAAATGTTGGAATGCGGGCCGACGATCGTCCCGGGGTTGAGCACGCTGTTGCACCCCACCTCTACGTAATCGCCCAGCATCGCGCCCATCTTTTTCAAACCCGTCTCTATTTTTTCCCCGCCGTTTTTGATAACCACCAACGTTTTATCCGATTTTACATTTGAGGTAATCGAGCCCGCACCCATGTGCGATTTATACCCCAAAATGCTGTCTCCCACGTAATTGTAGTGCGGCGTTTGCACGTTGTCGAACAAAATTGCGTTTTTCAGCTCCGCCGAATTTCCCACGACGCAGTTTTCTCCGATCAGCGCAGCCCCGCGGATAAACGCGCAATGTCTCACCTCCGTCCCCGCGCCGATAATACAGGGCGCCCCCAGGTATGCGGTGGGTGCGATTTTCGCGGTTCTGTGTACCCATACTTCCGGAGCCGTTTCCTCGTACTGCGATTTATCGAGCGTCGGACCGAGCGTAAGAATAAACTCCTTAATGCCCTTCAGCGCTTCCCAGGGATAAGTAAATCCCGAAAGATAGTCCCTTGCCAGCGTATGACTTAAATCGTATAATTCCCTTATTTTGATCATGTGTCCTCCTGCCTGCAATATTCAAAACGCTTATATACGCAAATAGCGGATACAAAAACCCCATCGACGCTTTGCCGATGTAGTTTCCGCAGCCGCTATTTTGTTTGATTTATGAGAAAGAGCGCCTTTCCCTTCAGGAAAGACTGCCGTTTCGCTCTCACAAAAGTTATGCCGCTCTCCATAACTTTATTCCTCGTTGTCGTAAAAATGTGCTTGTCCATACCTTGCCCCGCTTATACGGCCAATTTTTTCCGTTCGGCCGATTAAGTCTAAAGACCTGAGCAAGCAGTATGATAAAACGTATCTTTCTATAATTTAGCGTATATATCATATCACATCTTCACTTCTTTGTCAACGATTATACTCAAATTTTATACATAATATTTAGAAAACATCCTCAAAAAGATTTATTTTTCCTTGAATTTCTTTCATTTATTCATTTTTTATAGAAATTCTGTCACGCAGTTTTATGACAAAGCTCCGACGTTTTTTCCGTGTGATTTTTATCAGCGAGCGTTCGGCGCAACCCTGTCCCGCCTAAAAAGATTTTTTAATCGTGTCTTTCGTCCGAATCGAAAATTTCACAAAATCTCGCAGAGAAAGAAGGCGTTTCGCCGCCGAGGTATAAATGCGTTGTTTCCCCAAAGCCGCGGCAGCGGAAGATCGCCTGTCCCTTTCTGCGTTCTTCGGTATAAAGCGTGGTTACGGAGGTGGGCAAAGCGACGAAATGATGCGCCAGCACTGTGAGAGGAATGTTGAAGAGGCGGGAAAGAAGTACGCTTTCCAGCCCGAAATGGCAAAACAGAGCCACCGTGTCACGATTGGCGCGCTCCGCCCGATATATTTTTCCGTCGCGCACGTATCCGTGGCGGGCAAGAAGGCCGTCTAACCCCTCGGTCACCACCCTGTACCGCTCGCGGATATTCCCTTCCTCCATAAAGGGCTGGGCCAGCCATTTATCCCCGTCGTACATTTCCGGGCGCTCCGTCCAAAAAGAGGGCAGCATGTCCCAAATCAGGTGCTCTTTCTCGCCTGTGGGAAGATCGATGCGGTAATCAAATTCGCGCAGCCACGGCTCGATGACGGGTTCCAAACCGAGCTTTTCCGCCGTATAGGCGCATGTGGCCTTTGCGCGGCCCAACGGCGAGCAATACAGATAATCGATCTTGTCCTTTGCAAGCATTTCGGAAAGCAGCTTTGCTTCCCGCTTTCCCTTTTCGGTAAGGTTGTCGCGGGCGTAATCGGGATCGCCGTGACGAATGATCAGCAGCCTCATTTTGTCCTTTTTTCCTCCCATAACGTTTCAAATTTCTTTTCCGACAAGATCTCGTGCGTGACAAATTTGCCGTCGAAAAACAGGCTGTACGACGTAAACGGAGCGGGTGAATTTTGCGCTTCCTCCGCGCCTTTGAAGCGGACCGCCTTCAGCGGTATTCCTTTCTGCCGAGCCAAATCCTCGATGAGCGGCACATATTTTGCCGTATAAGGGCATTGGTTTGTATAAAAAAGCACAAAGCCGCGTTCCGATACACGGGGCTCCTTTACACAGGCTCTGAAGCGCGGCTTTTCCGCACCCTCGGCAAAGGGAAGATATAGCAACTCGTAGAACGGCGCCGCCGTATCCGCCGTCAAAAAACCGTGGTATTTCAAAAATTTGGAATCGGAAAGAAAGGGCTGTTTTTTCTTCGATGAAAGAACGACCAATCCCTTTTTCCCCTTTCGTTTGCCGTCCTCGATACATTCGGACAAAAGCAGCCTGCCGTTTCCCTGTCCTTTATACTGTCCCGCCACCCAAAGGCAGTCGATGTACATATATTCGGGCGCGTCGATGGGGGCCCACGCCTTTTCCGCGGGGATATATTCGATAAAGCATTTCCCCCGTACGTTTCCCTTTTTGAACACGAGGCCGTCGTCGAAACGGTCGGAGAGCCAGGCTTTTTTGGAGGTCACCTGGCAGTCGCCGTCGTTCGAAATGGCACAGCAGATATGCTCTTTTTCCAGATTTTCTTTCGTGAGCGTAATAATTTCCATTTTTTCTTCCCTTAAGTCCGTTTCTTTTTGCGGGACATCACCAGGACGGACAGCGCAAAAAACACGACAATTGTTCCGACCAGGATCAGCAGACTGACCCAGGGCGCAACCGTATGCCCCCCGAACGTATAGGTGACGCCCATGTCCGCTTTGAACTCGGCCAATACTTCCGCGGGGGCGGAACCAAACGTAATTTCCATCGATCTTTCCATCATGACCTGACGGAAAAGTGCGGCGGCGTGCGAGGGCGGGAAACATTTAACCACGGCCTGAACGCCGTCCGGGAGACTCCCGATCGGCATATAGATCCCCGTCATAAAGCCCAAAAACGCGCCCAATATGACGTTGACCGCCGAAAAAGCGTTAAGGCTTTTAATAAACGATACGATAAACAGCATCATACAGGTGGAGGCGACCGAGGTCAAAGCGACAAGCCCCGTCACCTTCAGAAGCGCAAGCGCACCGAGAAGCTCTCCCCCGCCCGCGACGATATAAATCTCGCAGAGGATAAGCCCTATCAGGCTGAGGATAAAGCCGACGGCAATCGCGCTGAGCAGATAGCCGCCCACCAATTGATAATTTTTAATCGGCAAGGAGCGGAAATCCTTTTCCGCCTTGCTTTCTTTGTCCGCGATTATCGCGCCGAGGGCACCCATGGTAGAGGTGACGGGAGTAATGGCGATAAGCCCCGCCGAGATCCAGGAATCCATGACAAACCGTCCGTTCTCCAGCCCCGCAACCTGTTCCGCCATCATATCGCCCAGAAACAGCGCGTACAGACCGATAATAATAAACACTGCAAAAAGCGAGAAAAACACCGAGGACTTGTCTTTGAAAAATACCAGCAGATTGCGTTTTGCAAATGTAATCATTCGCGTATCTCCTTTCCTGTAATTGCGAGGAACGCGTCGTCCATCGTCCCTTTCAGCACTTCAAAACCGTCTATCAGCCCCCGACAGGCGTCGAGCACGGGCAAGGCGTCCAGCGTACGGGTCAACGGCACTTCGATCCGATCGGCCCGCACGAAATATTCCCGCCCCGCGAGCGCTTTTTTCAGCGCCTCCGTCTCGGCTGCCGTAAGCACCAGCCGATCCTTCGAATATTCTTCTTTCAGCTGTTCGGGGGTGCCCTTGGCCGCAATCAGGCCGTCGTCTATGACGATGACGTAATCCGCATCGGCCGCTTCCTCCATATAGTGGGTGGTGAGAAATACGGTCATGCCCGTTTCTTTTTGGATTTTGCCGATCGTCTCCCAGATATTTTTTCGGGTCTGCGGGTCTAGCCCCGTGGTGGGTTCGTCGAGAAAAAGGATTTTCGGCGTATGGACAAGCGCGCGGGCGATATCGCAGCGGCGGCGTTGTCCGCCCGAAAGCTTGCCGTACGGACGCTTGAGAAATTCCGACACGCCGCAAAGCTCCGCCGTGGTCTCCACCGCTTGGGCGAGCGCCTTTCCTTTCAGGCCGTAAAAGCCGCCGCGAGCCTTGAGGTTTTCCGCTATCGTGAGACGTTTATCCAGCAATCCGTCCTGAAACACCGCCCCGATTCGTTTGCGTATCTCCGCGTCGCTTTGACCGAGAACGAGTCCATCTACGATCACTTCGCCTTCGTCGGGCTTCAGAAAGGTACAGACAATGTCGATTGTGGTGGATTTTCCCGCGCCGTTCGGACCGAGAAAAGCAAACAGCTTGCCTTCCTCCGCGTAAAAGTCGATTCCTTTCACCGCCTCGACGCGGCCGTACGACTTTTTCAGCCCTTTCACTTCTATCGCTTTATTCATGTATAGTCCTCGCTTTTTGATTTTTCCGCCAAAATAAAGGTTGCTCCGTCAATCGTATCTATCATCTCAGCCTTTGTAAAGCCCGCGCCTTTCAAAACCGCCGTTTCATGCTCGAGCGTGAGCGGCGTATCGAAATGAACGAATTTCTCTTCGGGAAGCTTTTCCTTTTCCCGCTTGCGTTTACATTCCTCCGCCAAAAGGCGCTCTTCTTCCTCACTGCAGGCGATATAGTCGCAGAGAAGAAAGCAGCCGCCCGCACGCAGAGCGTCGAATACTCTTTTATAAAGCCCCGATTTTTTTTCCGCAGTAAAATGGTGCAGGGATTCTACCGATACGGCCGCGTCGTAGCCTGTGCCGAGTTCCGCCGTAAAATAATCCGCGCAGACCGTCTTTATCCCTTTTTCGGGATACTTTCGCCTCAATTCGGCGAGCATCGTTTCGCTCAAATCTATCCCGACAAGCTCGGCAGACGGAAACCGACGATAAATCGACTCCAATTCCAAGCCCGTTCCGACGCCGAGATCGAGCAGCCGCTTTGTCCCTGCGGGCAGATAGTCAGGCAATCTCTCGTAGGCCTTTGCCCAGACCGACATGTGTTCGTCGTAGATATTCACTCTGGCCGCAAAAAATCCGTCCATTTCCTCCAGCGGCGTTTCCCTTTGGGATGCAAGCCAGCTTTTCAGTTCCTCCAGATGTTTTTTCTCATTCTCTCTGATTTTCATTCCTTTTTCCTCTTTCCGTACCCTTCCATTTGGGCGGAATACCATATACGCCCGTCAATGCCATAAATTGCCGTTGCAGACATTCTGATATTTCCTCATCCGAGAACATGGAAAATCCCGTATTGACAAGCATCGCCAGCCCGTAACTATACACGGACATATCCTCGTGAAATTTTCGCGCCCGCTGCTCGTCGTAGCCGTATTCCGATTGCAGGGCCTCTAAAATCTGCGGCAGATTGACGTCCTCGATCAGCTTTTCGCCGCGGCGGCCCCGCATATAGAGATAGCGAAACAATTGTTTTTCTTCCCGTGCAAACCGCACAAATCCCACCCCATAAGATTTGTAGGCGTTGTATTTCCCGCTTTCAAGCTCCCTGCGCGTACTTTTTATGTATTTTTCTTCCGCAAGCTCCTTAAGACTTTTTTTCAAGGCGTCCATGCGGCCGAAGGCCGCATAAATGGGCTGCGTAGAGCAGCCCATTTTCCGCGCGAGCGACCGTGCATTCAACGCCTCGTACCCCTCTTTACAAAGCAGCGTAAACGCCGACTGCAAAATGGTCTCCCTCGTTATCCTCTTCGGTGCGCCCATAGTTTCCTCCATTAATAACGTATGGTATTAATAACAACTGTTATTATACACGAGCGAAACGTTTTTGTCAAGGGAATCAAATAAAAAAGAGACCCCTTGCGAAAAAGAGTCTCTTTCAAATACAATCACAGGCCGCGCTTATTTACTGCGGATATATTCGTCGATAGACTTGGCCGCAATCTTTCCTGCGCCCATGGCTTTAATAACCGTCGCCGCACCCGTCGCCGCGTCGCCGCCGCAATAAACGCCTTCGATGGAGGTCTTGCCGTTTTCATCTACGGCGATTTCGCCGCGCCTCAAGGTCTCCAGGCCGGGCGTCGTGTGCTTGAGCAAGGGATTGGGAGAGGTGCCCAAAGACATGATGACGCAATCTACGGGAATGGTAAATTCGCTTCCCGCAATTTCCACGGGCGAGCGTCTGCCGCTGGCGTCGGGTTCGCCCAGCTCCATACGGATACATTCGATACCGTTCACCCAGCCGTAGGAAGGATCGCGGGGATTGTCCGTAGGTGTGGGAAGGATCTGCGTGGGATTGGTGAGCAGGTCGAAAATAATTCCCTCTTCCTTGGCGTGCTCCACTTCCTCGCGGCGGGCGGGAAGCTCTTCCTCGCCGCGGCGGTAAATGATATGCACTTCCGCGCCGAGACGCTTTGCCGTACGCGCCGCGTCCATAGCGACGTTGCCGCCGCCGACGACCGCCACGCACTTGCCGTGCTGAATGGGCGTGGTGCTGTCGTTTTTGTACGCCTTCATCAGGTTGGAACGGGTCAAAAATTCGTTGGCGGAATAAACGCCCTTGAGATTTTCGCCGGGGATATTCATAAATTTGGGCAGCCCCGCGCCGGAACCGATAAACACGGCCTCGAAGCCGTATTCATTTTTCAGTTCCTCGATGGAAAGAACCCTGCCGATGACCATGTTGGTCTCTACCTTGACGCCCAATGCCTTAAGGTTATCCACTTCCTTCTGCACGATGGCTTTGGGGAGACGGAATTCGGGGATACCGTAAACGAGCACGCCGCCCGCCACGTGAAGCGCCTCGAAAACGGTGACTTCATAGCCCATTTTCGCCAAATCGCCCGCGCAGGTGAGGCCGGCGGGGCCCGAACCGATCACGGCCACCTTGTGCCCGTTGGAGGGTACGGGGGTCGCTTTTTCCGTCGCGTGCATATTATGATAATCGGCGACAAATCTTTCGAGACGGCCGATACCCACCGCTTCGCAGCCCGCTTTGATGCCGCGCGTGCATTTGCCTTCACACTGCGTCTCCTGCGGGCAGACGCGGCCGCAGACCGCGGGCAGAGAGCTGGTCATAGAAATAATCCGATAGGCTTCTTCAAACTCGCCTTCCGCCACTTTGCCGATAAACTCGGGGATAGCGATATTGACGGGACAGCCCGCCACGCAGGGACGGGTTTTGCAGTTTAAGCATCTTTTCGCTTCGTCGATCGCGGTCTCCTCGCTGTAACCGAGCGCGACCTCCTGAAAGTTTTTATTGCGGACGTCGGGGTCCTGCGCGGGCATGGGATTTTTAAGAGGGGTCATATTGAACTTGGGCATCTTACTTTACCTCCTTTTTGAACAGGTTGCACGTCTCTTCCCTTTGGTGCGACTCGAAATCCGCATACGTTCTCGAGCGGCTCATCGCCTCGTCGAAGTCGATTTCGTGGCCGTCGAAGTCGGGCCCGTCCACACAGGCAAATTTCATTTTTCCGCCCACCGTCAGACGGCAGCCGCCGCACATACCCGTCCCGTCGATCATGATCGGGTTCATGCTGGCAATCGTCTTAATACCGTAAGGCTTGGTCGCCGCGCATACGAATTTCATCATAATCAGCGGGCCGATCGTAATCACGGCGTCGAACTTTTCCCCCGCGGCGAGCATCTCGTTGAGGGGAACGCAGACGTTGCCCTGTCTCCCGTAGGAGCCGTCGTCCGTCATCATGAAAAACTTTTTGCTGGCCGCTTTGAATTCGTCTTCCAAAATAACCAGATCCTGACTTCTGAACCCGATAATCGAAGTGACCTCGCAGCCCTTTGCATGAAGCTCCTTCGCTATGGGAAGCGCGATGGCGCAGCCGACGCCGCCGCCGACCACGCAGACCTTTTTGAGGCCTTCCGTTTCGGTAGGTCTGCCGAGAGGCCCGACGAAATCGGACAGGCAGTCGCCCACCTCTTTATGGTTGAGTTTTTCCGTAGTTGCGCCGACGATCTGGAATATAATCGTGACGGTGCCCTTTTCGCGGTCGTAATCCGCAACCGTGAGGGGAATACGTTCTCCGTCTTCGTCCACACGCAAAATGATAAACTGTCCGGGCAATGCTTTCTTTGCGATAAACGGAGCGTCCACTTCCATCAAAGTGACCGTCGGGTTCAGCGCCTGCTTTTTGACAATCCGATACATCTTCTCAAACATCTCCTTGTTTTCTTGTCCCGATGCTTCGTTAGTTATATTTTAGCACCGTATTTTATTATATCATATTTTTTGAAATTGTCAATACCTAACGGGGGTTTTTTGCGATTTCTTTGAAATTTTGCGCCCTTTTCCTCGGTTTAACGCACTGAAACATTTGCTTTTCCCCTTTCGTCGTAGTATAATGATATGCGGTTGAAAAACAAGTGAACGGGAAGTGAAACTATTCACGTTGGTTCCCGTTCCTTTTTCCGTCCTTTACCTCGCTATAAATTTTATAAATACCAAGGAGTATATATGTCGGCTTTTGAAATTCTACTTCCCCTTGCCCTCATCCTCACCCTGACCAAGCTTTTAGGGCTGGGTTCGCAAAGGATCGGGCTGCCCGCCGTAATCGGCATGCTGATCGCGGGATTGTTGATCGGGCTTTTGAAGCTCATTCCCTGCGAGCCGCTTAAAAATATGTTCTTTTCGAAAGAAATCGAGGGCTGGCTTAAAGTCTTTTCCAAAATCGGCGTCGTTCTTATCATGTTCTCCACGGGCCTGAGCACCGATCTGAAGCAATTAAAATCCTCGGGCGCCGCGTCCGTGGTCATCACACTGTTCGGCGTAGTTGTACCCATGGCTTTGGGAACGCTGGTAGCGTGGGCGTTTCATCAGGGCGGAGGCTTTCTCGGGTATCTCTTTTACGGCGCGATCCTCACCGCGACTTCGGTAAGCGTCACCGTCGCCGCCTTGAAAGAGCTGGGAAAACTGAACACAAAAGTAGGTACTTCCATCGTCGCCGCCGCCGTGATCGACGACGTAATCGGGATCATCATTCTGTCCGTGCTCACGGGCTTTACGCCCGCGGCGGGAGGAGAATCCCCGCTCGTCTCCTTTATGCCCTCGTGGTGGGAAAATGCGGCGTGGTGGCTGGTATGCCTTAAAATTCTCGCTTTCTTCGTCCTCGCCGTCGGGACGGGTATCCTTTTGAGAAAACTGTTCAATAAGATCGAGCGTAAATATCCCCATAACCGCCGCGTTCCCATTCTCGCCATCGGCGCCTGCTTCGTGTATTCCTATGTAGCCGAAAAGGTTTTCGGCGTCGCGGATATCACGGGCGCCTACGTTGCGGGGATCATGCTGGGCGGTACGTTGCAGGAGACGCCTTACGTGGAAGATAAGGCCGATATGCTGGGGTATATGTTCTTCTCCCCTATTTTCTTCGCCACAATCGGCATGAATCTCAATTTCTCGGGCTTCTCCGCCTCTTTCGTTCTGTTCGGCGTATGCTACGTCGTCGCGGCGCTTGTCGGCAAGCTGGGCGGCTGTTCGCTGGCGGCAAAGCTCTGCCATTATTCCAACAAGGACAGCCTACGCGTAGGCTGCGGCATGATGGTGCGCGCCGAAGTCGTGCTCATCTGTACGGATAAGGGCATCGCGGCAAACCTCGTCGATCCCGCCGTATATCCCTTTGTTTTCTTCATCATCATCGCCACGTCTATCCTCGCGCCCCTGTTCCTGAAATTATCCTATAAAAACGAAAAAAATCCGCTCGGCAATACGCCGACGCCGACGCCGATCGAACAACAGGCGTAACCCTATCGGCATAAAAAACGAACCGAGAGAAATTTTCTCGGTTCGTTTTTTATGTCCGGCATTTCTTCAATGTAAAAATTCCTCAATAAAATGCGCGGCGGTCGCGCCGTCCGCCGTGGCCGTCACGATCTGTCTGACGGCTTTCGTACGCACGTCGCCCACGGCAAAAACTCCTGCAAGCTCGGTTTTCGTGCTTTCGTCGGCGACGATATAGCCTTGTTTATCCAAGTCTATCTGCCCCGCAAACAGTTCGGTATCCGGTTTGCGGCCGATTGCCACAAACAGAGCCTCACACTCGATCGTCCTTTCCTCGCCCGTATTGACGTCGGCAAGCCGTACGCCCGTCACCTTTTTCTCGTGCAGAATTTCCTCCACGCGACTGTTCCAGACCATCTCAACGCCGCTCTTTTTCAAGGGCTCGGTATAGACCTTCGATGCGCGGAGCGTATCGCGGCGGTGAACCAGATATACCTTTTTACATATCTTTGCGAGATAGAGCGCGTCGGCAACCGCGCTGTTTCCGCCGCCCGTCACGACGACGGTCTTTCCCTTATAACGCATACCGTCGCAGGTTGCGCAATACGCCACGCCGCGCCCTACAAGTTCCTTTTCTTCCTTTAAACCCAATTCGTGCGGATGGGCGCCCGTCGCCAGCACGGCCGCCCGGGCGGTCAATTCTCCCGCATCGGTGCGCACAATTTTCCGTTCGCCTTTCAGCTCGACGCCCGTCGCCTCTTCAAACAGCGTCACCGCGCCGAAACGTTCCGCGCCCTTCTGCATACGTTCGCCGAGTTCAAACCCGTCGATCCCGTCGTCAAAGCCGGGATAATTGTCCACGCGGTCGGTCGTGGACATCTGCCCTCCCGCGGCTATTTTTTCCAACACGGCCACCGAGTAGCCGCTGCGAGCGCAATATAATGCCGCCGTATATCCGCCCGGGCCGCCGCCGAGCACGACTACATCGTAACTTCTGCTTTCCATAATTTTCTCCTTATGTCAAAGGACTTCCTTTTCCTTCAGCCATTCCACGACGGCTGCCTGCGAGCCAGGATTGACGGCGGAAGCAATCGCTTCCCCATCGCGGAATACAATCAGGGTAGGAATGGTATCCACGCCGTATTCGTCCGCGAGAGCGGCGTTGTCGTCCGTGTCTATCTTCACAAATTTCAGCTTATCGCCGTATTCCGATTCCAGGCGGTCGATCGCGGGAGCCAGCCTGCGGCAGTAACCGCACCACGGTGCCCAAAAATCGGCAACAACGGGCTTCTCCGAACGTAATACTTCTTTTTCGAAATTGTCTTTATTGATCTCTGTAATCATAGTTGATATCCTCCTGTTTTTTGTCCCGAAAAGGGTCTTTCCGGCTTTTTTCAGACAAACTTCCTCTTTCAGTTTGTGAAAAAGCAACCGATCGATACCTTATTATAAACATTTCCGCGATAAGTCAAACAAAGGGCTGCCAATTTTCTTTTCATTCGACGGAGGATTTGATTTTTGAAGCTTTTGACTTGTGCAGCTCTAAGGCTCAATAATTTTTAGTCCGCTTATCATGGATACCAATTACAAAAGCTCCACTGCATTTGCCGAACGGAGTAACAACAGCTTATTTTCTCCTGAAGCATATGACATAATGGCTTTATGCGGAGCGCCTTATACCTTTTCAATACGGGAAAATCGCCGTTGTCTCACGCCGAGCGAAGTAGCTGTTCTTTTAGAAGCGTTGAAACGCCCCGAATTTACCCCTTACAAAGACATTTTCCTTATTATGCTGTATTTTGGGTTACGTCCTTGTGAGGTACATACAGCACGCATAGAGAACGGATACCTTATCAGTCGAAACGCCAAACGCAAGGGCGGTAAAATCGAATATAAAAAAATCCCTATATCCGAGAGGATACAGGGAAGGATAAATTTTTCTATTGATTTTTCAAAGACTGCCAGCGTAGCGGTTTTAGAAAAAAAGTTTAATCTCATTTTTCCCGCCGAAGATTTAACCCCTTATTGTTTACGTCATACCTTTGCTACCGTCTGCCAGCAATACGTCCGTCCCGATATCGTCGATATCTGGATGGGCGACAGTCCTGAAAGGCTTGTCGGCAGAGTTTACACGCATTTTTCCGACGAATTTATGCAAGAGCAAATGGACAAAGTTATTTTCGATGTTTAAGCCCTATTTGTTCCCCAAAACCTTCCCCAAATGTGCCAATTTACACGCCTTTTTATACATTTTCTATGCAAAAACGGCACAAATCATAACCACCAGTAAACTGGTGGTTTGCATAACCCCTAAAAGGGGATAATAC
>UQHL01000023.1 GCA_900540805.1 uncultured Eubacteriales bacterium
ATGTTTCCGTCAGCACCTGCTTTTTGCCGAGCTGACCCGCCGCCGAGCCGACCTGTCTTGCGGACAGCTTCGCCGAACCGTTGCGCGCAAGATTGTCTATTCCCGGGATATGCTCGTATTCGTAAGAAGGCGTACAACCCGCGCACCCCCACATCTGCGTATACAGCTTTGTTTCCTCCACGCTGTGTCCCGTCAGCTTGCAGCCGTGGGCATCGCACCAGTCGTATAACCGCTTATAATAGTTTTCCGTGTACAGCTTGTTCATCACCGTATAGTAACGGACGCGGAAAGGATACGTGCTTTCGTCGTCGTAAAACAGATCGATAATCCTGTCCGCAATGTCCTCGCCGTATTCCTTTTTCCAAAACTCCGCGACGGCGTAACTAAACGGCGTGCCCCAGCGGAAATACTGCGGTTCGTCGGTAAAAAATCCGACCAGTTCCTTTCCGAACCGCTCCGAAAACCGACGATAATATTCCTCGTGGGTCAACGCGAGAAATTTATCCACCACCTTGGGCTCGAGAATATCCGTATTCGCGGGCGAACGGCGCACGTAAACGGTATGATATACTTCGTCCCCGCTGACTTCGCCTTTTTGCAGCCGACGTAGCCCTGCCCCCGTCTTTTCGAATACCGCAAAGGCGGTTTCGTCGAACTCGGCTCTTTCTTCCTTGACGAGATAGGGCGCGAGATTCTCTTCTTCCTCCAAAAGCTTGCCGCCCGCAAACCCGCTCGGCCAGCCGTTTTCGTCGTAAATCCAGGCGTTCATGCCCAACGCCTTCGCTTCGTCCAAACACGCCTCGATCAACGAAAACCATTTCTCGGAAAGATATTCCGTCGTCAGCCCCGTGCGCGCGTGGATAATAAATCCGCCCATGCCCGCCGATTTCATGTCGCGGATCTGCGCCAGCAGTTTGTCTTTTTCGAGACGGTTATTCCAACTCCAGAAAGGAATCGGCGCATATTCGGTCAGATCTGAATTTTTCAAAGTTTCCAATATATCTTTCATAGAGGTCGTCTTCCTGTTTTTAACTTTTTTTGAAAAACGGGAGCGGGAAAATCTGCTCCTGTTTTTTATACGCCGCTTTTTTCTTTACGTAAAGCAAATTAACGGATTCTCGAAACTTTTTACGAAAATCCGAGGTCAGCGTTATTCGGGTTTTGTTTCCAGCTTCAAAGGATAATCGCCCAAGTGCTTCACCTTAAAACCGTTCTTTTTATACGTTTCGTAATCGAACGCTTCCAACTCGTCGATCGCCAGCTTATGAAACTCGTAAAAATTGTGCCACCATTCGTAACCCGTACCCAAGTCTGCGTTCAAGTACGCGTCCGCGATATCGCAGCCCATCTGCGGCGCCACGTAAAACGCGCCCATCGCCAAAACGTTTACGCCGTTTCCCGTGATTGCCCGAAGCGCCGCGGGCACGCTTTCCACAACGCCTGCGTGCACGTGCGGACATTTGCTCGCCGCGATATGGATTCCCATGCCCGTGCCGCAGAAAAGAAGCGCGCGCTCGAAATTTCCTTCGGAGATCTGCGCTCCCACGCGAAGCCCCACCCTGTGGAACATATTTTCCGTATCGTCGGGATCGCTGTCTTTCGTCACGCCCAGATCGGTTATTTTCCAACCCTTCGCTTTCAGATGCGCCACAACCGCTTCTTTCAGGGGATATCCCGCGAAATCCGCGCCTACCACCAGATATTTGTCTTTGATTCTATTCATTTTACCGACCTCCGAAATAATTTTCAATTTTTAGAAAAAATTCTGCCGCGAATATCGGCTGAAGGAGCGGCGAATCCTTTTTCCGTCTCGCAAAAATCATACACGCCGCAGCCTCTTATATACGTTTCTCCCCCCAGCGTTATTTTTGCCGTCACGCAAGGCGGAATTTCGATATGATAGTTCACTTCTTTATCCTGCCGTTTCCACTCCGACACGATTTTCCCGCGAACGGTATCGAAAGAAGCGAAAACGCGATCCACGCCTTCGGCGCAAACGGGTTCGACGGTGATCTTATCGCAAGCGAACGCGTTTTCGTCGATCCGTATTCCGCCCAAAAACGCGTAGAAAAAAGCGTCGTAACTGCCGAACATGGGATGATCGAAAGAGTCCATTTCGTCGCTCATTTCGCTTTCCCACCTTTCCCAAACGGAGGTGGCGCCGTTCGCCAACATATACCCCCAGCCCGGATATTCCTTATTTTTCAGCATCCTTAAAGCGGCGTCCGCATAACCGTATTCGCCAAGCGCATAAAACAGATGCCTGTATCCCACGTTGCCGCATGTGGAATGGTAGCCGTGCGCGGCGATGTCATTCGCAACGTTTTCCGCCACGCGCTTTCGATACTTTTCCGGTACGATCCCCAACGTCAGAGCCATGGAATCGGACGTTTGCGTACCGCCCGCGTAACGGCACTTTTCGGCGTCGAAATACTTTTCGTTGATTGCCGCCGCCACCGATTCGACCTTTTTTCCGTATTCCTTTTCCTCCTCCTTTTTTCCCACGATCTCCGACAGTTTTTTCATCAGGGAAAGATGCCAAAAAAGGCAGACGGTGGATACGTAAATATTGTCCGTATGCACCTTAGCCGCGTCGGGTTCCACCCAGTCGCCGTAATAGGAATAGTCCATAATCCCGTCATGCGAGCGCGAAAGCAGATATTCCGTCCAGGCGCGGCAGCCTTCGTAAGCTTCTTCCGCGCAGCGACGGTCGCCGTAATACAGATAGGAAAAAACGGGCATCAGCAGATAAGCGACGCATACGGGATCGGCGGGTCTGCCGCCCGTATAATAGGGCGCGGTATCGCCGATTGCGCCCTCTTTGGTTCCCGTGTCGGCCACGTCTGCGGTAAACTTGGGGAAAAACCTCTCCATGCCGCAATTATAAACCGTCTGATACAACCGCGCGCTCAAATCGTTGAGCCAACCGAAACGCTCGTCGCGCTGCGGACAATCGGTAAGAATTCCGTGTTGATTGTTAAGTTCGGTGATAACGGCGTTGGCGTGCAGTCTGTTAAGATCTTCGTCCGAACAGGAAAATTCGCCCGCGGCGCGCAGATCGTTATGTACGTGCTCGCCGCGCACGGACAACAGTTCGCATTCTCCCGATATTTCTATCTGAATATACTGAAACCCGTGATAGGTAAAGCGCGGCGCATATTCCTCTTCGCCCTCGCCTTTGAGGACGTAAGTGTCGCTGGCTCGGGCGCTTCTCAGATTGCATCTGTTGACAAACCCGTCGGCGGTAAGCCGTTCGCCGTATTTCAAAGTGACGCGCGCCCCGCGCCTGCCGCGGACGCGGATACGCGCCCAACCCGCGATGTTTCTGCCGATATCCGCGATTTTCACGCCGTCTCCCTTATCCGTCAGAGACGCGGCCTCGAAAATACCCGTCACCCGAATAGGCTCCATCCGTTCCGCCTGTAATTTTCCCGAGGGCGGCGCGGCATAGATCGTAAACATCCAGCCGTTTTCCCACGCGGGGCGATATTCGGCGGACGCCCAGTTTCGGGGGATTTTATCTTCCAGACGCGCGTCGTAAACTTCCCCGTCGTAAACGCTGTTATCGAGCGTGGGACTTCCCGCCACCCACCAGCCGCCGTTTACGGAAGAATGATATTCTTCCGTTTCACCGTCCGCATAATCCACATAGATCTGTACCAAAACTTTTTTCGCGCCGTACCAACCGTGTCCCACCTCCACGCCGAACACGTTTTCGCCTCTTTGCAACAGCGGCGACAAATCGTAAGCGCGGTAAAACACGCGGGCATTGTAATCGGAAAGAGAGGGCGAAAGCACGGCGGAGCCGACTTTTTTCCCGTTGAAAAACGTTTCGTGATAGCCGATCCCGCAAACGTACGCTTTCGCGTTTGAAACGGGCTTTTCTTTTAAGCGGATCGCCTTTCTGTATAGAGACGTACCGCCTTGATTTTTGACGGGCATCCCCATCCAGCACCCCTTCCAATCCGAATCGCGCAGCAATCCCATTTCAAAGGCGTTTATTCCGCTTGCGGCGCGTTCCGTTTCCGAACCGCTCCATACCCGCCAAAAACATTTTTGCCGCGAAAGGAGCTTTTTCCCGCGGTATTCCGTGTAAAACGCTTCCGAAGAGACGATTTCTCCCGTATCGAATAAATCGCCTATGCCTTTTCCCGCGTTTTCTTCCGAGGAAGATACGATCACGCGATAAAATTTCTGATCGGCCCCATCCGAAGAAAGTTTCCAAAAAAGCCTCGGATTTTCGCAATCCAGGCCGACGGGATTTTCGCCGTATTCACATTTGGTTTCAATTATTTTATACATACACCCAATCCATCCGATTTAAACGCGAATTTTTATTTTATGCTTCGAAGGCCGCAAAAGCCGCTTTCGCAAGCTTTGCGGCCATCGAACCGTCATTCGCCGTTAATTGTCAAAGCTCTTTCTTCTTTTTCGAGACGCACAACGCCGCCGAAATCAAGGAAACCGCACCGGCGATCGCTATTCCGCCGCCCGTCAAGGACGAACCGCAGGAGGATTTACAGCCGCCGCCCTTTACTACGTTGACGGTGATCGTACCGCGCCTGGTCTCGCCGTCGATCGTCACGGAAACGTTATAGATCGTTTCGCCGACCGTCGAGGTATCCACTTCCTGCATCGTCACTCTGGCGTCGTCGAGTTTGATCTTTTCCGTCGTGCCGTCGGAGAAAGTCACGGTGACTTCGTACTGCGAGGCGTCGAAAGCCGCGCCCGCCTCGATCTCGAACGAGCCCTCTATCTTGGAAATACCCCTTTTGACGGTAATCGTCACCGTTTTCACGATATCGGCCTTCGCCGTTCCGTCCTCGTTTTTACCGCCCGAAAGCGTCACGGTGACGATAGCCGTCCCCGCCTTTACGCCGATGACGTTTCCCTGTCCCGTCACGGTGAGCACCGTTTCGTCGGAAGACATGTAAGAGAATGCGCCCGTCGTCGCGTCGGAAGGAATGCGAGCCGCGCCCAAGGAAGCCGTCCCGCCGACCGTAACCGTCATCGTATCCGAAACGGAAAAATCGGTGTACTCCTTATAGAGCTGCCAAAGGCTCTTGGTGCCGTCCTCTTCGTAGCAGTAATAGACCCAATCCTCGGTAAGAAATCCTTCGACGATCATGCAGCCCTTGTCGTAATCGGGTTTGTTGTCGGCGGTTTTATCTCCCTTCCAGGCGTAAATGGGCATACCGCTTTTGAAAATAATTTTATCGCCTGCCTGATAAACGGGAGCGTAAGCATAGGTCGCGTCCTGTTTCCATTCGCTTTCGCTGCCGTAGCCGACGTTGCCCGTCGCGCCATCGGGTTTTATCATCACGAGAAGGTTGCTGCTGAGTTCCCAAAGTCCTATCCGTTTGTCTGTGCCGTCGCCCGAATAGGTTTTTCCGCCTGCCGTCTCATAGCGGATATATTTCGCCATTTCGCCGCACTCGTCCGTGGAAAGCAGATTGACGCCGTTGGTGGAATAGCTCTTCATGCTGATGATCATGTGACCGTTCCAGGTGCCCGTTTTGTTTCGGCTGTCGTTTACGTCGTAACCGCTGACGCCGATCGTATCGAAAGCGTTTACTTCGGCGTATTCGTAAACCACTACGGCGACCGTATCCGTCTGCGAGGAATTTTTATCGGAAACCGTCATGGAATAGCTGCCGGCTTTCGTATAGTCCACGGCGCCCAGCTGACTTTCTTCTATCGCAAATTCCGCGCTTTCGGAGCCGTCCTCGAACACGTAACGCCCTTTGAGCGCGTATCCCTGTCGGGTAAACGAGGTGGGATTTTCCGTCGTGGAAACGGGAACCCAATACTCTTTCACCTGCGAAGTCACTTCGAAAACCTTTTCCGTCGGAGGGACGACGACGGTGATATTCAATTCCTGATTGGAAATATCCTTATAGGAAACGGTCACTCTTATCGTGCCCGCCGCTTTTGCGGTGATAAGCCCCGCAGAATTGATTTCCGCCACGTCCGTATTATTGACCGCATACCGATAAACGACGTTTACGCCCTCATTGGCGGCCTGTACGTTGACCTGTAACACCGAACCGACATACATTTGCGTCCGTTCGGCGGTAACGGTGATCGAAGTCGGCTCTACCAGCGGCTCGAAATCGACGCCGTTGAATACGTAAGACACGTCGGCTCTGAGATATTCGCTTTCGAGAAGCCCGAAGCCCTCTTTAACCGTCAAAATCGCGCCGACGGGAATCTCGCCTTTGTTGATGTTCGCGGTGGTACTCCCCTTCTTTCTGACGAAGAAACGCGCTACGGATTTATTGACGCGGGCAAACCATACGTTGCCTTTCGTGCCGTCGGGGAACATGAATTCCACGTATTGAAGCAGCGTTGCCTGATTGGCGTCGTCCACCTTCGTACTCTTCGAATCGGTGTTGACGAAGAAAGGCGAATCGTTGTTCGTATTGTTTACGACGTCCTTCGTCGTCATGGAATTGATTGTCAATTGGGTAGACGCGTTTACGATTACCGTAAACGTAGCGGTATAGTATTCCGTCGTGCTGCCGTCCTTAAGCACTTTGACGGTAAGCGTATAGCCGTCCGCCTTCGCCGTCATTTTGTCGTATCCCGTTTCGTCCACGACGACCTTATCCGCGTCGACGGGTTCTTCCGTTTCCTTTTCGGGCGTATAGACGTAAGCGACGGACGGCTTCACGTAATCGCGACCCGAATAAATCGTCTGCGTCGCGCCCGAAGTCACTTTGATCCCCGTCTTGACGTACTCGATCTGCGCGGGAGTAACCGTAACGGTAACGTTCTGCTCGAAAGCGCCCGCCGTAACCTTGATCTGTACCTCGCCTTCCGCCACGCCCGTCACAAGTCCCGTCGCGCTTACGGTGGCCTTTTCGGCGTCGAGAGAGGTATATTTAACCACTTCCGTGCTGTTTGCGGGCGTAAGCGTAACCCGAATCTGAAGCGTTTTTTCCGCCTCCACCGTCAGATTTTCCGACGCCACCGCGAGAGCCGTGGCGGGAATGTATTCCGTCCAGGCGCCCGCCGTCGTATAAATATATTTTATGTCTTCGTATGTCGTATAGGTAGTGGTTTTGGCGGAATTATAAAAAGTAAATCCCTCTCTCAGCGTAAGGATATCTCCCGCGATCGGGGTGCCGTTTCCGAAAGAAACCTCCGTCGAATTTTTGAAATAGGCGATGATTTTGGTGTTTTGCTCGGCGTGGAAAGCTCCCGCCGCGACGCTTTCTCCGCCGCGCGTATAAGTGACGTAAGCGCCCGCTCCGTTCGGATACTTCAAATCCCCACTGCTTCCCAATGCCGCCGCATTGGTGGAGATCACCACGTTCATTTGATAATTGTTGGGATATTTCGGCGCGAGATTTTCCACCGCCGATACTTCCGCTCCCGTGGGGAGCGTCGTGCCCGCGTACCAGAACGCGCCCGTATAAACGTATTTGATATCTTCCTCAACGAGATAGGAAACCGATCCGTCTTTAGAGGTAAACCCGAACCCCGCTCCTAACGTGAGGATATCGCCTTTTATAGGCGTATCTTTTTCAAGAGGCAAATCGGCAGAGCCTTTGAAATACGCGCGGATATTCGCGCCGTCGCCGTGAAACGCGCCCGCTTTCACCGATTTATCCCCTCTCGTATAGGTGACTTTCGTATCCGTCCCCGCCGTAAATTTTAAATCTTCGGCGCCGCCGCCCAGACCGCTTGCGTTTGTCGCGATATCCAACCTGATCGGAAAAGCGTCATAGGGAGTTGCGACGCTTTCAACCGAACTTACCGTTACTTCGACGGGAGCGTCGGGAAGCTCGTGTCCGCTGATCCACGCGGAACCGTCGTAAATGTATTCTATCGCAGAAGCCAGTTTATAAGTCACGCTTTCATTGCTCGCTTTAAAGGTAAAATCGGCGACTATTTCGAACAGATCGCCCCGCACGGGGGTATTTACCGCAAGCGTTACGCCGTTCGAGCTTTGAAACCAGCCGAGAATCGCCTGCCCGTAACCACGGACGATAGTCGCCGTCAGCGTCGTACTTCCGCGGGTTAAGGTAACTTTCGCTTTTTCGGTAGCCTCGGCTTTCAAATCCGCATTGTTTCCCAGCGAAACCGAGACGTCGGTATTCGCCGAGATTACGAGAGGATAAGAAGCGTTCCCCATAGTATTGGTCGTTACGCTTTTAACCGAAGCGGCTGTCTCCCCTTCGGCGCTTACCGTAAGCGTCCATATCCCCCAGCCGCTGAAAACGGCCAGCAAAAAGGAAAGAAACGTCACCGCAAACTTTTTTGTTCTGCTCATAATTTTCTCCTTAACTTAAATTTTTTTATTATCATTTACCGTAAGCGTAACCGAATCTTCCGATCGGCGCGCTGTCGCCGGTAACGTAATAATCCATAATATCGTCTGGCTTTTGTACGTTGTCCGTAATTTTGAAAGAAAGCTCCACCCTGTCCGAAGAAAGACCAAGCAGGGAAAGCGGGATTTTATAGACGATTTTATTGCCCGAAACAAAGTATTCCGCTTTGCCCGTTTCCGTCCAACTGTATCCGCCCGCGCTTTTCTCCACCGAAGTGACGCCGTCCGCGCCCGGCTTGCGGTTGACGACGTAATTGAAGCCGGCAAACGAATTTTCCGTATCTCCCGCGGAAATAAACAAATTCATCCAATTGGCGTCCGTACCGTTGTACTCTGTAATCTTTTCCGCCGTCTCCGCGTAAAAATAAACGTTTTGCGCGTCATGGATTACCTTTATCGCCGTAATGTCGTTGCGGTTGGAATTATCCACATACGAATGCGCCTCGTTGGCGGCGTTTTCGCCGTCGCGCGCCATCGCGTCGCCCGCAAAGTCGGCGTATTCGACGAATACGTTGCTCCAGACCGAAAAATCCGTAAGATCGGAAATCGTCTTGGTCGCCATTTTATATTTTTCCGCGGCTTTCGTTTTGAATTTCCGCGTATTGGACACCAACTGAATATAAAATCCGTCGCCATATTCTTTGCCCATTTCGATATCGCGGGAATATTCCGCGTTGTAGTTATCCACAAACCATACGTCCTTGCCCGTATAGCCGCTGGGCGCGGAGGGAATGTTTTCATCTCCCGTGCGGTATTTTATCGCCGTCCACTCGTTCCAGCCCGTCACGAAGATATTGGAAACCATATTCGCGGCGTCGTACTTGAAGGCTTCCTCCCATTGCCACTCGAAATTGGAGCCTTTTTTCCAATCCTCCGTCTTGCCGCCCTGTCCGTCGTAGCCGCGCGAAGAGTTGGGAAGCTGATCGGAGGCGAAAACGCTCGCTTTCGAATGCTGTATCACGGAAACGGAAGCGTTGCCGTTGTCGTTCGGCACGGGCGCGCCCCACTGCATCCAGGGAAATCCTTTCGTCTGGTTTATGCCGCCCGAGGAAGGCCATTGCGATTCGTAAAAATTGAAATAGTTATATACCTCGCTGCCGACGGGAACAAACTCGCTCGAATCGTTTTGATCGGTGGCGCCGCCGTTCGCCGTGGACACGCCCACGATGACGGGACGGCTATCCCCGTCGAAACGGAACCACAAATCGTCGTACCGTCCGTCCTTATAAAAATAATTGTATACGTTTTTTACGGTGGTGAAACCGGACGAATTGGTATAGAACCCCACTTTCGGCACCTTCCAGCCCTGATCCTGAAATTTTTTCAGCGTATTCAACACCAGCGTCACGACGTCGTTGTAGGTTACGGCGTTGGTGTAATCGAACAGCAGGTAATCGATATTCGCCATCGTAAACAATTCCACGTGCCGCGCGATCACCCAGGGATCTTTCATCGAATAATAGCCGTAAAGCGGCTCGCTGGCAAAATGGAACTGGTGCGCAGGACTTTCCCGCGTATTATTCGGGTCGTAGAGCGGGGAATCGTCGCCCAGCTTTTCCAGCTTGTTTACGTCGTAAATGCCCGTCATCGACTGCGAACCGAGCCAGGCGAAGTAAAACAGTCCCACGTATTTCTTCGCCGCGCCGGACGGATCGGACACTTCCACGGTTCTGCCGTAATCGTCCGCGGCGATGAGGTTTGCGACGCTGTATTCCTGCGGGGTTAATCCCCGCGTATCGTATTTCAAGGTATTGCCCGCCTCCGAAGTATTCCCGCCCCCGCAGGCCGTCAGCGCGAAAAGCGCCGCCGCCAGCAGAAGATGCGGTTTCCGATAGTTCACTCTTCCCATGTCTGACCTCCCGTCATCCCTTGAGTCCGTCCATCGCCACGCCTTCGATCAATTGTTTTTGAAAAATAAAGAAGAGAGTCGCGGGAACGACGCTCATGACGACGCCCGCCGCCATGCGGATATGTACCTGGTCGTTGCCCGACGCGCCGTTGTTGAGGAGATAAAACACCTTATACGCCAGCGTCGCGGGAAAATCGTCGTCGATACGCCAAACCAAAGGCCCGTAATAGTCTCCCCACGCGGCGGTGAAAACGTTGATCATGATGTAAACGATTATGGGTTTGCAAAGGGGCAGCGCGATGGAGAAATATCTCCTCAGCGAACCCGCGCCGTCGATTTTGGCGGCGTTGTCGATATCACGCGGCAGGCTTTGAATAAAGGAACGCGCGAGAAAGATATACAGCGCGCCGCCGCCCGTCAGATTGGGAATGGTCAGAGGGTACAGCGTATTCAGCCAGCCTATTTTCGAATAGAGGATATACAGCGGGATCTGCGTCACGACGCCCGGAAGCATCATCGTCGAAAGCATAAACGCGAACAGCGCCTTTTTTCCCGCAAATTCGCAGCGGGCGAACCCGAACGCGATAAACGTAGCGGAAACGGGTACGGCGACGAGGTTGAAAAGGATTACCTTCATCGTGTTGCCGAACGCCGCGATATATCCGCTGTCCTGCAAAATCCGGCCGTAGTTTGCAAATTGAGGCTTGGCGGGAAAAATCCTGAATTCGAGGGAAATCACTTCCTCCCAGGTCATCAGGCTTTTCATCACCATATAGAAATACGGAAAAATGAGAATCGCCGCCACGAAAACCATCAGCGCGTACATACATATTTTGAATACGGCGCGGCGTTTTTTTTCTTCCCGGTTGAGCATATGTTTTTTTACCGCTTCCATATCAGTTGTCGTCCCCCATGTAAAGTTTTTTACGGACAGCGAACATTACCGCCGTCATCGCGCCGACGATCAACAGCAGTATCCAGGACAGCGCGCTGGCATAGCCGTATCGGCTGAATTCCCCGAACGCCTGATTGTAAATATATACGCCCAGCATATACAGGGCGTCCTGTTCGCCTCTGCCGTGATAGGAAAAGGTAAGCGCGCCGTTGTATTGGAAGGTGCCGATCAGCATGGTCACCGCGTTGAAGAAGATCATGGGCATGCTCATGGGGATAGTCACGTGCAAAAAACGCTGAAAGGTACCCGCGCCGTCGATCTTCGCCGCCTCGTACAGCTGCGTCGGGATCGCCTTAAACGCCGACAGCCACAAAATCATGCCGCCGCCCACGCTCCAAAGGTTCATGAGAAATATCGAACCGATTGCCGTCGTCGTTTCGGGACTGGAAAAGAAATCGCTGTGCGCCCCGAAAACGGCGAGGATCTGATTGAAAATCCCGTTGGCCGAAAAGATGTCCTGCCACAGAAGCCCCGAAACCACCCCGGGAATCACGCACGGAAGATAATACGCCACGCGGAAGCCGCCCACGGCTTTGAGGGGCAGATTGACGAGACTGGCCAACAGATAGCTGACCACAAGGATGATCGGCACGTTGACAAACGTATAAAAGCAAGTGTTGCCGAATACCCGCCAAAAAGTGGTTCCAGAAAAAATACTTATGTAGTTTTTAAGTCCCGTGGGATAATAATATACCCCCGTATATTCGAAAAACGACCATATCAGCGACTGGATCATTGGATACAGGGTAAATATTCCCAATCCGAGCGCAAGCGGAAAGGTAAACATCCACCCTTCCCGATTGCGCCGCCAAAATTTTTTCAGCCGTACGGAAAAAGTCGGCGTTCCGCCGCCGGAGGGAATCGTATCTCCCTTTTTTACTTTTCCGACGTCAAGAAACGATTGTGTCGAACGCATCCTGTATAGCTCCTTTCAGTAAGTTGTACGCTTTGCCGGAAGTGGTTTGTTTGATGCAATAAGACCCCACGTAACTGTTCAAGGCGTTGATAAGACTGCTGGAAATCGAGGAGTCGGCATAGGCGAGGAAATCCTGCGTCGCTTTATACTCCGAGCCGTAGGTGTACGCCGCGACGTTGAACGCGGGATAGGTGCTGTGCCAATAGGCGTCGGGGTTTTCCGCCGAGAGACCGCTGCGGATGGAAGGCAGCGTAAGCCCGCCGTCCTTCGCCGCTTTCTGCTGTCCATCGTTACTCATCAGATACGCCATAAACGCGGACGCGGCGTTAAGCTTCGCCTGATCCTCCGCGACCTGCGAATTCAGCGCATAACCCGCAAACCCGATGCCCATCGCGGAATTTTCCCCCGCGATCTTCGGGAAAGACACGACGTCGAATTTTCCTTTCAGCGTCGCCGTCGTTTCGTAATGGTCGATGGTCGTGGACTGGAACAGCATCGCGCCCGTACCGTTTTCGAAACTGGATTTTCCGTCGTTTTCCGCGGGAATATATCTCTTGGTCACCATATTCTGAACAAAGGAATAAATTTCCTCGTTTTTTCCCTCGGTGAGGGCAAACTTGCCTTCCTTGTCGATCAGTTCGCCGCCCAAGCTCTTCATCACGGGCCAGGAAACGGCTTCCCACGTAAAGTTTGCGTCTATGGGATAAAATTTGGAGTCGCTTTTCTTGTCGTAATATTCGCGCACCTGACCGCAGACGGTGAGAAAATCCTCCCAGCTCCAGCCGTTTTTGACCAAAGTCGTTTCGGGTTTAAGATCGACGCCCGCCGCGGTCAGAATATTCTTGTTGTAAAATGTGACGACCGAATCGGCGGAGCGGGGTACCGCGTAACGAGTGCCGCCGAACAGTCCCATGCTTCGGAAATCTTCCGTGAAATCCGCGTCGTAATCGAATTCGCCCGCCTTTTCCGCCTGCTCGGTAAAGTGGTCGAGATTGAGGGCGTAGCCGTTGCTTACCAGAAAATAATAGTTTGACGAATTTGTCCAGATGACGTCCGCCAGCACTTTCGCCGAATACTGCTTGGTAACGGTGCTGTTATAGGAGTCGATCGTCAGAAAATTCATCGTCACCTTGATGTTGGGATATTTCTGATTGAATCCCTCGATCAACGCGTTCATAAGTTTTCTTTCCGTTTCGTTGTCGGGAATGATCACCTTAATCTCGGCCGAAGTCGTCGCGGGAAGGTTAAAATCCACCGTGTAGTCTTGCGCGGGCAGTTCGCCGCCGCTGTTGGGACGATTGTAACCGTTGCAGCCGGCGCCCGCAGCCGCCAAAAAGGCGGAGGATAAAATACAGGAAACAATCTTTGTCAATTTCGTCATCTTTTTCTCCTTTTGCTTATACCGTCCCCTCGCGGAGTACGGGGATTTTCGTTTATTTTTAAGACTCGTTAAGTTTTTTCCGTTTTGCGGTACGCAAAACGGAAGGGTACCCTTCCCCCGGATTTTTTCGTTTTTTCGCTGCGGCGGGATTATTTTTTATAATCCGTGATCGCCGTCATGATATTCATCGCGTACACGCGGTGCATAAAATCGTTGGGGTGATTGACGTTGCTGGAAGAAATTTCGCAGTAGCGCTTGGTTTCGAGAAAATACTTTCCCGCTTTCTGCATATCGATCACCTTTACGGTGCCGTCGTCGTACTTTTCCGCGATCGCGTTCAATTTGGAAAGATAACGGTCGAAAATGCCCGCTTCCCTTTCGTAGAGCGGATTGCAGGGAAAAGAATTGACGAGAACGAAATTGCAGTCCGGCGACGCCCCTTTCATCTGCAACATAATTTCTTCGATGTTGCTCTGATACGCCGAAGGATTGGTGACGGGGTTCGCCGTCGAATCGTTCATGCCGTAGGCGATAACGCAAAGATCGGGCTTGGCGTCCTTCGCCCGCTGAAAGGAAGTGTTCCCCTCTTTCGTCAAAGGCCAATCGCTGATCGTACCGCCCTTCGCCGAGTTGGTAAACGTGACGTTTACCCCGTAAACCCGCTCGATCTCTGTTTTTACCTGTTTGGCGTAACAGGGAGTATTCGGTTCGACGTGCAGATTGTCGCCCGTGGACGAGCTGCCGTCGGTGATGCTGTCGCCGATAAACGCCACGCTGACGTCTTTTCCCGCTTCCAGCTTGGCGCGAAGAGACGTAAACACGGTCGCGTCGTAGGCGTTGAAGACGCCGGCCGGAAGCTCCGCCAGGTCGTACGCATAGGTGACGGAGAGATATCGCCCGTAGAAAAGGCTGCTTTCCGTATATACGAAAGGTCCGCCGCCCAAATCCCATACCGTGTATTTGCTGACGCTGTCGGGCGTTTCGGAAAGTTCGTAACCGTCGGGCACTTTCGCGCCCGTTTCCGCCAGTTCGGAAAGCAGTTCTATCGACGACCCGGCGGGGATCGTCAGTCGCTTTTTCGCCTTGTCCACCACGTAATCCGCGCCCTCCGAATAGGTCTTTTTCAGCTTCTGATCCATCACGCCGATCACCTTTTCGGGCGCGTACAGCAAATCGGCGTACGCTTCGCCGTTTTCGTAAGCAATCGGCAAAGTCAGTTCGTTATAAATCACGTTCCCGAGCCAATAGGGACGGGACATTTCCTTTTTATATTCCGCGTCGTCGTACATGAGCGTTTCATACTCCTTGTTATAAAACGGATAATCGGCCAAATTTATTTTTTTGCCTTCCGAATCGGAAGAATCCGCGGACTGACAGCCGAAACACATTGCGGCGGATAACAGGACGCTCGCCGCGCCCGCCAAAAATCTCAATCGTTTTCTTTCCATGCCTTATTTTCTCCTCTTGCTTACCAGCGCCGCGAAAGCCGCCGCGCCGGCGACTGCGGCCGACGAAAGCGCGCCCGCCGACGAACCGCAGCCGCTGCCGCCTTTCGCCGTAAATTTTACGCTTTCGCTGATCAGGCAAATACCGAGCTCCGATTCGCAGACAAGTACCGCCGTGCCTTCCGTTTCCCGCTTTTCCAGCCAGACCACTTTCCCCTCGACCGTCTTTTCCCCGCCCGCATACGTCTTTGCCTTTACCGAAATCTTTTCGCCGTCCGCAGGCAGATTTTTTACTTCGTACGTCTTTTGCGGGAAGAGTTTCTCCACATGGCTTCCCGTTATCGCGGCGTCGTTGGTGGTGATCCCCGTCACGCCGTTGCGAAGGGCCTCGGGCATCGTATCCGTCTCGTACGTCCACAGCCAAAGGGAATAGCCCTTGTCGGCGAAGGTTCTGAAAATATCCGCGTAGGCGCTCGCCGTCGATCCCTCCCCGTAATATTCCCGCAGACCTGCGCCCCCGTTAAATTGCATATCGATGCCGCTGCCGTTGGAATACGCCTGGGACGTCGCCGCGTTTGCGCCGTCCGTATACAGGAGCAGCGAGGCGGGCACGGAGGGAAGCTGTTCCGCCACCCTTACCAGTTGCGCGGGATAAAAAGAAATCACCGTAATTCGCCCCGCCATGCCGTATTCCGCTACTTTCTGCCGGAACAAATCGACAAGTTTGGCTTCCTGTCCCTTAAATTCGATGATCAGCACCATATCGCCGACTCCGTCGCGGTTAACCGCCTCGAATACTTCGTCGAGCGTGGGAATTTTGCTGACGCCGTCGGACATGGTATAAGATTTCAACTGCGCCAGCGTCAGTTTGCTGACATAGCCGGCGGCGGGATTTCCCGCGTCGTCGCGGAGAGCGTAACGGATATCGTCGTCGTGCAGCAGGACGATCTGCTCGTCGGCGGTGAGACGGATATCGATCTCGACGTGCGTCGCGCCGATTCTTGCGGCGTCCTCGATCGCCCCCACCGTATTTTCGCTGTGAACCGTGGTGTCCCCGCGATGCGCCGCGATATAGGGCGCACGGGAAAGGATATAATTTTTTTCTTTCGCCGAACCTATCTTTCCGTACACCTCGAAAACTTTCGCCGCATCGGGAGCTATTATTCCGTACGCACCTTGCCCCACCGCATCCGCTATCTGTTCCGCCGAGCCGTCCGTATCCACCCATACGCACTTGAAGCGCGCCTGAATAAAACGGATATATTCCGCGTTTGTTTCCTCGGCGGAAAAGATGAGCACTTGCGCGCCTACGGCGTTCGCTTTGCCGATTTCGCGCAGACAGTCGTCCGTCGAAGACGCCAACGCAATATAATACGCCCGCGCCGAAAGCTCCGATTTTACTTTGCTGAGCACCGCGACGCTTTCGGAAGCTATCGCGAGATCGGTTATATTTTTCCCGGAAGCATAAGCGGCAAAAGCGTCGAAAGCCGCCGACGTATCGGGGCAAACCACGGGCATCGCTTTTCCTTTGATTTGACTTTCGTAAATCTCCGAAAAGTTTCCCAACGTCTCCCCGTCTTTCCCGAGTACCGCCAGATTTTCATCTATCGACAAAAAAACCGAAGCGGGCAATCTTTCTTCCGACAGCGAGGCCGCGCTTTCCTTTTCCGATATCTTCAAAATGACCGACGGCTGAGCGTAAAAACCGTCGGAAGCGAAAGACGCTGCGTCGTTTTCCGCAGACGCAGGCGCCGCTTTGACGGGCAAGGCAAATCCCAATCCGCAAACGGCGGCAATCAATATAAAAACGATTTTTCTCATTTCTCTAATCCCCGTTAAAAATTTTTCCGCTTTTATTCTTTACTTTATTATATCTCTATTTTCCTCGCTTTGCAATACAGAATTTAATGATAAAATTGCATTATTTACAGTTTTTTAGGCGTAATCAAGGTTTTTTTTTGCATTTTCTTTACATTTGTTATTCCTTTTACGATTAAACCGTTGACAAAACGCGCAGAGTATGCGATAATTTACTTGGGAGAATTTTCTATGAACAGCATTATTGATCCGTTCGAACGCTTCGATCTGAACATTATGGAAGCGGGATATGACAGCGTGGATAGCTCGTGGCATCGGTTCGTCACCTTCTTTCCCTATTATCGAATATATTACATCGTCAGCGGACACGCGCTTATTTATCTGCAAGACGAGGTTTTGGAGCTTTTCCCGGGAAAGATGTATTTCATTCCCGCTTTTTCCGTTTTCGACGCGCACTGCGACGAAATCCTGACGCATTATTGGATCCACTTTAATCTGGATACCATCACGGAAAAATATCTCACGATTTGCCGTCCGAAAAATCAAGCGGAAACTCTTTCTACCGACGAAAATATCTTCCGCATGGTAGTGGATAGCGTTAAAAAACCGGGAAAAGAAAAGAGCATTCGCGACGCTGTCGCAAGCGAAGGACTGAGCAAATATCTCTTTTCCCGTTTCCTGCCCGAAAGGGAAAACATCGCCGCATCCGAGGGTTTCCGTTTTATTCCGGTGCTCCAATATATCGAAAAAAATTTCGACCGTCCCATCACGAATTTGGAACTCGGTCAAATTCTTTATTTAAGTCCTACTTATTTTTCCAATCTTTTTACAAAACAATTCGGGGTTTCTCCTCAGAAATATATTCTCCAAAAACGGCTCAACAGCGCGGCGATTCTGCTCTTTGAAAGCACTAAAAGCATAAAGGAGATTGCCTTTGAATGCGGATTCGACAACGAAGCCTATTTCAATCGGCAATTTCGTAAATTTATGGGCGTACCGCCCGGAAAGTACCGCAAACTTTCCTTTTCCATGAATTCTTAAGACGACGAAAAATTTATTCGGCTTTTTTAAGTCGAGTCGGAAAATTCGTGTTCATGATCATAGAACATTCCTGCTTTCGATATTCCGAAAAAATTTCCCATTACCGCATCATCCAAACAGGTTCCTTTTCTCGACATACTTTGTCGCATCTTTTTTCAAAAGCATATTTTTCTATCTCCGCATTAGTAAAAGGCCGCAACCAGATTATTACTATTATGCTTCGGAAAACTCCTTTCAAATAAAACAAAATGAGTCCGGCACGAATACCGAACTCACTTGAAATTTTTGATTTTTTTGGTTACGCTTCAAATGCTCATCTTAATTCGACCGTGATTTCGTGAGGCAAAGAATCCGGGAATTCCGGAATTATATTTGTCGAAATCCCGATCCCGTCGATAGTTATTGAGATGTTTTTTCCGCTCTTAATTTTTTCTTCTGCCGTGAGTATGCCGTATCTTGGAAACCATATAATAAAGGCATTCATACGTTCCTAAAAAAGTATTGACAAATACTTCCAGGTGTGTTAAAATAACTATGCTGATATAAATTCTTAAGTGCACATTTATTAAAACAACCGCGCTCGTATAAACCTTTGTGCACACAACTGAATACGCATAATATATTTTAAAAATTTTTAGACTTGTACATACAAAACGGATTGCTTTCAGCCGTTTTTTGTGCAGGTCTTTTTTGTTTGCCCTTAATAAATATCAAAACATCAGGAGGTAAAAATTTGAAACAAAACAAACAGAAGAAAAACAAAAAGGAGGTATATGATTGAGATACTATAATTCTAAACGCAGAGATACTCCCGGGGATTATTTTCCCTTACCCAAAGCGATATTCCGCTTGGGGCTTGGTGCAGGCGAAATCGCCGTTCTTGCGTTTCTCATGTACTGCGAGGACAGAAAGACTTATCAGTGCCATCCAAGCTACTCTACGATTGGAAGCGCCTGCGGTATGAGCAACAACACCGTCAAAAAATATGTGGGAAGTCTTGTGCGTAAGGGCTTCCTCTGCACTAAGCCTACGATGGTGAAAACCCGTGACGGTCGTTCTCACAACGGCAGTCTATGCTACACGATACGGCCAATCCAGCCGTTGGAGGAAAATTACAACGAGGAACAGCTACGCATAGCTGAGAACCACGCATTGCTGAGCAAAGCGATGAAAAAATACGGAGGTATAAATTTTGAAAAGGTCAATCTATAAAAACACAGACGAACTGCCTATGTTCCTGACGGTAATGGACGTAGCAAACTTGCTGGGAATCTCACGCGCGAGCGCATACGAGCTTGTGCGCGAAGAAAACTTCCCCAAGCTGAAAATCGTACAAGGTCGCACCATCATTCCGCGGGATAGACTGCTCGAATGGCTGGACGAGCAGACTCGTTACGACAGACTCCCCTATTAAACGCACCACGCG
Source organism: uncultured Eubacteriales bacterium (assembly GCA_900540805.1). GTDB lineage: Bacteria > Bacillota > Clostridia > Christensenellales > Borkfalkiaceae > Scatosoma. The sequence goes on from UQHL01000023.1 coordinate 19,167, forward strand.
CCATATCGGGCTTTGCGAGTGTCTAATTTTTTAGCAGGATAAAGCCGGGTCTAATCCGCCCGGCATATTACCTCGCCCGGCAACGCCGAGCGAAACGAAACCGCGGCATTATAAGGCTTTTTTAAGAACTATCCCCTGTCAAGACACAACGATATATCGTGTCTGCAAGGCGTTAAAAAGGAGTCTTTATAGCATTGTACCTCCAAAAAGGCAAGATTCCATAAGGAATATATGATGTCTGTTTACAGCGCCTATTAAATTTTATGATTATAGCAAAGGAAAAAACTCATGAAAGAAAACAACAATCTATTAGAATCCAGAGGCGTCAGCCTCACCCAAAAACAATGGGCGCGCTGCGACAGGCTTGCAGAAGAAAAAGGCTGTAAATCCCGCAATGCCTTTATCCGGGAAGCCGTGGACTTCTACTGCGCGTGGCTGGAAAAGGAGCACATCGAGAAATTTCTTCTGCCCTCCTTAGAATCCGTCATCGGCGCGAAGGTCAGAGACAGCGAGGAACGCATTTGCAGGCTTCTGTTTAAACTTGCCGTCGATCAAAATTATCTTGCCAAGATACTGGCGAGAGAGTGTGAAACTTACGACACGTATCTCCTGGAAGAAATCCGTCAGGAAAGCATCCGCGAGGTGAAGGAAACCAACGGCACCCTTCGTATTCGGGAACACTTCGAATGAGGAGAGTTGAATGACAGGACTCATTTTGAAAGCCCCCTACTACAAGCCCGGACACATAACCGAAAAAGGTCAATCCCGCGGCGGCTACGTAGAATATATTGCAAAGCGCGAAGGCGTCGAAATTCTTCGGAGCGGTATGATGGGATATATCGGGGAACGCCGTGGTTCAAACGGTCTGTTCTCCGATGAAGGTATGAAAATAAATCTCTCTGCCGTCAGCAAAGAAATAGACGAACACACAGGAAACGTATGGGGACTCATCATATCTCTCACTCGTGAAGATGCGGAGCGGCTCGGTTACAACTGCGCGGAACAATGGATGAATCTCCTGCGTTCCCGTCGCAACGATATTGCAAGGGAGATGGGAATCGCTCCTTCCAATCTCCGTTGGGTTGCCGCGTACCATGACAAGGAACAACATCCGCACGTACACATGATGGTATGGTCGACAAATCCGCAAGAACCCTACCTCTCCCGCACGGGCATTCATAATATCAAGCAAACGCTTGCGGGGGATATATTCCGGCAAGAGTTGATTTCCATTTATAAAAAGCAAACCGCCGCGCGAGATGACGTTAAAGAAAAATACCGCGAGCGCGTCAAAGAATTGGTAACAGAAATTCAAAACGGCAGCCATGACTTCGCACCTGAGCTGATTGCGAAAATGCAGTTGCTTTCTGAAAAATTAGAAAAGCATAAAGGCAAAAAGGTCTACGGTTATCTTGACAAAAGCAGCAAAGCACTTGTCAAGGAGATCGTAAAAATGCTTGGGAACGACGAGAAAATCGCGGAGCTTTACGACTCGTGGTACGGATATAAATGCGAAACCGTTCGTACCTATACCGACAAAATGCCGGAAAAGATTTCTATCGAGGAGAACGAGGAATTCAAATCGATTCGCAATACCGTTGTGCGGTGCGCGGCGATGATGGGAAAACTCGACGAACAGCCCGACCGAGATATTGATTACGATTACCGTGCACTCAAAGACAAGGCGGACGATTTCAGATATTTATATGTAAGAGCTAATTCGAAGGACGATCCTTTCGCCTACTACCGCCTCGGCCGGTACTATCTTGAAAAGACCGACGATATGGAAGAAGCGGAATATTGGCTGCGCCTGGCGGCAGACGAAGGAAACGCTTTATCTTCATATCTTATTTATAAAAGCTGCCGCGACGGCAAATTCACCGATACGCCGGGCGAGAAGATGAAATATCTTCGGAAAGCCGTAGACGCCGGGTTCGGAACTGCGGAATATGAATACGCCAGGTATCTCAAAGACAAATCCCCCGCCGAAGCGAAGAAGTATTTTTTGCGCGCCGCAGAACACGGCTGTTTCCAAGCCGAATATACGCTGGGCAAGCTGCTCTTCGACGAAGGGAACCGCGAAGAAGCCAAGGAATGGCTCCAACGCTCCGCGCGGAACGACGCATGGACGCAAACGAGAGTCGGGTTGTTGCTTTATTACGAATACGGCGAATATGAAAAAGGCAAGGAACTTCTGCAAGGCGCCGCAGACAACGGATACACCCCTGCCGAAAAAGTACTCGATGCCCTCCGCAACAATCTCAACGCACGGCTCATTGTCGGCGTGTGCGATTTGTTTTATTACATTGGCAATCTCATCGGCGAGCATACCGAGGAGATATATCAGAAAGAACAGCGGATAAACAGCCACGGCATTGACCGCAGGCAGAGAAAAGCGCTGCGGGACAAGAAGCAGGCAATAGGGTTGAAAGAGCTATAGCGGGGATGAAAAAGAAATTGATAATAAAATAATAATTCTCCGCAAAAACGCTGGATATTCTCTCGAACCTGTGGTATGTTTGTGGTACACCAAAAAGTACAGTAAAGGAGGAAACGATGGCTAAACTGATTAGAAAACATTTTGGAAAAGTCGTTTCGGTAGAGCCGACCGCCCCATCGGACATCGACAGGAAATGGTCTTGGCACAAAGCATACGAAGGATTTTACGGAATCATTCATGTATATCAAAGCCGGCACAGATTTCCGGGGAAGTACTTTATCGTGATATACGATATAGAACTCAACTATCTGAAAATCGGAGTAGGAGAGTTAAAATACGAGGACAAGCGTATTCTCCTAACTACCCGAAACAGCAAATACACCTTCGAGCGTCTTGATATACAAGAAACGGAGGGTGAGTAAATGGGAAACAAACGCAGACCGCAAGGCGAGGGCATGGTACGCAAACGCGAGGACGGACGCTGGGAAGGCCGGATCGTTATCGGTCACAAGAAAGACGGTACGCCGATGTATAAATCTGTGTTCGGAAAGAGCCAAAAAGCGACGCTGAAACAGCTTCATCTGCTTATCAACCTCTACCGCGACGTCGACCTCACCGAAGAATGCCGCATGACGCTCGGCAAATGGATGGACAAATGGCTCGACGAGTATATGATATTCAAAATCAAAGAAAAAACAATGGACGGATACAGATCGATCGCGGAGCATCAAATCAAACGCTTTATCGGCGATAAACAGCTCGCCTATCTTACCACAGCGGATATTCAGAAATTTTACAACAAAATCAGAAAGGAAGGTCGGGTCAAGCCACACCCTTTGTACGGGTATGCATTATCTGACAGCGTGGTCAGAAAGATTCACATGACACTCCATGAAGCCTTGGAGGAGGCGGTTAGGGAAAGGTATATCGTGCGTAACCCTACAAACGGCACTGCCATACCGAAAAAGAGCTACGGAGAAAAGCAAGTCCTCGAGGACAGTCAGCTCGATACATTTATGGACGCTATCCAACGAGAGCCGTATTGGCACGACTTCTTCTATGTGGAAATCATGACGGGCTTACGCCGCGGCGAGATATGCGGACTCAAATGGACGGACATCGACTTTACCGCAGGTACGATGAGCATCAGGCGCTCTGTCGGCAGAACCAGATACGGCGGCATCTCTATCGGCGAAACCAAGACGAATGCAGGCACAAGAACGATCCTCATGCCGCCGAGCGTGGCAGAGCTGCTCAAAGCAAAAAAGGACAACGCCATCAACGAGTGGATCTTTCCCCACTACATGACTCCGTCCGAACCGTTGCACCCCGACACGGCGTATAGAAAACTCAAAACGATACTCAAACACGCAGAACTGCCGCTTATCCGGTTTCACGACCTACGCCACACTTTCGCCACTCACGCCACGCAAGGCGGCGTCGACGCCAAGACCTTGGCGGGTATCCTCGGTCACACCAACGCAAGCTTCACGCTCGACACCTATACCCACGTAACCGGCGATATGCAACGAAACGCGTCCGAGATCGTCGGCAAAATGATGAAAAAATTTATGAAACAGGAATGACGATATGGCCAATCAAAAAAGAAAACAAGGCGAAGGCACGGTACGCCTTCGCACAGACGGGCGCTGGGAAGGCCGCGTAGTCATTGGCTACGACGAAAAAGGGCTTCCAAAGACAAAAAGCGTATTCGCCCACACCAAAGACGCGTGCCTTGAAAAACTTTCAACGCTAAAAGAGCAATACGGAAGGATCTCGGAACGGCTGAAACCCGATATGCTTTTGGGAGATTGGATAGATTTTTGGTATCAATATTTCTCCAAACCAAAGCTCCGGGTGACCACCTACTCCACCTATGAAAACCGCATCTACGTGCATATCATACCCGGCATTGGTCAGATACCGCTCAACAAACTCTCGCAGAACGACCTGCAGCAGTTTTACGCAAAACTGAAACGGACGGGCAGAAAAAAGGACGTGGAAAACAAAGGCACACAGCTGTCTGACAGAATGGTACGCGCCTGTCATGCCATCTGCAGGTCGGCTCTTGAAAAGGCGGTCGACGAAGGCATGCTTACCAAAAATCCCGCCATCGGCTGTAAACTCCCGCCTAAGAAAAACGCAGAGATGAAAATACTCACCCAAGCGGAGATTATCCGGCTGCTCCACCAAGCCAGCGAGGAAGGCTATTACGAGCTGTTCCTTCTGGAGCTGACCACGGGAATGCGCCGCGGCGAGATTCTCGGTCTGAAATGGAAAGACATCAATCTTCATACGGGCGAGCTGAGGATTGTAAGGCAAGTCACCGTCAAGGGCGTGTCCGTTCCCAAAACGAAAAGCTCGATAAGGACGTTGTTCCTGCCTGCCGATATAGTAGAGCTTTTAAGAGAGTTAAAGAAAACGGCGACATGCGAATGGATATTCCCCTCCCCCGTCAAAGACGGCGAACCCAGGCATCCGTCCGCCGTAACCAAACGCTTCCGAATCATGCTTGAACGCGCGCATTGCAAGCACGTCCGTTTCCATGATCTACGCCATACCTTCGCCACGATGGCGCTGGAAAACGGCATAGACGTAAAAACGCTCTCGGCGATGATCGGTCATGTTTCCGCCGAAACCACGCTCAACATCTACTCCCACGTGACGGACGAGATGAGAGTACAGGCGGCAGTGAGAATCGACCGGGAAATCGGCGGTACAGACGCTCAGTTGCCCGAACCGAAGGACGAGCCAAGGAAAGACCAAACGAGCGATACAGGCGAGAATTTCGAGCCGTATAAGCCCAAAATACGCAAGAGCGGCACGGGATGCATGTATCAAGTAAACGAGCGGCTTTGGGAAGGCAGCTTCTATCCTCGGCAACCCGACGGCAAGCGCAGGAAATTCAACGTATACGCCAAAACGAGAGAAGAATGCGAGAAACTGCTTCAAGAGATGATAATCGCAAAGAAAGCGGAAATCGCTGAGCTGAAAAAGACTAAATCAAAGGGTTGACCTTATGGTCAACCCTCAAAATTTACTATGCAGTAAACAAAGAAAAAGCTCTGAGAAGTAATCCCCAAAGCCTTGTTTGATATATCCTTCGAAAGTCGAAAGTCAGACTGAAGCTACCAGACTGAAAAGTTTCCGCATAACCGTTTCTCTCTTTTCATATTATGAATTATGTTAAGATTATCTAAAAATATCAATTTTATAAAGGAGCTTCAGTCCTTTCTTTTGATATTTTTTCCCTATTTCCTTTTGAGTATGATCGTTTATCACGGAACGTACTTCCAAAATTGGCTTAACGCCTCTTATTCTCCTCCGAACAAATTTATTTTGTTTCTATCTTGGAGCATTCTCTTTGCTTTGTTCGTTCTGATTTTTCATTCCATAAAAAGATCGAACAAAACGAATCAGCTTTGTCTGCTCTTATTTATTCTTCAATTTTTTAGCTTCTTTGTTTTTTTCATTTCTTTATCGTGTTTTGCGGCTTATCTTGTGGCACTCGTGAACAATATCTTTACGCTGATTATCTCTGTTTGGCTTATGGTCGCTTTATGGAAAAACGGTCATAGAGCGAGTGTCCTTTTGCTCGTCCCTTTTATTGTATATCTGTTATTTCAATTGTTTATTTGTTTCCTGTGGTATTCATTGGCTTACGGTGAGTGGAAAAATTAGGGAATATCCTCATAACCATTTTTTATCATATCCCGAAATGAATTCTTTATCATACGATTCCGCTCTTTCTTATGCATCTCGGTTTTTTGTTCCATTTTTTCTATTCTAACACAATAATTTTTTGGCCGTTACCCCATCTCAGCCTAATAAACAAATAAATGAAAAACAGACCAAAACTTAAAGTTTTGGTCTGTTTTCATGGTTAAAATGGTCGAGGCGACGGGATTTGAACCCACGACCTTCGCGTCCCGAACGCGACGCGCTCCCAGCTGCGCTACGCCTCGAAAGAGGAAAATATTCGTTTTTTCGTAAGTGGTCAAACATGTGGTCAGACCAATTTTTTACGGGCTTTTTGAAAAATTGAAATGCTGAAAAAGTCAATGTTTTCAAGGGCTTTCGGCGTTTTCGGAAATTTTGCCGTCGGGAACGGCGATTAACTCCCGAACGCTGCGCGCTACCAGCTGCGCTACGCCTCGTCACAGATTTTGTTTTCAGAAATCCACAGACGTTGTTTTTTCATAGCTTCAACAAACGCAAGTATTATAACAAATACGAGAGAAAAAGTCAATCTTTTTCACACGAAAACAAAAAACTCTTTCTATTTCTTTTTCAATCTGTTTAGGCCTAATCCTACCACAGATTTTCCGAGCCGGAGGAAAAATCTGTGGATACAAACAAAAAATATTCACATGCCCTGTCATTGCCTTACACAACGGAGCCTGCTATTTTGTATAATGGCTCTTTTTCTCATCCGTGTATGTTTTTTCAAAATTACTTAATTTTCGCAAAAACCGCAAATTCGGTCTGAAACGGCAGAACTCCTCTCCCGCTTCTTATAGGATTTACCGACCGAAATCACACAGCTTCACTCTGCAACAATAGAGGAAAAACCGCGACAACAGCTTGCGCGCGGCGTACGATATTCCCTAAAATTACCCGCTTGAAATAAAAAACACTTTTCAATGTTTTCAAAAGAATATCGTATTTTCTTATTCAATAAGAACAAGCCGACTTCAGGTAAAGGCCGATAGACAAATCAGAAAGGAGTTTTTGCTTAAATTTGTCCGCAAAATCCTGATACCTTTTTATTTGTTCGAATATCCCCCTATACAAATCAGCATTGAGATCTTTATCAGCGTAACCAAACAGAAAACATAATACTGACATGTTTCAGTCCATTCGGCATTCGGTATTTTTCCGCTGCATTTCATCGGCGCCGCACACGATATTATCTACGAAAAACATTCTGTTGAAGCCGTAACGTATAAACGTCTTGTCCAGGCAATTTCCCTATCTCGCCCTATGACGTACAGTTTATACAGCGTTTCGAAAAAGAGTATATCAGCGGGCAAGCTCCAGTCTTTTATACGCTCGTTCGCACGGCTCCGCCCGACGAATATTCAGCTTTCGGAATTTTCCAAAAGCCTCTTTTTATTGAACCGACAAACCAGCCGTTATGAATCGCGCCGCAGCTTCCGTGCCTTACTTCAAAATACTCACTCGTAAGCGGGCTGTAAATTTATAACTTCGCCAAGCAGAAATTTAGTGTCCCTCGCGCCAACACCTGCACTGTTCTATCCGCCGCCCGTCGTCGCCTTGTTCTTTATCGAAAGCAAATCCTTTCAGCAGTTCGCAAGGAAATTCCTTGCAATGGCCGCAATGCTCATGCCCTTTCGCTTCGCTGCACGATTTTACGGGACAGCTTTCTCCCCAAAAGGGCTTTTGAATATACACACAGCCCTTACAGTTCATTTGTTCGCGGTAAGCGCATTCGCTGCATAATAGTCCACATCTCGATTCGGTCATAACGATTGTCTCCTTAAGCTTTATGACGCTATTATACAGGAAGAAATATGACAACAGTATGTCATATTAGCTGCGATTTTTTTGATTTTGCCCAATAATCTTTTCCGCTTGTTTTATTCTATCGTCAATCAGTTCACTCGGCGATAAAATCTCAACCTTATCCCCAAAGCTGAATATCCATTGACGCATGTTTTCGTAGCTTGCAAAATCGCGCTCAAGGAGCAGACCGCTTCCGCAATCGGTATAACAGTCGATCCCGTATTCGTCAATCAGACGATATTTTTCGCTTTCGGCAAAAATTGCTTTCAAATGTATCACATTGGAGAAAAAGTAATCGTCAAACGATACTTCTGCCTGCGAAAGCTCCCGCGGCGAAAAGGGTTCGTTTAAGAGCTGCAATTTCCAGAGGCGATTTAATTTGAAAAGTCGGTAAGCCGCCTTGTCCAGGCAGTATCCGAACATATACCAGGACGACCATCTGAAAATCAGGCGATACGGCTCGATTCGTCGTTCGCTTTCTCCCTTTTCCGAGTAGTATTTGAACGTAATGAGGCACTTCGACAAGATCGCTTCCTTGATCCGAGCTATTTTCTGCGTCAACGGGCCCTGATAATGCGAGGCGAGGTCGATGGTAATCACATCGTCGGCCTCGACGCGGTTTCCTCTATCCGACAATTTATCGATCAGCCTGAAAAAATAAGCTTCTTCGGAAATACTGTCAATACCTTTTAATCCCGTCAGAATCGACTGTAATTCTTCCCGCGTAAAAAAAGTTTTGTCTATCTTGTACCCTTCGGCAAAAGAGATCCCGCCGCGATAGCCCTGCACCGTAACAAGCGGAAGCCCTGCCTTACAGATGTCCTCGACGTCTCTGTTTATCGTCCTTGCGGACACCTCGAAGCGCTCCGCCAATTCGGCAACCGTCGCCTTGTCCCTTTGCAATAAAATCATGATAATCCCGATCAGCCGATCGATCTTCATCCGCATTCTCCTCCCGCAGTTAAACTGTTTAACTGTGTTATAACAAATACGAAATAAAAAGTCAACTTCTTTTTACTTGTTCCAAAAACATTTATCGCCTTAAAAATGCCCTTCTGCGGTATATAAGCAAAGCGTTTTTATAAAACAAGAGAGCGGAATTTCATTCGCTCTCTATTATTAAAGCTCAAAATTCAAACACCTTTTTCCCCGCCTCGAGCGGCGCTTCCAGCCCTCTGAAACGGAACGTTCCCCCGACGCCGTCGGGGAGTTCCACAGTGACGGCGCCCCTGTTTCCCCGACGCTTTATGGCGACGGAAATCTTTCCGCGGGGCGTCGTAATATATCCCTCGGCATCCCCGAGAGCCTCGATATCGCAGGGGCTTATCTCAACAGTCCGATAGCCCGCGGAAGCGACGCGTATCCCTAAAAACGTCGTAAACAGCGTTTTGACGCAGCCGCCGAACATCGGGTGACAATGGGATTCTTTTCCGTCCCAATACTCCCAAAGCGTGGTTGCCCCGCTGTCGAGCATATATCCGAACGAACGCTTTTCCTTCCGCGACGACAGCAGTTTGAATACCGCGTCGTCATAACGGCGTTCGGCGAGTACGCGGACGAGTATCTCCGTGCCGAATATCCCCGTATCGAAGCCTCCCGCGCCGTCGTATTTTTCGACAAGGCGGTTCAGCGTCCGTTCGTCCCCCAATCCGATATCGAGGGCATAGGCGTTCGCCGCCAAAAAACCGCGGCAAAAATCGCCCGTAGCCTCGTCGTAATATTTTTCGACCACCGCCGAAGCGTGCGCCTCCCTTTTCCGCTTAAGCGCTTCTCTTTCCAACCCCAGTTTCAAAAGGCCGTCGAGCTCGAGGAGCCGATCGTAAAATTTTATGAGATAGCAGGTGTTTACAAATTGAGGCGTCAGATAGGCGACGCCGTCTTTATCGACGTTGCCTTCCTCTATATACGCCCAATCTCCCGTAAACCAGCCTCCGTTTTCCTCGCGGACGACTACTGCGTTTTCGCAGCGGCTTTCCATATACGAAAGATAATGCAGCATATTGGGGAGATACTTTTTCACGAGAGAATCGTCGCCGTAGAATTTATAGTATTGATACGGCAGAACGATTACGGCGCCGCCCCAGCCCGAAGGACCTCCGCCGCCGCCGAAAAACGGGGCCGTATGCTGAACGTGGCCGTTATTTACGTCCTGACAATCGATGATATCCCGCATCCACTTTTTATACATTTCACGCACGTCGAATACATGCATCGCGGTCTCGCAGGTAATCTGTCCGTCGCCCGTATAGCCGAACCGCTCCCGATGGGGACAGTCGGAGGGAACGCAGCCGTGGATATTATTCAGCTGAGTGCGGATATATATGTCGTAAAGCCCGTTTAAGACCTCGTTGCCGCATTTGAAATCGGACGTGCGCTTTATATCCGTGTGGATCACTTCGCAAACCAAATTTTCGATCTCTCCTTCAACCGTAAAGTATCGGAAGCCGTACCAGGTAAAATGCGCGTAAACGTCTTTATGCGGCAGGGCGTCGCCGATACACTCGAAGGTCTGAATCCGCCAGGGCGTATATTTACAGCCGACGGTATAGAAATCAAGCGTTCGGTCGGGATTGAGCTCCTCCGCGTGTTCGATGATAATCTTGCCGCCGTACGACGTATCGAATTTCAGCCGCCCCGTAATATTTTCGCCCAGATCGTAGAGCTTTTTGCCGTTGACGGTGCCGATATATTTGGGAATAATCCTTCTGATCACCTTTTCGGCGGGATAGTCGAACAGCGTCAGTTCCCCGTCGGGCCGTTTCGCTTCCACGGCACAGTCGAAATTCTTTTCCGAAAAGCAAATATCATGGAAATCGTCCGTCAGGTGCAGATCGTGTTTTTCGCCGTAATAGACGTTGTTTTCGACGATCTGACTTTTTCCCGCTTTAACGTCGGTGCCGCTCTCGATTTCAAGCGTCTCGCCTTTCCCGGTTTCTATCCTGACGGAAAAGGCGAGGCGGGGCACGCCGATATAGAAGGTCCCTTCATTCAGGACGCGGGTCTGGTTGAACCAGCCGTTTCCCAGCTGCGCGGACAAAAGATTTTCCCCGTCTTTGAGCAGAGCCGTTATGTCGTAACGGCAGAAATACACTCTCGGATTGGTAAAAATATCGCGGATGGGATATTGCGTGTGCTTGCCGTTTAATTGTTCGTACGTGGCCACCGCGGGCTCGAAAACGTTTTCGCTCGCAGGCTTTCCGTTGATATACAGCTCGAACCAGCCAAGGCCGCAAATGTCGATGACGGCCGATTTTATATCCCGTACAGTAAACTTTTTACGGAAAACAGGCGCTTCGCAGCCGCTCTTTTCCGAGATCCATCTTGCATTGAAAATACTCATTTTTTCTCCTTTCAAAAGCTTATTTTAAGCTTTCGTACAGTCTCTTTGCAGCCGCGCGGACGGTCGTATCCGTGCCGAACACGCTCGAAGTGCCCACCACGAAAATGTTTGCGCCCGCCTCGTACATTTTCGGAACGTTTTCAAAGCTACAATTCCCGTCCGCTTCGATCTCTGTATTTTTAAGCCCTTTGGAATCCAGATAATCGCGCACCCTCTTGATTTTATTAAAACCGAAGGGAACGATTTTCTGCCCCGCAAACCCGGGATTGACCGTCATAACCAGTACCATATCGAGCTCCGAAAGCACCTCCGACAGAAATTCGACAGGCGTCGAGGGATTAATTGCGACGGACGCTTTTGCGCCTTTTTCCTTGATAAGCGAAATCGCCCGCATGAGGTGCGGAGTCGCTTCAAAATGCACCGAAACGATATCGTTTTCCCTGATCGTCAGTTTTTCGATGACGCTCTCCGCATCGTCGGCCATAATATGGTAATCAAAAGGCAGCCGCGTCGCCGCACGGAGTTTATTCAAAAGCTCCATGGGCAGCATGAGGTTGGGGACAAAATGATTGTCCATAATGTCGCAATGCACGTATCGGATATCGGCCTCCTCGATCTCCCGCAGCGCACGCCGCATTTCGAGAATATCCGCACACATGATCGACGCCGAAAGCTTAGGCTCGCGGATCCTTTTATCCTCTATGGGAAGAAACGCGGCCCCGTAAAGCGGCGCCTTTTCCCCGAGCTTCGCCTTCGAGATAAAAGGAAGCTTATCGGCCTTGTAACAGTGGGTCCGAATATATTTTATCAACGGATTTATGTAGGACGTTTCCCGCGCGCTCAAACCGCCGCTGAACAGCAGACAGTCGGGCGATAACAAATTGATCAGGGAAACCAACGCCCTGCCCAACATCCGCACCGCTTCGCCGACGGCTTGTTCGGCAGACGAATCTCCCGCTTCGGCTCTGTCTAACAGGTCTGCCGCAGTTTTTCCCCCGCCCAATAATTCCGCCGCGGTGATGTCCAGCCCGCCTCCCGCGCAGTATTTTTCCAGACAGCCGTTTTTTCCGCAGCCGCAGGGTCGCCCGTTTTCCGCCACGGGCGTATGCCCCAATTCTCCCGCACAGCCCAGGCCGCCGTCATAGACCTTTCCGCTTAAAACAATTCCCGTTCCTATTCCCGTGCCGAGAGTAACGCAGACCACGGAAGACTTTCCCTGTCCGTAGCCCGCGACGTATTCTCCCCAGGCCGCCGCCCTCGAATCCTGCACCAATTTGACGGGAAAGCCCAACTGCAACTCGAGATCCCGCGCAAAATTTTCCGAAAGCGCTTTGATATTCGGCGCTTTTATAATTTTTCTGCCCTCTCCGTCCACGGTCCCCGGTACGGCCGCCCCGCATGCGGCAAGCTCTTTTAACGATATTCCCCGCCCTCCGCACAGCCGCTCGACGGAATTTTTTATAAACGAGGGCAGATCTCCCGCTTCCGCGATATAGTATTTTTCGGACGCGATCAATTGTTTTTCAGCGTCGAAAACGCCGACCGCTATTTTCGTCCCGCCGATATCCACGCCTATCCTATACATCGAATTTGTCCTCTTCGATCGCCGAGAGCATATCGATCCTTCTTTGATGCCGACCGCCCTCGTACTTTTCGCCGATAAAACAATCCACAATCATTTCCGCGATTGCGGGGCCGACTACTCTCGCCCCGAAAGCCACAATGTTTGCGTCGTTATGCCGCCGCGAAAGCATGGCAGTATAAGGTTCGGAACACACCGCCGCCCTGATTCCGCGCACCTTATTTGCCGCGAGAGAAATTCCCACACCCGTTCCACAGATCAACACCCCGAATCTGCATTCTCCCGCCGCAACGGCCTTCGCCGCTTTATAGCCATAGACGGGATAATCCGTCCGTTCCTCGCCGTTTGTGCCGAAATCAACCACTTCGTGCCCCGCCTCCAGCAAATGAGCCTTGATCCAAGTTTTCAATCCGACAGCAGTATGGTCGTTTCCGATTGCTATTTTCATATTTTCTGTACCCGCCTCCATTATTAAATTTCCGCTTTTATTATACGCCCTCCTCCTCGCCCCCGCCATGTATTTTTTCCGAAAATACCTTGACAAAAACGACTTTTAGCATTATAATCGTATCGTAATAAGGAGCTTATTATGGAAGCGACGTTTGCGGACATCACCAATTTTCCCATTTCTTCCTGTTTCGAACACGCGCACAAAAATTGGGAGATCATCTATCTTCTTTCGGGCAGCGCCACTGTTTTAATCGGAAATCATGAATACCAAATTCGGGCAGACGACATCCTGGTATTGCCGCCGAACACTTTACACAAGGAATATTCCGCGGAAAAATATACGGATATGTATCTCCAGGCAGACGGCCTCGACTTCGGGGGAATCGTGCTCGTGCACGAATTTTTTCCCGCAGTCGCCCCCTTGATGCATCTGATGAGAAAGGTTCTGACGGAAAAGGAAGATTATTACAGAGTGATAGCAAGCAATCTTTTGGAAACGATTTGCGCGTTTATTAAGAAATATGACGTCAGGAATACGAGCTATCCCTTCGTTCAGAAGATTAAAAATATTGTTTACGAAAATATTTCCAATCCCGAATTCAGCATCTCGGAAACGCTGAAAAACACGGGCTATAATATCGATTACGCAAGGCGGTGTTTCTTTCGGGAAACGGGGTTCACCCCAAAAGAATATCTGCTGAATTTAAGGCTTTCCTACGCCAAAAAACTGCTTTTGCAGGATAATTTCATCAGTGTGGAATGGGTCGCTTTTACGTGCGGATTTAACGACGCCTTTTACTTTTCCGCTCTATTCAAGAAACGCTTCGGGCTTTCCCCGAGGACTTACCGAAACCGACGGCTGCTTACGCCTCAACAGCCGCTGCCCTGATTATGCAAAGAGCCGCCCATCCGTATAAGATGAGCGGCTCTTTCTTTTACGCAGAACGTCCGATTCGTTTTTGTAAGATTTCAAAGGCCGAAAGCGGATCCTCCGTTTCTTTTACGGCCTCCTCCATGGGGCAAATTCCGTCCCCCTTGCGGTTGATAATCGCAGGGACGATTTTTTCGTATTCCGTCAAAATGCGGAAACGCCGCAACACATCTTCGGCGCCTTCGCTTAAAACCTCCGCATACAGAGCTTCTATTCCCATAAGCGCATACAGCAGCGCGGCTGCCTTTCCCACGATTTTATCGGCGGCGGCAAAACCGCGGAAATCGCTTTTTTCTTCTATCCATTTGATAAGAGGCAGAATGCCGCGTTCCCTGCCGACCACCTCCCGACCGCCGCCGACGAGCACGCAGGTATAACCGCCTTGCGCGAAGAGCTCTTTCGCTTTCTCCAGATCTCCTTTCATTTCTTCTGAGCGTCTCTGCCGAGCAGCACGCCGAGCCCCATCACGATAAAGGGTACCAGCACCGCCTGCAAAACCAAACCGAGCAAGCCCGTTTGGATCTGCGACCACACAGCGGCCGCAGACAGGGGCGCTATGCTTTGAAAAATTGCCGCAACCATGAGGAATACCGCTCTGCCGCTCACCTGAGCGAGAAGCACTGCGGGAAACGCCAGCCAGAGATTTTCGGAGATTTTTTTGGAAAAGACGCCCGAAACGACGGCAAAAACCGCAAGCTCGGCGATCAAATACGGAAGCCTCGAAGCGGCGGGCATAGCGTTCCCCGTCATGGATGTAATGAGAAAACTGACGACGGGCGACAGGACGCCGACGCCCAGCCCCCAGCGCCAGCCCAGCAAACAGCCGCCGATAAGTACGGGGAGGTACATGGGCAGCCATTTTGCGCCGCCAGCCGCCCCCGAAAACAAATGGACGAGTTGAGGCAAAATAACCGCCAGTGCAATCACCCCCGCCGAAATCAAAGCCTTGACGGTGATTTTTACGCCAAATTTTATGTTTTTTCTTTCCAACGCAGTTTCCAACATAACCGTAGCTCCTTTATTTGCTCTTTAATTTTTTATTGAAATCCGACATCATTTCGGAAATTTTTATCCCTTGCGGACATACCTTTTCACAGCTCCTGCAGCCGATACACGCGCTCGGCCGCTTTTCTTCGGAAACTGCCTGCAAAGCCATAGGCGCAATAAATCCTCCGCCCGTAAAGGAATGTTCGTTGTAGAGCTTGATCAACTCGGGGATATCGAGGCCTTTCGGACAATGTCCCGTGCAATAACGGCAAGCCGTGCAGGGAAGAGACGTCTTTTTTGTCATTCCGTCCGCAACGGCAAAAAGTTCGTCAAGCTCCCTTTTATCGAGAGGCTTGTCCTCCCCGAAAGTGCGTACGTTGTCCTTAACCTGCCCGAGATCGGACATTCCCGACAGAATCATTTTTACGGAGGGCAGCGTCTGTAAAAAGCGGAACGCCCACGCGGGAATCCCCTCGTTTGGACGGAGCGCTTTCAATCGGGCGGTATCCTCCGCCGACAAATCGGCCAGCTTTCCGCCGCGAAGGGGTTCCATTACCCATATGGGAATGTTCCATTCGGCCAGCAAATCCATCTTCTCTTTCGCGCTTTGAAAGGTCCAGTCGAGATAGTTTATCTGAAGCTGACAGAATTCCATATCCTTTCCGTACGCTTCCAGAAAGCGGCGAATGACCGCGCGGCTGCCGTGCGCGGAAAATCCCAGATGCCTGATACGCCCCGCGGCCTTCTGTTTTTTCAAATATGTATAAATCCCGTACTTTTCGTCGTCCAGATAGGCGTCGATATTCATTTCGCACAAGTTGTGAAAAAGATAAAAATCGAAATATTCCACGCCGCATTTTTTCAGCTGAGCCTCGAAAATTTCCTCCACCTTATTCATATTGGAAAGATCGTAGCCGGGAAATTTTGTCGCCAGATAAAAGCTCTCCCTCGGATAACTTTTCAAAATTTTTCCCACCGCCCGTTCGGATTCCCCGTCATGGTAGCCCCAGGCCGTGTCATAATAATTGACGCCGTGCCGCATAGCATAGTCGATCATCTCCGCGGCGGCTTTTTCGTCTATCGCTTTATACTCGCCGTTTACGACAGGCAGGCGCATGGTTCCGAAGCCGAGCGCAGATAATGAAAGGCCCTGAAAGTCTCTGTAAATCATTGTTCCCTCTCCCTACAGATTATTTTTATCTGTTTTTATTATAATACGAAAAATCGCGGCTGTCAAATATTTATAATTTATTAATGAAAAAGATTTTTCCCGCCCCTTCTATAGCGTTTCTTTTACAGTAAAAAACGATACACTTTACCTCGATTCTTTCGCGGAAATGTTTTTTTATAGCCTTACCTGATTAATTCGAAAAATCGGCTCCAATTCCGTCTTACACATAGCGGAAAGCCTTTTACTGTTTGAGAATAGATCCATTCTTCTCAAAAGCGCCCCACATCAAGCAGAAATGCTGTAAGAAGCTTAATAATTTCCCTCTTACGCCCCCTTCTTTATCGGGAAGCGCCGACGGCCTTCGGGCCGTTGCTTATTTCTATTATAGACGATAATCTTTCATTTTTCAAGATTTTTCCAACTATTTTTTGAAAGTATCTTGCTAAATTATTCCTTCGTAGTAGAATTGACGTAACAAATCTATCATGGAGGTATTTTTATGAACTTCTTGTCTCTCATTTCCTTGCGCGTCCGCAACTTGCTGAAAGCCAACCTTTGGTCTCAGTATGATCTTTCCCAAAGAAGCGGTATCCCTAATTCCACGCTCTCTACCGTTCTGAAAGAAAAATGCAAGGGCGTCAACAGCGAGACTTTACTCAACATCTGCCGAGGCTTTGATATCCGGATTAAAGATTTCTTTGACGACGAGATGTTCGAGCCTGAAAATATCCTCGACGACTGACGACAAGAAAGAGGGCCGAACCTATAAAAGTCCGACCCTCCTTCGTCTCTGTACATAAGCGCTATTGTATTGTCTGTATCAGTAATTTGAGCGTATCAATCAAACTAATTGCAGCTTTCATTTCCTCTCAATCAGTTAAATAGAACACGTCAATTCTGCAGCTGGATACAAAAGTAATGTTGTTCCTTTCTCTATTTGCAAGTACAATTACTCCGGGTTCATTTATAATAACGTCTCCCGCAGATGATATTTGTATGTTTGTTACGATAGTAACGTCTGCAGTACCTACGGGCAAAGCCCCTCTGATAACACTTTCGCAATCGACGCAACAGCTCGTCGGTAAAGGTTCCGGTTCCGGCAAATAGACGATTTGCTCGTTATAAGCTGCATTATTGATCGTAATGGTATCTATACTGCAAATCGACACAAGTTGTCTGGTATTCCCTTGCGAGGGAATTAATTCAAATATACCTGATTTACCGTTTGCTCCAAGCGTTATCGCTCCCGGAGTTCCTATCACAGCGTCTCCGCTCTTCAACGAAATAAACAACTGACTATCCGGATATAAGGTAATAATTTGCTCCACTATATTTCTCATTTGCTCGACGCAGAAACAACAAAAGTCGTTACTATCGCCGTCAAAGCCTCTGGGGATAACAAAATTCAGAACATGATTGGGGCTTCCTGTCGTATCTGTTACAGAGGCTTCTGTCCCGGGCTCGCCGGTCGTTACCGTACCTATCGTAATAGTATCTGCACTCCCCGCCGGTCCCTGCGGCCCGGCAGGTCCCATAGGGCCGAATTTTTCCTTAAAAATTACTTTATCACCACACGGCGGATATAGAGGGCAGCAACAATTGCTAAAACCGTCATTATATTTCATATGTGCTCCTTATAGATCATTAGAAGTATCTATAGCATATTATGTAAAGACAAATTATTTTGTTAATATCAAAAGACAAGCAGGTATTTCACTTTAATGGCCTTCCTAAAAAAGTTAAGTATTAAAAGGGCTTAGAAGTAAACTCTTTCCAAATTTCTTCCCAAAAAGTCAATATTTAAGCCATTTCTGATAGAATATTTATACAAAACAGCGACAAAAAAGCAGGGATAACGGCATTTTTAACCGTTATCCCTGCTTTTTTGGTTGAGCAGTTTGTATCTATCTTGAACCGTTTAGCCTTCCTTAATTTCTATTTTCCAAATTTCATAGTCATTGACATGAATATTTTCTTCATCTGTTTGTAAATAAAACTCAAACTCATCATCTTCTTCGTTATATTCAAAGTTATTAACAATTCCTATGTAAGAAAGAAAGTCTTCACAAATCACCTTTATTCTTTTCCCGACTAAACTCTCCATCAAGTTCGGTGTAATATTATTGATTGAGTCAACTTTCTTAATAATTTTTTTCACTTTTGAAAGAGGATACGGAACTTCATTTTTCTTGCAATAAATTTTCTCAAAAACCGTCGCTTCCATCTCCCGATTTTGCACACCAACAGGAACAATCACCGTATCGCCTTCTTGTATTGTATCATCATCAGTTATATAGTGATATTCCTTACTATACTCCCCAAATTCAACAGCACAATAAATAATATCGTCCTCTCTTCTTAAAGGTTTCGCATAAAGAGAAGGATTAAAAATATCCCCCCACGTTTCAAATTGACTAAATGCCTTTCCTATCAAATGAATAAACTTTGCGTAATCTTTCGGCAGTTCTTCCATACAATAACGACCTTTAATTATACGCGTTTCTAATCCTTTCGCCTCGACTATTATTTCATAAGCAGCAGTCACACCATCTTCAAATAATGCGTCTTCCGGAGCATCACCTTTTTCAATGAATAAACCTCTCGCATCTAAATCTTCTAGAAGCATTTGAATATATTCTTCTAAATGATATTTCACATATATTTGATTCCCGGCAAAAATATTGTGATAATATTCGATAATTTCTTCATTTCTATCGACGATTAAGGTATCGTTTACATTCCAAAAAGCGTCATCTGCCTTTACCTTATCATCATTTTGAAATGCGCCTTTGATTACACCGTCAACGTTTACCTTGATCGTTATTCTATCCACTAAAACAATTTCTTCCACACACTTCCCCTTGTAAAAATAAAAGCAAGTCTTTCTCGACGGTTCAAGAAAGACTTGCTTTGGTTGAGGCAACGGGACTTGAACCCGTTTCCGATATAGCTACAAGACTTTTGCCATAAGGGATTGAATATATTCTTCCCAAAAACTTCCCAAATTAAAATTGCCCTTTTCTTCTGTGCGGTTCTTCGGAGCCGCTTTTTCGTGAAAAAGAGCCGAACTGTAAAAGTCCGACCCTCTTTTCGTCTCCGTGTTTAACGGAATGATTATAACAATTCGGTTTTAAATTGGCAAGCGATTTTGCAGGGAAATGTAAAAATCTTTTATATACTACTTTACTTCTTAAAATTGCCTTATATCTTTTAACAGATATTCTCCCCAATCATTATCGGGAAACCCAAGCAAACGAATATCGACGCAAGGGAAATCTGAAAGCAATAAGCCTATTTGAGCTACAAACTTTTTCCAATGCTCGTCATTCGGCAACAAATGTTTTAGACAAATCAATGTCGCAAATACTCGTAAATTGCTTATTCCGTTCTGTCTATATTGTTCATACAAATTTGGAGTTATAGAAAGATTATTGTTATAAAGCCTCCCGTAGTGAGCGCAAATATTCCTCACAAACGCTAAATGTTCAAACCAGCTTTCCAAATATGTATAGCCCACACCGTATGCTTGCGCTATTGCTTTCTTATCAGTGTTCTTCATATTCTTGAAAAATTTTGACAGGGTACCAAAACTAAAAAGTTCTACTAAAGCGTAAAACGGTAATTCGCCTCCTTCGTAGTTATCCCTAAAATTTTTCACGAAAGGAGCCTTCCCGTTTCTCTTTAGTTCCACGTCCACTTCTTCTAAAAACTTTTCATGATATTCAGTAATTTTGAAATTGTTACTATCTTTATACCCTAATATCCCATAAGTGCAAGAGAAATAGTTTGCTATACGGCAACGTAAATTAATTTCTACTTTTTCAATTTCAGGAAAAATCAAATGCCGAAATTTTGCATTAAACAAATATAAACCTTTAATTTTATTGAAAGTAACCCCTTCATTATAATTAGCGTTTCGTTCCTTCAAACCAAAACCATATGCTTTTATTAACCGAAAATAAGATACGTTATTCAAAAACTCTATCGCTTCTTCTTTATTTTCAACGGTACACCCTAAGGTTTCCAGATTTTCAACTTGTTTTTCTACGGTTATCGGAGGTTGATGAGATTTAAGCATTTATCTTTTGTCCTAAAAATTAAATGACCTCGCGTGGTACGCATTGTAAAGAGGCGTGCGAGGTTCTGTTGATATTAGTATATGCTATTTTATCTAAAAAGTCAACTATTTTGGTGAAAAAAATTTTACTTTTTTTGTTTGTATTAATCTGTATTAATCTATATTGACCTGTATTAGCCTGTATTTATTTTTAATATCACAAAAAACACCCCGACAAAGCAGTATTACCTGCCATGTCGGGGTTTTCTCAATCCTCGTAATCGTGTGAAGCGAGCACGGCTATGAGCCAAATCAGAAATATCGTAATCATGCCGATTTGTCCTCCCTCGCTGTTCCCAGCCGCTTGGATTCCGTAAATCCCTGGACGTAATTGATCCGCCGTCGGAGCGCGTCGCACATCTCCGTGGCCACGAATTTATCCGCGTCGGATATCCCCGTATATAACGCCATGCCGATCTGATACAACCGCATGCAGGTTTTATAAATGAAGTACACCGATACTTCCGCCACGGAGAAGGTGAAATCCAGCGTCGCCACAAACCCAAACACGCCGATAAACAGTACCTTCTTCAATACCACCCCGACGTTATGCGCGGCGGTGTGGTAGGACATATCCCGCTCGCTGCCCTTCGCCCGTTCCGACTCTCCGAAGATCGCTGAATAGGACACCTTCAGATACCGCACCCGCACATACTCGATATTTTTCTCCGCCTTGTCTATTTTTACTTGCAAGGCCTTTTCTTTTGCCCGTAAATGCACAAGCCGCCAAGTGTTCACTTCCTCGAGCGGCTCTTTCTTACGCCATACCCGAAAGGCGTTATAGCGCGTTTCACGGCGTTGTATTTTGTCTCTGACCCGCTCGGCTTTCCGATTAAGTTTTTCTTTGTACGCCTCCAGTTTCGCCCTGCGATTGTCCGTCTCAATGTACGTCTGAAACGCGGTCAAGAGCGACAGTCGGTTCATTTCCGCATAGCTGGCCCGAAGCGCGGACTGAAGCTCTGTAAAAACTTCGTGCGTATCTTTTAGCTTATCCTTGCGGATAGAGTTCGACAGAAATATAATGATGATTGCGGAGGCATTCGTGAGTAGCGCATTCGACCAATACGCCGTATTGAACACCGACGACGTCGCGCCAAACTTAATCAAATCCGAAACAATCGTCGTGACGGAGATCAAAGCCACCATTAAAAACATAATCACGGTTTTTATGCTCTTGCTCATTCCCTACGCCTCCGTTTCTTTTCTTTCTTCGGCCGATGCCGTGACTTAACACACATGCTTTCCAGGATAGCGAACACAAATCCGATGGACTCTGACAGCCCGATAAACCCGATAATGCCTGTAAAAGTGACTATAGACTTTTCCAACGCCCTGCAGGCGAGAAACGCTACAACCAAAAACGCCAGCGGCAATACCCAGTTGAGGACGGTTTCAGTAATCCGCGCCCGACGCAGGGCTTCCTCGATGTTGAGAATCTTCCCCGCGTCGTTCTCCGTCTCGATCTGCGCCTCCAGGCTTCCCGCCTTGATCCGCTGCTTATCCAGCCACGGATTGATAAATACCCGCTTGACGATTAAAAACACGACCACTGCCGCCACGACGACCCTGAAATAAATCTTAAATCTCTTTGCTTTTGCTCCCCACCCGCCGTAGCCGAGATACACGATCACAAGCGGCACGACCGCCGTGAAGATCAGCTCCAAAACGACGAAAATAAACCGTTTGAACGTCCATTTCATGCCTTGCCTCCGAGCCCGTCAAAGGACACCAGCGAAGCGTTCTTCTCGGCCGTCTCCGATTTCTCGGGCGGAGTTTCGGGAACGTCGGTTTCTTCCTCTGTCGGTGCAATCTCGATTTTTGCGGGTTCCACAATCCCCTTGCCGCCGTTCTCCGCATGGTTGAGAAGCTGTCTTGCACTCAACTGCATAGCCGCTTTTTCCTCCTCGCTCAAAAGTCGGGATTTAGACTGTGCCAAAGCGATACCAGCCACGCCGATCTCAATGTTCCGCGAGGTCGTATGCGTGTCCATGACATGCGTCTCGATAACGTTCAAGCGTTTATCCAGCGTTTTATTGACTTCGGCGGACACGTCCACATTAATGGACTTCCCGACGATCTTCTTGACGACCTTATTAGCCGCCTTTTCCGCAGCCAGCTCCGCCACCGCGTCAACGTTCGCGTCGCGCTTGGCCATGCGTTTGCTGATGGCATGTGTGATAATGCCCGTAATGGCGCTTCCGATCCCCGTAGCGCCGATCATCGCGATCAACGCCGTTACCCACGTTTCCGCGGAATCGAATATTTCCTGCAACGATATCAATAAATTTAACATACTATCCTCCTTTACGCGCCCATCGGGTCGCCGCCTGCGGCTTCGATCACCGCCTCTTTCTTTGACTGTTCGATCATAGCGGGAAGCCCCGCTACTGTTGCCCGTAATGTTTCATAGCCTGCCGACAGCGCCGAAACTGTTTGTTTTAGTTCCGTGATTTCCGTTTCCAGCTTTTGCAGCTCCGCTGTTGCCGTCCAGTTACCGTCCTGCGCGGTGACTATTAACGGCTCGATACAATAATCGTCCTTGAGCTTCAGCGTTCCTGCGGCGTTATATAGGGCAAGCGAGAACTCGACGGGCTCCGTCCCGCCGGCAGTCAGCCATTCCGCCGATAAATCGATAGAATTATCCGAAGATAACGCAAAGGTCTTTTTCAGCGCGGAGCCATGCCGTACTACGACGATATAACGCCCGACGCGTATTTCATTGACGATATTAAACGTCACCGTCAGTGTCTCGTTTTCGGCTAAAGTAAAGGACGGAACGTCTAACCGCCCCGTCCTGCCCGTTAATGTAATTGTTCGTTTCATTTCAGATACCTCATAATTTCGTCGGGGATATTTTCGACCGCTTCCGCTTTCAAATCGCACAAATCGCGATACCACGCCAATACAGCGACATGCCGTTCATCCGTCTCTTTCACCACCCCGTAATAGACGTTTGATTTATAGACGTCAAAGGCCTTCAGTAAGGGCTTACGCAGAAAGCGAAGATGATTAAGCTCCTCGCCGGTGCCTTTTACGCAAGCCGCTTTAGATAACGGCAACGCTTTGGGTTTACCAAATATGGGTTTTGTCATATAGTGCCTCCTCCTTTTACGGGATATTCCTGCGAAACGGTGTTCTCCGCGCCGTACTCGCTGTTGTCTGTGTCGCCTTGGACGACTGTTTCACTTCCGCCGTTCCATGCCTGATAGTTGTCGTAATCAGCGTTTAAGTCGGTTTCGGTTGCTGTGACGGTTTTGTAGCGTACGATCAAAGGATCGCCTGCGGCATATTGTGCGGCGAGATAGGCTTTCCATTCAGCAACGGTCGTGTATCTACTATCTTTGACTAAAAGCACAAGCTCTCCGTTTTGAGCTTCAAAATCTTTCAAAGCAGACCACGATTTTACATTTTCTCCGTCATAGCGCGAACATACCGAAGTAAACGCTATTCCCTTCACAGGAAGATCGCACGAAAACGCCGTATAAGTTGTATTCACGCTCCAACCTTCCGTCCCGTCAAACACTTTCGTCGCGCCCTGCGACACGTTCTTTCCCGTCTGAAAGTCCAGGGTATTATACGCGGGATTTTCGACAGGCGAAGGAAGAGAAAGAACGGACTGCTTGTATGGCTCGTAAGCGGTGGCGGTCGTGCCTCGTTCGCACATCACTTCGGCGTTTTGATTGTAATACGAACAGCCTAAATATGCGCCGCTCTCGGGGATTGTGACTGTTTTTTCGGCACTGTCGTAATAATAGATAACGTTCATAAATTGGTCGTAGATTACATACCGAAGCGATCGACCGTTATCACCAACGAATCCCGTTAGACGATAGTTTTCTCCGATTTTAACAGGAATGAATAATGTATCATAACTATTGCTGTTGATAATATTTCCCGTCTCTGCGTTAGCTATAACCTTATTTTTTAGAACATTATCTCCACCGCAAAGGTTCTTCCCCGTGCTCACGATCTTTTCAAAGCTCGCATTTTTCAACCCTTTGAAATACAGCTGATAGGGAAGTGCGGTCGTGCCTTCGTTGATTATGGGACGGAAAACAAGATTGTTTACGGAAGCTCCAGTGTAAACTGCAATATAAGCATAATAACCCATATTCTGTGGTATAAACATTTTTCCGTTTCCATAATCGAAAAAAGAATTAGCGTAATCTATCGTTTGAATAATCAACGCATACAAAGCGCCCGACTCAGAGCTTCCGCCTGATGGGCAACCTCTCAAATAATAATTTTTTCCAGGGTTAAAAACGAGCGGAGATTTTTCGGATCTGATAACAAAGGTTACCGATGCCGTGGCCGTTCCATTTACCGTTATACTCCCGTCGCCGTTATCGGTAAACGTAACCCCGTTTACAGTTTTCGTCGTTTCGACATATGGGTACGGGATTAAATTCGTCGTCTTGACCGTGCTTCCCTCGATCGTCTGCACGGTTGTCAACGCTCCGTCTATGATCTCCGTTCCCGCGGCTGTCTCTCTCGATGTATAGGCCTGCGTCAACGGCTGTAAAAGATAAACCGTCTCGCCTATAATCGTGTAGATATCCGAGATATCACGCTTAACGTCTTCAAATTCTTTCTGTGTTACATAGTCCGTTGGTATGTCGCTTTTTAACGCCATAGTACCGCTTTTCTCGGGGTAAGTCACCTCATAATTATTCCCGTCCACGGTATAGACGAAAGAGTCTTTCATATAGACGGTATGCCACGTTTGCCCGCCAACGGTTATAGGCGACGTAAAGGCTTTTGTCCCGTCTATCGTCTGATCGGTGTCTGTCGTAACTATGTTCTCGGGTATATCTGATGTCAAAGCAAGTGTTCCAGATTTTACAGGGTATTTGAAACGATCGCTACCTTTCACTATAGCGTCCGCGTCTATGCCGACACCATTAATAGAAGTAAACCCATTAAATGTATTTATTCCTGTATGCGTTTTGTTTCCTGAAATTGTCTGATTGGTATCAACAGTCACGTACTTATTCGGTAGATCAACGTTTATCAGCCGATCATACGCCTCCTCTGCTCGTTCGGCACTATTCAAAGCGGAGGCCGCGTTTTTCTTTGCTTCGTTCCAAAGATTTCCCACCGTCGCACTATTTACAGATAAGCCGTTTTCTGTGGGCAGTCCGTCCTGCACCGTAAACGACGCAATATCGGACGAAAACTGCGTGATATACTTTGTCGGATCTGTCGTCGAATACAACCTCACAAATAATTGCATACTCCACTCACCGGACATCTTCAGCACTTCCTCGGGAATCAGCATTTTATAACCGCTTACATCTTCCTGAAAGAGTATCTCCCCCGTGTATGCAAACTCACTTGCCGCATACACAATCCATAAACTTTCACCCGTGGCAAGCGGTGTTTCCAACTCTACTTCCATCAACTGACGCATGACGTCGTTCGTATTGATCTCGCCTGTGCCGTCCAAAAACGTGATTGATTTATTATTCTTCAGTTTGATTTTCATGAATACCTCCTATTTCCGTTCGTGGATATGCGTAAAATATAATGTCGTTTTACTTTTATCGTTACAACCGATATACAAATTATTGTTCTCATCCGTAATCGCCCAGGCTTTAATATCCGAACCGTTCAGCAGACTGACACCGCCCTGCGCCAGCGTTAACTTAAACGCCTTTTGTGTATCCGAAATCAAGTCTTGCATGCCGAAATAAC
The DNA here is from genome assembly GCA_900540805.1 of uncultured Eubacteriales bacterium. Classification (GTDB taxonomy): domain Bacteria; phylum Bacillota; class Clostridia; order Christensenellales; family Borkfalkiaceae; genus Scatosoma. The sequence goes on from UQHL01000023.1 coordinate 45,405, forward strand.
CCTTTCTTTGTTCGTCCGTCGTTATCAAGACGTTTCGCGTTTCGTCTGCGAGCAATTTGTCCTCGCCTTGTCTTAACGGCTTTTTCAAAAACCAAAAACGGAACTTTCGATTTTCCGTCCACTTCTTCACGAGCGGGTGATTTTCCGCAAGCTTGCTCCCGATTACTACGTCCGCCTCGTCGCTGATCCAATGACATTGATAGGTAAATTTCAACGCTTCTCCGGGGTCTTTGGAGACGTAGAATATCTCGTCGAATACTTTGTCCGTAGGCTGATTTTCTCCCAACGCCGATTGAGGATATGCGCCCTCGTCGGTAATATTTACTCCGCCCGACAAGACAAACCGCGCGTAATCGAGCTTCCCGTTATCGTAGCAATAAAAAACCTCTTCGCAATATTGACTGTTGTCCGCATTTACGCGCAGTCCCGCCGAGAGATTGTCTTTCATGCTCGCGGAGAACACCATGCTGTTGGCTATGCCCATTGTCGTACACGGTACGGTAACGCCTTTGTCGTAGCTTTCTCGGTTCGCCCTATATAAGAAAAACGACGTTATCGTAACGTCGTCTGTTTTATCACACAGAAATATTCTCGGTATAATCGCCCGCTTTGTCGTCGAGCCTTCAATCACGCTCATTGTCAGGTCGCCCGCTTCCGCGTTTTGCACAACTCCGTCCGTCGTGACCTCTATGTAATCCTCCCAATGCATGTTCCGCCATAGTATATCCGCGGGGATTTTATAGTTTCGATACTTCTGATCCACCGATACGTATTGAGACTTATTCGACCAATTCTTCGAGAGCGTATGCGTCACTTTCACCTGCACGCAGTTCGTCATTTCGAGACTGTTCGCCGTGAGAATATAGTGTTCGCCGTTATGCCGTACTCGACACCCGAGCGGCGGTATATCCGCTATTTTCGTGTACCATTTTACGAGCGTAATTTGTTCCGTGCCCATTTTTTGCGCCGTGTTGTAAAGAAACTTGCCGAGTGCCGACGCGCTGTTTATCTCCGCTCGCTGATTGATAGGCTGGATATAATCTGCATTCTGTTTCGCAGACTTCCGCGCTCGTATCTTGATGTCGGAGGACATCGGGATATACTCGACGCGGAATTGTAGATCATATGGATTATTTGTTAAAACTGAAACAAAATAAATATTTATAAGATTATCTACATTTTGTATTGTTGAAATATTTTCTCTATTATCTTTCACAATAAAAGATTGATATTTATACCTTATCGCAGATTCAATAGCTATTTGCCAATTTCTTGAATTTTCCGAGGTTGTTGTCCAAATACTATAATCTTTACTATAAATTTGTATTTTATTTTCACGATAAATAAGAGTATTTCCCTTATTGGGTATAGCCGCACATGCTTGTTCCGACGTTTTAGGCATGGTTAAAGTACCATGAATAGTATCAGACACGACAAAATCAGAAATATCAATATAATTTTGTTCCTTTCCTGTTTTGTCTATCGCATACATTAAATAATACGTTCTATTTTCCGCCCTATCATAGAATTCTATTAAATCTTTTTTTGCGTTGCCATAAGAAACCGAAATTTTAACATTAGGCTGATTATAAATATTTTTCGGTAATATTATTTGCGCGTTTACATCTTCAAGTTTATAAGTTTCACTTCTTGGCGAAATCCAACCATTCGCAGAGGGAAACGTCATAGTAGCATCGCTTTCATTGTCTTCAATTAAATTTTGCGCAAATGTTTCTACTCCAGTGCAATAGTCTGTGCCGTCGATAGAGTTTCCAAAGGAATCGTATTTTATTTTAGTTGACATATTTGTGTACTCCTGTTATACTTTAATTAAAAAAATGAGGTGAATTATGTTTTTTTATATTTTTGGTGGGATTTGTAGTATTCTTTCCTTAATCGGCGGAATAATAGCATGTGTTTCCAGCCAATGGGCTTATGGGGTGACATTAATTATTACTGCAGTTTTTGCTTTTACTCTACTTTTGACTCTAAATTCCTTAACCGAAAAAGTAGAAAAACTTGAAAAACAAGTTTCCGAGCTTAAAAATTCCGACAAAAAAGACAGCTAACCGCTGTCATTAACTACTATCAAATTTCATATTCCCTCCAAAGAAAAAGGACGTTCCGCGACGGAGCGTCCTTTGGGTTTTGGGAGAAACTTACAGCAACTTTTCATAGTCCATCATGCCGTATAACGCACGAACAACTTGAATTTCTTCTCTGTTCTTATCTGCCCGATAAAACACTATGTAATTATTTACGATCAGCTTTCTCAAAGTCCTGTCTTTCACATACTCGTTTTGGATTAACGCACAGCTTTCAGGCTGGGAGCATACGATATTCAAAGCCTTTTCGAAATCACGCACTTGTTTTGCCGCAGCTGTAGGATTGCACAGCGTAATAGCGATATACTCGAATATGCTTTCCATATCCCGCGCAGCTTGCGGATAAATGTTCAACACGTACTTATTCGGCATACTTCTCTTTCATCCTCCCGAAAAACTCTTCACCGCTTTCGGGTTTCGCCCCCGCGTCGATCTCGTCCAAGGCAGAATTGATAAGAGCCGCCGTTTGCGCCTTTGCGAACATTTCTTCATACAGTTTAATGCTCATCAACACCATTTCTCCGTATCCGTTCTTTGTAACCACGACGGGAACCTCGCTTTCCTGACAGGTTTTCATGACCTGCGAGGTGTTTTTTAACTCGTTCACAG
>UQHL01000024.1 GCA_900540805.1 uncultured Eubacteriales bacterium
AACCATCGACAGAGGGATTTTCAGTCCCTTGCTCTACCAACTGAGCTATCAAGGCGTTGATTTTTCGGCTTGTCCGCCGAAAAACGAGTAAAAAAATGGCGACCCAAACGAGGCTCGAACTCGTGACCTCCAGCGTGACAGGCTGGCGCTCTAACCAAACTGAGCTATTGGGCCGTGCTATTTAAGTATATTAAATTGTTGGTGGGCCTTCACGGATTCGAACCGCGGACCAATCGGTTATGAGCCGACAGCTCTGACCACTGAGCTAAAGGCCCTTCCGCCGCCTTCAAAACTTACGGTCTATCGCACAAGTGCTTGTATATGATAAACTATTTTTCAGGAAAAGTCAAGTATTTTTCTATAGAAAAACAAAAATTTTTTTTCGGCAAAATTCGCCCCGATTTTCCCAAAAAAAGCAAAATCCGCAGGGAACTATCGTGTAAAATGTAAACACACAAAAACGGGAGGAAAAAATATGAATCTCGCTGCTCATTCGGCTAAGGGAATTTTATATATTGTCATGGACGGCGAAATCGACGAACATTCCGCCGCGGAGGCTCGCCGTAAAGCGGATGAAATCATCGACGAAAACACGCAGTCGGAAAGGGCCGTGTTCGATCTTCAAAACGTTTCCTTTATGGATTCGACGGGCATCGGCTTTCTGATCGGGCGGTACAAACGTCTCAAGCGATACGGAATTCCGATGTACATATCCAATCCCAACCTGCCCGCGGATAAAATTCTTTCTTTAAGCGGCGTATATACCCTGATCCCCAAGCTTTGAAAGGGCTGAAACGACGGGAACACAACAGGAGCAAGGAGAAAAAGCATGGAAAATTATATGAAACTTGAAATCGCGGCAGTCGGGAAAAACGAAAGCTTTGCGCGCAGCACGGTGGCGGCGTTTGCGCTGCCTTTGAATCCTTCTTTGTCGGAGCTTTCCGATATCAAGACGGCGGTGAGCGAAGCGGTGACCAACTGCATCGTGCACGCCTACGCGAAAAAGAACGGCGGAGAGGAAAACGCGGAGGATAAAATTCTCATCGAATGCGCGATCGAATGCAAGGACGGGGAGGACGGGGGCGTCTTACATATCGATATCACCGATTACGGGTGCGGGATAGGCAACGTCGAACAGGCGATGCAGCCTTTCTTTACCACTCTGTCGGACGATGAGCGCTCCGGTATGGGCTTTACGATCATGCAGACCTTCATGACGGAGTTTTCCGTGACCAGCGAAGAAGGAAAGGGCACGAAAGTAAGGATGAGCAAAAAAATCGGCGCAAAGGACGCGGCAGATGCTTGATGAAAAGGATACAATCGAATACATTCGCCGTGCGAAGCGCGGGGACCAGTCGGCAAAGCAGATACTCATCGACGGCAACGTCTCCCTGATCAAATGTATCGTCAAGCGGTATCTGGGTAAGGGAGTGGAATACGACGATCTCTTTCAGCTTGCCTGCATGGGATTTTTGAAAGCGATCACGGGCTTCGACGAAAGCTTCGGCGTTCGTTTTTCCACCTATGCCGTACCGATGATCGCGGGCGAGATCAAACGCTTTATGCGGGACGACGGCTCGGTGAAGGTGTCGCGCGCAATGAAGCAGACCGCGAAGGAGATGAATACGTTTGTCGCGGAATATACCTCCGCGTACGGTCGGCAGCCCGCCGTCAAGGAGATTGCGGAAAAGTTCGGCCTCGACGAAAGCGAAACGGTGTTCGTCATGGGCTCGTCCAAAATGCCCGTATCCATTTACGGCGGTTCGGAATATAAGGACGGCAACGAGCGCGAGCTGATAGACACTCTTCCCGCGGAGGACAAGCAGGAGGAAATCATCGATAAGCTTTTGCTGCGCACTGCGATCGAATCTCTGCCCGAGCGGGACAGAAAAATCATCGTGCTGCGTTATTTCCGCGACATGACGCAGAGCGAGGTGGCGGAAAAGATAGGGGTCAGTCAGGTGCAGGTGTCGAGGATAGAAAGCCGAATTATCAAAGAATTCCGTCAAAAGCTGATCGGTTGACGGGCGTTCCGACGGGGAGAGAGAAAAAATCTTTTTTCCCGTCGGTTTTTGTTTGCCTTCCGCAAAAAATCTGTTATAATAATAGCATGGAATCGAAAAAAAAACAAAATTCATTATTCGGCGAACTGACGACGGAAAAGAAAGCGGGGCTGGCGTATTCGGCGGCCGCGTTTCTCCCCGTGATTTTATCGCTTGCGTTTACGATCGTTCTTCAGGCGTCGGGGGCGACAAAGACGGAAAACTATGATAAAAGCGATTGGTTTATCTATTGCAGCTTTTTATTGCCGCAGGTCGCTTTCGCAATCGTCGCGGCCGTATTCTTTTTTAAGTCGAAAACGCCCGTAAAAGCGGTGGCGGGAAAGTGCGCGCCGAAATATTTCCTCATCGCCGTTTTATTGCAGGTCGGGCTTTTGTCGCTCGCGGAGCTCAACGGTCTGTTTTTGAATTTTCTCGGCCGTTTCGGCTATAAGGACGATCCGATTTTGCTGCCCTCGCTCAACGGCTTCGGGCTGGTCGGCGTCCTTTTGACGGTGGCGGTTCTTCCCGCGGTTTTCGAGGAGACGATTTTCCGCGGCGTCGTGCTGGGCGGGCTGAAAAGCTGCGGACAGGCGGGCGCGGTGCTCGTATGCGGCGCGCTGTTTTCGCTCTATCACGAAAATCCCGCCCAGACGGTTTATCAGTTCCTCTGCGGCGCGGCGTACGCTTTGGTGGCGCTTCGTGCGGGCAGTATTCTGCCGACGGTGCTCGCGCATTTTCTCAATAACGCATTGATTATTCTGCTTTCGAAATTCGGGCTCGAAGCCTTTCCGAACGCGGTAATGATCCCTTTGATGATCGTATCGGGACTCTGCCTCGTCGGAAGCCTCGTCTGGCTGATCTTTTTCGATAAGTCGGGCAAAAGGGAAAAATCGCCCGCGCGAAAGGGCTTTTTCCTCTGCGCCGCGGCGGGGATACTCGTCTGCGCGGTCATGTGGATCAGCGTACTGCTGACGGGCTTCGGGAAATAATCATGCAAAAAATTTATTTTGTCGTCGTCGGGAAAATCAAGGAAGCGTTTTACCGCGACGCGGTGGCGGAATACGTAAAGCGGCTGTCGCGGTTTGCGAAGGTGGAGCTCAGAGCGCTGGCGGAGGGAGCCGATCCCGAGGCGGAAGCGGAGGATATTCTGCGCGCAGTCAAGGGTTATGTTATCGCTTTGGCCGTGGAGGGGGAAAAGGTCTCCAGCGAGAAGCTGGCGGGGAAGCTGAAAGCTTTATGCGACGAAGGAAAGGAAATTACTTTCGTGATAGGCTCCTCGTGCGGGCTTTCGCCGCGCGTAAAGCGGGCGGCGGATTGGCGGCTGTCCTTTTCCGATATGACTTTTCCGCACCAGCTAATGCGCGTGATTCTTGCGGAGCAGGTCTATCGCGCGTTTATGATCAACAGCGGTTCGGCGTATCATAAATAAACGTCGGTGCTTGGAGTATCGCAAATAAACGTTTATTCCCGACGTCGGTTCGGTGTATCATAAATAAAACGCTCACCGCGTTGGAAATTTCCGCATACATTATTATGTGGATATTTTCGAGGAAGTGGAAAAATTTTATAAAGGCGTGCGTACGAAAAAGCGGATTATCGGGAAAAGCGTATTCGGGCGCAGTATTTACGCCGTCCGTCTCGGAGAGGGGACGCCCGTCGGCATAGCGCAGTACGCGATACACGGACGGGAATGGATCACTGCGAAACTTGCCCTCGAGCAGTTTCGCTTCGGGCCGGGCGCGGGCAGCGTGTGGATCGTGCCGTTGATGAATCCTGACGGTGCGCTTTTAAGCCAATGCGGGTTAAGCTCCGTCGCGGACGGGGCAGCGCGGGAGCGGCTTTTGCGCATAAACGGCGGGGAGGACTTCTCCCTTTGGAAAGCGAACGGCGCGGGCGTCGATCTCAACGTCAATTTCGACGCGGACTGGGGCGAGGGAAAGCGCAACGTGCGCGCGGCGGCAAGCGAAAACTATATCGGCCCCGCGCCTTTTTCAGAGCCGGAGACGCGCGCCCTGAAAGCCTTTACGGAGGAAATCCGTCCCGATTATACGCTCAGCTATCATACAAAGGGCGGGGAGATATATTGGTATTATTATCAGCCGCTGTCGGCGTGCGTACGCGATAAAAAGCTGGCGATTGCGCTTTCGGAGGCGACGGGGTACCCGCTGCGGCACGCAGCGGGGAGCGCGGGCGGCTATAAGGATTGGTGCGTTAAAAAGCTGAAGCTCCCCGCGTTTACGGTGGAAGCGGGAAACGACGGTTTTTCCCACCCTTTGGGCGAAGAAGAATTCGAAGATATACGGGAGCATAATTTAAGCTCGCTTTGCTCTCTTGCGGCGGCGGTCGCCGCGGAAACGGAAGAAGACAACGAGAGGAACGAGGAATGACGAGAGAAGAAAAATTTATGCAGGCGGCGATCGGGTGTGCAAAGAGAGGCTTAAAACAGGGCGAAGTGCCCATCGGCGCGGTGATCGTTTACGAGGATAAGGTGGTGGCGCGCGGCTATAACCGCCGCGCAAAGCTCCAGCTCGCTTCCGCGCATGCGGAAATGATGGCGATCGATCGGGCGTGTAAAAAGTTTTCCAGCTGGCGCCTGCCCGAGGGGTGCGAGCTGTACGTCACCCTGGAGCCCTGTCCCATGTGCATGGGCGCGGCGCTCAACGCCCGCATAGACAAGCTCTTTTTCGGCGCCTACGAGCAGAAGGGGCGGTCGCTGACAAACGAGCTGGCGCAGGCCAATCTGCTCAATCATACGCTGGAGATACAGGGCGGCGTGGCGGAAAAAAAATGTTCGGCGCTGCTGACGGATTTCTTTTCCTCCATGCGGAGGCGGACGAAGGAAGAAAAGGAGCGGCGCAAATTGTCGGAGGAAGGAAAGTTTCCCGAAAATAATTCGGAAGAAAGCGGCGGAAACGGTTGACTAAATTTTTCAAACGGGTTATTATATTATTATATTGCAACTTATTTTAAGATGAATAGAGAACGTAAGGGGTTTTGAGGGGTCATACTGCGGATAAAAAAATCCGTCCTCGGGAACGCGGCAAAGCGCTCCGCGCGGCGGATAAAAAATAAAGGAAGGTACTTCATGATAACTCACGGCAATGAAATCAAGTTGTTCTCCGGTAATTCTAACCGTCCTTTGGCGGAAGCGATTGCAGACAAGCTCAATACCGAGCTCGGGGGCATCGAAGTTTCCTCTTTCTCCGACGGCGAGATCAGTATTCACATCGAGGAGACGGTTCGCGGCAGGGATTTGTTTATTATTCAGTCCACCTGCACGCCCGTCAACGATAACCTCATGGAGCTTCTGATCATGATCGACGCGGCCAAGCGTGCCAGCGCGGGCAGAATCACGGCGGTGATTCCGTATTTCGGCTATGCGCGTCAGGACAGAAAGGCGCGTTCGCGCGATCCCATCACCGCAAAGCTGGTGGCCAATCTCATTACGGCGGCGGGCGCGGACCGAGTACTTACCATGGACCTTCATGCGGAACAGATTCAGGGCTTTTTCGATATCCCCGTCGATAATTTGTTGGGCGGCCCTACCCTTTACAACTATTTCGCCAGAGAGGGGAATATCGACGTGGTCGTTTCTCCCGATATCGGCAGCGTCAAGCGCGCGAGAAAGGTAGCCGAAAAATTCGGCGTTCCCATCGCCATCATCGACAAGCGCCGCCCCAAGGCGAACGTCATGGAGGTCATGAACATCATCGGCGACGTTTCGGGCAAGAGATGCCTTATGATCGACGACATGATCGATACCGCGGGCACGATCTGCCAGGGCGCGCAGGCGCTGAAGGACGCGGGCGCGACGGAGATCTATGCGGGCTGTACGCATGCGGTGCTCAGCGGCCCCGCCGTGGAGCGGCTGGACAAATCCGCAATTACCAAGCTGGTGATGCTGGATACGGTTTGTCTTCCCGACGAAAAAAAGCGGGATAAATTCAGTATTTTGACGACGGCGGACATCTTTGCCGCGGCGATCGAAAACGTGTATCTCGACAGACCCATGTCCAAACTTTACGACTGATAAAACGCACAGAAATTTACCGCCGTCGCCGAATAAGCGGCGGCGGTTTCGGCGATTTTCGGAGGAATAGAAAAATATGTATCTGATCGTGGGACTCGGCAATCCCGAAAAGCAATACGAAAAGACCTTTCACAATATGGGATATATCTGCGCGGGGGACGCCGCGCAGATTTTGGGCGCAAAATTCAAAAAGACGGAATGCGAGGCTTCCGTCGCGGAAGCGTATATCGGCGGCGAAAAGGTAATCGTCGCCCGGCCTCTGACCTATATGAACAATTCGGGCAGGGCGGTGAAACAGCTGATGTCCAAATATAAGATCCCCGAGGAGCGGCTTCTCGTCATCTACGACGATTACGATCTGCCCAAGGGAAAACTCCGCATCCGTGCGGGCGGCAGCGCGGGCACGCACAACGGCATGCGCAGCATCATAGGCGAGACGGGGCTGACGGCGTTTCCGCGTATCCGCGTGGGAATCCGCGACGAAGAGGTGAATATCCCCATCATCAATTATGTGCTTTCGGAAGTTCGCAAGGACGACTACGAGCTGTTCGCTTCCGTCTGCCGTAAGGCGGGGGAGGCCGCGGCGGAGTTCGCCCGCGGTTCGTCGATAGAGGCGGTGATGAATAAATTCAACGGCGGGGATAAGGCGTGAACTGCCCTTTTTGCGGAAAAGAAATTCGGGACGGATATATTCAAAGTGCGCGCCGCATATTTTTTTCGGAGAGGGAAAGAACGGTTTTCTTTAATCCTCATAAGGTCGAAAAGGACGTTCCTGTTACGGGCGGTTTTTTTAACCTTTCCGCGCCCGCGCACTATTGCGACGACTGTCGCTGCTTATTCGTGAAAACGGACGAAAAAGAAACCTGATCGGTTTGTTTGACGGCATAGACGCATAAAAAATGTAAAGAGGAACGATGAAAGAGAACTTTTTTTCCTTTGACAAAATAGGAGGGGAGTATCCCCTGTTCGGAGAAGATATCCGCCGCGGCACGCCCACGGCGGTTTTCGGCGTCGCCGACTCGTTGAAATATCTGCTCGCCGCCCTGCTTCCCTTTCCCGTCGTGTATATCACGGCGGACGCCGTAGCCGCGCAGCGGGCCGCCGAAAGTATCGCGGCGCTGTCGGGGAAACGCACGGCGACGCTGGCCGCCAAGGACGAGGTGCTTCTCTACCGTAAGGCGCTGTCCAAGGATTCCCTGTTCAGGAGACTGAACGGGATTTACGCCCTTCAAAGCGGCTGCCCCGTGGTGACGGCCGAAATCGACGCGCTCGTTCAGCTGTTTCCTCAAAAGCTTCCCGCGCTCTGCTGGCGGGAGGGCGAGGACGCGGATTTTGCTTCCGTGCCCGCGCAGCTGGTGCGTCTGGGGTATGTCCGCGGCTACGAGGTGGAGACGAAAGGTACGTTTGCGCTCCGCGGCGATATCCTCGACATCTATCCCGTCAATGCGGAAAATCCCGTCCGCGTGGATTTCTTCGGCGACACCGTGGAAAGGATCAAGCCCTACGATTTGGTGACGGGCGAACGGCTGGGGAGCGTGCGGGAAATTACCGTCCTTGCCGCCACCGACGTGTTTGTCGGCGAACGGGACGGGGAAAAAATTGCAAAGGCGCTGAAAGAGGAGCTGAAAAGCTTCAAAAGCGCGGAGGCTTACGCGCGCGCGAAGGAAATTGCCGACGAGATACTTTCCGACCCCGCGGGGGAAAAGTCCTCCTATATTCTGCCGTTGACGGAAAACGCCGTCGATTTCTTTTCCGTTTTGCCCGAAAACACAGTGCTCCTGTTCGACGAGGGAAAAACGCTTTGGGATAAATTCAACGCTTTATACAAAGAATTTGAGGAAAGATTTCACCGCCTGAACGCGGGCGGCGAGGCGTTTCCCTTTTCGGTCAAGCAGTATGCGGACAAGGAAAAATTTCTTGCCTCCGTTTCGCGTTTCCGCCGCGCCGCGCTTCAAACCTTTACGGGCAAGCCGTTCTTTTTCGAGCCGCTGAAGATTTACAATCTCACGGCGACGCCCGCGGCGAAATATCTCAACGGCTTTCCCGCTCTTTTGACGGACGTCAAAAACTGGCTCCGCGGCGGCTACCGCGTAATGCTCTGGTGCGGGGACGATTCCCGCGCGTCGAAGATGAAGGAGCTGCTCGCGGACGAATATGTTTCCACCGTCCGCCTGCCCGACGCTTTGGACAAATTTAACGGCGTGTCCGTCCTTTCCGCGCCCCTCGAAAGGGGCTTTATCCTGCACGAGTGCAAGCTGGCGGTAATCGGCTCGGGCGATCTCTATACAAAACCGCCCGAAGCCAAACGTATCCGCCGCAAGCGCGGGGATATGTTCGTCGCGCCCGAGGTGGGGGATTACGCAGTCCACGAGACGCACGGTATCGGCAGGGTAGTCGGCACCAAAAAAATCGAGACCACCGACGGCACCAAGGAATATATCGCCCTCGAATACAAGGACGGCGACGTCCTTTACGTCCCTGCCGAGCACATGGATATTTTGTCCAAATACGTCGGGGACGCCAATCCCGCGCTGAGCAAAATCGGCGGCGCGGACTTCGAGCGGGTGAAGGCGCGGGTGCGCGCGTCGCTGAAACGGCTGGCGTTCGACCTCAAAAAGTTATACGCCGAACGCGCGGAGTCGAGGGGCTTCCGCTTCCCCGAAAACGAGGCGTTCATGCGGGAATTCGAGGACGCCTTCGCCTACGAGCTGACTCCCGACCAGGCTTCGAGCGTGGAGGAGATCAAGGCCGACATGTGCTCGGAAAAGGTAATGGACCGTCTCCTGTGCGGGGATGTGGGCTTCGGCAAAACGGAAGTGGCCTTCCGCGCGGTTTATCTCTGCGTGCTGGCGGGCAAGCAGGCCGCGCTGATGTGCCCCAGCACCATTTTGTGCAATCAGCATTTCAATACGGCGTGCGGCCGTTTCGCCGATTTCGGCGTCCGCGTCGCCGCGCTCAACCGCTTCAATTCGCCTAAGGAACAGGAAAAAATTCTGCGGGATTTAAGCGAAGGAAAAATCGATTTCGTCATCGGCACCCACCGCCTGCTTTCGGGCGACGTCAAGTTCAGGGAGCTGGGGCTTCTCGTGCTCGACGAGGAACAGCGCTTCGGGGTGGAGCATAAGGAAAAGATAAAAAACTTACGCAAGGATATCGACTGTTTGACGATGACGGCGACGCCCATTCCGCGCACCCTGCACATGTCCCTGTCGGGCATCCGCGACATCTCCACCATTCAGACGCCCCCCGGCGAGCGGCTGCCCGTGCAGACGTACGTCGTCGAGGAGACGGAAACGCTGATCCGCGACGCCTGTATCCGCGAGCTGTCCCGCGGCGGCCAGGTGTTTATTCTCTATAACAAAGTGGAAAGCATTTTCACCTTTGCGGCGAAGATCAAGAGGATTCTGCCCGAAGCGGAGATCTCCGTGGCGCACGGCCGCATGGACAAGACGGTGCTGGAAAACAGCGTTTACGACTTTTACAGCGGCAACGCAAACGTACTTATCACGACGACGATCATCGAAAACGGAATCGATCTGCCAAACGCCAATACGCTGATCGTCATCGACAGCGACAAGCTGGGCATTTCCCAGCTCTATCAGCTGAAGGGCCGCGTGGGGCGCGGTACGAGGCTGGCGCACGCCTATTTCACGTTTAAGGCGGAACGGGTGATGACCCAAAACGCTTCGGAACGGTTAAAGGCGATTATGGAGTTTACCGAGCTGGGCTCGGGGTATAAGCTGGCGATGCGCGACCTGGAAATCCGCGGCGCGGGCAACGTGCTGGGCGCGGAACAGCACGGGCACATGGACCGCGTGGGGTACGAGCTTTACGCCAAGCTGCTGAAGGAAGAGCTGACAGGCGAAACGCAGACGGTGGCGGAGCTGGATATCCGCGCCAACGCCTATATTTCGGAAAAGTACATCGAATCCTCGGCGGGCAGGCTGGACACCTACAAGCAGATCGCGGAGATTGCCTCCGTCGGCGATTACAAGCGGGTGTATTCCTCGCTGGAGGAGACGTACGGCCCTTTGCCGCAGGCAGTGATCAATCTTTTGGTGGTGGCGGTGCTCAAGAGCTACGCCGCGAAATTCAACGTCAGAAAGATCACCGTGGCGAAAGGGCTGGGGGCGCTGGAGTTTCCCTCCCTCGAGGCGCTGGGCGACAAACGTATCCTCGCCGCGATGGACAAATACGGGCAAAGCGTGCGCCTGAATATGGCGGAAGCGCCCGTCGTGGAGTTTTTCGGCAAGCGGGAAGCGACCGATCTGATGGCGGAAATGACAAAATTTTTGAAATTTGCCCTAACTTTCACAACTTTATAACGCAAAACGTTTGCACATTTGATTAAAATCGGTTATAATAGAAGCTGTTGACACGGACCCCCAAGGGGGGATTGTAAAGTTTTTCGGCAACAAAGGTTAAACACGATAAAAACTCGGAGCAGGTTTATGAAGAACAGAAACACATTCAGGAAGATAGCGGTTATATGTCTGAGCGTCGCATTTACGCTCAGCGCGGCGGCATGCGGCGAAGGGCTGATCACGACCAACAGCGAAAAGGACATGGCGCAGGTAATCGGCACCGTAAATATTGCCGGCCACGACGATTTCAAGAGCAACGGGCAGTATGCCGAGTATGCGGACGTCATCGGAAGCATCAATCAGAATATTCTCAAACGGGATCTCGTCGCCTACTTCCTCAACGCGGGCTCCACTTATATAAGCAGCTACGGCTATACTTACGAAAAGACGTTTAATACGCTGATGGACAATCTCACCAGCCGTAAAATCATGGTGCAGTACGCGATGGCGTATTATTTCGATAAGCACCCCGATACGTACAGCGTAAGCGGGTACAACGCTTATATCGAAAGCGAAAGGGGAAAGGTCACCGACGAGACGGAGAAAAAGCTCTATGCGGCGCATCCCGAAATCTTCACGCTGAAATATTTCCTCACGGAGGGCGGCAAAACCTCGGCGGAGGATACCGCGGACTACGACAGAGCCGTTTATGGGCTCAAGAAAATGATCAACAATTCCCTCGACTCCGCCGAAAAGACCTACATTAAGGAAGAGGAGGACGACGAGGACGATCCTTCCGCCGAATCCCGCACGACTCCGACGGGCGTGGGCACGGAGACGGAAGATTATTACGATACCGATTACGAGGTTTATACGGGCAGAAACGCGGCCTCGGCCTGCGGCTCGTACAAGCGTCTGGACGGTTCCACGCAGAAAACCAGGCAGCGCGCCTACAACGACTTTCTCGCCAACCTTTCCCGAAACGGGCTTCTGGGCGACGAGGATACCACCGATTTCACCAAAGTAGATTATTATTTCGTCGAGCTTGCCAGCCAGATGGAGCAGGCGCTCATCACCAAATATACCGACGATCTCGGCGAGGAGGCCAATGCGAAGCTCACCGAAGCCTACGTCACCGATCAATATAATGCTTTGCTGGAATCCCAGAAAAATATCTATTCGGCCGATCAGAGCGCGTTTGAAACGCAGATCGGAAACGTGTCCGACGATTCGTTTGTGGTCTATAGCCCGAAGGAAGGCTTCGGATTTGTCTATAATATTCTGCTTCCCTTTTCCAAGACGCAGACCCAGCTCCTTTCGACTTATACCAACGACAAAGGCCTTGAAAAACGCGAATTTTATCAAAAGCGCGCCGAGCTGCTTGAAAACGTAAAGGGTAAGGATCTCCGCGCCGCCTGGTTCTCCAAAGACGAGGACAGCAATTACGCCTACGAAGCGGAAGCGGGCGATTATTACGGAAACGCGAGCAATTATCTTTTCTTCGAAAATAATCTCACGAAGAGCGACGGGGACAATGCCCGTTACGAGAAGCTCGGCCAGTATTACGGCGAGTATGCCTACAACGGCGCCGTCACGAAGGACGAGGACGGAAAATATACCTGCAAGCCCAACGAAATTACGATCGACGGTTTCCTTGGAGAGATGGAGGGGTATCTTAAATACGCGGGCCTGACGGCAAGCGGTTCGAAAAAGTCCACCTACGTCACCGACGCCGATAAATACACGGTGGATAACAAGGGCAAGTTCGATTATTCGCAGTTTGTGTATTACGAAGGGAAGGTTACGCTCAACGATACGGCGACGAGCGATTATTTCGTGAAAGGCAAGGACGCCTATACGGCCGTTTCCGTCATCAACGAGCTGACGTTCGCCTACAGCACGGATACGGGGCTCTTCAATAAATATATGGGCTATACGGTTTCCCCGTATAAGACCAGCTATATGGCGGAATTCGAATACGCCGCGCAGTACGCTATCAAAGAGGGCGTAGGCACCTACGTGGTCTGCCCTACCGATTACGGCTGGCACGTTATTTACGTCTCCTTCGTGTACGACAAAGTGGGCGAAGTATATAACTTCGATTGGGAGCAGATCGACGAGGAGGGCTCCTTCTCCAATCTCTATTACGAATCGCTCAAGAGCTCCAACGCCGACACCTATACCAACCTCATTCAGACCCAGATTTTGGGCGAATATAAGAAGGACGAGTGCGTGACGCTGCATAAAAACAGATATAAGGACCTGCTCAGCCTGGATAAAAATTAATCGGACGACGCATAAAGTCCGCAAAAGCGCGCATACTGAAGTTAGCCGTTTCAAGCGGCTATTCGGAGGTAATTGAAATGAGATTGCACAGCGGCGACGTTTGTCCCAAAACCGGAACTTACAGAGTGATCAACGAAGACGGAAAGACCTTGAACAGCGTGTTCGTGGGCGAAGGCGAAACCATGCCCCCTACGCAGTGTTCTTCCTGCTGCTACGAGTTTGCCGAGTAAGTTGGGAAAAAATCGAAAATAGAAAAAGTCCGCTCCGTTTTCCGGCGCGGATTTTTTTATGAAAAAAGTTGGCATATACCCGTTGACAAACCGCTTTTTATGATATATAATTTAATGGATTGCCGCAAGATTCGGCAAAAAAGAGGAGAAAGGAAAATGAAGATTGAAAACGGAGAAAAATTGCTTTTCATCGGGGATTCCGTGACGGACGACAATCGGGCCAGGCCCGTGGGCGAGGGCAACAACGCCGCTTTGGGCAACGGCTTCGTGCGCCTCATAGACGCGTATCTCGCCGCAGAATATCCCGAGCGGAATATCCATGTCGTCAACATGGGCGTTTCGGGGAATACTTCGAGGGATCTGGTCGAACGTTGGGAAAGCGACGTGACGGCGCAAAATCCCGATTGGGTGGTGCTGTGCATCGGCTTCAACGACGTCTGGCGGCAGTTTGATACGCCCTGTATCCCGCAAAGGGCGGTTCCTTTGGACGAATATCGGAAAAATCTAAATTCCTTGGCGGATGCGACGAGGGCCAAAACGATCTGGATGACGCCGTATTATCTGGAGCCGAACGAAACCGACGCCATGAGAAAGCGCATGGACGAATACCGCGCGGCCATGAAGGAAATCGCGGCGGAACGCGGCATTCCCTGTATCGATTTACAGGAAGAATTTGTACATATCCTGCAATACCGCTATCCCGCGTTTATCACCTGGGACAGGATACACCCGGGCATGGTGGGGAGCGTGATTATCGCAAAGGCGTTTTTGCGGGAAATCGGCTTCGGGCGGGGGCGTTAAAGGCCGAAAAAACGCGCATAGATTGTTAATAAAATTTTATGCGGGATAAATTGTCCATATTCGATTGCTAAAATCGGAAAAAAGTGATAAAATAAATAAGTGAAATAATATCGTTTTTCGGTGGAGCCATATGACGGAAGAAATTATCAAATCGATCACGGAAGCGGAGGAAAAAGCGACGGACATGAAAACCGCCGCCTATGCGCGTGCGGCGGAGATCGCGGCGCAGGCGGAGACCCGTGCGGCGGAAATCGCAAAGTCCTCGGAGGAAGTGTGCAAAGCGTACCGCGAGACGCAGCTCAAGGCGGCCGAAGCGGACGCGCAGAAAAAATATCTCGCCGCGCTGGCCGAAAAGAGAGCGGAAGCGGAGGCGTATGCCGCCCGCCTGCTCGAAAATACCGAGCTCCCCGTAAGTAAAATCGTAAGGAGGGTATGCGGTGGCGATTGCTGAAATGCGCAAGCTCAACCTCGTTGCGATGTCTTACGACAAGGACGTTATTCTCAACGCCCTGCAAAGGACGGGCGCCGTAGAGGTGAAGCTGCACGCGGATACGGAAAATACCGTAGCGCTCCCCGCGGGCGGCGAGGAGCTGCGCGCCTATCTTGCTTCGGTGGAGGCGGCCCTGTCCGTCCTGAGTACGGAAGTAGAGAACTACAACAAAAACAACAATATCAAATCGGGACTCCTGAAGGACGGCTTCGACGTTTCGTACTCCGACTTTATGTCCGCAAGGGACAAAAAAGCGGAGACGGACGCGCTCGTCGCCCGTATCAATGCGCTCGCAGACGAAAAAAACACGTTGACGAACGCCGTTTTCAAAACCCAGCGCACCTTGGCGGCCGCGAGAATTTATTCGTGCGTGAACCTGCCGTTAAATGCCTTTCGGGATACGCTTCACACCCGCGCGAAGCTGGGCGTGTTGCCTGCGGCCTCGCGGGACACGTTTATCGAAGCGGCCGAGTCGCTGCCGCTTACCGCTTACGAAATTCTGGCGTCGGACGCGGAGAGCACTCTGCTGTATGTCGCGGCGCATAAGGACGAAGCGGAGGCCGCGGAGGCCGTGCTTTCCGACTGCGGCTTTACGCCCTGTCCTTTCGAAGGGGAAAAATCGGGCGAGGAAGTCTATGCTTCCCTCAAGGAGGAGGCGGGGGCGCAGCTGCGCGCGCTGAAAGCGAACGAGTATGCCATGTACGAGCTGAACGCTTATATCCGCCCCTTGAAGATATATTGCGACTACCTCGGCTTCGAGCTGGAAAAGGAAGAATTGTCCGATAAACTCCGCGCGACGGAACGCACGTTTTTGTTGGAGGCGTACGTGCCCGAGGAGGCGACGGAGGCGGTGAAGGAGACGCTGCTCTCGGTGACGAAGGCCGCGTATTTCGAGTTCGGCGAGCCCGCGGAGGACGAAATTCCGCCCACGCTGATGAAGAACAACGCCGCGGTGAGAAACTTCGAGGAAATCACCAATATGTATTCGCCGCCCAACTATCGGGAACTCGATCCCAACACCGTCATGGCGTTTTTTTACAGCCTGTTTCTCGGCTTTATCATGGGGGACATCGGCTACGGGATTTTGATGATGCTCGGGGGCGGGCTGATCTGGTATAAAAAGCGCGGGCGGGAGAGCGGCATGAAGCGGCTGTCCGCCGTGTTTGCCATCGGCGGATTTTTCGCCGTCGTCTGGGGCGTGCTGTTCAATTCGCTGTTCGGGCTTTCTCTGCCCTTTATCAAGACGGTGATGCCCGACGCGCAGAGCGATATGTGGTCGTTTGCGGGAATATCCGTACCCAGCGTCTTGGTCATCAGCCTGATCATCGGCGTCGTTCAGCTGTTTGCGGGCTATATGTGTCGCGCCGCGCAGGAATGGCACAGGGGAAACATTTGGGACGGCATCTGTGACGGCGGCGTCTGGGCGTTGTTTTCGCTGGGCGCGGGGCTTGCGATCGTCGGGTTTATCGACGAGGCGAACGTGCCGATACTCGCCAAAATCGGCGGGATTACGGCGGGCGCTTCCCTGTTGGCGGCTATGCTGACGGCGGGCAGAAAGGCGAAGGCGTTCGGCAAGGTTTCCAAGGGCTTCGGCGCGGCGTACAGCGTCATCAATTACGCGTCGGATATTTTAAGCTATGCCCGTCTCTACGGGCTGATGCTCTCGGGCGCGGTCATCGCGCAGATCGTCTCTCAATACGCCGTGGGCTTTATCACGGGCGGCAACGTGCTTTTGGCCGTGCTGGGGATATTGTTGATGGTCGTGGGGCATGCGTTTAATTTGGCCATGAGCCTTTTGGGCGCCTATATCCACGACGCGCGGCTTCAGTACGTAGAATTTTACGGCAAGTTTTTCGAGGGCGAGGGCGAACTGTTCGCGCCGTTGGGCTCGCAGCATAAGTATATTTATTTACAGCCGTCCAAGGCGTCTTAAATATCGTTTTTTCAACGTCGAAACTATAAATCAAACAAAATTTCGGAGGACTTCATTCATGATTACAACGGGTTATGCCATTGCGATGGCGGGAATTGCGCTCTGCGTACTGCTTTGCGGTATCGGCTCCTGCGTGGGGCTTTATAAGACGGGCAGCGCGGCGGCGGGCGTTTTGGGCGAAAATCCCAAAAAGTTCGGCAAAGTGATGGTGCTCGTGCTCCTTCCCGCAACGCAGGGTATTTACGGCTTTATCATCGGCATTATCGCGTCGGGCAAACTCGGCGGTGATTTTTCCACCGCGCAGGGCTGGGCGATTTTTGGCGCGGTTCTGCCCATGGCGATTTCCGGCCTCGTGTCGGGGTTCTTTCAGGGAAAATCGGCGGTTAATTGTATTTATGCGGTCGGCAAGCAGGATTCCCTGTCGGGTAAACTGATCGTCTATCCCGGTATGATCGAGTTCTATGCCATTCTCGGACTCATCATCTCCATCATGCTCGTCGGGAAATTTTAAGGAACGGAAGGTATGAGCAAGGAAGCGATTGTGGAAAGAATCCTTTCCGACGCGGGAAACGAAGCGGACGCTATCGTCAAAGACGCGGAGGAAAAGGCGGCGGCGGTCGTCGCCGCCGCTTCCGCGCGCGCGGAAAAGGGCAGGCGGGATTCCGAGGCCGAGGTGAGGGCAAAGACGGCAAGCATTTCCGAGCGGAGAGCGGCTGCCGCCCGTCTCGATTCGGCAAAGATACTCCTGTCCGAAAAGCGCCGCGTCATCGACGCGATTTATGCCGAAGCGCTCGGGCGGATGATTTCTTTAAGCGAGGAGGAATGTCTCGCGCTGACCGATCGGCTTTTGAAGGCTTACGCGGAGGAGGGCGACGAGATTTTTTTTGCCGCAAGTTATCTCTATATTCCCGCGGCGGCAAGGCTTCCCGTCGTGACGGAAAAAAAGCTGAAGATTTCCGCCGAAAAAGCGGCTGTGCGCGGCGGTTTCGTACTCCGCGGGACGGCCAGCGACAAGGACCTGTCTTACGAAACTTTGCTCGCGGCGGACCGCGACGAGCATCAGGCGGATATCGCCGCAGAGATTTTCAAGACAAGGTAACGGAGTAAACTATGGGCAAAGACGTTATATATACAAACGGCGTCATCGCCGCACGGGAAAAGTATCTGCTGAAGGAAAAGCTTTTGAGGCTGTGTGAAGGAAAGGCTGAGGACGCCTTCCGTATCCTTCTGGAGAGCGGCTACGGCAGCGGTGCGGAAGCGGAGGGCGCGTACGATTACGAGGCGCTGATCGGGGCGGAGGAAAGAGCTTTGGACGACTTTATCCGCGAATACGCGCCCTCGGAAGCGGAAGCGGCGTATCTGCTCGCCCCGCGCGATTTTCATAACGCCAAAGCCCTGTTAAAGGCCGAGTATCTCCATGCGGACGCGGAAAAAATGCTCGCGCCAGAGGGACGGATTTCCGTCTCGGAGCTGCAGCTCCGCATCAAAAACGGGGAGTTTTCCGCGCTCGGAAAGGAACTCGGAGACGCCGTCAAAGAGGCGGCGGGGCTGCTGTCCGCGGAAGGGGCTTCGGGCGCGGAGGTGGGCGTCGCGTTTGAAAAGGCGGCGTTCGCGTACCTCTTTGAAGTCTGTAAAAAGAACCCCGTTTTGAAAAAGCTTCTTTCGGCGCGGGCGGATATGTCCAATATCCTCACCGCGTTCCGTTCGGACGACGAAAGCAACGCGAAAAAGGCGTACGTGACGGGCGGGAGATTGACGGAAAAGCAGTTGGAAAAGTTGTTTGACGCCGACCTTGAAAGGGCGGCGCACGCTTTGGATAAAACGCCCTACGCGACGTTTTGCGAGATATGCGCCCAAGCGAAACAGGCGGGACGGCCGCTGACGGAGGCGGAAAAGCTGCGCGACTCCTACGAGACGGATTTTTTTGCGGAAAGAAAATACGAGCTGGAAAAAAATCAGCCTTTTTTATATTACGTATTCCGCCGTCGGGCGGAGAGCGAAAACGTGAGGATAATTTTCGTCTGCCTGCTGGCGGGCATGCGGGAATCGGAGATCAAAAAGCGGCTTCGGGCGCTTTGAAGGAGGCGGCATGACGGGAAAGATGGCGATTGTCGGAGACGGCGACAGCATTATGGTATTCAAGGCGGCGGGCGTGGCGACGTTTCCCGCCGAAAACGAGAAAAAGGCGCGCGATACCCTGCGCAGGATTGCGAAGGAGTATCAGATTATCTTCCTCACCGAAGAGCTTGCAAGGCCCCTTAGCGAGTTTTTGAAGAGATTCGACGAGGAACCCTATCCCGTCGTTTTGAGCATTCCCTCCAAAAACGGCAGTTCGGGACACGGCGAGGAGCTTTTGAAAAGCGCGATGGAAAGGGCGCTCGGCGTGGATATTTTGTTTAACAGAGAGTAAGAGAGGACACGACACATGGCAGGTAAGACAGTAAAAATTTCCGGACCGCTGATTATAGCCGAAAACATGGCGGACGCGAAAATGTACGACGTCGTCCGGGTTTCGGAAAAGGGACTCATCGGCGAGATCATCGAGCTTCGCGGCGACAAGGCGTCCATTCAGGTCTATGAGGAAACTTCGGGCCTGGGGCCGGGCGAGGAAGTGTATTCCACGGGGGAGCCGCTTTCCGCGGAGCTTGCCCCCGGGCTGATTACGGGTATTTTCGACGGGATACAGCGGCCTTTGACCGCGCTCTATTTCAAATACGGCGACCGCATTTCCAGGGGCGTTTCCGTCAATAACCTCGACCGCGAAAAGAAATGGCACTTTATCCCCAAAGTCAAGGCGGGCGATACGGTTTCCGAAGGGGACGTTTTGGGCGTCGTCTGGGAGACCGAAATCGTCGAGCACAGGATTATGGTCCCCAACGGCATGAAGGGAAAAATCGTTTCCGCAAAAGAGGGCGACTACACGATCGAGGAGACCGTGGCGGTGCTCGAGACGGAAAAGGGGGATATGCCCGTCTGCATGCTGCGCAAATGGCCGGTGAGAAAGGGGCGGCCTTATCGCGAAAAAATGTCTCCCTCCAAGCCCATGGTGACGGGACAGCGGGTAATCGACACGCTGTTCCCCATCGCAAAGGGCGGCGTTGCGGCGGTGCCCGGACCGTTCGGTAGCGGAAAGACGGTGGTGCAGCACCAGCTGGCGAAATGGGCTGACGCGGACATTATCGTCTATGTGGGCTGCGGCGAGCGCGGCAACGAGATGACGGACGTTTTGAACGAATTTCCCGAGCTTAAGGACCCCAAGACGGGCGAGCCTTTGATGAAGCGCACGGTGCTGATCGCCAATACCTCGGATATGCCCGTGGCGGCGCGCGAGGCGTCTATTTATACGGGCATTACGATTGCGGAATATTTCCGCGATATGGGCTATAACGTGGCGATTATGGCGGACTCCACCTCCCGTTGGGCGGAGGCGTTGCGCGAAATGAGCGGCCGTCTCGAGGAAATGCCCGGCGACGAGGGCTATCCCGCCTATCTATCCAGCCGCCTGGCGGAATTTTACGAGCGCGCGGGTATCGTCAAGCTGCTGGGCGCGGGGGACAGGAGGGGTTCCGTCAGCGCGATCGGCGCGGTTTCCCCGCCGGGCGGAGATTTGAGCGAACCCGTTTCGCAGGCTACCTTGCGCATCGTCAAGGTATTTTGGGGGCTGAGCGCGTCGCTCGCCTATAAGCGGCATTTCCCCGCGATCGACTGGCTGATCAGCTATTCGCTTTACGCGGACAGAATGAAGGAATGGTACGACGAAAACGTGGGCCGTGATTTCTTCAGATATCGCCAGTTTGTCATGACGATTTTGCAGGAGGAAGCGGCTCTGGACGAAATCGTGCGGCTCGTCGGCATGGACGCCCTCTCCTCGAAGGACAGACTGACCATGGAGACGGCGAAGATTATCCGCGAGGACTACCTGCATCAGAACGCTTTCCACGAGGTGGATACCTATACCTCCATGAACAAGCAGTTTTTGATGCTGAAGCTCATTTACGAATTCAACCGCCTCGCGGGAGAGGCGATTGCGAATTACGCCGATCTCGACGATATTCTGGCCTGCTCGTGCAAGGAAATGATCGGGCGGGCGAAGTATATCCCCGAGGAAAATATGTCCGCGTTCGACGAGATATTCAAAACCATGAACGGCGAGCTGAAGGCGCTTGCGCAGGGAGGCAACGACGATGTTTAAGGAATATAAGACGATCCGCGAAGTGGTCGGCCCCCTGATGCTGGTAGAAGGCGTCGAGGGCGTCAAGTATAACGAGCTGGTGGATATCGTCAACTCAAACGGCGAGATCCGCCGCGGCAAGGTGCTGGAAATCAACCGCGACAAAGCGGTGGTGCAGCTGTTTGAAAACTCGCAGGGGCTTCAGATTTCGGGCTCGAAGGCGAGATTTCTGGGGCACAGCCAGGAGCTGGCGGTGTCGCAGGATATGCTGGGCAGGGTGTTCGACGGCATGGGCAATCCCCGCGACGGCGGCGCGCCCGTCATTCCCGAAAAGAAAATGGACATCAACGGCGAGCCGATCAATCCCGCCGCCCGCGATTATCCCAACGAGTTTATTCAGACGGGCATTTCCGCGATAGACGGACTCAATACGCTGGTCCGCGGACAAAAACTGCCCGTGTTTTCCATGAGCGGCCTGCCGCACGCGGAACTTGCGGCGCAGATCGCCCGCCAGGCGAAGGTGAGGAGCGGCGACTGCAAATTCGCCGTCGTATTCGCCGCCATCGGCATTACCTTCGAGGAAGCGCAGTTCTTCGTGGACGATTTCAAAAAGACGGGCGCCATCGAGAGGACGGTGCTGTTTACTAACCTCGCCGACGACCCCGCCGTAGAGCGTATCGCCACGCCGCGCATGGCGCTGACCTGCGCGGAATATCTGGCGTTTGAGTGCGGTATGCACGTGCTCGTCATCATGACGGACATCACCAACTACGCGGAAGCGCTGCGCGAGGTGTCGGCGGCGCGCCGCGAGGTGCCCGGCCGCCGCGGCTATCCCGGCTATCTCTATACCGACCTCGCTTCGCTGTACGAGCGCGCGGGACGTATCCGCGGCCGCGAGGGATCGATCACGCAGATACCCATTCTCACCATGCCCGAGGACGATAAGACGCACCCCATACCCGACCTTACGGGGTATATCACGGAAGGACAGATTATCCTGTCGCGCGACCTCTATAAAAAGGGCGTCAATCCGCCCGTGGACGTCCTGCCCTCCCTCTCCCGTCTCAAGGACAAGGGGATCGGCCGCGGCAAGACGCGGGAGGATCATGCGGACACCATGAATCAGCTGTTTGCCGCGTACGCGCGGGGCAAGGAATGCAAGGAGCTTTCCGCAATTTTGGGCGAGGCGGCGCTGTCGGATACCGATAAGCTGTACGCGCGGTTCGCCGAGGAATTTGAAAAGGAATACGTCAATCAGGGTTTCGAGGCGGACAGAACGATCGAGGAAACGCTCGATTTGGGCTGGAAGCTGCTTAAAATTCTGCCCAGAAGCGAATTGAAGCGTATCCGCTCCGAATATATCGAAAAATATATGACCGCAGAGGACGGAGACGATGGCGAGGCTTAACGTAAATCCCACCCGCATGGAGCTGAAAAAGCTGAAGGCGCGCTTGTCCACCGCCGTCAGGGGACATAAGCTCCTCAAGGACAAATCGGACGAGATGGTGCGCCGCTTCACGGTGATCATCAGAGAGGACAAACGGCTTCGGGAGGAGGTGGAGCAGGAGCTTTCCCTCACGCTGAAGCAGTTTTCCGTCGCCCGTTCGGTGACGCCCGCCTATCGCGCGGAGACGGCTTTTTCCATGCCCTCTATGGCCGTAAACGTGGAGTGCGGGACGGAAAGCATCATGGGCGTGGAGGTGCCGAAGGTGGGGCTCGTCAAGGAAAAACGTTCGGACGGACTGCCTTACGCCTACGTGGAAATCACCAGCGAAGCGGATTATTCCGTGGGAATGGTGTCCGCGCTGCTTCCGAAAATGGTGTTGCTGGCGCAGACGGAAAAGGCGGTGCGCATGCTGGCCGACGAGATCGAGCGCAACAAACGCCGCGTCAACGCTTTGGAATACGTCATGATTCCGCAACTGGAAGAAACGATTAAGTATATCAAGGACAAACTCGACGAAAACGAGCGAGCCGCAGTGGTGCGGTTGATGAAAGTGAAGAGCAAGGCTTAAACGAAAAAATGAAAAAACGGAATTCCGCAGGAAGCGGAGTTCCGTTTTCGGTTATAGGAGAAGTCAGCCGCGTCGGACGCCGAGAATATGTATGCCCCGTACCCGCTGATAGGAATAGGAGGACAACGGACGGTTGTAGGCGTCGAACGTATGGGCTGCCACGAGGATTTTTCCGCGAGAAAAGCCGCACACGAAGGGCGTGTGATAAAAGTCGCCCGTCTCGCTGCCCAGCTGGACAAAATCGCCTATTTCCAGCTCGTCGAGCGGCGCTTCTTCGCCGAAAGGCCCCGTGCCCTCGTTTTCCGTCAGAAAACGGAAAAAATATTCGACGCCCGTCCAGGAGGCGGTTCGGTCGTTGGCCGTCTTATAAAACCAGCCCGTGACGGGGGTAAAGTTCATGACCCCGCTGCCCGCGTA
This sequence comes from uncultured Eubacteriales bacterium, assembly GCA_900540805.1. Taxonomy (GTDB): domain Bacteria; phylum Bacillota; class Clostridia; order Christensenellales; family Borkfalkiaceae; genus Scatosoma. Next base: position 22,720 of record UQHL01000024.1, read on the forward strand.
CAGGCATTGGGAAGCATAATTGGTACAGTCTCCGCCCAATTTATCGAAATTGTAATAAGCGGGATTGCGTCCGAACGCCCATTTTTTTGCATAGGCCGCCGCGGCGGCTCGATTATAGATAAGAGTTGCCATACCTTCAGTATATGACCGCACGGAAAAATGCGCGCCTCGGGACGAGCAAAATAAGTCGCTTTTGTGATAAATGAGTTGTTTTGACGAAATTTGGTTTTTGCGGCGAAAATTCCGTTGACTTGTATGAATCAATCGAATATAATTATCTCACACTAAAAGATAAATTCGGGTATAATGATATGATAAGCGATTCGCAGGTAAACGAGCTGTTTATTTTGCTGGGTAAAATAATACATCGCAACTTCCGAAGGCGGGAGGCGGGCGTGACGGTGGGCGAAGGCGCTCTCCTCGCCTGTCTGATCGACAAAGGGAGCCTTACGGTGGGCGAGCTGTGTGAAATTGCGGGGTTCGGGTCGGGAAGGATAGCGAATCTTCTCAAGGCAACCGAGGCGAAGGGATACGTCGTGCGGCGCCGCGACGAGGAGGACGGCAGAAAGGTATGGGTGACGATCACGGACGCGGGCCGAGAAGAAGGCGTACGCCGAAAAGAGGAGATCGTTTCGCGGTGTAAGGAAGTGCTGGAGCGTTTGGGCGAGGAAGATACGGAAAACATTCTGCGTATCCTGCGCAAGCTGATCGATTTCGGACTGTAAAAGGCAAACTTTAAGAACGGAGGAAGCAATGTTCAAATTATACAAAAAGCTGAGGCCGATAGACTGGGTACTGCTGATCGTACTCGTCGGGCTGACGGTGCTGCAGGTCTATTGCACGATGCTGCTCGTCGATTATACGAAAGACATCATTCAGTCGATTACCCTGCTCGATTATTTCAACCACCCCGAAAAGCTGGACGAAGCGGGGGCGTTGGCCGCATTGATCGGCTCGCTGGGCGGCTGGGGGAACGTGACGGCCGAAGCCCTTGCGGCTGCGGGAGTGGAAGGCTCGAAGGCAGGGGAGCTTATGAAGATCGCTTCCGCTTCGACGGGGGATATCTGGCGCAGCGGCGGCCTGATGCTGGCGGTGGCGCTCGGCAGCGCGGCGGCGCAATGCGCAGTGGGACTGATAGCCTCTTACGTTTCGGCGGGGCTTTCGACGAATATTCGCTCCGCAGTATATAAAAAGGTGGATTCTTTCTCCGCGTCGGAAGTGGATAAATTCTCCACGCCGTCCTTGATTACGCGCACGACCAACGATGTCCAGCAGGTGCAGATAGCCAACATCATGATGCTGCGAATGGTTGTCGCCGCGCCCATTACGGCCGTTTGGGCGATATGCAAAATTCGCGCCACGAGCATGAAGCTCACCTGGGCGACGATCGTCGCGGTAGTGCTGACGCTGGCGTGTATCACGGCGATCATGATCGTCGTCATGCCCAAGTTCAAAAGCATGCAGAAGCTGACCGACAAGCTCAACGGCGTCTCGCGCGAAAATCTTACGGGCATCCGCGTCGTGCGCGCTTACAACGCCGAAGGCTATCAGGAAGAAAAGTTTGAGAAAGCAAACGTTGCGATTACGAAAACGCAGTTGTTTACGGGCCGCGTCATGGCGTTGATGTCCCCGATCATGACGCTGATCATGAACGGCATTTCTCTGGCTCTGTATTGGATCGGCGCCTCGCTCATCAATAAGGGGGCAACCGATTTCCCGACGATTTCTTCCTTTATGATGCTGGCTTCGCAGATTATCATGGCGTTTATGATGTTGATGATGATGTTTGTGCTTTTGCCCCGGGCGCAGGTCTCCGCCGAGCGTATCAATCGGGTGCTGGGTACCGAAGTGTCCGTGAAAGATCCCGAAACGGACGCGGAGCGCACGGAAACGGGCACGGTGGAATTCAAAAACGTTACGTTCCGCTATCCCGACTCCGACGAGGCGGTGATAAAAAATATCAGCTTCAGGGTAAACAAGGGAGATACCGTGGCGTTTATCGGGTCCACGGGCAGCGGTAAATCGACGCTGATTAATCTCGTGCCCCGTTTCTTCGACGTCACGGAAGGACAAATACTCATCGACGGCGTAGATGTGCGGGAGATCAAACAAAAGACGCTTCGGCACATCATCGGCTACGTCCCGCAAAAGGGCGTGCTGTTTACGGGCACCGTCAAGGAGAACATCGCGTTCGGCAATCCCGCGCTTTCCGACGAGGAGATCGTCGCGGCGGCAAAGGTGGCGGAGGCGGACGATTTTGTGTCGCGGATGGAAAAGGGCTACGAGTCGGATATCTCCCAAGGCGGTAAAAACGTTTCGGGCGGACAGAAGCAGAGGCTTTCCATCGCGCGCGCCGTCGCCATGAAACCCGAAATTTTTATTTTCGACGACAGCTTTTCCGCTCTCGATTACAAGACGGACAAAAAGGTGCGCGAAAACCTCAGGGAAGCCGCCGCAGGCACGACGAAGCTGATCGTCGCGCAGCGTATCGGCACGATCATGGACGCGGATAAAATCGTCGTTTTAGACAGCGGGGACGCCGTGGGCGTAGGTACTCATAAAGAGCTGCTGGAGACCTGTCCCGTCTATCGGGAGATCGCCCTTTCCCAGCTTTCGAAGGAGGAGCTCGGCTTATGAAACACAATCGTATGATGCCCGCCGAAACAATGTCCAAGGAAGAACGGTCGAAAAATTACAAGCACCTCCTCAAAGCGATGTCCCCGTATTACGGACAGATTGCCCTGTCGGCGGTATTTATCGTCGTTTCCACCGTTCTTGCGGTGCTGGCGCCGCAGTGGCTCTCCAAGCTCACCGACGAAATCATGGATCATGCGGCCACGCAGTCGATTGATCTGAAGCGGATTATGAATATCGCGATCGTGCTTATTGTGTTTTACGCTTCGAACGCGATTCTCAATTATCTCTCCAACTTCATCATGACGACGATTACGCAGAAATACACCAAGAAGGTACGCGGACAGATTTCCCGCAAGATCAACCGTATCCCGCTGAAATATTACGACTCGCATCAGTACGGCGATACACTGTCCGTCATCACCAACGACGTCGATACCGTCGGTTCGTCCATACAGCAGGCCGCGTCCATGTTCATTTCCTCGATATGCCTTTTGACGGGCGTTTTGATTGCGATGTTTGTTACCTGCTGGCAGATGGCGCTGACCACACTTTTGATTGTTCCGCTCATGATGATCATGCTCGTCATTCTGACAAAATTCGCTATGCCGCAGTTCAGAAAGCGTCAGCAGTATCTCGGCGAGCTGGAGGGCAAGGTGGAGGAGAACTTTACGGGGCAGACGGTGATTAAGGCCTTCGACGCAGGCGAAAGAAAGGGCGCGGAATTTGAAACCGCAAATAAAAATATGAAAGGCGCGATGTTCAAGGCTCAGGCGATTTCGGGCGTTATGCAGCCCCTGATGAGCTTCGTCTCGTATTTCGCCTACGCGGCGGTCTGCGTCGTCGGCGGCCTGCTGATGAACGCGGGAGATATCGTCACTTACGGCACGATTACCGCATTCCTCGTGTATGTAAACCTTTTCCAAAGCCCCATGAGCCAGATGGCGCAGGCGATGAACAGCCTGCAGATGGCGGCGGCCTCCGCAGGACGGGTCTATGAATTCCTCGGCGAAGAGGAGCTTTACGACGAGAGCGGCAAAACCCGTAAATTGCTGGGCGCGGACGGCCGGGAGCATATCCGCGGAGAAGTGGAATTCAAAAACGTTCATTTCGGATATACGCCCGAAAAAATTATTATTCCCGATTTTTCGGCTAAAGTAAAGCCGGGCATGAAAGTGGCGATCGTCGGTCCGACGGGCGCGGGAAAAACCACGATCGTCAACCTGCTGATGCGCTTTTACGAGGTTTCGGGCGGCGATATCACCATCGACGGCGTTTCGATCAAGGATATGCCCCGCGAGGAAGTACACGACATCTTCGGCATGGTGCTGCAGGATACCTGGATGTTTGAGGGTACCATGCGTGAAAATATTCTGTTTTCCAAAACGGGCGTTTCCGACGAGCGGCTGAAGGAAATCTGCAAAGAGGCGGGCATCTGGCACTATGTGCGCACTCTGCCGGGCGGCCTCGATTACGTGCTGGAAAACGAAGCGAGCGTCTCGGGCGGACAGAAACAGCTGATTACCATTGCGAGAGCCATGGCCGAAAACGCGCCGCTACTCATTCTCGACGAGGCCACCAGCAACGTGGATACGCGCACGGAGGAGCTTATTCAAAAGAGTATGGATAAACTTGCGGAGGGCAGGACGAGTTTCGTCATCGCGCACCGCCTTTCCACGATAAAGAACGCCGATCTGATCCTCGTCATGAAGGACGGCAACATTATCGAGCAGGGCACGCACGACGAACTGATCGAACGGAACGGTTTTTATGCGGGGCTGTACAATTCGCAGTTTGCGGGCGAATAACCGAATATCGGAAAAGGATTTCCTTTGCGGGGAATCCTTTTTTGTAAAACCCTGCGTAATCTACGGAAAACGAAACATACTGACGGTATGAAAAAGCTTTTTTGCGTGTCGGCGCTGCTTGCGGCGGTATGGATAGGCTCTGCGGCGGGGGCGGGACTTTGCGCCCGCGCCTATGAAGTTGAACGGACGGTGATTTCCGAAAAAACGGCCGTGATAGACGGCAAGCCCGTCGAGGTGCGGCTCAGCGGCGTCGGAAAAACCTATATTACGGAGATAAGGCTGGACGTTTTACAGGGGGGAAAACCTGTCTGTTCGATTGTTCCGCCCAATGATTTCGGCTTCGATCCGTTTATTGGATTTTACGAGTTTTCAAAGGGCGAGCCCTTCCTTTTCTATTCCGCGCAGTCGGGCGGGAGCGGCGGCTACGGCTTTTATAACGTCTATCGGCTGACGGGCGAAAAATGCCGGCAGGTATATGACCAGGCGCAGGACTCCGCGAAAAACCGTTTTGCGGGAGAATTTATCGACGGCTGCAAAATGGTTTTGCAAAACCTCAATGAAAAAAACAGCCTGACGGTGGATGTCGGATATATGGCGTCCGAATTTTTGAAGCTGATATTTCCCGCCGATTGCCGTCCCGCAAAGCAGGAGATAAACATCAACGATATTTCGATTGTGTTTCCCTATTTCAATTCCGCCATGGGGGTTTATCAACTGAGTACCTATCGCTCGGTGACGGCCGTCGCGGAGGTCAATCGTCTGGGATATATTTCCCAGAATTTAGAGCTTGCCGAAGGTGGTTTCACGCCGTATTTTACAAATTTTTTAATCGGCTTCTGACGTTTGGACGCCCGAGACCCGCAGGGGATTGTAACCCCCGCGGGCCTTTTTTTCATAATATATGATACAACGACTATAAAACGAATACCGCCGTGCGCTTCGGTTGTTGACGGAACGTTAAGCGGTATTTTTTTATCCGAGGTTAAAATATGCCTATTATAGAAAGATTCTCAACCATCAAAAACGGGGGAATCGTCTTTACGGGAAACACCTTGGGCTTAAGCAAAGCGGCCAACGCGACCTCTCCGGGGACCCTCGGGTCCATCGGAGCGTTTGTCAGCTTGAATAATGCCCTGCAGGTGTCCTCATTTCCTCCCGGGACGACCCTGGACTATACGCAGAACGGTTCCGCCGCCGTGCTCACGCTTCCCGCGGGAAGCACGGTGCTGTACGCGGAGCTCGTCTGGGGCGGGTTGTTCCGTTCTACGGCCAATAACATTTCTTCCTTGCTGGATAACGCCGTAAGGTTTACCACTCCGCTCGGAAGCAACGATATTGCGCCCGATCCTTCGACAAAACAAAATTTTAATATAACCGAAGACGGCGGGACGGTCGGCTTTTACGTCCGGAGCGCCGACGTGACAACGCTGGTGAAAAACGCGATGTCGGGTACCTATTCGACCGGCAGGGTGCCCGCGCTGATCGAGGCGCTCGACGCACGCACTTTAGAGACCAACCATGCGGGCTGGACGCTTGCGATCGTATATGAAAATCCGTCCCTGCCCCTGCGCGATCTCACGCTGTGGTGCGGCGGCGTGGTCGTTTCTCCTTCCGCGGGAAGCGCGGACATCACGCTGACCGATTTTATCACGCCCGACCTTCTTCCCATCACGGGAAGGCTGTTCGTCTCCGCGCAGGAGGGCGACGCCGTCCTCGAAGGGGACAGAATGCTGTTCGGCAGAGACGCTGCCTCCCTTGCGCCTATCTCCGGGCCGAACAATCCTGAAGATAACTTTTTTGCGTCCCAGATCAACGATCAAAACGGCGTGCTCGATACGTCGGGCACGTTCGGCACCAGAAACGCAAACGCCGCGGCGGGAACCAATACTTCGGGCTGCCGACAGGGCTGGGATATCACGGCGATCGACGTCTCCGCCCGGCTTTCCGTAGGGCAGACGACCGCCGCAGTGCGTTTCGAAACGGACGGGGATCTCTACGTTCCCAACTGCCTCGGATTGCAGATAGACAGCAAGGGCGCGGTTTTGCAGGTGCAAAAGAGCGTGGATAAAGCTTCTGCCGAGATCGGAGAACCCATCAATTATACGGTAGTTGTCACCAATAACGGCTCTATACGTGCAGAGACGGTTGCGCTGTACGATCTGCTTCCCAACGAGACGACGCTGATCCCCGGTTCCGTCACGATAGACGGTACGCCTTACGGCGGAACGCTTCCCGTCACGTTCGGGCCGCTGGAGGCGGGCGCTTCGGCAACCGTTAAATTTTCGGTGACGGCAAACGCCATTCCCGCTCAAAATCCCGTTTTTAACGTCGCGCAGGCGGTATATACCTTTATTCCCTTCCCCGGGCATACCGTCACCGATGTTTCCAACTCGAATTACACCTACTGCTATATCATTCACGTGGAGGTGAGGCCCGTTAAAAGCGTCGATAAGGGGGTCGCCGTTTCGGGCGAGGAACTGCTTTATACGACGGAAATCACAAATGTCGGTTCGCTGCCCATTTCCGACGTTTACTTTACGAACCCGATTCCCGTCGGAGCGGCGTTTGTGAACGGTTCTGTCACCGTAAACGGCGCTTCCGTCCCCGCGGCCGATCCCGCGCTCGGCTTTCCGCTGCCCAATATTCTGCCCGGGCAGAGCGTTACCGTAACATTCCGCGTTACGGTTGACTGACCCCCAATCAATTTAAGGAGAGATAATTATCATGATAGTGACCAACCAATCCAACGTAAAATACAGTTATACCATTCCCGGCGAGCCTACGCAAAGCGGAGAGGAATACAGTAATCCCGTCGATACGGAAATCCTTTCCAGTGCGATTTCAAAGGTAAAAACCTCCGATCGAACCACTATCGGCGAAGGCGAAACCGCCCGTCAGACCGTGGTGATTACCAATAATTCGGGCGTGGCTTTGCAAAACGTGACGTTTAAGGACGTCATGACCGACGGTGCAACCTACGTTTCCGGAAGCGTCGAGGTGAACGGCGTCTCGCAGCCCTCTTACGATCTCATAACGGGATTTCCGCTTCCCGATATTCCCGCGGGCGGCAGCGTTTCCGTATCCTATACGATTATTGCCGACGATCCGTTAACGACGACTCCCGTCACAAACTACGCGACGATTACCTATACCGTCAACGATCCCAACCGCGGCCCCGTCACCTATTCCGAGAATACCAACGACGTTTCTATCGACGTGGTTTCCGTGCGCATGACCAATGTGAAGAGCGTGGATAAGGGCGTCGCCGTTTCGGGTGAGACGCTGCATTACACCTCCGTTATTACCAATGCGGGAACCGTCGATAAGACGGATATCACGTTTATCGATCCTATCCCCGCAGGGACGACGTTTGTGCCCGGCAGCGTAAGGATAAACGGAACTGTTTATCCCGCTTATAATCCCGATGCGGGCTTCGCTTTGCCCGATTTGGCTGCGGGAGAAAGCGTAACCGTAGAATTTGACGTAACGGTGAACTGAAATGATTACGATTACAAACGTTTCGAGGGTAATAGATTATTCGGGGGAGGCTCCTGTCGAGACGCTCAGCAACCCTGTGCAAACGACGGTATCGCCGGGATCTCCGCCTCGGGAAATCCCGTACTATTACGATCTTTCCGATTGCTGCTGTTGCTGCTGTAATCACTACCTGCCGCAAGGCAACGGCTTTGTTTTCGACGGCACCGTATGTTTTTGAACGGATCAAACGAAGGCTCCGTTGAAAGAGAAACAGAAGCAGGGCCGAAAAGCATTGCCGCTTTTCGGCCCTGTTAAAGTTGTCGCGAAAAACTTATTTGAATACGGTTAAAATTCGGACAAAAGCGACAGCGTAAAAGTCGAACCGTTTTTTCCCGAATAAGCGATCGTGCCGCCCATGGCTTCGGTCTCTGATTTTACGATAAACAGTCCCAGGCCCGAATTGTCGTCGCTTTCGTTGCCCGTGAAGTAGGGCTCGAAAATCCTTGCGTTATCGGACAGGCCTTTTCCGTTGTCCGTCACTTTGAGGAAAACGCGCTCGCCCGATTTTTCCGCCCTGACGGAGATTTCCGTACATTCGGCGTGCTCGATCGCATTGAAAACGAGATTGAAAAGCACGGAAAAAAGTGCGGAGCGTTTCGCGCGGACGGTCAACCTTTTTGTGGAAAGGGAAAATTTGATGCCGTTGGCCTCGCAGTCCTCCTTTACGCGCGCCCCCAGCTCCTCCAACAGCTCGGGGAGGGGGACGGCGGAAAAAGGCTCGCCGGTGAAATTGCGCTTGGTAAAACGCAGGATTTCCGAAAGAGAATTTAGCAGCACTTTGTTTTTGGTTTCGATTTTGTCCGCCGTATTGCGGGCGGCGTCGTCATGCGCGGCGCGCTTGAGCTCTCCCGTCAGCGCGTCGATGCCCAGCACGGATTTTTTCATGTCGTGCGAAAGGAAGGAAAGAATTTTTTCGCGGTCGGCCAGCGCGCTTTGCAGGGTGGCGGTCTGCGCCGCAACCTCTGCCCGAAGGTTTTTCGTCAAGGCGATATTTCGTCGCTCGGTGCGAAAGATATCCGCAAAAATAAACCATAACACGGCGGGAGCGGAAAGGGCGCCGACCGCGGCGGCGGGATGAAGAGAGAAAAGAAGGGAAAGGGTGAGAAATACGGAGAGCAGGCCTCCCGTGCAGGCGATGACGAGACAGGCCGTTTCGATTTCTTTTTTCGTCTCTTTCCATTTGAGCGCGCCGAAGAACAGGCTTGCGGCGGCGATGGCGCTCGAGGTTATTTTTACATAAGGCATCGCCGCCGCTATGGACACGGTCAGCGGCAGGACTGCGCACAAAACGGCGTTTGCGGCCGCGACGCCCAGCGCGGCGTACCAGAAGCGGTGAACGCGCCTGTCCGACGGCTTTGCCGCCACGAGCGCCGAAAGCAGCAGAAATGCGGCCGCAAAGGGCATAATCTCGGCGGCCGTGCCCGCTTTGCCGAGCAGGGGAATCAGCCCCGCCGAGAGAAGTAGAATTTCCCCGAGTAAGATTCCCAACGCGCCTAAAAAAGTCCCGTTCCGCTTCAGCAGAATGAGAAAAGCGAAAGAGACGGCGATAGACGCCGTTACCGCCAGCAGGGCGACGTGAAGGTTTGTCCTCGAGGAAACGGCGGCTTTAATGGCGGCGTTGGTGCCCGTCAAGGGCAGGTTTTTCGAGAAATCCGCTCCGTGTTCGGCTCGGTAATGTACCGTGACCACTCGTGCGGCTTCAAAACGGTCGGGATAGAGTGCGTCCCGCGTCATGGGAAAGGAAAGCGTGACGTACTGCGGCGCCCGATCGATCACGTTGGGATAAAATTCGTATTTGGAATAGGGATCGAGATACTCCGTCGGATCGTAGTCTTCCATATCTCCCGCCGTGGAGACGCATTTATCCCGATACCAGACGGTGGCCGCGTCGAAACAGAAGGGAAGATAGAGATCGAGATACGCAAGGCTTTCCGAATCGCGGCGGAAATGAGACAGGGTTTCGGTCTGTTTTTCAAAATTCTCCGCCATCGGATCGAGGTTAAAGAAAAAGAATTGCAGCGTGCCGTATTTTGCGGGCGTCAGATTGTCCAGCCGCTCGATATTGCCTGCTACGAACGGAGAATTGTAATCTTCGGACGTGGGAAGGAATTTTTCGAGACTGTGATTGACGTATAAAAGGGAATTGAGCTCCTTCAGGTTTAGGATTTCCGTTCCGACAAAGGTTCCCGAAGCGGTAACCGCTTCGGCGTTATCGTCCGTTTCGGTATCGGGATAATAAGTCCTCTCGTAGGCCATCGACGTTTCCGCAGCGGCGACGGAGGCTGCGTTATCGAGGACGAAGGGCAGAAAAAACGCGGCAAAGATAAGCGCGAGCAAAGACAAAGCTCCGCCTATGCGAAAAAAAACGGACTTTAAGGAACGGTTTTTCATAATTATGGCTCCTTCCTGAAGCGGTAGCCCTTTCCGTAAGCGGTCTGGATATAATTTTCGTCGGGGGCGGCGCGGGACAGCTTAAATCTCAGATTGGAAAGGTGCATTTTTATCGCGGTCGATTGCAGAAAAAGTTCTCCGTAAACGGCCGTGTAAATTTCCTGCGCCGTATGAAAGTTGTCCGCTTCGTTGAAGAGATAGACGAGAATGTTAAATTCGGTCGAGGTGAGAGAGACGGGCTTGCCCGCATAGGAAACGTTGCGCTTATTGGTGTCGATGGACAGCTTTCCCGAAACGAGCAAACTTTCCGATTTCGGCGCGAGACGGAGGGAAAGATGTTTTGCGAGGATACGCAGAGATACGGGCTTTATGAGGTAATCCTTGGCGCCCGCGTCGAGTCCCTCCGCGTGGTCGTCGTCCGCGTCCATCGTCGTGAGAATGACGGTCGGACAGGACAAAAGGTTTGCGGTGAGGAGAGACAGCCCGTTTCCGTCGGGCAGAATAAGGTCTAACACCGCGGCGTCGGGAGCGTTATCCGCCAGATATTCCCGCGCGGCGGCGAGTGAAGCGGCCGCATAAACGTCGTAACACCCGTTGAAATAAGCAGTCATCTCCCGCAAGAGCGTTTCGTCGTCTTCGACGAGAAGGAGTTTCAGTTTCATCGGACAAATCCTTTTTTCTGTAAATATAATATTATCCTATTCAGTATAACATAGTTTTCCCGTAAAAGTCAATTTTTTCGGGAAAATTCTCTCTTTACGACCCGTTTTCTTTCGGGGACTTGACAAAAGTCGTTTAAAGAGTATAATTAAGTCGGAGAGAAGAAAAAAGGAGCGTCTATTATGTCGAAAAACCAGTCCGCCGTGCTGATCGCGGAGGATAATGCGGAGATTGCAAAGCTGATCAAGCTCTATCTCGAGGGAGAAGGATACAAAACGGTGTGGGCAGAGGACGGGGCAGTGGGGCTTGCCGCTGCCCGGAACGAAGCTTTTTCGGCGGTGCTCGTCGATATCATGATGCCGAAAATGAACGGTTATGAGCTGATCAGGGAGATCAGAGCTTTTTCCGACGTGCCCATTCTCATTCTGTCGGCTAAAAACGAGGACAACGATAAAATCCTCGGGTTGAACATCGGCGCGGACGACTATATCACAAAGCCCTTCAATCCTCTGGAAATGACCGCCCGCGTCAACGCCGCCGTCCGCCGATATGCCGCCGCGGGTAAGACGGAGGTTCTGAAGCTGAAGGATTTAGAGCTTGACACGTCCTCCTGCCGCCTGACAAAGGGCGGGGAAACGATCGCGCTTACGGCAAAGGAATACAAAATTCTGTTGCTGCTGATGCTCTCTCCGGGACGTATATTTTCCAAAAAACAGATCATGGTTGCCGTGGACGGGGAGGATTGGCTGGACGATACGGCGATCGCAGTGCATATTTCCCATCTGCGGGCGAAGCTGGAGACAGACGGCGAGGCCTACATCAGGACGATAAAAGGGCTGGGGTATAAAATTGAAAACTGAAAAAACGGGCGGCAAAAAGCGAAGAATCAGTTATATGCAAATGTTCCTGCGGGATTTTGCCTTGTTTACGTTGCTGATTTTATTGGTCGTCGTCGTATTTATTATCGTGGCCGCGGTCATTTTAATCTTAACGGTGGGGTCGGCGAGCAAAATGGTAACTGTAGATGCCGCCGCGCCCCTTGCCGAGGGCAATTACGAGGGGTTCAAGGCTTCCGAGTATTTAGGCGCCCGCGGTTTTGTCTGTGTGCTGGACGAAAGCGGCGCGACAATTTATTTGGGAAACGAGCTGGCCGAGAACTTTTCAGCCGACGTCCTGTCGTTGATTTCGGTGGAATCCGATTACAGCTTTGACGTGCGGAGCGTGACGAGAGACAAGGACGGAAGAGAGTATTTCGAACTGAAGCTGGCCGACAGAGAGGGATATGCGCCACGGCTGATTGTAGATGTCGAGGGGCGGGTGCTCTTTTCCACATTCGAGGACGGAAAAAACGAGTACGGGGGAACGGCGCTTGCGTATATCAAGGGGGACGTTTACGGGGACTACACCCTTTCGAAAATGGATTTGACGGGGAGCGACGGACGGAACTGCACCGTCGTATTTTTCAGGGATATTCAGGCGCTGAACCATTTGCGTGTCTGGAAGCTGCTTCCCGTCGTGTTGATTACGCTCTTTATCGCCGTCATCGTCATTCCTTTGATTTTGTTTGTCATCAAGGTGGATCGCAGCGTAAAGCGGCCCGTATTGATGCTGAACCGAGCCATCTGCAACTTTACGGAGGGAGACAGGAGCACGCCCGTCGAATACGCGGGGCCGAAGGAATTTCAGACGGTATGCGACAGCTTCAATAAAATGGCCGCCGCACTGAACAAGAGCGAAGAGGAGCGGCTGAAAGCCGAGGGGGAAAAACGGCTGATGCTGTCGGATATTTCCCACGATCTGAAAACGCCGATCACGGTTATCGAAGGATACGCGAAAGCCCTGCTGGACGACCGCGTTTCCGAGGCGGAAAAAAAGGAGTATCTGGAAGTGATCTGCAAACGCTCGGAATCGCTCGCGGAGCTGATTACGGCGTTCAGCGAATATAACAAGCTGGAGCGGGCGGATTTTTCGATCAGAGCGGAACGGACGGACGTCTGCGAATTTTTGAGAGGTTATGTGATCGATAAATATGAGGAGCTTGAGCTTGCGGGCTTTTCTGTGGACAGCAATATCCCCGAAGAGACGATAGAATGTGCGATCGATACCTTCCACATGTCGCGCGTTTTCGATAACCTCATTTCCAACGTCGTGAAATACAATGCCAAGGGGACGACGATCTTTGTCTCTTTGAAGAGGGCGGAAAGGGGCGTGACGATTTCGCTGGCGGACAACGGCGCGGGGATTTCGGACGGCCTTCGGAAAACCGTATTCAAGCCCTTTGTGGTGGGGGAAAGCTCGCGCACGGGAAAGGCGGGCGGCTCGGGGCTGGGGCTGGCCATCACGGAACGCATCGTGCATCTGCACGGCGGCAATATCCGCCTGGGGGAAAAGCGGGAGGGAATTTCCACCGAATTTTTGATTGAATTGCCTTGTTGTGAGGATGGTAATATTAAGAAAATTTAATATTAGATTTATTTGAGCTTAAACTCCGTATGATAAAATACAGATATTGAAATATACGGAGAAAAAATATGACCACTCTTATCGACGTGATCGATCGCGCGGCGGAAACGTATAAAAACAAAATCGCCTTTACCGACATAAGGGAAAGCTTTTCCTTTGAAGAGGTAAGGATGCTGGGCCGCCGTATCGCTTCGGCCCTTCTCCAAGCGGGCGTCATGTTTCGCCCCGTGGCGATCTATATGGAACGAAGCGCAAAAATTCCCGCCGCGATGGCGGGAGTGCTTTTAAGCGCAAATTTTTATACGGTTCTCGATACGGAGTCCCCGCCCGAACGGCTGTCGAAGATCGCGGAGACGCTGGAAACGCCGTTGATCCTCTGCGACGGGGCGGCAGAGGAACGCTGCAAAGAGATCTTTCCGGAAAAAACCGTTTTGAGCTATGAAAAAGCGGTATTGCATACCAGCGACGCCGCACGGCTGGCCGAGGCCGCGAAAAAGCTTCTTCCGGGGGATCAGGCCTTTACGATTTTTACTTCGGGTTCGACGGGAACGCCGAAGGGAACCGTCCTCACCCATGCCAACGTGATCGCCTATTGCGGCTGGTTTGTCGAAAGATTTTCCATCGGGCCCGACACGAATTTCGGCTCGCAGACGCCGTTCTATTTCTCGATGTCGGTGTCGGATTTGTTTGGAGCCTGGCTTTCGGGCGCGGCGTATCATATCATTCCGAAAAGCTATTTCGCTTTTCCCGCCCGACTTGTGCATTATATCAACGAACGGAAAATCGACACTATTTATTGGGTGCCTACCGCGCTGGGGATTGTGGCCAGGTGCGATTTGCTCTCGTTTGAGCGATTTCGCTATATGAAAAACGTCTTTTTTGCGGGCGAGGTTATGCCCGTCAAGATTTTGAACTATTGGCGCGGGCAGCTTCCCGAAGCGAGGTTTGCCAATCTGTTCGGCCCTACGGAGACGACGGACATCTGCGCCTATTACGTAGTGAACAGGGATTTCGAGGAAAGCGAGTCGCTTCCGATCGGGGCCGCCTGCGAAGGCGCCAGATTGATTGTCGTGGATGAGGACGGAAAAGAAATCAAAGAAGCGGGAAGGCTCGGGGAATTGTACGTGGCGGGCGGATTTGTCGCCAAGGGCTACTATCGGGACCCCGTGCGCACGGCCGCCGCTTTCGTACAGAATCCTTTGATTTCCGCCTATCCGGATACGGTGTATCGGACGGGGGACCTGGTCGCTTATAACGATCGCGGCGAACTTCTGTATTTCGGGAGAAAAGATCACCAGATCAAACACCTCGGCTATCGGATCGAATTGGGCGAGATTGAAACGGTGATGAACGGCGTGGAAGGGGTAGGGCTGTGCGTCTGTCTTTACGACGAACAAAAGGACGAAATAGTTTTGTTGTACGAAGGGACCGACGAACGGAAACGGCAGATCATGGACGAGGCGAAAAAACGTCTCACCGCCTACATGGTGCCCGCAAAATATATATGCGTCGAAGGGTTTCCCGTAAATGCCAACGGAAAGACGGATAAGGCGCTTTTGAAAAAACGCTATATCGGATAAATACGAAGGAGAATATGAAAAATGGAAGAACTGTATGAGATTTTGAACGAGCTTGTCCCCGGAGCGGATTTCAGAAATAACAAGCGTCTCGTGGACGACAAGGTACTGACCTCTCTCAACCTGCTCAAGCTCGTGGCGAAGCTCAACGAGGCCTACGATATCAAAATTACGGCTATGCATCTCATGCCCGAAAATTTCAATTCGGCCGAAGCGATCTATGCGCTGATCGAGAAGCTTTCGTAACGCGAAAACGGCCATGCAATTATATCTGTATATCCTTGCCGTATTCGTTACGGGAGTGCTTTTGGCGTATGCGCTGACGCCCAAAAGATTTCGATACCTCGTTCTGCTGGCGGCGAGCATAGCCGCTAATTTTGTATATAATCATTTTCTAGGCGTCTTTATCCTCGTTACCTCTGTCAGCGTCTATCTCTGCGGGCTGGGGATTTCCGCGCTGGAGAAAAAATATTCGCCCGCGATCAAAAGCCTGCCGCGGCAGGAGCGGAAAAAACCGAGAAAGAAGCTGCAGCGGAAGAAATATCTCGTGCTGGCGGCGGTTTTGATCGTCAATCTCGGTATCCTGTTCACGCTCAAATACTTAAACTTTTTCGCCGAGCTCGGAGTAAAACTGATCGGCCTTTTCGGAAAAGAGCTTTCCGCGCTTTCGTTTTCGCTTGTACTGCCGCTGGGGATTTCGTATTATACTTTGCAGTCGATCGGCTATGCCATAGACGTGGCGGGCGGGAAATACGAGGCGGAACGCAACCCCGCGAAAGTCGCGCTATTCGTCTGCTTCTTTCCCCAACTGACGGAGGGCCCGATCGGGCGGTACAACGAAATGCGCGCCGAGCTGACGGAGGGCGCGCCGCTTTCCTCGGAAAACGTATTCCGCGGTTTTCTGCGCGGGTTTTGGGGGCTGTTCAAAATTCTTATCGTCGCCAACCGTTTCGGCACGATCGTCGGCGAAGTATTCGGAAACTATGCGGCGTACGGCGGGATATCCGTCGTTTTGGGCGCGCTTGCCTTTACCGTTCAGCTCTATGCCGAATTTTCGGGATATATCGACGTCGCCGCCGGCGTAAGCGAGGTGTTCGGCATTCATCTTAAAAAGAATTTCGATAAGCCCTTCCTTTCCAAAGACGTAGGGGAGTTCTGGCGCAGGTGGCATATCTCGCTGGGAAGCTGGTTCCGCGATTATGTGTTTTTTCCGATTACGGCGTCGGAGCGCGCGCTGAAATTACAGGCCAAAGATACGCGCGGGGCAAAGACAGCAAGCGTTCTGCTGGTGGGCGGCGGAATGTTCGCCGTATGGTTTTTGACGGGTTTGTGGCACGGGGCCAGCGTAAAATATATCGTCTATGGGCTTTACTATTTTTTGCTGATGATCCTGCACGAGGCGTTGAAACCGCTCTTTTCGCGCCTGTATCGGGCGTTGAAAATCAAGGAGGACGGAATAGTTTTATCGATCTTCCGCGTCCTCAAAACATTTGCGCTGGTGACGGTCGGCATGCTCTTGTTTCGAGCGGACAATCTTTTCGTTTTCGGGAAAATGTTCGCTTCCGTATTCAGCGGCGGCGGTGCGTTGAATTTGTTTGCCGTGATAGACGTCAAAGATTTTGTCGTGGCACTGGCGGGGCTTGCCGCCTTGATTGTCTCGGGAATTTTAAGCTCTTGCCGTATTTCGCTGGGGGATAAATTCGCTAAAGGCTCGCTGTTTGTTCGGGTAGGAGCAGTGGCGCTGGTGGTTTTTGCTGTCATTGTTTTCGGGGCGTACGGCCCCGGGTACTTGCCGCCCGATCCTATTTACGGAGGATTTTGATGGTAAAGGTAAAAAAAATACTGCGCATTGTCTCCTGCGTATTGTCGCTTATGCTTGTTTATGCCTATCTTTGCTTTGTCTTTATTCCCAAAGACGTGTCCGATTGGGGCGGGGATAAGTATTACCATGCTAAGGGCTTTATAGGAGAACCCGACGATTCGCTCGACATAATCATGTTCGGACATTCGGGCGTATATTCGGGCTTCTCTCCCGTAACTTTATATAAGGAATACGGCTATACTTCCTATGCTTCCAGCACTGCCAGCCAACCGATTAAAAAAATTAACGACCTTTTGGAAAAAGCCGTTAAACGTCAAAAGCTCAAGGTGGTTTTTTTGGACGTGGATTGTTTATATGTCAGGTTTCCGCTGATTCGGTATTACGACAGCCTTTTTGCTCCGTTTGTCTTTCACGCGCGCTGGAAAAATCTGAAACCCAGAGATTTTTATCTCGCGCCCGGCGTAAGGACGCAGGACGTCACCAAAGGGTATAAATTTTCCGCCGAAATTTCCGGTTATCAGCCGGGCGAGTATATGGGAAAAGCGGACGCGAAGCCGGCTGCGCCTAAAAAGGTACATCTTTCGGGGCTGAACAGGTTTGTAAAGATTTGCCGCAAAAACGATATTCAGATCGTATTCAGCGAGTTTGCCAACGCCACGAGCTGGAGCTATGCACGGCATAATTTTATTCAGCAGTATGCCGACGCGCACGGAATAGATTTTTTGGATATGAATATCCCCAACGACAGATATCAGGCGGATTTCGCCCGGGATTTTCAGGACAAAGCAAATCATTACAACGTCTATGGCGCGGAAAAAGCGACGCGGTATCTCGGAAGATATCTGACGGAAAAATTCGGCGACAAGCTGACGGACAGAAGAACGGACGAAAAGTATTCGTATTGGAAGGAAGCGATAAGCGATTTCGATAAAAAACTTGAGGGCGCTGGCGTGGCCGGGCGTGCTTGACGGAATAAAAAAGGGGCGGGAAATCCTGCCCGCCGCGCAAGTAAAATTCGAGACGCTTACCCTTCTTCGGGAGGGGATAAAAATCGGTTTTGTGCGGAACACTCCCCGTATGCTCGCCTGTTTTGATACCGCACAAGTCGCTCTGCCCGAATATTATCAAAAGCATGTCGCGGGTTTCTATGACAAAAATTACCGTTTTCAATCCGCGCTTTGTTTTTATATGCTTCAAAAGCTTGCGGGAAGGTCGATCAAAGTCGCGTTTACCGAAGCGGGAAAGCCTTATTCGCCTGCCGGCGGTATTTGTTTCAGCTTCAGTCACACGGCTACGCTTGCTTTATGTGCGGTGGCGGAGTTTCCCGTGGGGATTGACGCTTCTCCCAGATTGGCATATGACGGCTCAATCGCGGCGCTTGTTTGTTCCGAGGCCGAATTGGAAAGATTAAAATTTTCTTCCGACGCGGGAAAGCTGTTGACGCAGTATATTACGCGAAAGGAAAGCCGGATAAAGCTAACAGGCGGTACTCTCCGCGATATCGGAGAAAAAAGAGAAGATATGGAGCATTACCGTACCATTATAGTGGACGGACAGGTGTGTTCTGTTTGTTTCAAAGACAAAAATGCAATAAGCAACAGCCTGTAGCTTATTTTTTCAGATGGTTGAGAAGCTCAAATTTTAAGTAACGCGTTTAGTAACAAAAGAGAATAAAAGTCGATTTAATTTACCGAAAATATAAAGAAAGAACTCCTGCTTCTATCTGTAAAAGCAGGAGTTCTCTAATTCTGGTGGAGATAACGAGATTCGAACTCGTGGCCTGTACGTTGCGAACGTACCGCTCTACCAACTGAGCCATATCCCCGAAAGCATGATACATTATAAACTATCTTTTGAATTTTGTCAATAGTTTCAGGCCACTTTTTTGAAGAATTTTTTATTTTTTTCGTGTCGAATATTTTCGCGCTCAATTTAACAGTGCTTTTCTATATAATAATGATAGCATAGAAACAGGAAGAAGTCAAGCGAAGGGGGAG
>UQHL01000025.1 GCA_900540805.1 uncultured Eubacteriales bacterium
AAGTGTTTTTTCTTCCCCCAGTAGAACTGGGGGTTTATTTTCGCTAAAGCTCCAAAAATACCCGCCCGACGGAATTTTCCGCGGGCGGGTTTATTTTTTCCGTTTCCGATTTCAGACCTTTATCGGGCGGAGGGTTTTATTTCAAGCGCTTATCGCTGCGTTTTTCTATCGCCGACGTTATCGGGCGGAGCCGTCACAAACGTTTATTTTTATCCTTTTCGAGCATAACCGCCTGTTTCCGCCGCCGATTACCAATACTTATCGACGTATTTTCGATTGCAAACGCTTATTTCGCGGCCGTTTCGTCCGCATTTTCCGCGATATCCTCGGGCATGTCCGCCGCGACCGTCGCTTCCGCGGTATCCGCGGGCGCTTCGGGCTTTTTCGCCTTAATGGAACAGAGCAGGTTGGTGAGGATACCGAGAATGAGCGCGCAGGCGACCTCCGTCAAAGTCACCTTTCCGAAGGTGAGACTCATCCCGCCCACGCCCGCAATCAGAATGACGGAAACGACGAACAGATTTCTGTGCTCGTTGAGATCGACTTTCTGGATCATTTTAAGACCCGACACCGCGATAAAGCCATAGAGCGCGACGCATACGCCGCCCATGACGCAGGAAGGAATCGTCGCCAGAAAGGTGACGAAGGGGCCGAAGAAGGAGATTACCATAGCGAGAACCGCCGTCGTGAAAATGGTGACGACGGAAGCATTGCCCGTGATCGCCACACAGCCGACCGATTCGCCGTAGGTGGTGTTGGGACAGCCGCCGAAGAACGCGCCGCAGATCGAGCCGACGCCGTCGCCGAGAAGGGTTCTCGAAAGCCCGGGGTCCTCGAGAAGCTCGGTGCCGATAATCGAGGAAAGATTTTTATGATCCGCGATGTGCTCTGCGAAAACCACGAAAGCGACGGGCACGTAGGCCACTGCGATCGTCCCGATAAACGTCCCTACGGAACCGCCGTCCCCGAAGCTGTAACCGCCTTTGAACGCCTGAATAAAGGAGAAATCGGGCAGCCATTTCATGGACTTGAACTTAGAAAAATCGATGATCTTCAGCGCATCGACATTTGCCGCGGCGCCGATCCC
Organism: uncultured Eubacteriales bacterium; assembly: GCA_900540805.1. Taxonomy (GTDB): domain Bacteria; phylum Bacillota; class Clostridia; order Christensenellales; family Borkfalkiaceae; genus Scatosoma. Next base: position 1,088 of record UQHL01000025.1, read on the forward strand.
CGTAAAGATCGCCGCTAAGGCGTAGCCCGCGAGAATACCGATAACGAAGGGGAAAAGCTTAAGATTTTTTTTGCCATAGACCGAGCAGATCATCGTGACCGCCAGCGTAACGAGGCCGCAGAGCAGCGCGACGTAGGGGGAACAGAGCATAGCGTCGGCCGCGTTGAACACGTTGCCCTTCATGAGATCGCCGATCGCGTTGCCCGCAAGCGAAAGCCCGATGATGGCCACCGTGGGACCGATGACAACGGCGGGCATCAATTTATTGATCCATTTGACGCCGGCAAATTTGACGATAACTGCGATCACCACATAGACAAGCCCCGCAAATACCGCGCCGATCAGAAGCCCGAGATAGCCCGCCGACATGGACACGCCGCCCGCAAACGCCGCCGACATCGAGCCGAGAAAGGCGAACGAAGAGCCGAGGAACACGGGGCTTTTGAACCTGGTGAACAGCAGATAAACGATCGTTCCCACGCCCGCCCCGAAAAGCGCCGCCGAGGCCGACATTCCGTTCCCGATAATCGCGGGCACGGCGATCGTGGCAGCCATGATCGCCAGCAATTGCTGGAGCGCGGAAATCAGCAGCTTTCCGAAAGGCGGCCTGTCTTTTACTTTGTAAACGAGTTCCATAATTTTTATATCTCCTTCGTATAAAATTAATTATATCCTCGGCACTTTGCCGCAGAACCCATTTTTCACCGCGGAGCATTCTCGCCCGCGGGGCCGAAAAAAGCCCGAAAAAAATCCCCCTCACAAAAACCGTCCAGACCGGGCGGAAAAACAATTTTTCCAGCTTCAAGGCGCCTGTTTCGTTAGGGGGGATCGTTGTTCTTTTACGTATTTTTATCATAATATCACTTTTTTCACACGTTTGTCAAGTAAAATATTCGCCCGAACGCGATTATTTTTGCGTTCGGGCGAAACAATTTTTATAAGCTATCGTCAGCTGTATTCTATACGTTACCGTCGTACAATATTTTATACGATGCTGTCGGTCATCTGCGGATTCGGCTGCACGCTTTGGTTCTGGAGGGTGTAGAGGTCGAATTCGGTGTCGATGTCGAAGTCCTCGGCGTTGTCGAAGGCGGCAAGCTTGGAAACGGACACCTCATACGCGGTCATGGTTTTGACGTCCGTCTCGGAAAGGCGCTTCTGATACTCGCGGCTTTGAATCCGCCCCGAGATCGCCACTTTGTCGCCCACGCTCAGGTTTTTGACGAAACGGGCGTTTCGGCCCCACGCGATACAAGGAATATAATCGGACTTATTATAGGCGCGGTTGACCGCCACCAGAATATCCGCGATTTCGCGGTTGAAAGGCGTGGTGCGATAGACGGGCGGCTTGCAGATATATCCGCTGAGCAGAATGCTGTTGGGATTTTTACCGGGAATTTCCGTCAGGATCTCCCGCACAAACACCGTCAGCATCAGCCTGGATTTTCCGTTTTCCAGCTTGTTATAGCTTCTGAACTGCCCCAAGGCGCAGATTGCAGAGCCTCTCTCCAACGCACAGCCCTGAATCAGCCGTTCCGAAACGGTGATCGGCAAAATGTCCGCCTGCCCCGAAAGGCGCATGACGCGCACGAAAAATTCGTAGAAGCCCTCCCCATAGACCTCGTGCGAGAACACCGCGTCGCTCACGATTTCGCCCATAATGTAAACCTTGTTGTTTTTTTCCGCCGAGTAATTCATAAAAACCTCCGATTTTGTTTTTCTTGCATGCATATCGAAAGGGAAATAATTTGTTTCGTCAAAACCCTGCCCCCGTCATTCCGCTTCTTTGAGATACTGCTTTCCCGCGGAGTCTATCGCGTAATTTTCCCGATAAATCAACTCTCCTATGGGCACAAACTCGTACCCGCGGTTTTGCAGCGTGGAGAAAATGAGCGGCAGCGCTTCCGCCGTGTGCAGGCCGTTGTTGTGACAGAGAATGATCGAGCCCGGCTTGACGCCGTTTATGATCCGCATCGCAATATCCGTCGCGGAAAGATTTTTCCAATCGAGCGAATCCACGTCCCACTGAATGGGATACAGCCCCATCGAATTGGACGTATCGATCAGGAGATTGTCGTAGTCGCCGTAGGGCGGGCGGAACAATTCCACCTTTTTGCCCGTCACCGCGGTGATCGCCCCGGACGAGGAGGAAAGCTCCTCGCGGATCTCCGATTCGCTCAATTTGCTCATATAGGGATGCGTCTTGCTGTGCGTGCCGATCTCGTGTCCCGCCTCGTCGATTTTTTTGACGTATTCGGGATACTTCTCCGTCCAGAACTGCACCATGAAAAAAGTGCATTTCACGTCGTTTTGTTCCATGGCCTTCAAAATAGCGTCCGTGTGTTCGGTGCCCCAGGCGCAGTCGAAAGAAATGGCGATTTTTTTCTCCTCCCTCGCCACCGAGTAAATGGGCAGCGAACGCGCCGCGCTGATTGCGCCCACCGCGTACGTGCCCACCGCCCTCATCGCCCACATGACGGCGAGGGCCAATGCGAGCAGCCCCGCGCCGCCCAACGCGCGTTTTGCCTTGAAACAGATTATTTTCATTCGATACCTCAATGCTAACAGATTTCATCGGTCGGAAAATCGGCGGTCGGGTCGAATATCCTGTTATTTTGTCGAAGCGACCTACGCCCGCTCTTTCGCGCCTTTGTTCTATTGTATGGACGGCGGCAGCGTTTTATGACAGCATGGATACTTTCCCCCCGCCTTCAAAATATTTTCCTCCAAACGCTTGACTTCTCCCTTTCCCTATGTTATGATTATATAGTATTTAGACGGTTGTCTAAATAAACAAAGTTTACAAAAAGGAGGAAACGGAGTGCGGGACGTGTGGGAAGCGATGAGCGATAAGACGCGGCGGGAAATCCTCGTGATGCTGAAAGAACGAAATTTGAGCGCGGGCGAAATTGCGGAAAAATTCAGTCTGACGAAAGCGACCGTTTCCCATCATCTCTCCGTCCTCAGGCAAGCGGGGCTGGTCGATACGGAAAAGCGGGCGCAGACGGTGATTTATTCGCTGAACCTCACCGTATTCCAATCCTTTCTGCTGGCCGTAAACGGCCTGTTTGCCGATAAAGATTTTAAGGGGAGCAGGAAGGCGGAGACAACGGGCTCCCCTTCGGGGCGCTCCGCAGCGGAGCGCGTATCCGCGACTTTATCGCCCGCAACGGCTTCGGCGTCCCACACAGCTTCGGAGACAATAAACGCGGCTTTGCCTCCCTACGCAGCTTCGGAGATAATCAGCACGGCTTTGCCGCTGTATGCCGCTTCAAAGGAGACGGACGCGGCCCTGCACCCTTACGCCCTTTTGCCGTCCGACTATGAAAAGGAGAAAAAACCTTGAAGATGACTATTTTTTCGGCCGCCTTCAGACATACCGGAGATAAAACGTGGAAAGAGGCTGTTTTTCGCACAATTTCAGACATAAGGAGGTAAAGCGGTGAAAGCGAAGCTTTCTTATCCCGTCGCTTTGTTGCTGATCGCTTTGGCGAACGCGATCGCGGGCGTCGTCTGCATTTCCCTTCTGCCCGAAAGCGTAGCCGTGCATTTTAATCTGTCTTTCGAGGTTGACAGGCTGGGGTCTCCGTGGATTTATCTCACCTTTTTTCTCTTTCCGCCGCTGGTCGCCGCAGGCCTCCTGTTTGAAAGCCTGAGGCGGGGCCAAAAGGAGAAAAACCGAAAGCCCCTGAAAATTATCCTCACCTTTATCGCCGCCATGCTCGCCTATATCGGTTGGCTGATGGTCGGCTGGTGCGGTAGCGTGAGCGAACTCGGCCAAAAAGCGGAAGCGCCTCTGCCCTTTTTGATTTGTACTCCCATCGGAGCCGCTTTCATCGTTTTGGGCAATTATCTGCCCGTCATCAAACGCAACTCCACGCTGGGGATCAAGACGCCGTCCACCCTCGCAAGCGATTATGTCTGGACGCAGACCCACCGCGTCATGGGAAAAGTATGGGTAGGCATGGGAGTCGGGGAAATCCTATGCGCGCTGATCGATACCTTTGCGGGTACGGAATTTTTGGCGCCCGTCTGGCTGGCGGCCGCAATCGCCGCCGAATGCATTTCGCTGCCCTTCGTCACCCGCCGTTTCAAAAAAAGAGAGCTTCAAGCCCTGTCGGAAAACGCAGAGATTACCCTGCCTTCCGACACCGACCAAGCATAAACTATAAGGAGAATTTATGGAAAACAACGAATTTTTCGGTCCGACGGAGAGCGTCGGAGAAAAGGGAGGAGACGACGTACTCGTCGCCGAGAACCTGAAAAAGACTTTCCGCCTGTCGGCAAAACAGCGGAAAATCGAAAAGACGCCCCTGCGCGAAAAGGTGGCTGTGGCGGGGGTTTCCTTCCACGCCAAGCGCGGCGAAATCTACGGGCTTTTAGGCCCCAACGGCGCGGGCAAAACCACTACGCTGCGCATGCTGGCCACCCTGATTAAGCCCGACGAGGGCGATGCACTCGTTAACGGATTCAGCATCGTAAAGCAACCCGACAAGGTACGTTCGCAGATAGGATTTCTCACCAGCGAGCTGAAGCCCGACGACTTTTTCACCCCCAGCTATATCTTCGATTTCTTCAGCGAGCTGCAAAATATACCCGCCCAGGTACGAGACGAACGCAAAAAAATGCTGTTTTCGCGCTTCGGGATAGACAAGTTTTCCGAAACGAAAATTTCCGATCTCTCCACGGGTATGAAACAAAAGACGTCCATCGCCGTCTCCCTCGTGCACGACCCCGAATTTATCATTTTCGACGAGCCGACCAACGGACTCGACGTCCTGACGGCAAAGGCGGTTACCGACTTTTTGGTGGAGCTCAGAAACGAAGGAAAAAGCATTCTGCTCTCCACGCATATTTTCAGCCTCGTGGAAAAGATCTGCGACCGCGTCGGCGTGATCATCGACGGAAAAATGACCGTTGAGGACACGGTGAAAAACCTTACGGCGGAGAAGGGGCTGGAGGACGTGTTTTTCGATATCTACGCGGCCGCGAAAGGAGGCAACAGCATATGAAAAATATCTGGACGATTATGAAAAAGGAGTTTTCCCGTTTCTTCAAGGACAAGAGACTCGTCCTCGCGCTCGTGCTCCCGGGCATTCTCATCTATGTTATTTATTCCTTTTTAGGACAGGGCGTGTTCGACAAAATCGGAAAGACGGACGAAAATTACGTCTATCAGATCCACACCGTCAATATGCCCGATTCCTTTAAGGCGCCCTTCGCCGAAAACGAAAAAATCAATCTCATCGCAGCTTCTGCCGACGGGACGGAGGACGTTAAGGCGCAGATTGCCGACAAAAAAGCCGACCTTCTGGCGGTATTCCCCGAAAATTTCGAGGAGGCGTACAACGCCGTGAAAAACGGAACCTCCACTGATTTTCCGCAGGTGGAAATCTATTATAATACGGCCCGGACGGAAGGATCGCAGGCTTTCGCTTTATTTTCGGCGGGGATTTCCGCCTTTCAGCAGGAAGTAACCCCCTTCTTCCTCACCGCCCCGCAGGATTTGGCCTCCGAAAAGGATACCACGGGCATGATCTTCTCGATGATCGGCCCCATGCTCATTCTCATGTTCCTCTTCTCGGGCTGTATGGCCGTAGCGCCCGAATCGATTGCGGGAGAAAAGGAACGCGGCACGTTTGCCACCATGCTGGTAACGCCCGTCAAACGCAGCCATATCGCAATCGGAAAAGTCGTTTCTCTAAGCGTGCTTTCCCTCATCAGCGGCGTCTGCAGCTTTTTGGGGCTTATTCTCTCCCTGCCGAAGCTGATGGGCGGCATGGGCGGCGTTTCCGCGGCGGTTTATACTGCGGGAGACTATATCATGCTGTTGGGGATTATTCTTTCCTCGGTGCTCGTCATCGTGGCGCTGATTTCCGTGATTTCCGCGCTTGCCAAGAGCGTCAAGGAAGCCACCAACATGATCGGGCCGCTGATGATCCTCGTCATGCTGCTGGGCGTCAGCACCATGTTCTCCTCGGGCGCGGCAGGCTCCTTCTTCTGGTACCTGATCCCCCTCTATAACAGTGCGCGCGCCATGAGCGGTATCTTCTCCTTTGCGCCTTCGGCCGTCAGCGTTTTGATTACGATAGGCACGAATATCGTCGTCGCGGTTCTGCTCGCCGTCGGGCTTGCCAAGATGTTCGACAACGAAAAAATAATGTTCAACAAATAACGAAGGGCGCCTGCGGGCGCTTTTCGTTCGGCATTTTTTAAGCCCTGCTTATTTTAAGCGGGGCTTGGTTTTTTGAAGCTCTGCGGACTGCTTATTTTGAGCGGCCATGTATTTTTTCGCAGCCTTGCGAGCCGCTTATTTTTGAGCAACATGTATTTTTTCGCAAGCTCGCGGGCCGTCCTTTTTCGGGCAGTCCGCTCTTATTTTTAAGTTACCTGCATTTTTTCGAAACACGCGGGCCGCTCCGTTTCGGGACAGCTCGCACTTTTTTTCGAAAAAAAACCGCCTTTTCTGTTTTTTCCGTTTACTTTTCCTTCCGTTTCCTGTATAATGGTACTATGAAAATCTGGGCAAAATTAATCACCGACGGAAAAATTCAAAAACAGTTCGTTTACGAAAAGCAGGAACGCCTTACCTATTCCCGCTTTTTCGACTACCTCTCCGACATCTGTCACGAGCTTGACATTCCCACTCCCGTGCTTTTGAAAACGCATATCTTTAACTTTGCGAAATTCAATCACGTGAAGTTTATTCCCCGCGATTTCGTCGAATCCCTCGACTACGATCAACTGTTTTTGGAAAATATAATACTATAAGAAATACTTATATTTCTCCGAGGAGACGTCTATGAAAAAACGTTCTTTCCCGAAAGGCCTGCCCGACCGCGCTTACGGCGCCGCGGGAAGCTTTTACAGAAAATACATCGCGCCTTGGGAATGGCTGATTTTCGCCGTTCTCCTCACGGGGCTGGCGATCGCCCTGCGCGCGTTTCTCTTCGGATTTCAGTCAAACGACTACACCAATTTTCTCAAGCCCTGGTACGATAAAATCAAGGCGGGCGGGGGATATCGGGCGTTGGGGAGCGAGCTCGGCTCCGATTATACCCCCTTTTACCTCTTTTTTCTGGCGACGCTGACCTATCTCCCCGTTTCTCCGCTGACGGGCATCAAGCTGTTCTCCTGCCTGTTCGATTTTGTCACGGCCGCCTACGTCGCGCTCATCGTCTATCGCATGACCTCCCAAAAACGGCTGTCCGTATGCGCGTACGCCGTCGTGCTGTTTCTTCCCAACGTCTTTCTGGACGGCGCGGAATGGGGACAGTGCGACATGATTTATATCTGCTTCGTCGTGATGAGCGTCTATTACGCCATGAAGGACAACAGCTATGCCGCAGCGGCGCTGTTCGGCGTCGCGTTTGCGGTGAAGCTTCAGGCGATTTTCTTTGCGCCCGTCCTCGTCCTTTTGTTGTGTAAGGGAAAGCTCAAGTGGCGGAGCGTACCCCTGATACTCGTCTCCTATCTCCTCGTGGGGCTTCCCGCCGTAATCTGCGGCATGGCGCCTTACGCCGCCTACCTGCGGCCCTATCTGACGCAGATGGGCGAATACGAAAACCTGTACTACGCCGCGCCCAATCTCTACTGCATCGTCAAGACGATCTATTACACGGAGGCGGGCCAGGTGAACGAGGGACACCTCCGCATGCTGGGAAAGGCGTTTACCCTGTTCGGACTGGGCGCCACGGGCATTGCGATGATTTTTTTCCATCGGAAAAAGTTTCCCGTCAACGAAAAAAACCTTATTTCCACGGCCTACTTTTTTGCCCTGTTCGTGCCTTTCGTGCTGCCCTATATGCACGAACGGTATTTTCTCCTGTCGGATATCTTTGCGGTTTTGTTTGTGTTCAGCTATCCGAAAAAGAGCTACATCGGCGTAGCGACCATGTACGCTTCCCTGCGCGCGATCGCGCAAAATCCCTTCCACAGCGACTTCGACAACAAGCTCTATATGGGGCTGGTCGTGCTGGCGGCCATCGTCTGCCTCGCGGGGGTTTTGAAAAAGGAAATCTTTCTGCGGGAAACGCCGCAAACGCCCCGGAGCCTGCCGCTTTCCGGCTCGGAAAACGAATAAATTTATAAAATCAAGCAAGGGAGATATTTTATGAACACTCTCGAAAAAAACATTCTCGAACTTTTGTCCTCGGACGCGCGTCTCGGCGCGGAGGCGATCGCTTCCATGCTCGGCGAACAGCCGTCCGCCGTCAAAGCGCTTATCCGCTCGCTGGAGGAGCGCGGCGCGATCGTCAAATACACCGTCATCTCCAACGGCGAATTGCTGGACGAAACGGCGGTGGAGGCGCTGATCGAAGTGAAGGTGACGCCCAAAAAGGGCGAGGGCTTCGATTGGATGGCCAAGCAGATCGCGGCGCACGCGGAAGTAAAAGGGGTGTATCTCATGAGCGGCGGCTACGATCTCGCGGTGTTTGTCGAGTGCGCGTCCCTCAAAAAAGTCGCCCGTTTCGTCTCGGAACGCATTTCCACGTTCGAGGGGGTATTGAGCACGGCGACTCATTTTATCCTCAAAAAATATAAAATCGAAGGCGCTTTGACCGAGCGCGCGGACACGGATAACCGCCTGTCCGTTCAGCCGTGACGCCTATGCGCGATTTCGTCAACGAAAAGGCCCGCCTGCTTCAGCCGAGCGGGATACGTAAATTTTTCGACATCGTGCGCGAAACGGAGGGCGCGATTTCCCTCGGCGTCGGCGAGCCCGACTTCGTTACCCCCTGGTCGGTCCGCTCCGCCGCCATCGCCTCCCTGCAGCGCGGCTACACCCAATACACCGCCAACCGCGGCATGCCCGCCCTGCTGGAGCTGATCGCCCGCTACCTCGAAACCCGCTTTTCCCTCTCCTTCGATCCCGCGCATATCCTGCTGACCGTAGGCGCCAGCGAGGGCATAGATTTGTTGCTGCGCGCCTGCGTCGAACGGGGGGACGAGATACTTATTCCCGACCCCGCCTACGTGTCCTATGCGCCCTGCGCGCTGATGGCGGACGGCACGCCCGTCGCGGTGAAATGCCGCGAGGAAAACGGCTTCGTGCCCACGGCGGAGGATCTGGAAGCGGCCGTTACGGAAAAATCCAAAATCCTCATCCTCACCTATCCCAACAATCCCACGGGCGGAATCGCCGACCGCGCGGCCCTGGAAAAAATAGCCTCGTTTGCCGAAAAACACGACCTGCTGGTGATTTCCGACGAGATTTACGCCGAGCTCACCTACGGGCAGAAGCACGTATCCTTCGCGTCCCTGCCCCGCATGAAGGAACGCACGGCGTACGTCGGCGGCTTCTCCAAGGCGTTTGCCATGACGGGGTGGCGGCTGGGCTACGTCTGCGCGCCCCCCGCAATCGACGAGGCGATTTTCAAAATTCATCAGTATTCTATCCTCTGCGCCCCGATCACCGCCCAATACGCGGCCGTCGAGGCCTTGAAGGACGGTTTTTCCGACGATTTCGCGGCCGTCGAAGAGATGCGCGATTCCTATGACCGACGCCGCAGGTTCGTCGTCGATTCCCTGCGCGGCGCGGGGCTTTCCTGCTTTTCTCCAAGGGGCGCGTTTTACGCTTTCCCGTCGGTGAAAAACACCTCCCTTTCGGGAGAGGATTTTGCCAATCTGTTGTTAAAGGAGCAAAAAGTGGCGGTGGTGCCCGGGAGCGCGTTCGGGACGTTCGGACGGGACAACGTGCGTATTTCCTACGCCACGGGAATGACGGCGCTCACCGAAGCGTGCGGCCGCATTTCGGAATTTATGAGCAAATTCCGATAATTTTCGCCGCAAATCTTTTGTTTTTTATGCGTTTACGGCGGCATTTTTCATTGACAAACCCTCGGAAATACAGTATAATAATTTTATACAGAATACAAGATGCCGTGGCTTCCCGAGAGGGCGAGGTCACGGTTGTATTTTTAACGTTCCCGCCGAGAACGGTTTTTGTCGTGTAAAAAAGGGGCGGAACGGAGCGGGCGCAGGCACCGTAAAGGGAGGTATTTTTTATGGCTGATCAATTTTTTATGACACAAAAGGGATATGACGAGGCCGTGGAGAGGCTGAAGTTTTTGCAGACCACCAAACGGCAGGAAATCATCGAGCGGATCGCGGAGGCAAGAAGCCACGGCGATCTTTCGGAAAACGCGGAATACGACGCGGCGCGCAACGAGCAGTCGGCCAACGAGGGCGAAATCGTCGAGCTGGATTATAAGATCAAAAACGCCAGAATCATCGAGGAAAACGACGACACGTCATTCGTGCACATCGGCTCCACGGTAAAGGTCTATGACGCGGAACTGGAGGAGTACGAAACGTACGAGCTGACGGGCACCACCGAGTCGGACGCGATGAAAAACAAAATTTCCAACGAGTCCCCCGTGGGCGCGGCGCTCCTCAAGCACAAGGTGGGCGAGGAAGTGCTCATCAACGCACCCGACGGCGCGTATAAGCTGAAAATCGTCGAAATCAGCTGACACACGGGCCTTTTCCCAAAATCAATCATCAGAGGAAATACGTTTATGGAAGAAAAAAAGGTCGCCGTGCCCCCTGCGGCGGAAACGGGCGAAGAAGAACTTATCGAACAGGCGAAAATCCGCCGCGAAAAGCTGGCAAAGCTTCAGTCGGAGGGCAAAAACCCTTACGAACAGGTGAAATACGCGGTAGATGCGGATTCCGAAACGCTGAAAAACAATTTCGAGGCATACGAGGGAAAAACCGTCTCCCTGGCGGGCAGAATGATGTCCCGCCGCATTATGGGCAAGGCGTCCTTTTCGCATATCGCGGACAGGAGCGGGTCTATTCAGATTTACGTCACCAGGCAGGACGTCGGCGAGGAAAATTATCTTTCCTATAAAAAGGATTACGATATCGGCGACATCGTGGGCTTCAAGGGCTTTGTATTCAAGACGCAGACGGGCGAAATCACGGTGCACGTCAGCGAGCTGGTCATGCTCTCCAAGGCGCTCCTTCCCCTGCCCGAAAAATATAACGGGCTTCAGAATCAGGACCTCAAATACCGTCTCCGCCACCTCGATCTCATCATGAACCGCGAGGTGAAGGATACGTTTGTCGCGCGCTCGAGAATTTTGAAGGAAATCCGGGCGTATCTCGACGGCAGGGGTTATCTCGAAGTGGATACCCCCGTCCTTCTGACGCTGGAAATCGGCGCGGACGCCCGCCCGTTCAAGACCCACCACAACGCGCTGGACATCGACATGTATATGCGCATCGAAACGGAGCTTTATCTCAAGCGCCTGATCGTCGGCGGCATGGACAAGGTATATGAGGTGGGCAGAATCTTCCGCAACGAGGGCATGGACGCCTTTCACAACCCCGAATTTACCTCGATAGAAATGTATCAGGCGTACAGCGATTATTTCGATATGATGGATCTCATTGAGGACCTGTATAAGACGGTGACGCTGAAGGTGTGCGGCACGCTCGACATCTCGTATCAGGGTACGCAGATCCACATGGGCGAATGGAAACGCATGACCATGGCCGAGGCCGTGGAAAAATACGCGGGCGTGAGGTACGCCGACTGGCAGACGGACGAGCAGGCGCGCGCGGCGGCAAAGGAAAAGGGCGTGGAGCTTGCGCACGGCGAAAAATCCACCAAGGGACACGTACTGATCGACTTTTTCGACGCTTTCGTGGAGGACAAGCTGGTTCAGCCGACCGTCATTTACGATTATCCCGTAGAAAATTCACCGCTCGCCAAGCGCAAAGCCTCCGACCCCGCCTTTACCGAACGTTTCGAATATTTTATCTGCGGGCACGAATACGGAAACGCCTTTTCGGAGCTCAACGACCCGATCGATCAGAAACAGCGTATGCTCAAGCAGGTGGAAGCCAAGCGCGCGGCGGGAAACAAGGACGCGCAGGTGGACGAGGACTTTATCAACGCCCTCGAGTACGGCCTGCCGCCCACGGGCGGCCTCGGAATGGGGCTGGATCGTTTCGTCATGCTCCTCACCGACAGCGCGACGATCCGCGACGTCATTCTCTTCCCGACGATGAAGCCGAAAAAATAATCCTCTCCGCTTACACGCAACGGACATGTTCTCCACACAAAGGCTGTGTAAAATAGTATAGGGAAAAACTCTTTTTTCGGAAAAGGAAGCTTTATGGATGCGAAAATCACCAAAAAACGTCTGAATATCCTCCTCTCTTACGATTGGATCAAAATTATTTTGTTGGCGGTGGCCGCGATATTGGTCTGGAGCCTTATCTTTACCATGACCGCCACCCGCGTGACCCCCGCGCAGAATTTTACGATATTTAATTATACGGGAACCTCCGTCACCGACCGTTTCAATTCCTATTCCTCGTTAAAGGGCAAGGACGTTTTCTCTTACGAAATTTTGGAAATCAGCACGACGGATATCACGACGGGAAAAAATTACAGCGAAACGCTCTTGCAGACGCGCACCGCGACGGAAGAGGGCGACGCGCTGTTTGCGGCGAACGTCGAAAACGAGGAGGTTTCCTACGCCGATCCTAACGGCGAAGCGTACCATCCCACCTATCTTCAGCAATTTTTATACAGTTATTACAGCATCGCCGCGGAAATGGACAAGTATCTCGAGGAGATGGAGGTCTATCTCGACAACTATTACAACGGCGACTACAAGGCGGGCGTCGCGGACACGGCCAAGATAGAGCAGGATTTCCGCGCGCGGATCAAACGGTTTAAGGACAAACGTTTCAAAAACGAAACACAGATACAAAAGGGCTTGAAGGACGAGCTTACCCGCATCGAAAATTACCGCAAGGCATTGGTCGATTTCAACGGCTACCTCGAAGACGGCTATGTCGAATTGACGGAAACGACCCTGTATCTCCAAAATTCCTCCACGGGGGAGACATTGACGCTCACGGGGAAATACAGCATCAATCTCTGCCCCGACGAACGCATGAAAAATCTGAAAAACGACGTATATTATTATAAGACGGTCAAGGACGAAAACGACGAGGAAAAGACGGTTCCCACTGCGGAGGACATCAATATCGTTCTCCTGGACTTCCACAACGACAAGTACGCCTACAGCCGCTGGGAGGGCCTGTGTTTCGTCAATTATCTCATCCGCACGAGCCTTGCGGCGGAATAAAAACTTGCGTTTACGACAAAAACGGGAGACTTGTTCTCCCGTTTTTCGGATTTATCCTCCTTTCGTCTTTATAAAAAAAGCGATTCTGCCATGAAAAATTTTTCGCCCGACAAGCGGGTTCTCGACAATTGCAAGATCTACTCGATGTTGCATAAATATTCCAAAGGACGACACCTTTCCTTTCATACGCCCGGCCATAAAGCGGGGGCCTGGGACATCACGGAGCTTTCCTATTCGGACAACCTTTCCTGTCCGAAAGGCGTTATCAAAGAAGCGGAAAATGACATTTCCGAGATACTCGGTTCCGCCGCAAGCTTTATCCTGACGGACGGAAGCACGGCGGGCGTTTTGTCCATGCTGAAGGCGAGCGGCGCACGGCGGATCGCCGTGGCCGAAAACGCCCACAAAAGCGTATATAACGGCTGTAAATTGCTGGGCATAGAAATTGTATCTTTAGACGTACCCACGGCGGAAAAAATGCCGTTACAGCCTACCAGGGCTGAGACGAGCAAAAAAATCAAGGGTGCGGACGCCCTCCTGATCACCTCGCCCGATTACTACGGCAACCTTGCCGATCTCCCCTTTTTCCGCGCGCTTTGCGACGAAACGGGCGCTCTTTTGCTGATAGACGGGGCGCACGGCGGGCACCTGCATTTTGATCGGGAAATCTATGCAGGGACGTACGCCGACCTTTGGGTGGACGGCGTACATAAAAGCCTTCCCGCCCTCACGCAGGGAGCCTTAGTTTCCGCAAAAACGCCCGCTCTGGCCGAAGCGCTCGCGGAGGCAGCGGATATCTTCCGCACCACCAGCCCCTCCTACCCGATTATGGCCTCGGTGGAATACGCGGTCAAATACCCGCGAAACACGGCTTTGGAAAACGCCGTACTCGGCTTCGTAAGAGCTTACCCCGACAAAATCCGCTTCGGCGGAGATTGGACAAAGCTTTGTGCCGTATTCGGCGATCGGGCCTTCGTCGTGCAAAAATATTTAGAAAAAAGGGGTATTTATGCGGAATTTTGCGACGGTAACGTCGTGATGTTCTATCTCTCTCCCGCGACGAAAATCGCAAATTTCAAGCGGCTGAAAAAAGAACTTCGCGCCTGCTTTTCCTTTTTTGGCGACCTTCCTTCAAGTGAAAATACCGTCGAAGAAGCCGATATCTCAATCGTATCAGACGAAAAAAAAATTTCTTCAGCTATGCAGGCTAACGAAGAAACTGATTTTTCAATCGCGTCGGACGAAGAAAAAATTTCTTCAGCCATGCAGGCTAACGGGAAACCTACTCTTTCAAGCCCGCCGGCGGCCGAAAAATCGCCTTTTCAAAAAGACGCGGAGGCGTCCGAAACGGAATGGATACCGCTGGAAAAATCCGAGGGACTCACTTGTGCCAAACCGTGCGGGCTGTTCCCTCCCTGTACCCCTCTGTTGTTTGCGGGAGATACAATCGACAAAAAAACAATCGGGCTTTTGTCCGAAGCGGACAACGTCTTCGGCCTGTCGGGCGGTAAAATCAGCGTTTATAAAACGTATAAAAATAACTAAAAGAGTAATTTTATGAACAATCAACAGAGAGGAAAATTTATCACGTTCGAGGGCTGCGACGGCTGCGGAAAAAGCACGCAGCTTCGCCTTTTAAGCGAGTATCTCGCAAAGCATGAAGTGCCCCACGTCTTTACGCGCGAGCCGGGAGGCGGAAAAATTTCCGAGGCCATCCGCGCTATTCTGCTCGACGGTAAAAATGCGGAGATGACGGACGAATGCGAGGCTCTTTTGTACGCGGCGGCGCGGGTTCAGCATTTGCACGACCGCGTGGAGCCCGCGCTTTGCGAGGGCAAGCTGGTGATCTGCGACCGCTACGTCGATTCGTCTCTCGCCTATCAGGCGGGCGCGCGCGGGCTGGACGAAGCGTTTGTGCGGGGCGTCAACGCCTATGCGCTGAAGGAATATCTGCCCGACGCGACGGTATTTATCGACCTGACGCCCGAGGAAGCCTTTCGCCGCAAACACGGCGCGGACGAAAACGACCGCCTCGAACAGGCGGGCATGGAGTTTCATAAAAAGGTCTATGCGGCCTATAAAAAGCTGGCGGAAGCGGAGCCTTCGCGGATTGTGACGATCGACGGCAAAAACACTCCCGAAGGTATTTTCAACGATATTCTCGCGGCTCTGCGCCGACGCGGCTGCCTCTGAAATCCGCTGCTCTTTCCGCTTTTCGATTTTTCTTCTTTCTCCGCTTGCGATTTTTCAGGTTTTGTGTTATAATAAAAGCGGAAATGCGTAAGCACGAAGTATTTACAGGCATTTCCGCGCCTTATTCAAACATAACTTCAGTTATGTTATAATAATACCGAAAAAGGTGAAGTGCGGCTGAAAAAGTTCGGGTTTTATACCGAAAAAGCCAAAAAACACACAAAAACAGATCGAAGAAAAACGGAAAGCGAGGATAAGGAAAATGCGCCGATTATTGCAGTCAACCCGCTCTTATGCGCTTTTGAAAGCGGAAAAGGAAGAAAACAGGCTCAATCACGCCTATCTGCTCATTTTCGACGACGCGCGCAACCTCAAGACGGCGCTCAAGGAATTTGCCAAAATTTTCTTTAACGAGGAAGGAAATCCTTTCGCTTCGGAACGGATTTTCGAACTCATTGACGCGGAGACCTTTTCCGACTGTCTCTTTTTTCCCGCGGAAGGGAAAAAATTTTCCGTGGAGGACGCGGAAAAAATAACCGAGGAAAGCGCCCTCAAACCCGTCGAGGGGAACAGGAAGCTGTTTGTCGTCGGCGATTTTGCCGAAGCTACCGTTCAGGCGCAGAACAAGCTTTTGAAGCTTCTCGAGGAGCCGCCCGCGGGCGTATGCTTTCTCCTCGGCGCCACGGTGACGTTTCCAGTTCTGCCCACGGTGCTCTCGCGCGCGGAAAAGCTGGAAATCCCCGCCTTTTCCGTAAAGGAAGTGAAGGCTTGTCTCGAAAGAATGTATTCCGTTTCCGCATCCGACGCGGCTCTTTATGCGGCGGCTTCGGGCGGCTGCGTGGGCGAGGCCCAAAACATTTTGGAGGGAGGGTATTATAAGGCTCTTACCGCCGACGCCTTCGAGCTGGCGGAGACAGATCCTTTCCGCCTGCCCGCCCTGGTCAAAAGGGTAGGCGAAACAAAATATAAAAAGGAGCTGCTCTCTCTGCTTCGGCTGATTTTCCGCGACGCGCTCATTCTCAAAACCTCGAAAATAAACGGCGTAAGCGATTCGGGAAAAACGGGAAAAAACCGCGCCGAAAAGTATCTGATGTTGAAATCGGAAACGGAACGGCTGCGCGCGATCAGCGATTATTATCGCCTAAACGCTCTGCTTTCGGCGCAGGAGGCGCTTTCGGAGGCAGAAAAGCAAATCCGCTTCAACGGCGTTTTTCCGCAGTGTCTCGAAATCTGCATGGCTAAAATTCTCGAGCAGAACGACCGCTGACGCCTTTTTCACAAAACCAAAGATCGTCTCCCGCGGGACGTGTGCCCGTCGGACGGAGATAAAGGAATAGTTATGACAAAAGTAGTGGTAATCAAATTCAAAAACGGCGGAAAGCTGTATTACTTTTCGCCCCGACAGGGCGAGGTCTATGAAAGGAATATGCCCGTCGTCGTCGAGACGGCGCGGGGGCTGGAGTTCGCCTGGGTAGCGTATTCCGAACGCGAAGTGGAGGACAAGGAAGTGGTGCAGCCGCTGAAGCCGATCATTCGTATCGCCACCCAGCGCGACAAGGAATTTTATGCGGCGTGCGAGGCGAAGAAGCCGCAGGCCATGCAGGTCTGCAAGGAAAAAATAGCCAAGCACGGGCTGGAGATGAAGCTGATCGACTGCGAATACACCTTCGACGGCACAAAGATCGTCTTTTATTTCACTTCCGCAGGCAGGGTGGATTTCAGAGAGCTTGTGAAAGACCTTGCCTCCGTCTTTCATATCCGTATCGAGCTCAGGCAGGTGGGCACGCGGGACGAAACGAAATATCTCGGCGGAATCGCTCCCTGCGGACGGGTCTGTTGCTGTGCGGGCAATATGCCCGAATTCAAAAAGGTGAGCATCAAAATGGCCAAAACGCAGGGCCTGTCCCTGAATCCGGGCAAGATCAGCGGCCTTTGCGGGCGGCTGATGTGCTGTTTAAGTTATGAGAGCGAATACTACGCCGACGCCTATAAAAAGATGCCCAAAACGGGCTCGGAGGTGGGCACGCCCGAAGGCAAGGGAACGGTCGTCTCCGTCAATATGCTGAAGATGACGGTAAAGGTAAAGATAGACGACCACAACGGCGGCCTTATCTTTAAGGATTTTCCCGCCGAGGACATTCGTTTCAGAAAGGGACAGCAACAGGAGGAAGAGGATTCTTCAACCGAAGTTTCCGAATGATCTCGTCCCTGCCCCTCCCGTTTCTATTTCCATGCAGTAAATGCCCCCGCTAAAGAGGGAAAATATTTACCTACAAAAGTCTCCGTCCTTCAAAAAGACGGAGACTTTTTTATGCGAGCCGAACGACGACGAGAGAGGCGCCCGATTCCCTTTGCAGGGAGACGGCGATATCGAGAGAGTAAAGCTGAAGCGCAAGGACGTCGCCCGCGTTTAGTATGCAGATCGAAGAGGCGAAAAAGCAAGAATTTCCTCCCGAACAGGCGCGGACGGTTTCCGGAAGGGGAACGCCGTTTTTCACAATCCGCGATTTCAAGGAAGCTGCTTGCACCGTACGGACGTCGTACGTCATAAAATACGTTCCCGCTTTCTCTACGGTAAAGGAAGTAAAACTTTCGCCGGGCGTAAATCCTCTGCTCACGAGGAAGCGGTTCAACGGCACGGCCGTGCCGTGCGCGGATACTTCCAAAATCGTTCCGCCCGTATTCACCGCGGAAAGGTGGGCGGTCGTATAATTTTTTCCCGCCGATCCGCGCGGCCCCCGAGGTCCCTTCGGCCCTTCGATCAGCTTCACCCGCTCGCTGCTGCAAGGGTATCCGTCCCGATCGAACCCGTCGCACTTAAAATATTCCGCCATACCCGTCTCCCGCTGTCCGTTCGGCTAAAAACGCCGCTTATTTTCTTTGTTATCTTATGAACGGCGGAAAAAAAGTGTGAAAAAAGAGCCGAATCTTCGGCTCTTTACACGTTAAAAACGGGTTTTCCTTTTTTCAAAAAACAGTTAAGCGTATGAGCGGCGCCCCCCTTTTCCTTTCGGCAATAGGCGATCAAAGCGTCCGCCCGTTCCGCCATATAAGCGTTCCGCCTCTGCATACAGCCTCTGAAATATCTCTCGGCCAAAAGAATCTTTTCGTCGCACGAGGCGAGGATTTTTACGTATCTCTTTTTATCCTCAAAGGAAAAATATTTTTCCTGCCCGTCGCACGGGATACACGCCGCCAGACGGAGAAAGGGAAGCTTTCTTTTCAGTTCTACAACGCATTCGGCCGCATACAGATCAAAGCCCGCCGCCATGCCGCAGTAAAAGAGGCTGACTCCCCTAGAAACGCAGCTTTCGATTTCTTTTTTCAGCCGTTCGGGGTCGAAATCCTCCCCGAGGCGCCGATGTCCCGTAAAGGCGCAGGAAGTAATTTTTTCCGTCGTCTCTATGCGCAACTGTTCCATCTCTCCCCCTTTTCCGCCGTCTCAACCCTGCCCCCGTCAAAGGGGAGACTTTCTCTCTTTTCCGTTGCCGCGGGGATATTTCGCGGGCGTGGGCTTAGTCTTTTCGATGATCGCCAGGCTCCTGTCCCCGTACCCTTCGGGCAGGGAATACAGAGCCACCTCTCTTTTTTTCCCGCCGAGCTCCCTATACGCGCTTTCCGCCTCGTCTATCTCCGAGACGTCGCCGCTCTTATAGGCGACGAAGGCGCCGCCGACCTTCACGAAGGGGAGACAATATTCGCTCAGGGTGTTCATTCTGGCCACGGCGCGCGCCACGGAATAATCGAACTTTTCCCTGTATCTTTCCTCCCTTGCCGCGTCCTCTGCACGGATATTCAAAATATTCATTCCTTTCAAACCGAGGTTATCCACAACCGCGCGCAGAAATTCACACTTTTTCCCCACGCTTTCCAACAAAGTAAAGGATAAATCCTCCCTCAAAAGCTTCAGGACGACAGAGGGAAACCCCGCGCCCGAACCGATCTCCGCCACGGACGCTCCCCTTTTGAAAACGCCGCTCCCCGCGCTGCTGTCGAGAAAATGCTTATAGAACACGTCCTTCTCTTCCGTAATGGCCGTGAGGTTGTATTTTTCGTTATAATTGAGCAAAAGTGAACGAAACCGCTCAAATTCCGCCCTTTTTTCACCCTCGATCGCCCGTTGATTTTCTTCTAAAATCCTTTGAATATCCATCATATTTCCATTATAGCATACCGAGAAAAAAAATTCAAGCGTTCTGTCGGAAATAAAAAAATCGTCTTTCCGCCGCGATTAAATTTTCTGCATAAAAGAATCCCTGTTTTTCCGCCGCACCTTGTCCACAGATTGAGGACAACCTTATCCACAATGTGAACAACTTTTGTGGATAACTTTTTCCAACAGTATTTTTATTTATGCTTTTATTATTTTTATAAATCGGTTACGGACGATCAACATCGGGTTGTCCACTTATTCACATTTGATTCACAATTTTATCCACAAAAACAGGCGAACTTATCCACAATTTTTTTCCGTATAAACGCGTTAATTGACGTCCATTAACGCTGAAAAAGGGTCTTTTTTTGTCGAAAATCAAAAGTTATCCACAATTCCACCGTCCCTATTACTAATACTAATAATACCTTTTTTAACAAAATAATCAACGTGGAGCGGGAAAGCGGAGCCTCTTTATGAAATTTTTACGGGAGAAAAGGAAGCCGCGCGGCCGAGAAATTTTTTGGAAAAAATTTATAAGGGAAAAAGGTTTTTGCTTGCCAAAAAGCAATATATATGGTAAAATGATTCCGAGTTGAAAGATATCCCCGCCGCAAAACGGCGGCGGCAAAAAAGGAGCGGAAAACTATGAAATTTATATGCGACGGGCTCGTCCTTTCGGACGCGGCGGTGACGGTAAGCAAAGCGTGTTCCACCAAGACGACGACTCCCGTGCTCGAATGTATCAAAATCGGAGCGCAGAACGACGTGGTGACGCTGCTCGCCTACGACGGCGAAATCTCCATCGAAAAGAAAATAAAGGCGGACGTCCTCGAAGAGGGCGAAATTTGCGTCAACGGCAGATTTTTCTCCGATTTCATCGGCAAGGTGTCGGGCATGAACGTGGTGATCTCCACGGGGGACAAGGGGCTTGAAATCCGTTACGAGGATTCCGAATCCTTTATGCAGGCGCTTCCCGCGTCGGAATTTCCCTCGATCAAGGGAGAAGCGGGGGAAGAGTATTTCGAAGTGAAGGAGGCGGCCCTCAAAGCCCTCATCTCCAAGACGGTATTCTGCTGCGCCACCGACGAAAGCAGGCCTATATTAAAGGGCTGTCTGCTGGAGACGGAGGGAGGAAAGCTGCACGCGACCGCGCTCGACGGCTACCGCATGGCGGTTTCGCAGTGCGAAGCGGCGGGCGGAAACGGCAACGTCAAGATCGTGTGCCCCGCGCGCACCCTCACCGAAATTTCGAGGATGCTCGAGGGCGGAGACGAAACGCTTAAAATTTACGTCGCAAAAAACATGCTGTTTGTCAGCGTGGACGATACGGTGCTCACCTCCCGCCTCTATACGGGCGAATTCGTCAACAAGAGCAATATTTTCCCGCCCGCGTTTTCCACGCAGTTCTGCGTTTCGCGCGCCGAGCTGATCGAGAGCGTGGAGCGCGCGTCCGTGCTCATCCGCGGGGATAAAAACAATCTGATCATTTTCGAGGTCAAGGGCGGAAATATCCTCATCACCGCCAATTCGGAGATCGGCAACGTGTCGGAGTGCGTCAAGGGCGAGATGTCGGGCAAGGAGCTTAAGATCGCCATGAACGGAAAATTTATGCTCGACGCGCTGAAGGCGCTCGACGAAGATAAGGTAAAACTTTCCTTCAATACGCCCATCGCGCCCTTTACTTTGGAAAATAAGGACAGCCAGGAAAGCTCTTATTTGATTTTGCCTGTCAGAACCACCGCATAATCGCTTGACGGGAGAATTAAATTTGCGCTATAATGATAAAAGAGGCTTTTTCCGAAAGAAAAGAGCTTTCTTTTCGACGAAGCAAAACCCCGGCTTTTAAGGACCGCGAGACGCGCGGCGCCGGTAAAAAATAAAAACAAATCAAAAAACAGGAGACAAACGACATGAAAAGAACGTATCAGCCCAAAAAGAGAACGAGAAACAAGGTTCACGGCTTCAGAAAGAGAATGGCTTCCACGGCGGGAAGAAAGGTGCTGAAGAGAAGAAGAGACAAGGGCAGAAAGAAGCTTACCTATTAAGGGACAAGCGCCCGGACGGGAAAGGCCGCAGTACAGTTTTGTAAATGCGGCTTATTCGTTATTATCCGCGCTTTTTAAGGCAGGGCGACGGCGGGAAACGGAAGCGGGAGAAACGCATGGAATATTTGAGAGTTAAAAAACAAGCGGACTTTCAAAAGCTTTTTTCGAAAGGCAGGCGGGCGTTTTCCCCTTCCCTCACGATGATCTGTATGCCCTCTCCGCAGACGCGCATGGGCATCTCGGTGGGAAAAAGGCACGGCAAGAGCGTGCAGCGCAATCGGATCAAGCGGCTGCTTCGCGAAGCTTTCCGCGCGGAGCTCAAGGAGATGAAGGGGACGTGGACAATCGTGCTCGTTCCCAAAGTCAGGGACGAATACGAGCTTTCCACCTTCAGAAAACATTTGAAATGTATGATAAAAAAGGAAAAACTGTAAGCGTGCATTTTTTCGCGCTCGCAAGGGAAAACGCGAAATATTTGAGAAAAAGGGTTTTCAGGCCCTATCTCAAAATGCTTTGCATGCGGCTGATCCTCTTTTATCAGAAACATCTGTCGAAGCATACCTGTCTCTATCGTCCTACCTGCTCGCAGTACACGCTGGAGTGCATCAACAACCACGGCGCTCTTTTCGGGATACTCTTGGGCGCGTGGCGGATATTGAGATGCAATCCCTTTTCCAAAGGGGGATACGATCCCGCGCCGGAAAATTATTTCAAAAGGCGCTGGGTGCTCTGAATTTTTTCAAAGTCTCATCAAAAAAGGTTAATTGAAATAGAATAATGAACTTTCTCAATTTATTGGCAAGCGATCCCGTCATTCCCTTTCTGGGAAAGACGTACGATATTTCCCTCAACTGGCTCGGACACTTAATCCGCGTCCTCATCGAGGGCATAGGCGTCGTCGGCATCGGCATCATCGTATTTTCTATCATTTTGAGGCTTGTCGTCCTCCCTTTCGATATCTATCAAAGGGTGACGATGAGAAAGCAGAACATCAAGATGAAAGAAAATAAGGATAAGATGGAGAAGCTGCAGAAGCAGTATGCGGGCGACAAGGCGATGTATAATCAGAAACTGATGGAAATGTATAAGGAAAACGGCATTTCCATGTTTTCGTCCTGCCTTCCCGCGATTATTTCGCTGGTCGTGTTCATCGTCGCCATCAACGCCTTCAACGCCTTTTCACAGTACGCCAATATGCAGAACTACAATCTGATGGCCAACTCGTACAACGAATACCTCAACCCCTACTGCGCGGAGCTGAAGGCGGAAAATATCGACGATAATTATATCATTACGAAAGAGAACGAGGACGGAACCGTTACGCAGACGAGGCATATTCTCGTCAGGGAAACCGCGGATTCTCAAAGCGGGAAAACGAAGTGTATCTATTATACGCTGATCTACAATGAAAATTACGCCGAAAACGATTACCGATATATAAAAGACACGGAAAAGACCTATTACGTAGATGCCGAAAGGCTTTACGCAAGCTCCGAAAAGCTTGAAAACGCCGACGGGTCCGCGACGACCTGGAAGGAACGGGTCGATGCGCTCGTGTCCGCTTCCGCGGATACGGAGACGCCTATAAAAATGGAAAACGCCTGCCGCGAGGTTCTCGTTTCCGCCGCGCAGGACAACGTGAAGCATACGTATGACACCGAAGTGGTTAAGCGTATGAAATTTCTTTGGGTAAAAAATATTTGGGCGACGGACGCGACCTTTAAGCATCCCGTGCTCAATTATAACGATTTCAAAAGCTCCGTAAGCAACGGAAAATTCTCCGTCGATGGAGAAAAAGTGAAATTTGCCAACATCAGCGGACATACCGACGCCTATAATCAGGGAAGCTACGACGTCGTTACGGCCAAGCTCTCCGCGGAAAAATCGCAGTTCAACGGCTATTATATCCTGATCGTGCTTTCGATCGGCACTATTCTGCTTCAGCAGTTTGTCTCCATGCGTTCGCAGAAGGAACAGACGCAGTATTCCTCGGTGGACGGGCAGGGCATGATGAATCAGAAGATGATGCTCATCATCATGACGGTTATGTTTGCGATCTTCGCGTTTATGTACAGCGCGGCCTTCTCCATTTATATGGTCACCAGCAATATCCTGTCCCTGATCATGACGCTGGTCATCAACAAGGTCGTGGAGATCGTCATGAACAAAAAGGAAGAAAAGGCGCTTCAGGAGCAGTACAACAAGCGTTTTCCGGGACGGGTTTACGTTCCCGAAAAGGATAAAGACAAAAAAGCGGGAAAAAAGAATAAAAAGTGACGCCTGCAATAAAAAGGAGTAAAAAATGAAACGGGAGTATCAGGAATTTACGGGAAAGACGGTGGAAGAGGCCGTCCGGGACGGCTTGAGAGAGCTCGGGCTGAAGGAAGAGGAAGCGGACATCCGGGTTTTGGAGGAGGGGAAGAAGAAATTATTCGGATACGTAAAAGCGCGCGTGGAAATCGCCCCCAAAGGCGGAGACGAAGAAGCCGAAGCGTCGGCCGAGGCGGAAGAGGAAAAGGAACCCGAAGAAAGGCAGACGGCGGTCCACTGCGACGCGAAAGGCCGCACCGACGGAGAAAGAGCCGTCGAGTTTTTGGAAGGGCTGTTTGACATTCTCAAAATTACGGCCAGCACGGAGCTTCGCAGGGAAGAGGAAAAGATAGAAATCAATGTTACCGCGGCCAATACCAACGCGGTGATCGGCAAGCGCGGCGCGATGCTGGACGCCATTCAGACGATCGCGGGAGCCGTGGCCAATACGGGCCGCGACGAATACAAAAGAGTTGTGGTCGATTGCGAAAATTACCGCGAAAACCGCGAACTCACGCTGCAAAATCTTGCCAACAAGCTGGCGGAAAAGGCGATCCGTTTCGAAAAGAAGCTCAAATTGGAGCCCATGAACCCGTACGAGAGGCGGATCATTCACGCCGCTCTTTCGGGCAGGGAGGACGTGACCACGCAGAGCGAGGGCAAGGAGCCGTACCGCTATATCGTGATCGTGCCGTCCAACGTGCGCTATCCCGACCGCCCCGCGTCCCCCGCGAGAGAGGAACGCCCGCAGAGAGGATACGGCGGCCGCGGCTATAACGGCGGATACAGAAAACCTTACGACAAGGATGTGAGCCGCGACGGCGAAGGCTACAAAAAACCGTACAACCGCGAGGGAGGCTATAAAAAGCCCTACAACAAGGATGTGAGCCGCGACGGGGAAAGATACGGGAAGCCCTATAATCGCGACGGAGAGGGCTATAAGAAGCCCTATAACAAGGATTACGGACGCGACGACGGATACAGGAAGCCGTATAACCGCGACGGAGAGGGGTATAGAAAGCCTTACAACAGGGATTCGGAACGCGGCGAGGGCGGAACCGATCTCAACGGCGAACGCAAGCCCTACGACAAGCCCCGTACCTCTTCCTATAAAAAGCCCTCGTCCGATTTCTTCGGGACGTATCTGGGCAACAGCAAGGACAATCAGGATAAAGAATAAAAACGGACGAAAAAGGACGGGACCTAACCCGTCCTTTTTTCCTTTGATACGATTTTCGGAAAAATTTCACAAAAAACCCTTGACTTTTCCGAAATTTGTGATATAATATATCTAAACTGAACAACAAGCTTGACAGACTGACGATACTGCAAGTTGAGGGAGTAATTTGCGCACGGTTCCTTTCGGGATCATACGTAACGAAATCCGACTTCTAACGGAAGGGCAAATCCGTTCGGATGGCTTTTAAAAAATGAGACTCATGCACTGTGTGGAAACATACGATGTATGGGTCTTTTTCGGTAAAAATGCACGGCTCGTCCACGGCGCGGAAGGAAAATTCCGCTCCGCCCCGCAACGTTCGTCCGCTCGGTAGAAGAGCGAAAAAGCTTTTGGTTCGGTCGGCTTGCAAGCAAAAAAGCTCGAAAAGGAGATTTTTATATGAATTGGTACAATTCTTTGACGACGCCGGAAAAAATTTATTTTTACATCGCCGTTATAGGCACGGTGCTGCTCGTCATTCAGATTATTATGATGATTTGTTCCTTCGGCGGCGGAGCGGACGCCGACGCTGACGGCGATTTCGGCGGAGACGGGGCGTTTGATTCGGCGGACGGGGATCTCGGCATTTCCCTGTTTACGATCAAGGGGTTGACCGCCTTTTTTGCCATCGGCGGCTGGGTCGGGCTTTTGATCCTTCAGATCAATTCCAAAAACATCGCCCTTGCCATCGTGTTGTCGCTGGTCTCGGGGTTGGGATCCATGATTTTAGTTGCGCTGGCCTTGAAGGGCATTGCAAAATTACAGTGCAACGGCAACCTCGACAAAGAAAAACTGATCGGAAAAGAGGCCAGCGTGTATGTATCCATTGCGCCTTCCCGCACGGGCAGGGGCAAGATTGTGCTCACCGCGCAGGGCGCTTATACCGAGCTTGACGCCGTTACGGACGAAACCGAGCGTATCCCCGTGGACGAGAGGGTGGTCATCACGGAAATCGGCGCCGATTACATGGTAGTGAAGAGAATTTCGACCGTCGCCGCAGAGGAAAAAGAAAAGGAAGAAAAAATCCAAACGGACGACAAAAAAGATTTGTGAGAGAAGGTTAAAACAGTTGTACGGAAAACGCGCTCTGCGTATGACCGATATAAAAATTTAAGGAGAAAAAGAAAAAATGTTTAATCACGCATTGCTTGCCGCAACGGGCGTAGGCGTAGTCGTCGCCATCGTCGCGGTGCTCATCGTATTTATGCTGCTTCTGGTCATCATGACCCGAATCAAAACCTGTCCGTCGGATAAAGTGCTGGTCGTCCACGGTAAGATAGGCAAAAACAAAGACGGCACGTACAGAAGCGCCAAATGTATGCACGGCGGCGTCACCCTTGTGGTGCCCTTCCTGCAAAAATATACCTTTCTCGACCTCACCCCGCTTTCGATCAGCGTCGATCTCAAAAGCGCGCTGTCCAAGCAGAATATCCGTATCGACGTACCCTCTATTTTTACCGTCGGTATCTCTACCGATCCCGCGATCATGCAGAACGCGGCGGAACGTCTTTTGGGGCTTACGCTTCAGAATATTTCCGAGCTTGCGAAAGATATTATTTTCGGTCAGCTTCGTCTGGTTATTGCGACGATGGATATCGAGGAAATCAATGCCGACCGCGATAAATTCCTCGACGCCGTTTCCCGCAACGTGGAGGGCGAGCTGAAAAAGATAGGCCTCAAGCTGATCAACGTCAACGTGACGGATATTTCCGACGAATCGGGCTATATCACCGCATTGGGTAAGGAAGCCGCCGCGAAGGCGATCAACGACGCGAAAGTGTCCGTCGCCGAGGAGGACAGAAAGGGCTCCGTCGGTCAGGCGAACGCGAAGATGCAGGAAAGAATTTCCGTCGCGGAAGCCGAATCCGCCGCAATTACGGGCGAAAATAAATCGAAAGCGGAAATCGCGCAATCTAAAGCAATTCTGCGCGAAAAGGAAGCCGAGTCGCTGAAGATCGCCGTTTCCGCAGAAAAGATTCAGGAGGCGAAGGCCCTCGAGGAATCCTATGCCGCGCAGAGGGAAGCCGAAGTCGCGCGTGCCGAAAGGGAAAAGGCCACCCGCGAAGCGGATATCATCGTCGCCGCGGAAATCGAAAAGAAGAAAATGGAAATCGACGCGGAAGCGCAGGCCGAACAGATGCGCCGTAAGGCCAGAGGCGAGGCGGACGCCATTTTTGCCAAGATGGAAGCGGAAGCCCGCGGTATTCAGGAAAAGCTGTCCCGTCAGGCGGAAGGTCTTTCCAATATCGTAAAGGCCGCAGGCTCTGCGGACGAGGCCGTTCGGCTGATGATTACCGAAAAGCTGGAGAATATCGTTTCCGAACAGGTAAAGGCAATTTCGGGGCTCAAGATCGACAAGGTTACCGTTTGGGACAACGGCGAAAACAAGGACGGAAAGACCTCTACGGCAAATTTCCTTTCGGGTATGCTCAAGAGCCTGCCGCCTCTCGAGGAAGTGTATAACATGGCGGGGTTGTCCCTGCCCAAGATCGTGGCGCCGCAGAAGGCGGAGGACGCCGCGGCGGAAGGAAAGGAAAACGGAGCGGAAGCTTCCGTAAAGGACAAAAAAGAAAACAAATAACGCATTTCTGACAAGAAAAATACGGCGCGGGGCGGAACGGCGGGTAGCCTTTCCGCCTCGTATTCGCCGACGGAAAGAAAGAGAAAATGAAAGAGAATTTTGAAGAAGATAAGGAAAAGAAAGAGGCGAAGGCCGAACCCGCCTGGTACGAAAAGAGAGCGGACGGCACGGCGTGGTTTGAAACGGATTTCGATTTGGAGGGGGAGCTTTCCCGAGGCGGCGATAAAACAGGGGAAGAAAACGCTCGGGAAAAGGCGCTTCTGAAAGAGGAAGAAAGATATTTCGACTTTTCAAAGGAAGAAGCGGACGGAGAGACGGAAGCTTTGAACGAAACGGTTTTTCCCTTTTCCGAAAAAGAAACGACACTTCCCGAAGAAAGCGCTTTTTCGAAAGAAAAAACGGAAAACAAAGAAAAACCTTCGGACGAAGGAGACAGGGGGACGGCCCTGCCCGTTGCCCACGATTGGGAAGAACAAGGAAAAATTTATCTGCCCGACCCGCCTCCGCCTTTCGAGCTTGATAAAATCGTCAATCAGCGGGAGTATATAGAAAAGAATTTCGCTTTCAACGCCGCTTTGAAACAGATGCGCTGCGGAAAAGGAAATTTAAAAAATGTAAGGGTAAGCAATCTCTTCGGGTGGGGCTGTATCGGGGTGGGATTGATTGTGCTTTCCGGCCTGATTTTTCCTTTTGTGAAATTTTTGGGCGCTGCTTTTGCGGCCGCGGGCTTCGTGCTCCTGTGCGCAAAATTGATTTTTGTACGTAAAAAAGTCCCATATACCGAAAAAGCGTCGGAGTTTTTCCTCATTAAGCCCTACGCGGCGGAAATGGAATTCAGCCCGCCGCCGTCCTGGGAAGGAGATGAAGTTCGGCTTCACGCTTTGAAATTGTACTATATAGACAACGGGAAATTAGGGGCACAGATCGAACATCAGGCGACGACCGACTATATTTACAGCAAAAAAACAGCTGGATAAGCTGGTGGAAGCGTTTCTTGCGGGAAAGCTCGTCGTCGCATGCCGAAAGGGGTTCATGAGCGAGCTGGCCGTGATCTGCGAGCCGGGATATTATCTCCCCGACGACCCTCATTTTTGAAGGGACAGGGCGGAGGTTGCGCATAAATGACGGCGCGGAGCGTTAAAACGTTTGCTTTTGCGCTCCGTTTGTTATATAATAAAGAAAAAAAACGGAGCGAAGGCATGAAATTCGTATTCAGCGACGGAGAACAGCTCGGCGTCTATAAAGACGGCGCCGTGCAGAAGTTCGAAAGCAATTATATCGTACACTACCGCGAGACGGCGGTGAGAAGCGCAAAAACCAAGGAATGGAAAACGCAGGGGCACGCGGCGGAACTGATGGAGGAGGGATATCTGTTCGGCGGCCGGGGCGAAACCTCGGTCACCGCCGCGATCCACGGCGTAGCGCTTACCGAGGACGAAAACCGCATTGTTTATGCCTTTTCCGTCAACGATTCGTCGGGAATCTATTCCAAGCTTTTGGACGACGAAATCAGGACGGAAGCGCATATCGTCTCCGCCAACGACGTGGAATTTATGTCCGTCTCCTATAACTCCGACGGGGAGATGCTGGCCGCCGTGCAGGTGGATTCCGTCACCTCGCGCATCGCGCTCTTTCCCAAAGGCAGCGGCGATTACAAGTGTATCACGGGCGGGGACAGCCTCGACGAAAATCCTTCGTTCGACCGCAGCGGAAGCGCCGTCCTCTTTAACTCCTACGGGGTGGGCAGGGACGGAAACAACAACTTCATCGAATACATGCCCTCGGAGATCTATCGGCTTAACCTCTCTACTTTGGACGTGGAGGCGATCGCTTCCGATCCCAAATATTCCTACATAAAACCCCTTTCGGACGCCGACGGAAACGTATATTGCATCAAGAAACCGAACAGGGAAAGGTCGGGCGGCAATCCGCTGGTGGAGGTTCTGCTCATTCCCGTGAGGATCGTACAGGCAATCGCGGGCTTTATTTCCACGTTTGTCATGTGCTTTTCGGGAAAGTCGCTCGTTTCGGGCAGCGCGGTGGATTCGGGCGGGGGCGCGGCGAAAAACGGCAAGCGCGACGCGAAAAAGGTGTTTATCAACAATAATCTTCTCAATGTGGATAAAGAGTTGAAAAAGAATAAAAAGCAGGAGGATTACGGCTTCATTCCCTCCTCGTGGAAGCTGGTGAAGCTCGCTCGGGGCGGCGAGGCGGAAAAGGAGCTGGCTTCGGGCGTGGCGGATTTCTGTCTCGTGGAGGAAAACGGAAAAAAGGAATTTGTCTATACCAACGGCAAGCATATTTTTTCCGTGGAAGAGGGACAGAAGCGGAAAAAGCTGACGGACGTCGATTTCTGTCTGAAGGTAGGCTCGATGGGCGACGCGAAGGCGGCCGACGAGAGAAACTTTTTCGATTTTATTTAAGGTGAACCATGAAATTCAAAAATCCCCTGCTCGTCGTCAAAGACATGGCTGCCTCAAAAGCCTTTTATAAGGAAATTCTCAACCTTCGCGTCGTTCTCGATTTCGGCGCGAACGTCACTTTGACGGGCGGCGTATGCTTGCAGACGGAGGAAAGCTGGAAGGCATTTATCCGCTCCGAAGCCGTATCCTACGGCGGGCAGGACGCTGAACTCTATTTTGAGGAGGACGACTTTGACGCTTTCGCGGAAAGGCTGAAAGCGACGGACCGTGTAAAATACGTGCATCCCGTATTCGAACATCGCTGGGGCCAGCGCGTCGTGCGCTTTTTCGATCCCGACGGGCATATCGTGGAGGTGGGCGAAAACATGAACGCGGTGTGCGCGCGTTTTGCCGCTGCGGGTATGACGGAGGAGGAAATCGCCGCGCGTATGGACGTGCCCGTTTCCTACGTCCGCGCCCATAGGAAAAAATCAGAGAGTTTGTAAGGAAAAATCCCCCGAAAGGCTCGGAGCAGCCTTTCGGGGGATTGTGTTTTCAACCGTTATTTTGTTTCTTTTTGCCGTCTGTTTCCCAAATCGGAAAAGGCGGCGATATTTTTTTCGCGCATGTGTTTGACAAAAAAATAGAGGGGAACGCCCAGGGCATATACCCAGATCGCTTCCGTCGCGGCCAGGGAGCCGACCAGCGCCCAATAGGTGGCCGTCCGCGTTCCGTAGGACAGATCGCCGCATAAAAACACGATAACGACGGGAATGACAAAGGCGTTTAACAGCACGGGAAAGAGCCCGCCGAGCACGATTTTCGAAGCGTTATTTCTGAAAAATTTTCCGATAAGCCAGGTCCCCACGGCAGCGAAGAGGGTCGCCAAAGAGCCGATAAATACATCGTAAATCCAAAACGGGGAGGCTACGTTTGCCAGCATACACCCGATATAGAGCGCGGGCACCGCCTCGGGAAAGAAGAGGGGCAGGATACAGAGCGCTTCGGCGGGACGTATCTGCACAAAGCCCTGATAGGACAGCGCGCCGAATGCATAAGTAAGAGCGACGTAGAGGGCCGCGATGATCCCCGCGCGGCAGAGCCGCTTAGCAGTGAAAAATCCTTTCATATTCAGTTAAACCTCGGTTTTTTTATTCGGAAGTGTTCTCCGAAAACCTTCCGTAGCCCGTATTATAGCATTTTTTATCCCGCGTGTCAATTTTTTTGACCCGATAAAAAAGGAGCCCCTCGAAAAAGGGGCTCCAAGAAAGAGAAAATGTTCAGAATTTGATAAACATACCCAAAAGCTTGGTCAGCGGGTTATCGTTGTAAAGGTATTTGAGCACCAGCGTCTTGTCGAAGAAGGTGGTGATCGGTTCGGCTGGGATCAGCGAAAGGACGGCCAGAATCAGACAGATAAACAGCATTGCTTTCAGCGCGCCGATGGCGAAGCCCAGAAGCCCGTTGAGGGCCGCCGCCACCGACCAGGAACGGACGATAGAGGTAAGTATCTTTTCCACGATGAGCAGCAGAAGCTTTACGACGACGAATATGACGAGCCCCGAAATCAAAAGGCCTACAAACTGCGCTACTACGGGCGCCGCCTGATTGGCAAGGGTCGTACCAGGCGCTAAGTTGTTTACCTCGCCCAGCTTTTTGGCGAGGACGTCTTTGATAAAGCCGGGCAGATTTACGCTCTCGAGCGCGGCGTTTATGCCCGTGGCGGAGATGTCCGTGTCAAAGCCCTTTATTTTAAGGAAAGAGGTTTCGAATTTTCCGCTGAAAAATTCGGTCATGCCGAACGCGGAGTCGATCCAGCCTAAAACGGTGGAAGCTAAGGCGAAGGCCAGGATCAGGGCCGCGAGCGTGGAGACGAGGCCGAAAAAGCTTTTGACAAAGCCTTTTTTGAGGCCCGCGAAAGCGCAGATGATTAATATGGCGGCGCAGACGAGGTCCGCGATGTATCCCGCTTGAAAAGAAGCTAACAAATTTGCCATTTGTTTTGTCCTCCCGATTGTTTTTTGACGTATGCGAGGTCTTTTATCCCCCGCAACGCTTTATTATTTTAACATATATTTTCACAGAATTCAAGTCTTTGGAGGCGGGCGTCCGATTTTTGGCCCGCGGTATGTATAAGAGGGATAAAAAGGGCAATAATCCTTTCGATTGTACGCGTATTTTGTTTTCGAAGGAGCCCTTTCCATGGAATATTGTTTTAACCTTTTCAATAAGCTTGCCGCCGACGGAACGGCGATGGCCGTAGAAAAATTTTTGCGCTCGGCGCCCGAAGCCGCCCGCGGCGGAGGAACCAAACGCCCGGCGGAGAAGTCTCCCGAGGAGGAGCTTGAGCTCCCCGTCGTGCTGTGTATCGGCAGCGACCTGGCGATCGGGGACAGCCTGGGGCCGATCGTCGGCTCGATGCTGAAATATAAGACGCAGGGACTAAACTGTTTTTTATACGGAACCCTTTCCGCGCCCGTCACGGCCAAGGAAATCAAATATATGCGCACCTTTCTGCGCGAGACGCACCGCGGCAGAAAAGTGATCGCCGTTGACGCGGCCGTGGGCAGCGAAGGGGATATCGGCCTCATCAAGGTAAACGACGCGCCCCTCTTTCCCGGAGCGGGAGCCAATAAAAAGCTGGGCAGCATCGGCGACCTTTCCGTGATGGGGATCGTCGCGGAAAAATCCCTTTTAAGCTACGGCCTGCTTAATACCACTCGGCTGAACCTCGTCTATTCGATGGCGGAGATTATCTCCGACGGCCTCTCCTCTTTGCTTTGGGAAATGCACGGCAGAAGCCGACGCCGCAATATCGTTTAAGGCGACGCCGCGCGATTTGATCGCTCGATTATCGCAAAGTATGTATTTTTGCGAGGTTGCCTTGAAAATAAAGAGTTCCGTCAGGGGGAGATTTCCCCCTTATTTTTTTTGCCCGCGGGACGTGCCCGATACAAATATTCATATGGGGATGATTGTGGATAACTCCCTTTTTACCGAAACATATGGTCGCTTCAAAGGGGGAAACAGGGGGATTTCGGTCGAAAAAATCTGACTTATCCCCAAAAAATTGGCTTAGTTCTCCCCAAACAGATACTTTTCCACACTCTTTTTTATAACTCTGTGGATAAGTTATCCACAATTTACTTGAAAATTGGGGATAAAAGGGCCTGAAAAGAGACAAAAACGCATTAGTATGTGTATTTGTCGGAAAAGTTATCCACAAAATAAAAAATTTTAATGTGGACAACCCTTTTTTATCCACATTCGCCGTGGATAACTTAAGTTCAGGCGGGGAATTTTTTCTCTCATAATTTCATGTCAACCGTATTTTTTCAAAAAATCCGCCGCGTTTTCGTCAGCCGAGGAAGAATACGGAAATATTGCCGTTGCTCGTGCGGACGGTAAGGGCTTTGTCGCCCGCGGCGGTATCGGCGAGGTTGTTGCTGCCGTTGGAGGTGCTTGCGTCGATCCTGAAATCCTCCGCCGTCCCTACGACCGTGGCGTTGATCGCGCCGTTGCTCGTCTTGAGCACAATCGAATTGGCGGCGAGTAAGGTCTGCGCGTCGATCTTGCCGTTGGAGG
This sequence comes from uncultured Eubacteriales bacterium, assembly GCA_900540805.1. Classification (GTDB taxonomy): domain Bacteria; phylum Bacillota; class Clostridia; order Christensenellales; family Borkfalkiaceae; genus Scatosoma. Next base: position 34,691 of record UQHL01000025.1, read on the forward strand.
TTTTTAAGTAGATATCGGCCGCGGTAAGCAGGTCGGTTTCAAATTTTCCGTTGCTCGTTTTTGCCGTAATGGACGAAGCGGAAATATTGCTCAACAGCATGGCGCCGTTGCTGCTTTCCGCCGTGAGGTTGCCCGTAAGCGTCAGATTTCGTACGCTGATTTTTCCGTTGGAGGTAGAGAGGTACGCGCTCTTTGCCGAAAGCTCGCTCTCGGACGAAAGCGCCCCGTTTCGGGTCTTGACGGAAAAATGTTCGTAGCTCTCCTCGGGAAGCCGCACCGTGACCAGGGGCGTTTTGAAAGTGAGTGAGAAAAAGCGACGATACCATTCGACCTTTACCGAAGTGAGGGAAAAGACTCCCTCCTTGTATTCGGGAACAAACTTCACGACGGCGTTTTCCTCGTAGGACACGCTGAATTCCGAAACGTCCTCCTCCGCGCGGACGAGCCGTACTTCCGCTTCGTTTACGTCGATAGAGAGGGAGGTTACCTTCTCCGTCGTCGAAAAGCTTTGGAGGGAGAAGGGGCCGCCGGTTTGCAGGCGGGCGGGGTCGAAGTTGGCCATTGCAAGCCCCGCGATACAGATAAGTATGCCTACGGCCAATAAAAATAGAAATATGTTTCTGGTTGTTTTGCCTTTCATTCCCGTTCCTCCCGTCTATTGACAAACATTTTTTTGATGCCCTTCAGCCATTTGCCCGCCGTCGTCCACAGGAAGCGGAGCGCTCTTTTTGCGAGCGGTGCGAGGAGCATGGTTGCGGCGAACACCGTGACGGACAACCCCAAAAGCACTACCGCGGCGGCCGTCTCTCCCGTAAAGAAGTGGACGGAGGCCCCGACGACGCCCACCAACGACGAGAATAAAAGCGCGGCGAGTACGGCGAAGAGGACTATCCACAGCGCGGCGAGCACGATCGCACCCGAAAAGAGGAGCACGGCCGCCGTCACGAGCAGGGGAAACCAAATGGGAAAGCCGATGACTGCCAGCACGACGAACAGCGTATTGCCGCCGCTTTTCGTCCTGATACGCTCCGCGCTGCCGCGGACAATGGCGGAAAAGGAGGCGTCGGAAAGGATCTCCCGCGCTACCTCGTCGGGCGTGCCGAGATTTTTTACCGCTTCGGCCTCCGAGTCTCCCTCCTCCATTCGGTCGTCGATGATCTCCGAATAAAAGGCCAGCGATTTCTGGATTTCCTTTTTCGGAAGATTTTTCAGGCGTTTTTCCAGCGCCTTCAAAAATTCGCGTTTGTTCATGGGGTTCTTCTCCTTTCTCTGCTAATGAAATCACAAATGCGTATTACGTCCTGCCACTCCAGCAAAAAATCGTCTATCCGCCGCTTTCCCCGCTCGGTGATCGTGTAGTATTTTCTCAGCCTGCCGTTGTGCTCCGCCGCATACACCGTCAGAAAATTACTCGCTTCCAGCCGCTTCAAAATGGGATAGAGTGTGGATTCCGAAATTTCCGTCACGGGCGCCAGGTCTTTGATGATCTGGTATCCGTAGGAGTTTTTCTTCAGGAGCGTACTCAACACCAGCACGTCGAGGAAACCTCTTTTCAGCTGCATGTCCATGCCGTATGCCTCCTTACACGATATACTATACACCGCATAGTATTGTTTTGTCAAGCGTTTTTAAGTAAATTCTTTCTTCTTTTTCGGAAAAAGTGCGCACCTTGTCGGGAAAGAGGGAAGAAAGTCGAAAAGCCCGAGGGCGCGCCGCATAATTTTTTGACGAAAGTTCAAGATAATATAGGCGGCTTTTATCGGGCGGAAGCGGAAAAAATCCCGCGTGCGAAAGGGCGCGCGGAAAGCGGAAAACAATCGTGTTAAAATTGTGAATGTTTGCTAAATGTTTAGAAATTTATACTGCAAACGCTTGAAAAAAAAGCGGCCGTGTGGTAAAATGTAAAATAGCCGTAAGGTGCGGGGCGTTTGTCCCGAAGGCGTTTTCGTAAGGAGTTCTTCGCGCCCGCCGCGCGGAAAGTATCATAATTTTCAAGGAGTCAAAGCATTGAACAAGAAAACCAAGACAATCGTCTGGGTGGTCATCGCCGTCGTATTGGTGGCCGTCATCGGGCTGTTATTTATGGAATTTATTTCCCCGAGATATACTCAGATTAAAATAAGCGAGTTTATCGCCAAGGTGGAGGCGGGGGAAATCAATGAAGTAAGCATCAGCAGCTATAAGCTGGAAGGGCTTTTCCGCGACGCCAACGGCACCAAAAACTACTATTATTGCTTCAGCTGGAACTTTTACGCCTCCAACGACGCGATCGTTGCAAAGTGGCTGGCCGACGGCGTCGCCATCGACTACGCCAATCCCAATGCGGGCAGCATGTGGTCCACCGTTATCACGGTGCTTGGCGTCGTGCTCGTGGCGGTCGTTTTCTGGCTGATCCTGCGCCAGGCTTCGGGCGGCGGCAAGGTGATGAACGTGGGCAAAACCAAGGCACACGTGCAGAACAACCTCAAGGTGCGTTTCGCGGACGTGGCGGGCGCGGAGGAGGAAAAGGAAGAGCTTCAGGAGGTCGTCGAATTTTTGAAGACCCCCAAGAAGTTTTCCGACCTCGGCGCGCGGATTCCCCGCGGCGTTCTTTTGGTCGGCCCTCCGGGCACGGGCAAAACGCTGTTTGCAAAGGCGGTTGCGGGAGAAGCGGGCGTTCCCTTCTTCTCCGTTTCGGGTTCCGATTTCGTGGAAATGTACGTCGGCGTCGGCGCGGCGCGCGTGCGCGACCTGTTCGACCTCGCCAAAAAGAACCAGCCCTGTATTATCTTCGTCGATGAAATCGACGCGGTGGGGCGGCGCAGAGGCGCGGGGCTCGGCGGCGGTCACGACGAACGCGAACAGACCCTCAACCAGATCCTCGTCCAGATGGACGGCTTCGAGACCAACGAAGGAGTTATCGTCATGGCGGCAACCAACCGTGCGGACATTCTCGACCCCGCGCTGCTGCGTCCGGGACGGTTCGACCGTCAGATACACGTCAACCTTCCCGACGTCAAGGGACGGGAGCAGATATTGAAGGTACACGCGCGAAACAAGCCCATCGCGCCCGACGTCAATTTCAAGACGGTCGCGCGGATTACGGCGGGCTTCTCGGGCGCGGATCTCGCAAACCTGCTTAACGAGGCGGCTATTTTGGCCGCGAGAAACGGAAAGAAGCTTATCGGCAATCTCGAATTGTACGATGGCATCAATAAAGTATTGATGGGCCCGCAGAAAAAGAGCCGCGTCGTCACCGAGGCCGACAAGCGCTGCACTGCCTACCACGAAGCGGGGCATGCGGTGCTGGCCTGCCTTTGCAAAAACTGCGATCCCGTGCACGAGGTGTCCATTATCCCCCGCGGCAACGCGGCGGGCTATACCATGACCCGTCCCGAAACGGACGACAACGACGTGTCCTACAACAAGCTCGTGGATAACATCTGCATGTCCCTGGGCGGCCGAGTGGCGGAGGAATTGGTGATCAAGGACGTGACGACGGGCGCCAGCGCCGACTTGCAGCACGTCTCCGATATCGCCCGCCGCATGGTGAAACAGTGGGGTATGAGCGATAAGCTCGGCCTGGTGGCCTACGATTCCGATCAGCCCGTATTTATGGGCATGGAATACGAATACGGCGGCGGCGCCCGCGACGGGTATTCCGAAAAGACTGCGGCGGAAATCGACGACGAAATCAGGCGCCTGGTCGCCTCCGCGCACGAGCGCGCCGTGAAGCTTCTGACGGAAAACCGTTCCATTCTCGACAATATGTCGCGCGTGCTTGTGGAAAAAGAAACGATCTATACCGAGGAAGTGTCCATGCTCATGAACGGCGCGTCCTATGCGGAGGTCATTGCGTTTATGGACAGGGAAGAGGATAAACACAGGGAGAACCCTTTTGAAAATTTCGGAAATCCTACGCCCGACCATCTGACCCCCAAGCTTTCGGGAAATAATTGAGCTCTTCGGGGCGTTGAAACAGGTTGAGCCGAGAAATCTCTCGGCTCTTTGTTTATCGGGAAACGGCTTATGAAACACGCGAAAAAAATTTATATCCCCGCGCAGGAAGGAGAATTGAAAACCATTTCCGTCGATGATATCGAAGGCGGCGCCGAGCCCTCGGCCGCGGACGAGACGGCGCTGAAAAAGCGGGCGGCCTATCTGCTCATCAACGGCGTTCCGCCCCTTGTGGTCAATGCGGGCGCGGATGGACGCTTCCGATTGCTGGCGGGCGCAGGCGACCTGCTGGCGGCCAAAAGGGCGGGAATAGCCGAAGTCCCCGCGCGCGTCTATCGTTTTTCGGAGCGGGACGCGGAGATATTCGCACTCACCGAAAATCTGAAGCGCGATTCGCTGGGGGCTATGGAAGCGGCATATATGATGAAGCGGCTGATTTCGGAATTCGGCTGGACGCAGGACGATATTTCGCGGACTATCGGGAAATCCCGTCCCGCCGTCGCCAATACCCTCCGCCTGCTTACCCTTTCGCCCGAAGTGGTGGGGCTGGTGGAGAGCGGCAGGCTTTCGGCGGGCCATGCCCGCGCGCTTGTTCCCGTACCCGCGGAAAAACAGTATGCTTTCGCAGAGGAGGCAATCCGCCGCGGCTACTCGGTGCGCGAAACGGAGCGCGCCGTCAAGGCGTTTCTCACGCCGCCCGAGGTGTTGCAGTCGGAAAAAGCCGCGGCGGCCGCGGCCAAAAGCGCGGAACTCAAGGCGTTTGTCGAACGGATGCGTTCGGTGTTCCGTACTAAGGTGTCGCTCATCGGCAACGATAAAAAGGGACGGATTTATATCGATTATTATTCGGCGGAGGATTTGTGGCGCTTCGAGGAGATGCTGGATATGATCGAAAGCTTCGAGCGGCGGGACTGAAATTTTCCCCTGATCCTCCCGCGTGCGCGCGTATGCGACATATAATAATATTATTATTTCGGTAAAAAACGACGACCTCATGCTTCACATGCATGAGGTCGCCGTTTCGTTATAATGAGGTTAAAGCTCTAATACTTTTCCTTTCCAAAGCAGGAAAATAATGTCGAGAATCCAGAAAATCGTCGCGCCGACAAAAATCCAGATAATCCCGAGAACGATATTGGGAAGGTTCCCCTTGCAGATGCGGTAGATTCCGAAAAGGATTCCGTCGAGTATAGGTAAAGCGAAAATGATTTTTACCAGAAGCGGGAGGGAATCGATCCATTTTCTGTATGCGTCCATATAAAGCCTCCATAGAATTTTGATACTATTATTATAAGCTCTTTTGATAAGATTGTCAACATACAAATTAAATTCTGCGGTGAAAAATTTGTTAAAAAAGAAACTTTTTTATATTTTTAGCGCTCCTCTTTCCCGTCTTTGTCCTGCGGCGGCTGCGTATTTTGAAAATTAAGCTCGGAAAGATCGGCGTGCCGCGCCTGTTTGTCGTTTTCCTCCTGCTTTTGCTTGCAAAGGAGCATCAGCCCGAAAAAGAGAAAGGCGCCGAGGCCGCAAAGCCCCGCCCACGCCCAGGAAAGAAGCGCGCCGAGCGGAATGACGAGCGCCGCAAATACGGCCGCGATCAGCGTAAAGATAATTCGCAGAGTTTTCAAGGGAACCTCCCGTGCGGAAATGCGGAAGCACGAAGTAGTTATCAGCATTTCCGAGCCTTATTCAAACATAACGTCAGCTATGTTATTATAGAAGCGAAAATATGCAAGCGCAGAGCATTGTCGAATATTTTCGCGCTCAATTTAACAGCGTTTTTCTATATAATAATGATAGCATAGAAACAGGAAGAAGTCAAGCGAAGGGGGAG
>UQHL01000026.1 GCA_900540805.1 uncultured Eubacteriales bacterium
AAGTGTTTTTTCTTCCCCCAGTAGAACTGGGGGTTTATTTTCGCTAAAGCTCCAAAAAAACCCCAAATCGAACTATTTGTTCGATTTGGGGTTTTCCTGGTGGACAGAGGTGGATTCGAACCACCGAAGTCTGAGACGTCAGATTTACAGTCTGATCCATTTGGCCGCTCTGGAATCTGTCCGTATCTGGTGTAGCGCAAGCTGTGGAGCCGGTGATTGGACTTGAACCCACAACCTGCTGATTACAAATCAGCTGCTCTGCCAATTGAGCTACACCGGCATGTGGTGCCTTGAGGTGGAATCGAACCATCGACAGAGGGATTTTCAGTCCCTTGCTCTACCAACTGAGCTATCAAGGCAAAAGTGGCGACCCAAACGAGGCTCGAACTCGTGACCTCCAGCGTGACAGGCTGGCGCTCTAACCAAACTGAGCTATTGGGCCTTACCTTTCAAAGCGCATCAAAGAATGCTTGATTATAATAATCTATTTTCTCATATTTGTCAAGCGTTTTTTTCCTTTTTCGCACAAATTTTCAAAAAATTTTCCGAGCACTTTTCAAGGCGCTTTCTTTCCTTCCTTTCCGTATAATTTAGCCAGACCTCCCTCTGCGGTTTCCCGATAACGGCAGGAAATATCTTTCCCCGTTTCGTACATCGTCTCCACGACCAAATCGAAAGAAATCTTTCGGCTGTCGGAAAGAAAATCCGCCAGCGAAACGGCATTTATGGCGCGCATGGCCGCGACGGCGTTGCGTTCGATACAAGGAATCTGCACCAATCCGCCGATCGGGTCGCACGTGAGCCCCAGCTGGTGCTCCATCGCGATCTCGGCGGCATACTCTATCTGTCCCAGCTCCATTTCGTACAATTCGCCCAAGGCGGCGGCCGCCATACAGCATGCGCTGCCGATCTCCGCCTGACAGCCGCATTCCGCGCCCGAAATGGACGCATTGGTTTTAATGAGGTTCCCCACGATCCCGCCCGCGGCCAACGCACGAACGATCGAGTCGTCCGAATACCCCCGCCGCTCCTGCGCGTACTTCAAAACGGCGGGAAGCACGCCGCTCGCGCCGCAGGTGGGCGCCGTGACGATCGTTCCGGCCGACGCATTCTGCTCGCTCACGGCAAACGCATACGCGCAGACCAGACGATTTTCCTTCGTCTCCGCACTTTCGTCGATATGCTTTTGACGATAGAGAAAACGCGCTTTCCGTTCCACGCCCAGCCCTCCGGGAAGCACGCCCTGCGCCTTCAGCCCCGCCTCGACGGAGGCTTTCATCGCCTGCCATACCTCTTTGAGATATTCCTTCAGCGCCTCGCCTTCGCATACGAAAGCATAATCGGACAGCCGAAGCGCTCTTTCCTCGCAAAAACGGCGGATTTCCGCGAAGCTCTCCAGCGGATAAACTTCCTTTCCTTCTCCCGAAGGGCGTCCCTCTATGCGGATCGCCCCGCCGCCCACGCTGTAAACGCGCATAGACGCCGTCTCCCGGCCTCCATTATAGGCGAACAGATCCATGGTATTGGGATGAGGAAGGCCGTCCGAGCCGTCGTCACATTCGATCTCTACGTTTTTCAGCACGCTTTTCACGACGCCGTCCGTACCGTGGCCGACGCCCGTCTTTGCCAACGAGCCGTACAAAACCGCTTTAAAGGACTCTGCTTCGGGATTTTCGGCAAGAAATATTTTGCAGGCGCGTTCGGGGCCGATCGTATGGGACGAGGAAGGCCCCTTTCCGATACGGTATAATTCCTTCAACGATTTCATTTTCTAAAACCTGATTTCAAACCGATTCGTTCCCTTGCGGTTGAAATCGAGAAGGCCCTCCACACTGTTCTCCATCATGCTGTCCATGCTCAATTGAGTATAAAAAGCCATATGCTGCGTCAGGATTACATTGGGAAACTGACGAAGATACGCCATATCGCGGTTGCGAATGATGTCGTCCGTGCGGTCCATATGATAGATGCCGTCCTCTCCCTCGAACACGTCCATCGCCAGCGCGCCGATTTTACGGTTTTCAACCCCGCCGATCAGGGCTTCCGTTTCAAAAAGCTCTCCCCGCGCGGTGTTGATTAAAACGACGCCCTCTTTCATTTTCTTTAAGGCCTCCGCGTTTACCATGTGTTTGGTTGACGGCAATAAAGGAACGTGAAAGGTAAGGATATCACTGCTTTGATATAAGGTATCCAGATCGGTATATTCGGCGATCTGCGCAACCTTGGGATCGTAATCGGCCGAATGACAGAGCAGGCGGCAGCCGAACCCCGAAAGAAGCTCGATGACCCGTCCGCCGATATGCCCCGTGCCGACGACGCCGACCGTCTTTTGCGAAAGCACGCCGCCCTTGAGATGCTCCAACGCATAATCGTTTACCTGCTGAAGCCAAAGCGCCTGCTTATACTTTCTCAACGACATTAAGATAAGCATCAAAGTAAACTCGGCCACCGAATCGGGCGGATACTGCGAATTGCAGAGCTTGAAGCCGTATTTTTTTGCGGCGGCCAGATCGATATGATTATAGCCTATGCTGCGGGTAGCCAAAAATTTTACGCCGTAACCGTGAAGCGCACTTAAGAGGTCGTCGCCGACCGCGCCTTTTCCCAGCACGGATACGCCCGCGCAGCCTTCGCTTAAAGAGACGTTGAGGAGGGAAAGCTCCTCCGCGGTAGCCTCGTAGTCGAAGCCGTATTTTTTATGAAGTTCCTCCAGCTTGGAACGTTCGTCCTCCCAAAGCCCGTAAAAGACAAGTTTCATACCGTTTACCTCAAATAATTTTTTTGTCGCAGCCCATCTACTTTCGATTAGAACGCGAAAATATCGAGGGCTTTTCATAGCTGCGCTTCTATTATAACATCGCGCGCTGTTGCAATAGGGCGCGAAAATACTTGCAAATACTTCGTGCCTGCGCCTTTTCGCTTCTATTATAACATCGCTTACGCAATGTTTGAATAGGGCGCGGAAATGCCCATAAATACTTCGTGCTTCCGCATTTCCGCTTCTATTATAGCATATCCCCGTTTTTTTGTAAAACATTGTTTTTATCTTTTTGAAAAAAGAATATTTTGTAATACTTTTTTATGCAAAATGTAACATTTGTACGGAAAGAGATTGACTTTCTATAAAGAGTCTGCTATCATATACTAACAGGCGTCTCGTTTTGAGGCGTTGTGGGATTATGGCAACGGCCTCGGGCCGAAAAAACAAGGAGTATTTATGGCTAAAACGGCTATCGTTACGGACAGTAACAGCGGCATTACACAGAGGGAGGGAAAAGAAGCGGGCATTTTCGTCCTGCCCATGCCCTTTCTCATCAATGACACGTCCTATTTCGAAGACATCAACCTGACGCAGGAGGAATTTTACGTTCATCTCAGAGACGCGGCGGCCAACGTTTCCACCTCTCAGCCGAGCATCGGGGATCTTTTAGATTTTTGGAACGATATTCTCAAGGAATACGACGAGATCGTCCACATTCCCATGTCCTCGGGCTTAAGCCAATCCTGCGCCACAGCCACCGCGCTGGCCAAAGATTTTGGCGGAAAAATACACGTCGTCAACAACCAGCGCATTTCGGTGACGCTGAAGGAGAGCGTTTTCGACGCGCTCAAATTGAGAGACCAAGGCAAAACCGCGGTTGAAATCAAAGATTATTTAGAGCAGACCCGTCTCGATTCTTCCATTTATATCGCGCTCGACACGATGAAATATCTCAAAAAAGGCGGACGGGTAACCCCCGCGGCCGCGGCGATCGGCTCCATTTTGAAGATTAAACCCGTCCTCCAGATCCAGGGCGAAAAGCTGGACAAGTTTGCCTTGGCGCGCAGTCTGCCCAAGGCGAAAGAGACGATGAAGGAAGCGATACGCAAAGATATTTCCACTCGCTTCAAGGGTTATGCCGAAGCCGAAGAACTGTGCCTTTCCGTAGCGCATACCGACAGCTTCAAGGAAGCCGAAAGCTTTGCCGAAGAGCTGAAAGAGTCCTTTCCCAAAATTCCTTTCCGTTTCTGCGATCCCCTCTCGTTGAGTATCGCCTGCCATATCGGCCCGGGCGCATTGGCGGTTACGTGCGCGAGATATGTAAAATAAAACGCAGAAAGCAGTCTCAAGCTTTTCACGTATAAAATTTTTATAATAAAGCAAAAGCAAGGCCTTCCTCGCCCTTTCGGGTAAGCAGGCCTTGTTTTTTATAACGCTTTGCTTTCCCTCGCCGAAATCTTTTCGCTGTTGAAGATGACGCCTGCCACGAAACAGATCATCAAAACATACAGCCAAAGCATAAACACGATGATTGCGCTGAGCGCCCCGTATAATCTGCCCATATTCCCTATTTTCAGATAAACGGTAAATCCGATCAAAGCGATCGCCCACGCGGCCACCGTAATCAGCGTGCCCGGAAGCAATTCCTTTATTTTCGTCTTATAAGGACAAACGTAAAAATTGAGCAGCAAGGCCAAAAAGAAAGATATGGCGATCATCAGGCCGTAATCGGCCGTCAGCTCGAGCCAGCGCGGAAAGATACGGGAAAAGACGAACGCGCCGCCCGCCAGAACCGCCGCCGAAACCACGGCGAGCAGTATCATGGCAAACATCAGCAACAGCGCGCCCAGCCGCACGAGCAGACCGTGTTTTTTTCTTTTGTATTCGTAGATGATCTCGCCGCTGCGGCGCATATGATAAAAAAAATTGGTCGCGGAATATAAAGTGGTGGCGAGGAGAAACACGGAGGCGCCCGTCGTCGCGTTGGCCGCTTCCTTCTGTATAAACAACAAAATATTTTCCACCGAATCGAATACGGGCAAGGTAAGCACCTTTTCGGGGTCTATGGACAATCGGCCGAAAAGCAGAGTCAGCCAAAAGGCAAGAGGCGTGACGGACATGATGAGAAAATATACCAGCGTTCCCGCGATCGTCGTATATTTCTTTTCCGCAAGGAGCGCGTATTTCCCCTTACACCAGGCGATAAAGTTCCGAAGTTTTTTCATTGTCTTATTATGGACGGAAAAACGGATTTTCTTACCTCTTTTTTCCATAAAAACAACGGCGGACCTTTCGTTCCGCCGTCGTCTTTTCAGCCGAAAATTTAATTTCCGCAGCCGCAGCCACAGCCGTTGTTCGTATTGTAGGGATACAACCCGTACTGACGGGCATAATACGCATCGAACCCGCCGCAGCCCGAGCTGACGCTCGCCTGCGAAGCATTGTAAGCCATGCATCCGCCGCCGCAGCCCGCGTTCGCTGCCGTCGCGTTGGCCTGCGCGGCCCCCAAAGGCAGATCGAGATAAATTCTGCCCGTGATAGGCACGGCTACTCTCCTCGTGCAACCGCATCCGCAGCCGCTCGCGTTCGCGGTACCACAGCCGTTGGCGTTGGCCGTGCTCGTTCCCCAGCCGTTACACCCGCAGCCACAGCCGCTTCTGTTACAGCCGCAGCCATCGCCGCCTCTGTTACAGCCGCAGCCGTTGCACCCGCATCTGTTACAGCGGCAGCAATTGCAGCCGCAGCCGAAAAGAGTATTGAACAGCCCGCCGCAAGGATTGCAGCAAGAATTACAACAAGTATTGCACATAAACGTAAATTCCTCTTGTGTATTTGAGGTCAAACCTCATATTGCATTATATGCGCAAAATCCGTTTAGTTGTGTTGACTTTGACCAAAGAGCCTACGCTTCTTTTACCCAATGCCTTTTCAAAAGAATTCTGTCCTTAAAAACCTTTTCCGTCTCGAACCCGAAACGGGCATACAGCCGCCTTGCGCCTTCATTTTTCGTAAATACATATAAAGAGATATCGCTTCGCGCTTCCGCGACGCATTTTTTCAGAATTGCCGTCCCTATTCCGCGGCCTCTGTATGGCTCCAAAACGTACAGGTCGGCAAGCTCCGTTTTTCCGTTTTCTTCGTGCATAAAATAATATCCCACTATTTTGCTTCCCGCTCTGACGCGCTTATATTCCGAAAGCTTTTCAAGCGCCTCCTCTTCCGCCCGCTTCAAGGCGTACTCCTTTTGTTCCGAAGAGAGGTCGGCATATTCCTCGATCTGTCGGCGGTTAAAATCCAGAACCGCGGCCGCATCCTCCGCCCCCGCGCCTTCGTAAATCAAATTTAATTTCCGATTTCCGCCTCCGCTTTCGCCAACAGGCTTCCCTTCCTTATTTCCGTCCTCCTTAAGTGCGCGGAAGTGTTCTGCGTGAGCGCCGATATGCCCCACGCCGAGCACGGCGGCCCCGACGATCATCCAAATCACCCTTCCATAAATTCCGAGGCACAAAAACGCCGCCACGGGCAGGGTTGCCCCCGCGAGCGGAACGCCGAGAAAACCGCTGTAAAAGTCTTTCTGCCTGCGTTCGCTTTTGAAATATCTGATCCACCAGCACTCGTACGCGCACATCAGGAGGGCCGAAGCCAGCAGCCACACGCTCCATGCCGACCAGGGGCGCAGGTTAAAATCGGAAAAGACCAGAGCGGCACAGGTGACCCACGCCTCACCGATCCGCTCCAAAGCCGCCAATACCTTATTTTCACCGCGCGGATCGTAGCCTTCGGGCTTGCACCTCGTCCAGAAAATATTGGGAATGAACAACATTATCAGCCAAAGCAGCCCGATATAGGAAAAACCGAAATGTCCCATTCTATCTCCTTTTCGGCAGGGTCAGCGCATAACTTTCGTCGATCATTCGGCAAATATCTTCCTTGGGAACGCTTCCGTCCAAAACGATAGAATTCCAATGCTCCTTATTCATATGATATGCGGGAAGCACGGACTCATACACCCCTCGGAAAAAATCAAGCTCGGCGGGGTTGCCCTTTACGTTTATCCACATATTTCCTTGCCGCTCGAAAATCAACGCGAAAGTCTTTTTGTTTTCACGATGCCGCATCACCGTCCAGTTGGCGTCGTCAAAAGGATAATCCTCATAAGCATTTCCGAGCGTCAGACAATATTCTATCGCTTCTTTTCTTTCCCGCATACGCTTTTCCTCAATTTTCCGCGAAACACTTATCCAACGCCCGCTCGCAAACGGCGTTCTTTTTGACTTTCGGGTTTTTGAAGATTCTGCCCCGTGCCACCACCAGGCAGGGCGTTCTCAACGCAGACAAATCCTCGAGAGGATTGGCCGCGGTAACGAGAAAATCGGCGCTTTTTCCCGCTTCTATACGGCCCGTTTCCGCACTTATTCCTGCGATCTCCGCATTGCGCCCGGTCGCGGTATAAAGGGCGAACGCGCGGCTCACCCCCACATATTTGTGGAAATACTGCAATTCTCTCCACATATCGTAATGCGTAACGAAGGGACAGGCGGTATCCGTGCCCAGCCCCACGGGAATACCGTTTTCCAGCGCCGCTTTCGCGCAGGCGACGATTCCCTCAAAGACGATGTTTCCGTTATACTGCATCATCTCCGTCGCGCCCGTGAGGGCACGATCGAATTTAGCCAACGGCACCGCGGGGGAAATGGTACAGATATCCGCGGCGTTCTTCTCCTTGAACAGCCGAAGGAGCTCCGCGTCGGGCGCAGCCCCGTGCTCGATCGTATCCACGCCGTTTTCCAGCGCCGCGCGCACTCCTTCGGGACTTTCCGCATGCGCGGCGACCCGATACCCCGCCGCGTGCGCTTCCTCGCAGCATGCCCTGATATATTCGGGCGGCATTTTCAATACGCCGGGCTCCCCTTTCACTTTTGCGTCCAGAACGCCGCCCGTCACCATCAGTTTAATCCAATCCGGCCGATCTGCGACGATAGAGCGCACAAACGCGCGACATTCCGCCTCGCTGTGCGCGGCGTGCGCCACCGAACCCGCCATATGGCCGTCGGGAACGGAAACCGCCATGTCGGAAACCAGCATCCTCGGCCCGATAATTTTTCCCGCCGCGATACGGTCGCGGATAACGGAATCAAAATTGCCCAGTCCGCCCACGGTACGGATCGTCGTCACGCCCGAAAGAAGCTCTGTTTTGGCGTAATGCTCGCACAATTTTCTGCCCAAAGCGCGCGTTAAGCCGTTTTTCATCACCAGCTTCGCCGCCCTGGCGCTGTCCTGCGGCTTTTTTCGGGGATATCCGCTGCCGGGAAGATGCACGTGCAGATTGATAAGCCCCGGCATCAGGTATTTTCCGCCCAGGTCGATGATCGTTCCGCTGTCCGAAGGCGCGGGAGCGGCAGGCTCCACCGACAGGATTTTTCCGTCCTCGACCACAATCGTCATGTCCTTTTGTTCCGTCATATTTTCACTGCCGTCCAAAAGTGTGCAGTGCAGATACGTAGTTTTCATTTTTTGCCTCCTTATTCTCTTAAATTCGGAGCTGAAAGTCTCCGAAATCGAAAATGCCGCTTCCGTGATATAGCTTCTCTTCCCGTTCCAGCTTTTCAAAGGCGGACGCCGCCCGTCCGATTATGTCGGGCGGAACAGGCAGTCCATGATGCGCAGGCAGAAGCTTATCGATCTCCAATTTCTCCAATTTTTTCAGCGAGCGCAAAAACGCCCGCGGGTCCGTCGTAGGATAGAAAGCGTCGAGACAGCCTCTATATACGAGATCGCCCGCATAGAGGTACCTTCTTTCCGCCTCATAAAAACAGCAGTGTCCCGGCGAATGCCCCGGCGTATGCACAACCTCCACCAGCCTGTTTCCGAGCTCGAAGCTATCGCCGTCATGAAGGAGCCTTTTCGGTTCGCCCTGAAAAATTTCATATCGATCGATATCGAATTCTTTGGGAAACGAGCAACGCCCGCGGAGCAAATTTTTTTTCACTGCCTCGAGGGGAAGGGGAAAACTGCCCGAAAGCCATTCTTTTTCCGTTTCGTGTACTGCAAATTCCGCAAAATATTTATGGCCGCCGATATGGTCCCAATGCGCATGCGTCGCGGCCACAGTTATAGGCAGAAAAGTCAGTTCCTCCGCGACCGTGCGGATATTTGCAACGCCCAGCCCCGTGTCGATGAGAAGCGCCCTTTCCCTGCCGCAGAGCAGATAACAATGCGTTTCTTCCCAATGCTTTTCTTCGCTGATCGCAAACGTATCCGCGGCTATCCTTTCAACCGTAAACCAATTTTTGCCCATATTTCTATTTATAGATTAAAACTCCGTCGGCCCTTTGGTTCGGCAGACGGAGTTTCGCCGTTTTCTCTTATTCCCATTCGGTAAATTTAATCATGCGGGGTATGTTCTACGTTTTCGCAAGAAAAATTTTCTAGGATTGTATTCTCCTGTCGAAACTTGCCTTTAGAAACGCGTCTCGGCATGAGACGTATTTTTACCCCTTACCGAAAATCAGAAAGGCGGTCAAAGGCGAGGAAAGAAATATGCCGTTGATCTTGACCATCGACGATCCCGGATAGGGTTGCCGTCGCCCCGATAAACGGAAAGCGTTAAAGTATCAAATTTTCAAAATGGCGTTTTTTATCCAAAACAATTTTATATCCATCGCTTAAAACTTTGTTCGTCCCGTTATCCAAAGGTTTTTCTATCCACGAGGGTTCTACAAATCCAAACTCTATCTCTTGTCCGTTTTTATACCATACACGAACGGAAGTACACGCGCCATAATATTCTGTCCGTTTTTGTGAAACGTCTCCAAAGCCTTGAATAAAGTTTTGATTTGTAATCATTTCCTTCTTATTCGACGTAATAATGACGATATCCAAATCGGAACTTTTTTTATTCGTTCCTCTTGCGTAGGAGCCTACAATAATAACGCTCTCAATATAAGGGTCATTTTCTGAAAGCTCTTTAAGCGTATTAATAAAATCTTCAAGCATGACAATATTATTCCCATTCGATGGTTGCGGGCGGCTTGGAGGTGATGTCGTAAACGATACGGTTTGCGTGCTTTACCTCGTTGACGATACGGGTGCTAATTTTTTCCAGGACGTCGTAAGGGATACGCGCCCAGTCCGCCGTCATCGCGTCCACGCTGGTCACGGCGCGCAGGGCGATCACGTTTTCATAGGTGCGGAAATCGCCC
The DNA here is from genome assembly GCA_900540805.1 of uncultured Eubacteriales bacterium. Classification (GTDB taxonomy): domain Bacteria; phylum Bacillota; class Clostridia; order Christensenellales; family Borkfalkiaceae; genus Scatosoma. The sequence continues at coordinate 9,964 of UQHL01000026.1, forward strand.
ATGACGCCCACCGTCGGACTGTTGGTAATCACCGCGAAATACTGCCAGATCTGTTCGTCCAGCCCCGCCTTCGCCACCTCGTCGCGCAGAATAAAGTCAGCGTCGCGCAGCGTTTCCAGCTTTTCTCCGGTCACCTCGCCCATAATGCGGATCGCAAGCCCGGGGCCGGGGAAGGGCTGACGCATCACCACTTTGCGGGGCAGGCCCAGTTCGAACCCGACGCGGCGCACCTCGTCCTTAAAGAGATCGCGCAAAGGCTCGATAATCTCCTCGAAATCGACCACCGAGGGAAGGCCGCCCACGTTGTGGTGGCTCTTGATTACGGCGGATTTGCCTTTGCCGCTCTCGATGACGTCGGGGTAGATCGTGCCCTGTACCAGATAATCCACCGCACCGATCTTCTTGGCTTCCTTTTCAAAGGTACGGATAAATTCCTCGCCGATGATCTTGCGCTTGCGCTCGGGATCGGACACACCCTCCAGCTTTTCGAGGAAAATCTCCCCCGCGTCCGCCTTGATGAGGTTCATGCCCAGCTTGCCTTTGAACACCTCCATCACCTCTTCGGCCTCGTACTTGCGCAAAAGCCCGTGATCCACAAACACGCAAACGAGTTGGTTTCCGACGGCCTTATGGATCAGCGTGGCGGCGACGGCGGAATCCACCCCGCCGCTCATGGCGCAAAGCACCTTTTTATCCCCGATCTTTTCCTTCAGCTTTTTCACCTGCTCCTGAACGAAGCCGCTCATTGTCCAGTCGCCGGACGCGCCGCACACCTCGTAGAGGAAGTTCTTCAGCACCTGATTGCCATATTCGGTATGCACCACTTCGGGATGAAACTGAACGCCGTATATGTTGCGTTTTTCGTCGCCGAAGGCCGCCACGGGGCAGGTGCCCGCTTCGGTATCGGCCAGCACCTCAAAGCCTGCGGGCGCCTCGGAAACATAATCCGTATGGCTCATCCAACTGACGCTTTTTTCGGGAATATCCTTAAAGAGCGCGCCCTTCTTCAAAACGCGGATTTCCCGCTTGCCGTATTCGCTCGTTTCGGCATGCGTCACTTTTCCGCCCAGCGTATAGGCGATCAGCTGACAGCCGTAGCAGATCCCCAGCACGGGGATACCAAGGGAAAATATCTCTGCAGGAATGTGCGGGGAGCTCTGCTCGTAAACGCTGTTGGGTCCGCCCGTAAAAATAATCCCGATGGGGTCGTAGTCCCTGATCTCCTCCATCGTCATATCGCAGGGCTTGAGGTCGCAATAGACGTTGAGATCGCGCACGCGGCGCGCGATCAGCTGGTTATATTGTCCGCCGAAATCGAGGACGAGAACTTTTTCGTGTCGTGTCATGATCTTTTCTTCCTTCTTAATGTAATCTCAAATGTCTGAAAGCTGAAAGACGGCACCCATGTATTCAACGAGCGCCGTTTTCATATTTTTGTCAGCAATTTTTGTTTCAGTTTCTCTGCGAATAGTTGGGCGCTTCCTTACTAATGGAAATATCGTGAGGATGGCTTTCGATAAGCCCCGCGTTGGTGATACGGACAAATTCCGAATCGGTGCGCAGCTCCTCGATATTGTGTTTTCCGCAATAGCCCATTCCCGAACGGAGACCGCCCTTCATCTGATAGATGATCTCGGCGACGCTTCCCCTGTAAGGCACCCTGCCCTCCACGCCCTCGGGAACGAATTTTTTGGAATTTTCCTGGAAATATCTGTCCTTGCTGCCCGCGGCCATTGCGGAAAGCGAACCCATGCCGCGATATACCTTGAAGCTTCTGCCCTGATACAGCTCTACTTCGCCCGGACTTTCCAGCGTCCCCGCAAACAGCGAACCGATCATGACGGCGCTGCCGCCGGCCGCGATCGCCTTGACGATATCGCCGCTGTATTTAACCCCGCCGTCGGCGATAATCCTCTTGCCGAGCTTATCCGCCGCTTCCGCGCAGTCCATTACGGCGGTCAATTGGGGAACGCCGATCCCCGCGACCACGCGCGTGGTGCAGATCGAACCGGGGCCGATCCCCACTTTGACGACGTCCGCGCCCGCGTCGAACAGCGCTTTCGTGGCCGCCGCCGTAGCGACGTTGCCCGCGATCAACGTAATCTGCGGGAATTTCGCCTTGATCTGGGATACTTTTTCGAGCACTCCTTTCGAGTGACCGTGCGCCGTATCGATGGCGATGACGTCCGCGCGCGCCTCGACGAGCGCCGCCACCCTGTCCATGGTGTTCGCCGCCGTACCGACTGCCGCGCCGACCAGAAGCCTGCCGTTTTTATCTCTCGCAGAGTTGGGGTACTGAATGGATTTCTCGATATCCTTAATCGTGATCAGTCCCTTGAGATAGCCCTTTTCGTCCACGATGGGCAGCTTTTCAATTCTGTATTTGCCCAAAATGTTTTTCGCTTCCTCGAGGGAGGTGCCGACGGGAGCCGTAATGAGACGATCCTTCGTCATTACGTCGGAAATCGGCTGTTCGAAATTGTTTTCGAAACGCAGATCCCTGTTGGTGAGGATACCGACGAGCTTGCCGTTTTTGGTAATGGGCACGCCGCTGATGCGGTATTTTTCCATGAGCGCGACCGCGTCCTTGACGAGGTGTTCGGGTTCGAGAAAAAAAGGATCGGTGATGACGCCGTGTTCGCTGCGCTTTACCTTATCCACCTGTTCGGCCTGCTGCTCGATCGTCATGTTTTTGTGAATGATCCCCAGCCCCCCTTCCCGCGCAATCGCAATGGCCATTCTGTTTTCGGTGACGGTATCCATCGCGGCGCTGACCAGGGGAACGTTAAGACAGATATCGTCCGTCAGTTTCGTCCTCAGATCCACGTCCGCGGGCACCACGTCGGATGCCTGAGGAATGAGAAGTACGTCGTCGAACGTCAAGCCCTCTTTTACAATTCTGCTGCTCATTGGTATTCTCCTTGTATTTATGAAAAGTTAAAAATTTTGGCGTAATGTAATAAAACGGACGGACGCCCTTTCTGCAGGCAAAGCCTTCAGGAAAGTTTCTCCATCCGTTCCGCGGTCAGCGTGATCAGCGTGTTGAGATACTCGATATCCGCCTCGGAAAAGGTTTGTGTCTGCGTCTGTTCGGCCTTAAGCGCGCGCATCTTTTCGAGGATCAGCTCCATCGTGGGCTTGTCCCCCTGCCCGTTCAGGATCGAGGCGAACAGCACCGCCGCCACCGCGTTGCTCTTGGGGAACGCCTCTTTGTTTACCGCAAACGCGCCCTCCACGGCCTCGGTCTTTTTGCCGAGCTTGTATTTCGACGAATACAATTTCCCGTAAATGTATTGCGCATACGAGCCTTCGACTTCCGAAGCTTTATCCCGCTCGGCGCAATACTCCTCAAACCCCTCGTCGGCGATAAATTTGTCGCCGTATTTTTCGATCGCTTCGGGGTCGTCCCGGCCGATCGCCACCTGCGTGGCATAGCCGATATAAAACACGTTGTCCAGCTGGTTGTAGGCGCGGTGGGCGAACCAGGCGCTGGCGTCGTCCAGCCCGACGTTGTAGGAAAGCTCCATCATGGTGGAAGGATAAAGGAACGCAAGCGCCGTGACGGTGACGCCGCAAAGCACAAAAATCGCCAGCAACGTACTCAATACGGTTTTCAGAATTACCTTATCGATCCGCACTTCTCTCTCCTCCGCATTTTATGTTATTATCTATTCTATCACATTCCGTCACAAAAATCAACTGAATGAATGAGATTTGTCCGTCATGTTTCGCACCTTTTTTTAATATAATGTTACCATGAAAAAAATTTTTAAGAAAAATCTTTCCGCTTTTACGCCCGAGCCCGTTTCGAAAATTCCCCGCCGCAGGGCGCGTTTTCGCGCCTGTCCCGTCCTCGCTGTGGCGATCGTGCCCGTTCTCCTCTTTTCCCTCGCCTCCTGCGGAAAGAAAATCGACTATTTCGATTATGTCTCCGAATTGAGAAGCAATATCCTCGTCGCCTCGGAGGGGGACATTTCACTTACGGTTTACGCGGCGGAAAAGGAAACTCCCTATGCCGCCGACGGCGTCAAACGCACCGTTTCCCCGCGCACCGAGATCTATCTTACCGCGCCGACGGGCGTCGATTCGTACGACGTCTCGTTCGTTTACGACGGCAAGACCTACGGCGGAGATATGTCCTTCGACAATATCAAGCTAGAATATTTTTTCTCCTGCACGCTGGACATTTCCGCGGCAGCCGAGCTTCCCGTCAAAATTTCTTACGACGATCAGGTAATCGAGCTGACGGCGGCGACCGTCCGCACGGAAAACATGCTTTCGCCCGAAAGCGTACTTGAAAAAGTACGGGTCGCGGAAAGCGAAAAATTTAAGGCGATGACGGACGCCAACGGCTTTGCGGGCGAAATTTATCTTCGGCTCATCTACGAGGACGTTCCCTATTACTACGTGGGCATCATCGACCGCGAAGGACGCATTTTTGCACTGCTCGTCGATTCCGAAGACGGAAAAATACTCGCAAAGCGCGAAATGTGATCTGTTTCCTTGCCTTTCCAAAAAAAGTATGTTATACTATACCGAAAAGCGAGGTACGGGATATGAAAACGCTGGAAACAAAGCGGCTGCTTTTGCGCCAATGGCGGGACACGGACGCACAGGACGTCTATGAGTACGCCTCGGGAAATAAGGTGGGCCCCATGGCGGGCTGGAAGCCTCACGCCGATCTCGGGGAAACGCAGGAGCTATTAAAAATTTTCCGTGCCGAGGACGAGACCTGGGCGCTGGAGCTGAAAGAAAACAAAAAAGTGATCGGCTCGATCGGGCTGCATAAGAGCAAAAAACAGAATCTCGGGCTTGAGTACGACCGCGAGCTGGGTTACGTTCTCGCGGAGCCCTATTGGGGACGGGGGCTTGTTCCCGAAGCGGCAAAACGCGCGATGGCGTTCGCCTTTCAGGAATTGGATGCGCGCACGCTGATCGTGTCCCATTTTCCATTTAATTTTCAATCGAAAAAAGTAATCGAAAAGTTGGGTTTCGAATATCTGACCCGTATTTTTCAAAGCTGGAAACGTTACGACGGTCTCGAGCTGGACGAAGTGACGTATGTTATGACGAAGGAACGTTTTGAGTCCCTTTCGGCTGAAACGAAGTGACGTTTAACGTCCTTATTTTTCCGCCGAAATAAAGCGACCCCCGCCGTCCTTGTCGTTTTACCAAAACAAAGTAACGCCTGGTCCTTGTTTTTCCGCAGAAATAAAGCGGCGCCCGCCGTCCTTTTCGTTTCGCCAAAAAATAATAAAATCCGTTTTCTTTGCGTTTCTATAAAATGAAGTAACGCCCTTTTCCTTGTCCTTCCGAGGCAGAAAAAAGCCTCTGCAAAGAAAAAATCTCCTGTTTCGGCGCGCCCCGTGCGGGGCGCGTCTTTTTTACAGCACTGCGGGAAAGGGATTGAACAATGCCATTACCACAATATAGGTGAGATATATCCCCAGCATGACAAACCCCTGAACCTTAGAAAATTTCTTTCTGATCAGCATGGGCACAATCGCAATCGCCAGCAGTCCGAGGCAGACGGGAATATCGAGATAGAGGTTCTGCGCGCTGGAGGCCAGGCCGTCGGCGGAGATAAAGGAACAGATGGGAAGGATAATCGTGATATCGATGAGATTGGCGCCGATAATGTTTCCGACGGACAGAGACGACTGTTTTTTGACGATGGCCGTGACGGTGGTGACAAGCTCGGGCAGGGAAGTGCCGATCGCGACGATGGTCGCCGAAATGACGGCCTGGGAAACGCCGCTGACCACCGCCAGCTCCGTAGCCGAATCCACGAGAAATTCCGCGCCGAATACGATCCCCGCCGCCCCGAGAATAAATTTAGCGACGTTGATCGGAATCTCTTTTTTGACGAGCGGCATTTTTTCACAGGCAACGGATTCCTTTTTTGCGCCCCGCACGTTGTCGATCATGGCGACGGCGAAAATGAGGAGGAGCAGAATACTTCCCCAGAGGGAAAAGCCCTTGCCGAAAGAAGCAAGATACAAAATCGTCGTAGCGGCGAGCAAAAGTATAGATTTCAGCGCGTATTGACTGCGTTTGATCACGGCGGGAATACAGATGATCGAAATCGCCATGATGAGCCCCGTATTTGCGGTGACGGAGCCCACGGCGTTGCCGATGGCGAGGGCATTGGTGCCGCGCGCCGCGCCGATGCACGAAACAATCAGCTCGGGCAGGGTGGTGGCAAAACTGACGATCGTGGCGCCGACGATGAAGCGGGGAATCCCCGAAACCTCCGCAATCCAGCCCGCGGCGTCCACAAAAAAATCGCCGCCTTTGACGATAAGCGCCAGACCGACGATAAAAAGAGCGATAAGCCCCCATACGGGCCAACCCGCAACCGAAAACATAAGCGAGAACCTCCAGCGTAAAATCCGATAAAAAAAGACCTCCGACACCGACCGAAAACAGTGTCAAAAGTCTTGCCGCTCCGATAAAAAAGAGCTTCTGCCCGCGAAAAAATCCGCGCCCGAAGCCCCATGCGGAAACGGGCCTTCCTTTCAACCCGCCCATTATACCGCGCTTTCATAAAAAAATCAAGAAATTTCGTCCGATTTTCGTATTTTCCCGCTTTTATTTCTTCCCTTGTGCAAGCCCGTAGGCCGCGACGGTGAGCGCTGCGACGTCCCCGATCTTTTCCCCGAGCTGCGCAGGCGCCACGGGAACGGGACAAAGCGCTTCCGCTTCCAGCGTACGCCTGATGCCCTCTTGCATCCATTTTCCGCTGCGCATATAGACGCCGCCCGCCACGATACGCTCGGGATTGAGAATATCGCACAGGATCGCCAGCCCGCGGCCGAAGTATTCCCCGATTTCCTCCCAAATGCGCCGCGCCGCGAGACTCCCCGCTTCCGCCGCCTGGCCCAGATCCTTGGCGCCCGACACTCCGCATTCCCAGGGAAAATCGAGCGTTTCTCCCCTCTGCCGCGCTTCCATAACGCGCGCGGAAACATACTGCGCGATCCCGCCGCCGCTGCAAAAGCCCTCGAAGGAGCCCGCCTTGCCGTAACCCACGGGCCCGAACTTTTCCAGCCGCACGTGCCCCGCTTCGCCCGCGCGACCGCAGGCGCCGATATACAGCTTTCCGTCCAGGATCAACCCCGCGCCCAGCCCCGTCCCAAAAGTGAGAAAAATCACGTTCGACGCTCCCCTGCCCGCCCCGTATTTCCATTCCGCCAGCGCGCAGGCGTCGGCGTCGTTTTGAAGATAGGAGGGCGCGCCCGTCCTTTCGGTCACGAGCTTTGTAACGGGAACCTCTCTCCAGTCGGGCAGATTGGGAGGCGAAAGGACAATCCCCCGTTCCGCATCCAGAGGGCCGCCGCAGGAAATCCCCACCCCTTCTATTTCGGATAACGGGCATTGTTTTTTCAGCTCTTCCGTCAAAGCGGCCAAAATATCCCCGCTGCTTCCGCGCGTGGGTATCTCCTTCCGATACACGAGCTCGGGGCATTCCGCTTCCCGCTCCTTTCCCAAAACGACGGCGCATTTGGTGCCGCCGATATCAAGTCCCGCTATCATTTTCCGAAAAATTCCTCCTCTACGGCCGCGCAGAGAACATGATACAAAGGCATATGCAGCTGTTGCACGCGGTACGTTTCCGTTTCGGGCACCGCCAGCAATATGTCGCACACCTCCGCCAGCTTTCCGCCGCCCTTCCCCGTAAGCGCCACGGCGCGCGCGCCCAGAAAACGGGCCATTTTCGCGGCGTTGACGACGGGACGGGAATTGCCCGACGTGGAGAAGCAAAGCAACACGTCGCCGCTGCGCGCATAGGCCGCCACCTGTTGAGAAAAGACATATTCGCCGCCCAGATCGTTTCCGATGGCGCTCAATGCGCCGCAGGCGGAAACGAGAGAATGTGCGGGCAGACCGCCCTGCGTATGTACGATCAGAGCCTCGTCCTCGGGATAGAGACGCAGAAAGCGCGCCTTTTCCTCTTCGGAAAGAGGGCGGGGCAGACGGAAAGCTTTTACCAATTCCCCCGCGAGATGTTCCGAATCCGCGGCGCTTCCGCCGCACCCGCATACGTATAATCTGCCGCCCGACGAAAAGCAGCCGATCAACAGCTCCGCCGCCTCTCCGATTTCCTTTTTCAGTCCCTCCAGCGCAGGCGTTTCCGCCGTCATCGCGTCCAACAGAGCCAACGTCGAAGCCTTCATAAAATCCGTCCTCCTTTTATTCGGGCGCCGACTGCTTATTCGGGTAGTCTGCCGCCCTCTTTCAAAATTTTTTGATAAAAATAGAAGGAGTCCTTCGGCGTCCGCTTCTGCGTCGCATAATCGACGTAGATGAGTCCGAAACGGCGGGTATAGCCCCAATGCCATTCGAAATTGTCCATCAGGCTCCAATAAAAATATCCGCGGACATCGACGCCGTCCGCTTCCGCGCGCCGCAGCTGGCGGAGATACCGCGCGATATAGTCGATCCGCGCTCCGTCGTGCACCTTTTGGTCGAGACAGACGCAGTCGGGATTAGCCATACCGTTTTCGGTGATTAGGATCGGCTTGCCGTATCGTTCGCACAAAAATTTAGGGCCCCAGTACAGCGCCTCGGGCACGATCTCCCAATCCATCGCCGTCAGCGGGCTCCCCGAAGGAAACTGTTCCCAGACGACGTTGCCGTCTTTATCGAAAGAAACGTACGTCCCCGAATAAATATTTTGACAGTAAAAATCGATCGGCTGGGATATCAGCTCCAGATCCCCCTCTCGGATATCGGGAAGAATCTCCTTATACCACTCGTAATATTCCGCGGGATAGTCTCCCAGCATGACGGGATCGCTGAAAAAAGCGACGGTGGAGGTGGGATCGTTTTTCCACATGGAAAAATACGCCTTGCGTGCCCGTTCGATCTCTTCGGGCGAATCGTCCTTCGGACACATCACCCAACCGCAGGGCGCATAGCCGATCCTCGCGTCCGCCGCAACCGAACGCAGCGCCTTCACCGCCGCGCCGTGCGCTTTCAAAAGATTGTGCGCCGCGCTCAAACGATCCTTCAGCGTATATTTCATGCCGGGCGCCTGCTCGGTATTGCCCATGCCGCTCAGCACGCACTGCGGCTCGTTGATGGTGATGAAATTTTTGACTTTTTTTCCGAAGCGCTCGCCCAGAAACCGCGCGTACTCGCCGAACCATTTCGGGCTGTCGGGATTGAGCCATCCGCCCCGCTCAAACAGCTTCTGGGGCAGATCCCAGTGATAGAGGGTCATATACGGCTCTATCCCGCGGCTCAAAAGCTCGTCTATAAGCTTTTCGTAAAATTCCGCGCCCTTTTCGTTGACTTTTCCCGTCCCGTCCGGGAATATTCTCGGCCAGGAAACGGAAAAACGATAGCCGTTTATCCCCAGCTCCGCCATCAGCGCGACGTCTTCCTTATAGCGGTGATAGTGGTCGCAGGCCACGTCGCCCGTGGCGTTCCGCAGAATTTTCCCCTCCTCGTGCGTAAACACGTCCCAGATGGATTCTCCCTTGCCGTCCTCACGGTAGCCGCCCTCTATCTGATACGCCGCCGTCGCGGCGCCCCATACGAAATTTTTTTTCACGGTTGAAGCTTTCTCCTTTTCAGAGACGGCTGATTTTTATTATACGCCGCCCCAAGTTTTTTGTCAAGCAACGGTTCCTCTAAAATATCCTGTTCGACGGCTTTTTTCCCGAAAAAGCGCAGAGTCTTGATTTCAAACGGAGCAAAAACCGCCGTCGTCTCCGTATCGAACAGGCGGAGACGGCATTCCGTTCTTTTTCCCTCCGTCTCGTAGGCTCGCACCACGATTCCCTTTCCGTCCTCCGCGCGCTTGACGGCGCGCACCACCACCGACGGCGCGGAAATTTCGATAAAGGAGCCTTCGCCCGCCCGTTTTCCCGCATGATATCCCTCCCATACGGCCGCGCAGGGATTATTGAGTTCGGCCGCCAGACGGGTGATTTCCGCATAATCGGGCGCACCGTGCGGGTGCAGGACGAAGAAAAACGTCTGTTCCCCCATGTCCAGATACTCGTAATCATATCGCTTTTCCCTTACGCCCGCGTGATCGGCGTAAATGGACGAACGGGCGAGGAGTACGGCGGCCTCGCCCGCCGAGGCGCGGTAGCTGTAAGCGCCGTCGTTGAGCAAAGCCAGCCCCGCCGTTTTTTCGGAAAAGTCCGCCCATTTATGGGCGCAGTCCTCCTCTCCGACAGCCGCGCGGGAAATATGTGCGTAAGCGGTTTCGAATTCCGCCCGGACAAAGGCGGAAGAAAAAGGCACGTGCATCCGCGCAAGCTTTTGCTTTTCCCGCCAATCGATTTTTACCTGCACGCCCACATCCTCGCTTTCGGTATGCAGGATATAATCGCAAACGATCTCCGAAACGCCGTAACGATAGCGACAGCGCACGCGGCATTCCACTTCTCCCGCCTCGAGGATTTTCGTCTCCACGCACTCGAACCGTCCCGCAAAACGGCCGAGCGAACTGCGGCAAAAGCCCCATACGCCCAATCGATTGCTTTCTTTCCATGCCTCCGAATCCGCCGCGTGCCCCCACGTATCCTCGTCCCCGCAGTCCTCCGCGGTAAAATAGATTCCGCCGGAAAGGAATTCCCTGTTCAGCCTTTTATCGTACAGGGAAGCCGCGCCGAAAGCGTCGATCGAAAGCGTTATCCGCGAATTTTCCATCACCAGCCCGCCGCCTTCGATATTGAAAGTATTTTCGTGAAAGACGGGCGACTTTTCGCGTATTTTGAGATCGCAGTTCTTCGCACAGGCGGGGGCGTTATCCTCGCGGATATAAAAAAGCTTATACCCGTAAGCGGGAATCTCCGCACGAAAAACCCCGTCCCGCGTGTACCAGAATAAGCTCTGTCCCCGCACCAGCTGAACAGGAAAGCGGTTTCCGTTTACGTCGAAGGCCGAGTATGCCTTTCGGGGCAGCTCCTGCCCCTTATAGAGGCCCGCAACGCGGATTTCCGCACTGCGGCTCCACGCCTCCGCGTTGAATACGACGACGGGCTTTCCCAGCCGCGCTTTCGCTTCCGCGCCCGTAAAGCCGCGGGAGGTATCCACTTGGGCCGCGATTGCCTGCACGGAATAGGCGGAAAGGCGTTCTGCGTCCGCATACGCGCCCGCAAAAGCGGCCGCCGTATCCGCGCACACCCTTTCGATCGAACAGCCGCACAGGGCGTCGTGAAACTGGTGGAAGAGAAAATTTTTCCATGTCTTTTCCAGCTCGGCGGCGGGATAGGAACGGCCGCAAAGCTCCTGCGCGGCCACGGCGAATTTTTCGCTTCTAATCAGCGCGTTTTCTGCTTTCCGATGACTTTTTTTGATCGTCGAATGCGCGGAGTAACAGCCGACCGCATGTTTGCCCAAATCTCCCGTCACCGTCTCTGTCGGCAAAGCTTTCGTCGCCTCGAAAAACAGATCGGGAGAGGAAAATTCGAAGCCGTTCGGGGAGGAAATTCCCTTGAGATAATCGAGCATCTCTATCGTGGGGCCGCCGCCGTGGTTTCCCACGCCGTAAAAGAGCATTTGCGGAAATCCTTCCCCCTCGCGCAGGGTAAGGAACTTTTTCACCTTCTCCTTCAGTTCGGGCAGGCTGTTGGATTCGTAACCGATGGGAATACGCGCCGCGCGTATTCCGCTTCCGTCGGGAGACCGCCATTCGAACAGCTCGGGCAGGCCTCTCTCATGTGCGCCCGGACGGGAAAAGACGCAATTTTCCAGCCCGCTCTTTTTGAGGATCTGCGGCAGGCCCGCACTGTGGCCGAAGGAATCGACGTTATAGCCCGTCCTCGCGCGCACACCGAATTTTTCCGAGAAATATCTCTGGCCGTACAGCCCCTGACGGCAGAAGCTTTCGCCCGAGGGTAGATTGCAGTCCGGCTGTATCCACCAGCCGCCGACGATACACCAGCGCCCTTCGCGCACGCGGGCGGCGATCTCCGCAAACATTTCCGCGTCCGTCTCTTCGATCCAGCGGTAATACTGCGCCGCCGCGGAAGTAAAAATCCAGCCGTCAAGCTCGTTCAGCCTGTCGAGCGCGGAGCGAAAGGTACTCCGTACCTCGGCCAGCCCTTCCTGCCATTCCCAAAGCCACATGGCGTCAATATGCGCATTTCCGATCAAATAACTTTTTTTCATCGCTTGCCTCAAGCCAAAAACCGCGCAAGGCTTTCCAGTATGCGATAGACCTCGGCGTTTTCCGTATTGTAATCGAACAAAATAAAGGCGTGCTCTTTATTTTCCAGAAGCACTAGCTCCGCCTCCACGCCGCAGGCCTTCAGAGCGTCGCAGTAGCGCACGGAATCGCGGACTTCCACGATCGAATCGGAAAGCCCGTGCACGGCCGCAACGGGCGAGTCCCCCGCGGAAACCTGCCAGACGGGCGACAATCGCTTCGCCTTGCGGTAAAATTCCAGATACGCCGCCGAGCTCTTTTTCTCGCCGCCGTCGGCGATTCCGTAGCTCCAGGCCCCCGTCAGATCGACAATGCCGTTCAAATCGATCACCCGCGCGACGGGCGCCGTTCCCCCATGGGCGGACAGGATATTTTTCGAGCCCAGACAGCACGCCAGGTAAGCGCCTGCGGAGTCCCCGAACGCGGTGATGCGGGCGGTATCTATCCCCAGCGCCGCGGCGTTTTCGCGGAGATATTTCAAGGCGTCGATACAGTCCTCCAGACAGACCTCAAGCGTCGTCTTTTCCGTCTTTAACCGATACTCCGCCGCTACGGCGACATAGCCCAAAGAGGCAAAATATCGGATATGGGGAAACATGCGCGCGGGCGTTTCCGAATGCCAGCCGCCGCCGTGGATACAGAGCACCGCGGGGGATACTGCCGCCCCGGTTTCGGGGCGGCAGAGATATAGCTTCAGTTCCTTTCCGTCAATTCGTTTGTAGATTACCGCTTCCGGCTCCGGTCCCCGGATAAGCTCTTCCAAACTTTTCTTCTTCATCTCGCCTTCCTTCCCACTTCCCCGATTCCGTATTCCAGGTTACGCCGTCTATCTTCAGGCGTGAGCCTTCCCCGCAGCAAAACCTGCGGTTTTTGAAATCGGCGATCAGATAGTCGTTGCCTTCAAATTCCAGTCGGCAGCCGTTCTCTTCCGCGCTCACCGTAAAGTAATTTTCACGGGGAAGCACGGCGTCCGCCGTAAACACCACGGTGCCGTCCTGATAGACGCACCCGCCCTCTAAACGGTTGGAGGGAACCTCCCATTCCTGCATCAGGCGGATCGTCTCCGCGGGCGAAAGCAGTTCGGGCGAATAATATCCCGCGGCGGCCTTTAACCGTGCAAAAGTCTCTTTCGCGTCCGTGCCGTCCGCGAGCAGCTCCGCCTTTCCCATCACGGCAAGCCTGCCGCCCGCAGCCGCGTAGCGGAGAAGATAATCCGCCGTCTCGGGCCGCAGAAATTCGCAGGATATGTAGATCACCGCGTCATACTCCTGACTGCCGTAAACGGGTTTTCCGCCGCGCAGACGCAGCGAACCGTTTGAAATCTCCGAAGAAGGCGCCAGATCGCAGTTGAAGTTTTGAAAAATCCCGTTGGCGAACCGAAGCAGCTCTTTCAACCGGCCTTCGCCCCGCACGATCCTCGGCCCATTGTAAGCGTAAAGCCAATTCGTCGCCGCTTCCATACCGAACAGAATAAGCAGAGAGGAAGCGGGACGGCTTTTTACCGCACCGTCGATCAGGGACACGCCGCGCTCCATCTGTTCAACGTCCTCGAGCCCGCCGCGGTTTTTCAGCTTCACCACGCCGCCCTCGTTGGGACATTCGTAGCCCAGATAATGGGTGCGCCCGCCGAAACGGACGTTTTTCCAAGTCTCTTCGAAATAAGTATGCAGCTGTTGGGTATTTCCCGAATACCACATGTTGTACCAATAGGGACTGCTCCATTTGTGCATCAGGGCGAGACGTATGGGATAGATGCAGAATTCGTCCGTCTGCGCGTAATCCCGCTTTACCTCCCACCAATCCACCGCGTTGTGGAGAATGTCCATGCCGAAATCGTACGGATCTCCCCAATAGGTGGAATGCACCCCGATAAAGGCGTCCCGTCCGAAGATTTCTTTTCCTTTTTCGTAAAACCAATCGTTGTTTTCGCGCATAAGCTTCCGAAACAGCGCGAGGTAGTCGTTGATAACCCGATAGGCCTGCCCCTCCGCCCCCGCGGGCGCATAGGCGAAACCGAGAAGCCGTTCGCCCACGTCGTAGCCGTATTCCCTTTCAAAGCGGGCGCGGAAAGCGGACGTCAGCGGAAAGGACGAAACGCTGTAAACGCCGTCGCGCTCCTCATAATCGAGAATGAGATCGAAGCCCCATTCGTCGTTTGCCACGCCGCCGAGCGGCAGGTCCTTATAAAACCTTAACGCCTTTTCATAAAACGGATAAATATTTTCCGAAAAGACGTCGGGAAGATTGGCGGCGTACGACGCGGCGATCACAAACCGCTTTCCGGCGTTTTCCGCGCCTCCGTCCGCCTCGAAACGGGTCTCTTCCGTCCCCGCTTCCACCTTTACCGACACGGGACGGAGGGTGGCAGAATCGTACGTACAGGCGCCCGTCTTTTCGAAGCACCACGCGCCCGCAATCTCCTTCGGGGACGTTTGTTTATATCCCCTTCCCACCCTGCCGCATTTGGGATTGGGGGCGACGACGCTCCCCCGCCCGCACCCGTCCAGCGTCCCTTCGTGAAACATGATCCTCAAAGCTTCCGTATCGGGATATTCCTTATGGAAAGCGGCGTATTCGTTTCTCGCGTCCACGTCGAGCAGCAGCTTCCTGCCGTCCTCCGCCAAACGCCCGACCGTATATTCGATCGCCTCATACAGCTCCTTGTCGTCATAAGGGCGGGAGATATGATGAAAGGAAACGTACAGCATCTTGAAAGAGCTCCTCTTAAGCATATCGTCCAGAAGCACCGCAAGCGTGTTTCCCTCAAAAACTTTTTCGTCCCATTTCCAATACAAAATACTCTGATTCATAGAAAAACTATCCCCAAAACTTTATTCTTTGCGTCTCTTCATTGAAAGCGTCAGCACCGCCGCGCAGACGAGAAGCGCCCCGATCGTTATTCCCTGTCCGGCCATAAACGATCCGCAGCCCGAAGAAGGCGCAGGCGTCGAACTGTTCTGCCCGCCTTCCTTCGTCCATTTTGCATACAGCCTGACGGAGCCCTTTACCTGAGAGGCGGTATCGTAGGCCTGCGTACACGCCGCGTCCAGATACCAGCCGCCGAAATCGTATCCCGTGCGTATGGGCGAGGGAAGCGTTCCGCAGGAAAGCCCTTCCCGGGCGACCAAGGTACGATAGACGTCCTTGCCCTCGTAATTGTATATCAGTTCCACTTTGAAGCCGTAAATCGCGTAAAGAGTTCCGCTGCTCGAAGGCGCATAGACGATCGCTTCCGCGTCCGCGGACGGAGCGGCGCTCGTCGCCCAGCCCCAGAAGGCATACCCCTCTTTTTCCGCCGCAGGCAGGACGTCGTTCATCAGATAGATTCCGTCCGCAGCGCCCGACATCGTGCCGCCGTTGAGTTCGAATTTCAATTCGGAAGAAATGGACAGATCGGACGCACCGATGTTGGTGACGTCTTCGCTGGCCTCGATATTGCGGAAAGTATTGCGCGTAATGATCGTGCAATAGGCCCTGTTATCGATATATACGCCGTATTCGCTGGTATCCACCGTATTGCCCTCGACGATGGTGAAACGGATATCGCCCACCTGCTCCACGACGTTTTCGACGCCTTTCGTATGGATATAGATGCCGTGGGTGGCGGGCACTTCGGACATGCTTACGTATTCGCCGCCCGGCGTGTTTTTAACGGTGTTGTAACGGATGGAAACCCCGCCCGACAGCATGCCGCCATAGACCGATTTCTCCGTCCAGCGTTCGCTCATGACGCCGATGCCGCCCTTTGCGGTCATGACGGAAACGCCTTCCACGCTGTTGCGTTCCACGCGGATAAAGAAGTTGGTTCCCTTCGTGCCCGTGTTTCCGACCGTGGAATACACCGAAATACCTTCCGTGTCCTTCAGTTCGTTTTCCGCCACCAGCGCGTCCGCGCATTGGCTGTAAAGCAGAATGGATTTCGCGCAGTGCTCCGCTTTATTCCGATAGATGGTAGCGTGTTCCTGCGGGATATAAATGACGTATTGGCTGGTCTGATCGGGAAGAACGTCCCAATCCCTCTGCCCTTCGCGCAGACGGAAGGTGTTGCCGTAGTTGAGGTTGGAATCCGCGTCGCCCGAAACGGCGTTGCGTTCGATATAGCGGATCTGTCCCATGCCCGCGCCGTCCGAAATGAGCATGGCGAAATAGTTGTAGTCGGCCGTCGTCATGGGGATACCGCAGAGGCGGTCCACCGTAACGGTGCGTTTTTCGGCATCCGCGCCCAAAACACTGCCGTAGTTGAGCTGCGCGCCGGGCACCTCCAGCATGATAATTTCGCCGTTGTTGTTGGCCTTCGGATATTCAAGCCCCACTTTGGAAATGAGATTGTTTCCGAAATAGCAGTCGCTTCGCGCCGACCAGCCGTGGCCGTCGTTGTTGTTGCCCAGCAGCGCCGTGTTTTCGATGAACGCAAAGGAAGCCAGGCAGTGCATGACGTCGCGCTGTACCTTGAACACGTTGTTGCGGATGCTGACGTATTTATTGACGAAGCCGCGGTGTAAAACGGCGAAATAGCCCGTAATGTTGTTGTCGTCGATGACGAAATTTTTATTGCCCGAAAGGAGAATACCCAGCCCGCGGTTGGAGCCGCTGTTACCGTTGGGGTCCTGCACGTCGTAAGGGAAATCCATCTTGACGTTTTTAATAAATACGTTGGAGTGTACCCGCAGATCGACGTCGGAAGAGGAGTCGGGACTGTCCGCGAAATTGAGATACATGTCGGGGACGCAGGAGCCTTGACGCAAACGGATCGTGAGCCGCGCAATGCCGTTGTTGCTGCCCGAATTGCGGATAAAATATCCCTCGGTGGAAACCTTCTGATTGACCTCGAACACCGTCTGCTCCATGGACTGACCGAGCAGAATGACGTTGCTCGCCATTTCCAGCCGTTCGACGATATACGTGCCGTTGGGGAAGAATACGATTCCGCCGCCCGCACCGCTCAAGGCGTCGATCTTGCTCTGAATGGAAAGGGTGTCGTCCTTGTCGTCCCGACCTTCGGCCGCCTTCATGCGTTCTACGTTATCGTAATGCAAATCCTGCGCCCAATAGACGCCGAGGCCGAGCGGGTCGTAGCCCGAGCTTTCCCCGAAGAGAGAAGCGTTGGCGTCCCCCTGCTTCTTCGCCTTGAGAACGAGCTTTTGTCCGTTGTCGAGGGTTCGGAAATGCACGCCGTCGTTGGCCACGTAAACCGCATAGGTGCCGTATTCCTTAACGGCGGGCGTTTCAAACGTGAGGCGGTAAGGATTGCTTTCGTCCACCGCTTTGCCCGTCACGCTCTCGGCGGCGGTATATCTGATCCCCGTCTTGGGAGAAAGGAGGATTTCCTCCGTCTTTCCGTCCGCAGCGCCCGTTTCGTCGCCCGTACGGACAAGCTTGATTTTGATATTCGAACGCCCTGCCTCGGCCATGCCGAACTCATCGACGAAATAGTTGCGCCCGACGACTTCGATCTCCAGCCCCGCATAAGAAGCTTCCTGGCTGAGGAACAGCGGCCGCGCCGCGTTCATCGTGAAGCCCCTGCTCCAGCCGTAACGGTTGGATACCCAAACGTTGTACAGCCCCGGAGCACAGTCGGCGGGAAGCTTCAGCATTACCCCGCTGTCATATTCCCCGTCCGTAAAAACGGGCGTGAGGTAACGGAGTCCCGAAGCGTTTTTGTCAAACGCGGGATCGACCGTGCCCGAAGCGGGCGCGATAGCCACTTTGGCCTCGTCGTCGGGAATCAGCCCCGTGCCCATAACGGCAAAGCTTTCGCCCGGCGCGATCGCGTCGGAAACCGTCGCAATGACGGGCGCCGCCGTCCAGCCCGCTATTTTTACGCTGAAATCGGCGCGGCCCTCGCAGCCGTCAAACCCCTTTGTTTCGTCGGCGGGATCGCTATATACTTCGACGATCGCCACCAGCTCGTATTCGCCTGCGTACGGCGGAGTAAACGTAAGCGTCGCCTTGCCCTGCGCGTCGGTCGTCACCGTGCCCATCACGGGATCCATATTCGGCTTTACGTCGCCCACGGTATCGTAAACCAGCGCGCCGTCAAGCTCTATCCGCACCTGCGTATTCGCATACGGTTCGCCCGCCTGCACGATGTTTTCATCCTCGTCGTAGATGACGTTTTTGCGGACGGTCACCGTCAGGGTGACTTCTTCGTTTACCGCATTGAGCGTATATTTCGGCTTGTCGAATTCCACCGAAGTCAGCGCGTATTCCGCCGTGGCGATATCTACGCTCGACTTGGGAACGACGTAATCCGTCACCGAGGCATAGCCCTTGCGGGAAAGCCCTGAGCCGAGCAGATAGGTATATTTTTTTGCAACTTTTGCAGTCGTATCCGTATAGCTCGTCGCGTTTTTATCTTTCAGATAAGCGATCTGCTCGTAAGCGCTGTCGGGCTGCCCCTTAATCTTGCGATATATCGCGGTTTTGGAGGGTTGAGGATTCGTCCAGCTCAAGGTCACCTCCCGCGCGCCCTTCAAGGTGGCGGAGACGTCTTTTTTCTGGTTGGCGGCGTCCGCCTCGGCGTCGAGCATGGGATCGAAGAAGAAGGCGTTCAACATGGCCTGCACCGTTCCCGAAATCTGCTTGACGTTGATGATGAAGCTTCCCTTTACCGCAAACGAATAATAAATACCGTCCCCGAAATCGTTGCAGAGCACGGTGCTTAAAACGTTGCTGTCCGTATCCATGATACGCAGGTACTGATAGGCGTTGGACTGCGACTGGTTCATAAACCCGAGATAGATCGAAACCTTGTGATAGAGATCGTCGTTGACGGTTACGGTGTAATTGATGTCGTCGCGCGTAAGCTGCATGACGTCTTTGCTGCTCCATACCGCGGGTTCGGGCGATAAAAGCGCCGCTTTCGAAAGCGAGCCGTGCGCGCCCGCCTGAACGCCCGCCTCGTTATAGTTCCAATAGCCGTGCGGCGTGTCGCGCGTCGATTTGATGTCCCCCTCGATGCTCTCCACGTAGGACGGATATTTTACGTAATTGACGGGGCTTTCCTCCGTAAAATCGTTTATTTGGGTGACGTCGGTCACCGGCTGTCCGTCGCCCGTGATCTTCTGATAGGTCATCATTACGCCCTCCGAGCCGTAGAGAGCGGTGGTATTGAGATAACTCGCCTTTTCGCCCTCCGGCGCAGAGGCGGCGTCGTACCAATTGCCTTTGGTGTCCTTATCCATGCCGAGAAAAACGGCCTGCGTCTGCGTTTCCAGGATGTCCGCTTTCGCCTGAGAAAAATTTGCAAGCCCTCCCGCCGCGGCAAACACGACCGCCGCCGCGCTGAAGAGAGCGACGAGTCCCGCGCGCCGTTTTCGGGGATTTCCGATTGATTTCGATTTGAAAGACAAAGCTTTTCCCTCCTCTGTCCTGATTTATTCGGGGCGGCCTTCCGCGCCCTATGGTCTTTTTTTCCTTCCGTCCCTTCGACGGAAGGAAAAAGAGGCTGTTTTTTTACTTCTTATTCGATCTGCGCTTTTTTGTAAAGGCCAGCACGCAGGAAAGAATGGCCGCACCGCCCAGCGTTCCGCCGATCATCGAGCTGTTGCAGCCCGCGGTAGTTTCAGTGGATTCCTTTTCGGAAGAAGAACCCGAAGAAGAATTTCCCGACGAATTTCCCGACGAATTTTCTTCCGCATTCTTTTCCCACTTCGCGTAGAAGGTCTTATTTCCCTTGCTGCCCGCCGCGACCTCCGTCACGGGTTCGCCCGTAAAGTCCTGAGCGGCATACCAGCCCTTAAAGGTATATCCCTCTTTTGTAGGAGCGACCAGCGTCACCGCCGCTTCCGTCGTATAAGTTGCGGGGGCGTCTGCTCCCGCGGTTCCGCCGTTCAGCTCGTAAGAAATCGTGTATTCCGTCGCCGTCCATTTTGCATAAAACGTCTTATTGCCCGTGCTGCCTTGGGTAATTTTCGTCACCGCTTCCCCCGTGCAGGCCGCGTCGGCATACCAGCCGCCGAACTCGTAACCTTCCTTTGCGGGTGCGACCAGCGTCACTTCGTCTTCCACCGTATATTTCACGGGGGCGTCCGCTCCCGCGGTTCCGCCGTTCAGCTCGTAAGAAATCGTGTATTCGTCCGCATTCCACTTCGCATAGAGAACGGTGTCGCCGTCTATCGTATCGGCGTCGAACCTCCATTCGTTGGTGCAGGCCGCTTCCTTATACCAGCCCCCGAACCAATATCCGTCGCGGAGCGGCTCGTCGATATTGCTTTCGCTGAGATACGAGCCGTCGGCAACGGTGGAAACGACGTCCTCTTCGCCGTTGTTGAGCTTGAGCGTAAGGGTAGCGGGGTCCGCCCACTGCGCGGTGAGCGTTTCGTCGGCGGTCAGCACTTTTCCGTTGGCGCCGAAGTCGCTGTCCTGCCAGATATCGCCCTTGGAATCCTTCCAGCCGAGGAAAAGTTTGCCCTCCATCGTGGGATCGGCGGGCTTTGCGACGCTCATCATGGAAAGATCCGCGTCCGCTTCGTTGGTGGCGGTGAGCTGCGTTTCGCCCGAGGCGTCGAAGCTGGTGAGATTGAGCTCTTTCTCCCCGTCTTTCACGGAAACCGCGCCCGCGTCCTGGTGCTGGTTGGCAATATAGCCGTCGGCGCCGTTGAGATCGAAACGCACGGTGTACATTTCGCGCATGGGGATATTGAACGAATTTGCATATTGCGTAAGGTTGTCGTCTCCTTCCCCCGTCCAGTTTGAGCCGTTGGCAAGCTTTAACTGCGCGTGAGCCGTCTTGTACCATTCGGAGGTTTTTCCCTTGGGCACATAAACATAGGCGTTGGGCGCTGAAACGGTGGGACCGGCCACGCCGAACCAAGGCGTAGGATTATCCTCCAGACGTCCATCCGCATACCATTTCGCCTCGTCGTTTTGCCAGGCTTCCACGATAAGACGGGAGCTGCGCGCTTCTAACGTAAACGAATAGTGACCGAAATGGTGAAGGTTGTCGCCGAGATTGATCTCTGCCGCGCCCGCCATAAATAAAGCTTCCGGTCCGAACGTATGAACGCGGGTCAGTCCCGTAATAGAGGTGCATTGAAACGCGAATTTGAACGCACCCATGCCGATTTGCTGTACCGTGGTAGGGATTTCGATCGACTTGATGACGTTGCACCAACCGTTTGTACTGAACGCCAGATCGCCGATCGCGGTAATCATGTGATAGAGGGGCTGCAGCTGGCGGGCCGTATAGGAACGGCTCTCCCCGCTTTCGTGTACGGGCGCGTTGCCGTCTTTCCAGGCCTTTGCAAAACATACCTGGTAATCCTGAACGTCCCCGAATGCGTTGGCCTGACTGTAAACAAAGCCGTTGTCGCTGTAATAACAGGTGAGGACGGTATCCGCCGTCACCTTCAGGGTATCGCCCGAGCAATAGAGCCTTTCGCCCTCGTCCAACGTCCCGTCGTTGTCGGTATCGACAAACAATCCGTACAAAAGGGGCGTGGCGAAAATCTTCTGTCCCTTCGGGTCCGTGGCGTCGGACAAATAGGAATCGCCCTCGTACTTGTAGGGCGCGGCGTTGCCGAACATCGCCCGTACGTTGTCGTGGGTCAGCTTGAGGGTATCCCCGTTTAAGGAATACGAAACGTCCGCACCGCTGCGCGCGTCATCGACAAGCCTTTCCCCGCCGTTCAGCTTCAAGGTGATCTGGTGAGCGCTCTCTCCCTCCGCGGCCGTTTTGACGCCGCCGAAGGTCCCGGGCCCGAACGCGGACGCGCCGAGCCCCGCCGCGAAAAGCCCTGTAAAAAGAATACTGCCGAGAGTTTTGATTGTTTTGTTCATGCTTTTTCTCCCCATATGGTAATTACTCGGTTTTTTAAGAGAAACCGTGCGAAAACTCCACTGCACTTTTTCATCGGCCGCCGTTATCCGCGGCGTTTGCGGCGCGCTGCCGAAAACATCATTCCGCCTGCGGCCAAAGCCGCGGTTACGGCGAGCGGGGAGGCGGAGGAACCGCACCCGCCCGCGACGTTTTCCGAGCCGCTTTCCGACCCTGCGGACGAATGAGAGGCTTCCGCTTCCCTCCATGCCGCATAATACGTTTTGTCGCCCGCGGAGCCTGCGGAAATTTCGGTTACCGCGTTCCCCGTCAGGGCCTCGTTATCGAACCAGCCGAGGAAGATAAACCCCTCCCTCTGCGGCGCAGGCAAGGAAATCTTTTCCCCGCCCGTATAGCTTGCAATAGGATCCGTTGTAAAAGTTCCGCCGTTTAAGACATAGGAAATTTTATACAGCGTCTCTCCCTTCGTCCATTTCGCGTAGAGGGTCATGTTCCCTTTGACGCCGCGGGAAAAATCCCATTCGTTGAGACACGTTTCCTCGGCGTACCAGCCCGCGAAAATATATCCTTCCTTAACGGGCGCCGCGGGTTGGGCGACGGGTTCGGACAATAAAACGCTTTGAGAAGGCACCGCGCTTCCGCCGTCCGTATCGAAATCGACCGTTCTGTAATTTTCAGGTACGGGCGCGTAGTCGTCCTCCAGCACCAGCACATTCACCGACGGATGTCCCGCGGAGGAGTTGTAATCGTGCACCTCGTATTCCTCCCCCTTCAAAATATCGTTGTAACGGTTATTTTGCAGGACGATCCCCTCTATCGCGTGGGTATAGAGCACGCCCGACCTCGTCCGATCGAGGAAATTGTCCGTGACGATGATATTTGTGAGGTCTCCGATCCGTTTGTCCTTGATTCCGTGCGAGCTGTACGTACAGCTGTTGAGCACGATCCCCTGCCAGGGCGCGGCCTCCGTTTCGTTGGGAACCACCTGATCCTCGCCGATCTCGGGCGAACCGACCACGGTATTGCCGCGGATATCCACGCCGTAAACCATGGTGCAGGAGTAGCTTCCCGCCTCGCCGAACGGCCCCGAAATAAACCGCCCCGAAGTGACGTCTATCGACGTATTCTTCGTCAAGGGACTTACGCCGCTGACGTGATTGTTGCGGAAGCTGACATACATATCCGCGGGCAGCCCCTGTCCGTTGCTGTTGGAGCCCCAAACCACGATTCCGTCCGTATCGTGCAATACGTTTTTATCCACCACCGCGTCGATGACGTTTCCGTACATCAGAATGGATTTACAGCAATCCTCGCCCCTGTTATCATAGACCGTGACGTTGCGGTTGGCGCTCATCAGCGACACGACGCTGCTTGCGTCGGGCCTGACGGCAAACGGCTCTAAAAGCTTCAGCCTGGACATACCCCCGAACGGCTTTTTGACGGCCCTGACGGCCTGCCCCTTGCCCGTCCCCTCCACGATCGCCACGGTAAACTCGCCGAACTGCGTTTTGGAGGAAAAATCGATCTGCGAATTTTTGGTGAGCGTAATCGAGTTATCCTCTACGGCCGACACCCAGCCGTAGCCGAAGTTTCCGCCGGGCACTTCCACGCAGATAACCTCCCCGTCGTTCTTGCCCGTGCCCATGCCCGCGATGTCGTTTCCCTCGAAATGGATATTGTCGCGGCACATCATGCCGTGCATGGAGATACCGTCTCCCGCGGCGACAAATTCGCGTCTGCCGCGCGCCGTATTATTCAAAAGAAACGCATAGCGGCTGAGTACGTTCACCTGCGTGATGGAATATTCGAAGCTGCTGTTCTGCACGCGGGCGTATCGGTAATTGGAAACGCCGAGCGCCCCGCCGAACCCTTTGCTGCGGAAATTATCTACAACCGTGCGCGAGGCGCTGACCAGCAGCCCCAGCCCGCGGTTTTTTCCGCCCGTCAGCACCGCTTTCTGCGGCTGACCCATGGGATAATCCAGCACCACGTTCTTTACGAATATCCCCTCGTTGGCATATTCGTCGTGGTTACAGCCCCTGTCGCTTTCCCCCAGCGAAATATACACGTCGGGAGAGTGTTCGGGGCGTTCCGTCTCGTCGGAATAGGGATTGCGGATCGTCAGGTTGGCGATCCCCGTAAGCCCGACGCGGTTTTTGTTGTACGCTGGGACGATAAAGGTATTTTCGTCGTCCGTCGCCGCGTATCTGATCTCCGTTTTCGTTTCCCCCGCGCCGTTTAACACGACGTAATCGGGCAATTCGAGGCGGGTGAGATTATACGTTCCCTCGGGCAGATACAGCACCCCGCCGCCTCGGGAGTACAGCTCGTTTACGGCCGTCTGAAGAGCCGCCGTATCGTCCGCACTTCCGTCCCCCGCCGCGCCCGCTTCCCTGGCGTTTATCACGTTATCCCAACGGATTTTATCCGCCCAGGCGACGCCTATGTCCAACGGGTCGTTTCCCTCCTCCACCACGGTCAAGGTCTGGCCGCTGGAAAGGGCTTCCTCCGCGCCCTCTCCCGTCTTGACGAGCACTTCGTATTCGCCGCAGGGAGTGTCCGCCGACGGCGTAAAGGTGATGCGGTAATTGTTCCAGTCGGGGCCGTTTTCTCCCTCCGCAAGCTCCGCTTCGTAACGGGCGCCGCCTTCGACGGCGCGGAGCCAAACCTCGGGGGCGCTTTCTTCTAATCCGAATTCCCGAACGTCGAAATTTCGCCCGCTTATGTCTATCCGCTGTCCCGCCCAGGCTTCGAATTCCGAAATATACAGCGGCCGCGGGCCGTTCAGCAGATATCCTTCGCTTCTGCCCGCGCCGTTTTCCGTCCAGAGGGTATAGATTCCCGCGAGGTCGAACGGCAGACGGCAGACGAGATATTGTTCGTCCATCGTGTCGTATTGGGTGACCGACAGCTCCTCCTCTTCGGAAATGCCCGCCGCGCCCTTCGCCGCCGGCGCTATGTACGCTTTGGTGCCGTAAGTGAAATATTCGCCGTTAATCGAAAACTGATCCCCGGGAGAAACGCAGTCCGTCACCTTATAAATATACGGTTTATTCGTTTCCTCCGCCCATGCGGGCGGCGGTTTCGCGCCAAAATCGGTAAACGAAACCACTGCCGCCGCCGTAACCAGCGCAAGCATAAATTTATTCATAGATTGTCATTTCCCCTCAACTTAACCGCGGTAGAACTTGTCGAGATAATCCCGATTGAGCTGCAGAAACACATCGGTATAGGTTCCGCCGAAATAGTCGTCCGTCCAGCCCGCGATTCGCGCCGCGGTGACCATGTCGTTGTAGGCGTTTTCGAAATTGCCCGCCGTCAGCACCTTTGCAATCGCCTTTTCGACGGACGCGCGTTTCGCCCAAACCGTCTGCACGTCGGCGAGGTCGCTGTTCGACCAGGTATAGATATCCGCGCGGCGCGCGATGGGTACGACGGGGTGCGGATCGACCGCCGCGGCGGAGAAGAACACATCGACCATACTGCTCATCTTGCTTAAATCGTAAACGCACTTGGGATGCTCTCGGCTGCCTCCCGCGTAAAAGAACGGGAAGGTGGGCTGAGGCGAGGTGACCGTACCGTTGGAAAGATTATATTTTTCTACAAGCTCGCCTACCGAGCTGGTATTATATACCATCTGTTCCACAAGCTGAGCGTCCTTGAACTGCCTGACGCCGTTTTCCTCCGTGTAGAGGCCCGCACTGCGGGGGCCCCAGGCATACAGTTTATCCGCGATTCGCGACGCCTGATAATCCAGCCAGCGCAGAAGCTGCGGCAAATCGGATTCCTTGACGGAATTTTTGAAAAAGACCACCGAGGAGGGCACGGGGGCCGCCTGTGCGAAAAACTCGAAATTTTCCCCCTTTTCGATCTGAAGATATACCTTGCGGTACTTCACTTTACTGCCGTCCGCCAGCGTCGCTTCGTAGTTTGCGGGTACCGCGTTTGGATAGGCTACCGCGTAATAGCCCTGATTGAGCTCCGCCTGAATGGTATTATAATTGGTGGTGAGCCCGTAGTTGCTCGTCAGCTTGCCTTCCTTGATCAACTCGTTCCACTTTTTGAGATATTCCTTGAAGAAGGGCTGAAG
This sequence comes from uncultured Eubacteriales bacterium, assembly GCA_900540805.1. GTDB lineage: Bacteria > Bacillota > Clostridia > Christensenellales > Borkfalkiaceae > Scatosoma. The sequence goes on from UQHL01000026.1 coordinate 36,001, forward strand.
CATCATGTTTTTCACTTTCTGATCCTTCGCGTCCCAATAGGAGAACATCGTATTCAGATATCCGGACGCGCCCATCAGCTTCGGCCATAACCCCGACATCAGGCTCCAGTTGTCGCGGTCCATGCCGTCCGCCGCCAAAATGGGCGTCACCCAGCGCTCGGACGTCAGCTTATACTTTTCGTCGGCGTGAATGGTATCGTACAGCTTTTCCAAAAACGCATAAAACTCGTCCGCCGTGGTGATCTTCACGTCGTACAGCTCGTCTTTGGTAAACTTGCCCTTTTCCGCGAAAATCTGCTGAATCTCGGCGTACGTTTTCGCTTCGGGATAAGCGTCTTTAAGGATATCCTCGCGCACATATACGCAGCCGTAATAATCGTTTTGATACTCGAAGGGCATCGTCTTGGTAGGATCGACGTCCTCGTCGACGGTGGAAAGCCCCACGTCGCCGAGATTGAACGGAATGCCATAGACTTTCCCCTCCTTGCCGCCGTTGACGCCCGGGGAGCTCCACACCGATTTCGGCATACGGGCCTTGATGGTCGGGCAGTATTTATCGACGAGCTCGGTCAAATCGTAAACGAGCGCGTTGTCGTTGGCCTTGATGATTTCCGCCGTCTCGTGCGTGCCGTAGGCGATATCGGGATAGTTTTTGCTCATGACCACCTGCGCGAGCTTGGCGCTGACCGTAGAGCCTTTGTTGTCGAAGGAAGTTTTGGGATCGATGGAAACGCCCGTCACCCTTTCGATCTCTTTGGAAACGACGTCCTGATCCGAACGGTAAGTGATAAAACCGCCCGTTCCGTTGGCGTTCCAGGCCGTCAGCTTCATCTCTTTCTGCGTCCAATCGGGAAGATCGGAAGTTTCGGAAACCGTTTCCTTGTCAAACTCCCATTCGTACTTGCCGTCCACGTCGGCGGAGGGTCCGTCGTCCGCGCACGCCGCGCAGCCGAACACGGCGGTCGCGGCCAGACATAACGCAATTACCTTTTTGAAACTCATATTTGTCCTCCTTGCTTTTTTCCGAAGCCTCGGAAACTTTTTCATTTTTCAGATGTCTTCATTCTTTGACGCTACCGAGCGTCACGCCCTGCACGAAATATTTCTGCAGGAAGGGATACACCACGATAATGGGCAGTGTGGAAATAATGATCTGCGCGGCCTGTATCGCTTCGGGCGTCATATCCGAAGTGATACTCCCGAACGGCCTGCCGCTCTGCTGCGCCTGCTGAATGAGGCTGGCCGAGCGCTCCGATTCCTTGAGTATTTGTTCGAGATTATATTGCAGCGTATAAAGGTTGGGATTGGTGATATAGTAAAGCGTGGTCGTCCAATCGTTCCAGTAAAACACCGCGTTCCAAAGAATAATGGTCGCCACGATGGGCATGGAAAGCGGGAGCATGATACGCCAGACGATCTGCAATTCCGTTCCCCCGTCGATACGCGCCGATTCGCACAGCGAGTCGGGAATGGTCTGTAAATACGTCCTCACGACGACCATATTGAAGAAATTGAACGCGCAGGGCAGGATATACACCCAAAACGTATTGAGGATATGCAGATTGGCATACGTGACGTAGGTGGCGATCAGGCCGCCGCCGAAAAACATGGGAACGGTGAGAAAGGCGACGATAAATTTACGGAAGCGGAGATTTTTCCGCAGCAGCGCGTACGCCGCGAAATAGGTGACGATCAAAGCGAGCGCGGAGCCGATCACCACGCGGGACACGGTGACGGCAAAGCCGTACCAGGTCGTTTCGTCGATGAGGATCACCATCATGTTGTCGAAGGTCCACTTGTTGGGCCAAAGCCCTACTTTTCCCAGCGCCGTATCCGAAGCTTCGTTGAGCGCCTTGGCAAAAATGTGTAAGTAAGGTGCGATAAACAGAAAAGACAGCAAACAGAGAAGCGCCGTATTGAATACGATAAACGTTTTTCTTCCCGCCGACATTTTTATCATTTTCGTTCCCTCCTTACCACATGGAAACCGAGCTGACTTTATCGGATATCTTGTTTGCGCCGAGCGTGAGCACCAAAGCCACCACGCTCTGCAAAAGGGTCAGCGCCGTCGAGAGGGAATAATCCCCGTCCCTCAAACCGTAACGATAAACCCAGGTGGAAATAACCTCTTTGTCGAAATAGTTGCTTTGCAGGCCGTAAACCAGCTCGAAATTGGAGCCGAACATCTGCCCTACGTTGAGGATAAGCAGGATCATCGCCGTGGGGAGCAGGGCGGGAAGCGTGATGTGCCAGACCTGCCGGAAACGATTTGCGCCGTCCAGCTGGGCCGATTCATACAGCTCCGAGTTGATGGAGGAAATATTGGAAAGATAAATAATCGAGCCCCAGCCGACCCCCTTCCAAACGGTTAAGATCAGGTAAATGGGCACGAAATTATTGGGATTTTCCAAAAAACGAACCCGTCCGAAACCCAGCGCGGAGAGCAGATTATTTATGGAGCCGTATAGGGACAAAAGATTGATCGCAAGCCCCGTCACCGAAATCCACGACAGGAAATAGGGCAGATAGCTGATCGTCTGCACCGTGCGCTTAAAGCCCTTTCTCGTCACCTCGTCGAGAAGGAGCGCAAAAATAAGCGGGGCGGGAAAATTGATGACCAGCCCTAACAGGTTGAGATAAAAAGTATTCCAGATCGCTTCGAAAATAGAAGGCTCGCTGAAAATCGTGATAAAGTGCCCGAATCCGAAATGGTCGGTCAGCGGGCTGAGGTAGCCCTTGAACATATCGAAATCCTCAAATGCGAGCACCAGCCCCACCATGGGAAGATATGCGAAGATCAAAGTGACGATCATCGCGGGAAGCAAAAGCGCCAAAAACGGCAGGTCGCTTTTGAACGAATTTTTATGTTTCCTCCCGAAAAGTACTTTTGCCTTTTCATTAATTTCCATACTCGTTCCGTTCTCCCGTACTTTATTTTGAAAAACTCTTGATTTCATTATACTTTTTTGCTATACTTATCTCGTACCTTTATTGTAGTCTCAAAATATCTTCACTTCTAATCATAAAAAAACATATTTTTCTCATTTTTTGCGATTTTAAGAAAGGACTCGTAATATGCCTTCCAAAAAGAAACAGCAGAGGGAAATGCTTCCCCCCGTCGAAATCGTGCTCAGCACAAAAGATCAGCCCGATTACGAATACGCCCGCGACAAAGAGACGCAAATCCATATCTCACCCGATAAAATCAACAACTGCTCCCCCCATTTTCACAAACAGGTGGAAATTATCGCCTTGCAGACGAGCCAGCAGTATATCCAGATCAATACCCGCCAGGAGCTTCTCTCCGCGGGCGAATTGGCGATAAGCGACTGCTTCGATATTCACTCCTACGTCTATTGCGACGCGATAAGTACCGTGTTGATTATTCCCGAAGCGTATCTCGCGGACTATCAGCTCTATAAGGGCAACAACCGCCTCAAGACAAATTTCGTCCGCGACCGCGCGGTGTTCGACAAGTGCTTTCCCCTGCTGAAGCAAATCGCCTCGGCCTCCAATCCTCTTTTGCGCAAGGGAATGGTGGACGAGCTTTTGGGACGTATCGTCGAAGCGGTAGGCGTCGAGCAGACGGAAAAGGAAAGTACAAAGGAGCTGCTGCTCATCCACCGTATTCTCGATTACCTCGACGAGCATTACGCGGAGGATTTAAGCCTGAACACTCTTTCGGACGAATTCGGGTATTCCCCCACGCACTTCTCCCGCCTGTTCCGAAAATTTTTCGATTACAATCTCAACGATTATATCAGCACTCTTCGGTTGAGAAAATTTTTCGAGCTGAAGGCGCAATTTCCCGACAAGGATCTCATCACCCTGATCTTTGACAGCGGTTTCTCCAGCGTGCCTACGTTTTATCGTCTGTTCACAAAAAAAATGGGCTCGTCCCCGAAAAAATATTTTACCAACGCGGAAAAGCAAATAACGCTATTCCCCCCCCCGACTGATTTCTTTGATTGAGCCCAACGCTTTCGAGCTACGACAAGAGAGCGGGCACACATGTGCCCGCTCTCTCTATTTGGAGCTTTAGCGAAAATAAACCCCCAGTTCTACTGGGGGAAGAAAAAACACTT
>UQHL01000027.1 GCA_900540805.1 uncultured Eubacteriales bacterium
ATTAGGGCTATGCCCGAAACTGAAATACCACGCGCTACGCGCGTGGATATTTATTTGCCCCGAAACAGAAAATGTGACGAAAAAGCGGGGTATGAGAAAGGGGGCGGCGGCATATAATAGAGCATGAAAAAAAGACGTATCATCGAATCGGCGGTGTGTTTTGTGCTCGCGGGGGTATTATGCGCTCTGTCCGTATTTATCGCCGTGCCCGCGCTCACGGCGAAATCCTCCTCGCCCCAGTCCCGCTCGGGGATCGTGCGGCTTTGGAACATCGACACGTTCGAGGGCGGCAAAGGGTCGCGCTCGGCGTTTCTCAACCGTATCTCCGCCGCCTACGAAAAGGCGCACGACGGCGTATATATCATGGTTTCCTCCTATACGGCGGAGGGTGCGGCGGCCGCGATACGGGAGGGGAATCTGCCCGATATGCTCTCTTTCGGCGTCGGATTTTCCGAGGCGGCCGAAAGCTGTCTGAAGATCAACGGCCGTTCGTTTGCGGGCGGGCTGGTGGGAAAGGAATGTCGGGCGGTGCCCTGGTGCCGCGGCGGGTACGCGCTGTTCTGCCTCGAGGACGGGTTTGAGGACGCGGGCGCGGCGAATACCGTCGTCTCTCTGGGCGGAAGTAATCAGCCGCTCGCCGCCGCGGCGCTTCTGCCGCTTACGGGAAATATTGCCGCGGAGGAATCCACTTCCGCTTACGTGCGGTTTCTCAACGGGAAATATAAGTATCTTCTGGGTACGCAGCGGGACGTCTGCCGCTTCGCTTCGCGCGGCGTAAACGTTTACTGCAAGCCGATCTCCGATTATTCGGACCTCTATCAGTATATCGCCGTGACTTCGAGAGACGCGGAGATCAAAAAGATTTGCGACGATTACGTAGAGAGTCTCCTGGGCGAAAAAAATCAGAAGAAGCTGACCGAGATCGGTATGCTCAGCCCGTATTACGACATCTATTCGTCCGACAACCCCGCCGCCGACGAGCTGGAACGCGCAAGGATCGGTTATACGCTGAACGTCTTTACTTCGGCCGAAGGCTTAAACGGGGTAAACGCGGCCGCGAAGGACGTACTCGCGGGCGGAAATGCGGAAGTTTTGAAAAATTTTCTGAAAGCGATTTGAAACACTTCCAAAAAATAAAAAAATATGCTAAAATAAAGGAGAGGAAATTTTGAAGGATTGGACGGGTCTTCTCGACGACGAATGTTCGGGTATCGCGCACGAAGCGCCTTTCGGGTTTTCGGCGCATTGTTCCATAGGCTGCGGGGGCGGCGCGCGGGCGGCGTTTTATCCCGCCAATACCGCGGAGCTTTTGCTTCTCGTCGATCTGTTCAAACGGGAAGGCGTGAAATTTCTCGTTCTCGGAAATATGAGCAATGTGCTTCCCGCGGACGGTATGTACGAAGGGGCGGTCATCTTCACCAAACGGCTGAGGTCGGTGGGGATAGGGCAGACGGTGTTTGCCATGGCGGGCGTAAAGGCAAAGGCTTTTTTGGACGCCTGCGAACGGCACGGCAAGAGCGGCGCGGAATTCCTCGCGGGGATTCCCTGTTCGGTCGGCGGAGCCGTCTTTATGAACGCGGGCGCGCACGGAAAGCATATTTCGGATATCCTCGAAAGCGCGCTGGTCTATAAAGAGGGACGTATCCGCGTGACGTCGGCGGCGGAATGCGAATATTCGTATAAGCACAGCGTCTTTATGCGGGACGGAAGCGTGATTTTGGGCGCATCCTTTGTTTTGGAGGACGCAGACGGGGAAACGGTGGCAAAAAAGCGGGCCGAATATCTCGAAAAACGCAGAAGGCTTCCCGCGGGGCGCAGTATGGGCTGCACTTTCAAAAATCCGCCCGCGGAAACGGCGGGAAAGCTGATCGAGGGCGCGGGGCTCAAGGGGCTGCGGGTCGGCGGCGCGGTGATTTCGACGGAGCATGCAAATTTTATCATCAATGAGGGCGGGGCGACGTCCGCGGACGTGCGGGCGCTTATCAATCTTATCAAAAACGCCGTCTTTGCGCGCTACGGCGTCGAGCTGGAGGAAGAAATCAGATACATAGAGAACTGAAAGTACGGGGAAAGCGGCGCATATCGGAAAGGAAAAGGAATACGGGGGAAAGCGACGGGCGTACATAAGGCAAAGAGAGGCACACACATGATTTTAACGGCGGATTATCATACGCATACCCCCTATTCCCACGGTAAAGGCACGGTGGAGGAAAATGCGGCGCGCGCAAAAGAGCTGGGGCTGAAGCAGATCGGAATCACCGACCACGGCTTTTCACATCTCGCGTTCGGGCTTAAGCGGAAAAAAGTTCCCGATTTGATTGCGGACTGTAAAAGGGCTTCGGAAAAGCTGGGGATCGACGTGCTTGTCGGCATGGAATCGAATATTCGCGGGATAAGCGGACTTACCGACCTCACGGAAGAAGATTACGACGACTTCGATCTCTTTATCTGCGGCAAGCACGTCTTTATCGCCTATGAAACTTTTTCCGATTGGCTGCATTATTTCGGCGGCAATTTTACGGTGGATAAATTCGGGCGCAGGCCGCCGAAAGAATTGGTGGAACGCAACACGCGGGCGTATATCAATATGATTAAAAAAAATCCCGTCGATATCGTCAGCCACTTAAACTATGTCTGTCCCGCCGACGCCGCGGAAGTGGCCAGATGCGCCGCCGACTACGGGACGTATATCGAATTGAATTCGAAAAAGGCGCACCTGACCGACGAGGAGCTGTTCGCCGTATGCGAAACGGGCGTGCGCTTCGTCGTCGATTCGGACGCGCACTCGGTCGATCGCGTAGGCGATACGAAGCTTGTGGAGGAACAGCTCGCGCGCGTTTGCCTGCCGCCTGAGCGGATAGACAACATCGACGGGCGGCTTCCGAAATTCCGTTTTGCGGAATTCAAAAGGCACAGATAAAGGCGGACCATGAATTTTACTTCGGATGTCAAAAGGGAGATCATATCGCGCGGCATTTCGGGCGGGGCGGCGAAAAAGGCGGCTCTGTCCGCTTTCGTGCGTACGAGCGGCGTTTTAGGCGAAACGGGCGGGCGGCGCACGTTTTATATCGTCAGCGAGACGGAAAACGTCGCGGAATTTTTTACTTCCCTGTTTGGGGATACATTCGGCGAGGAGCTTTCCGTCGCGCGCGCGTCCATGGATCGAATGAGCGGCCGGGATAAGCTGGTTCTCGCGTGCATGAGCGAAAATCCCGAAAAGCTCCTGTGGGAGCTGGGGCTGTTAAAGCGGGGCGGCGGGGAATTTTCCTCGGGGATATCCAGGCGCACGGTGCCCGACGAAGACTGTGCGATCGCGTATATCAAGGGCGCGTTTTTGGGCGGAGGGAGCTGTATCCTCCCCGCCGAGGGCGGAAAGACGGGATATCATCTCGAATTCGTCTTTCCCGAAAAGCGTACGGCGGAGGAGTTTCGAGGGCTTCTGGCGGAGGAAGAGCTTATTTCCAAAGTGGTGGAACGCAGCGGCGCCGCCGTGGTCTATATCAAAAGCAAGGAGACGATTTCCGATTTTCTTTCTATTTTGGGCGCGGAGAGCTCTCTGAAAAAGTTTTCCGAGCTGGTGGAACGCCGCGACGAGGCCAACCGCTCCAACCGCGCGGCAAACTGTTTTTCGGGCAACGCCGACAAATCCGCTACGGCGGCGGTGAGGCAGGTGCTTGCCATTCGGGCGATCGAGCGGGAGGAGGGCCTGGAAAACCTGGAAACCGAGCTTAAGGAAACGGCGCGGGCGCGGCTGGAAAATCCGTCGCTGTCCTTGAAAGAGCTGGCGGAAAAGCTGGAAATAAGCAAGAGCTGTCTCAACCACCGCATGCGGAAGATAGAAGAGCTTGCGTCGAAAATTTCGGCGAAGTGATTATAAAAAATATTTTACGAGGAGAAAAGGGGATGAAAGTAAAGAGTATCGGCTTATTGTTTGGCGGAATGTTTATCGCTTTAGGTCTTTTTGCCGCAGGCTGCGGAGCTTTGCAGGGCGACTCGACGGGGATCGAGCAGCCGCGGGAAGAAGCTTTGCTATTCGATACAGACGAGCTGTACGGCGAGTGCAGACTGTCGAATTTACGGGATTTTTCGGGCGCCGTTTTGGAAATTCCCGAATTCTATCAAGGAAAAAAGGTAGTCGAAATAGGAAGGCTGAGCGGGGACGCTTCTCTTGACGAAATCGAAAAAATCGTTTTGCCGCAAAGCGTAAAGAAAATCGGCGATTATGCCTTTTACGGAATGAGTAATTTGGCCGAAATCGTCGTGTCGGACGAAGCGGTTTTGGAGCGTATAGGCGAGCAGGCCTTTGCAAATTGTTCCTCTTTAACGGAATACGCGCTTCCCGCAACCGTAAAAACGGTAGGCGAAGAAGCTTTTACGGGGTGTTCTGCCTTGACGGAGTTTACAGTCGGCGCAAATGTAGAAAGTATAGAAATAAATACGTTTTTAGGCTGCGAGGCATTGACGGCGATCAATGTTGATGCGGAAAACTTATATTATTCAAGTCGGGACGGGGTGCTGTTTGACAAAGATAAAACAAATTTGATAGAGTATCCTTACGGAAAAACGACAGAGAGCTATACGGTCCCTGCTACCGTGAGTGAAATTGGCGCATGGGCTTTTTTCGGAAATAAAACATTGCGAACAATAGATTTGAATCAAGCAATTATGGTTCGTAAATATGCTTTTGCCGAATGTTCTAACTTAACCGCCATTTCAGCGGACAAAATCAAGTATGCGGAAATAGGAGTCGTCGAGGAAACGCCTTGGTTAAATAATAAAACAAACGATTTCATTATGCTGGGAGGCTCGTTGTTGGAATACAGAGGAAGCGCCAAGGCTGTGAGTTTAGAAACAGCGGTTTCTATTTCTCCGTTCGCCTTTGCTGAAAATAAGAATTTAAAGTCGATTACGATAAAAAACGGATTGGTGAATATAGGAGAACGCGCTTTTTATAAATGCGAGAATTTGAGCGCCGTTTATATGAACAATACAAATCAGATGGTGTTTATCGGCACAAACGTATTCGGAAGAAACGCTGCGGGCAGAAAAATCTATGTGCCCCGCAATCTCTACGACGAATACAAAGAAAACACTTTTTGGAAACAATATTCCGATTCCCTTACGGTACATCAAACGGTAATCAAATTTAATAGCAACGGGGGAAGCGCGTGCGCCGACGGCAGTGTGGAGTATCTTGGATATGTCGGAGAGCTTCCTGTCCCCGAGAAAGAAGGATATAAATTTTTAGGCTGGTACGACACCCCCGATTTTGCAGGAAGAAAGATCGAAGCGGGGCTGAGTTGGGATAGTATGGAGGCTGAAGTCACATTATACGCAAAATATGAGGAAAAGAAGCCGATCGTATATTCGATCAACTATTACCCTAACGGCGGGAGCATAGCCGCCGGCGCAGTGCATACCTATACGGCGGAGGACGACGTAATCCTGCCGACGGCTACAAAAAGCGGGTACGAATTTAAGGGCTGGTACTACGACGAAGAATTTACCCGGCCCGCCGGCAGCGGCTGGAAAAAAGGCGAGACGGGTATAAAATACCTGTACGCAAAATGGGAAGCCGTAAAATAGACGGCCGACAGATAAAGATAAAAAAGACAGAAACGGAAAGGATAAAATGACAGATTTTGTACACTTACATTTGCACACCGAATACAGCCTTCTCGACGGAGCCGCCAAAGTGGACGACCTCGTCGATTATCTCGTAAAAAACAACATAGACTGCTGTGCCGTAACCGATCACGGCAATATGTACGCCTCCCTCTATTTTGCGGAGGAGTGCGTCAAAAAAGGAATCAAATATATCATCGGCTGCGAGCTTTACGCCACGGACGATTATCTCGACAAGCGGCCGGGTACCAAGACGGAGCATATTATCGTGCTTGCCAAAAACAAGACGGGGTATAAAAATATCGTCAAGCTGGATTCGCTTTCGTATATCGACGGATTTTACGGCAAGCCGAGGATCGACTATAAGCTGTTGAAACAGTACCACGAAGGAGTGATCTGCCTTTCCGCCTGCCTTGCGGGAAGAATGCCTCAGTTGCTGATGCACGGCGATTACGACGGCGCAAAGGAATGGGCGAGGGAAATGAAAGAGGTGTTCGGGGAGGATTTTTACATCGAAATCCAGGATCACGATATCCCCGAAGAAAAGCAGGTAATTCCGCAGTTGATTCAGATCGCGCGGGAGCTGGACATTCAGCTTGTCGCAACCAACGACGTTCACTATATCTATAAACAGGACTGGGAGGCGCAGGATATCCTGCTGTGTATTCAGACGAAAAAAACGCTTGCCGATCCCAAGCGCATGAAGTTTGAAACGCACGAATTTTATATGAAGACGGGCGACGAGATGGCGCAGCTGTTCGATTATGTGCCCGAGGCGATTTCCAATACCCGCGTGATCGCCGATAAAATAGAGGAGCCTGTTTTCGACCTCAAACCCAACGGGACGCCCATCCGGGATACCTCGCTTATCCCTCTCTACACCCCCGACGACGGTTCCACCTCGCCCGATTATCTTACGCGGTTGACGTGGGAGGGGCTTCCCAAACGCTACAAAGATATCACCGATACGATCAAACAGCGCGTCGAATACGAGCTGGGCATCATCATCAAGATGGGGTTCGCCGATTACTTTTTGATCGTCTGGGACTATATCAACTGGTCGCGTCTGCACGGGATACCCGTGGGGCCGGGCAGAGGTTCGGGCGTAGGCAGTATCGTCGCCTATTCGATCGGGATCACCGACGTCGATCCTTTGCGGTACGAATTGATTTTCGAACGCTTCTTAAACCCCGACCGGGTTTCCATGCCCGACTTCGACGTGGACTTCTGTACCAAGCGGCGTTATGAAACGATCGAATACGTGCGCGAAAAATATCATCCCGAAAACGTGGCCCAGATCGTTACGTTCGGTACCCTCGCTTCGCGGGCCGTCATCAAGGACGTGGGGCGCGTTATGGGCGTGCCGTATTCGGAGACGGATAAGGTCGCCAAGCTCATGGACGGCAAATCCACGATACGCGAGCTTTTGGGGCTGAATATCCCCGTCATGGAGAAGAAGCTTCAGGACCCGGCTCTGCCCGAGGACAAGCGGATTGAAAAGGAAAAGGACCTCGCGGAGCAGAAAAAGAAAAAGAACCCCGAATTTATCGACGTTTACGAAAACAACGAAGAACTGCATCGGGTCATCGACATGGGCTTAAAGCTGGAAGGCATGCCCAAAAATACCTCCGAGCACGCCGCGGGCGTGGTTATCTGCCGAAAGGTATTGTCCGATAACGTGCCTCTGGCGAGGAACGGCGAGGATATCGTCACGCAGTTCGACATGAAGGAAGTGGAAGCGGTCGGCATGCTGAAGATGGACTTCCTCGCCCTCACGACGTTGACGGATATCCAGAATACCCTCAATTATATCAAGGAGGGGCTGGGGATCGACGTCGATTTCAACGAGATAGGCTACGACGTCCCCGAAGCCTATCAGCTGATTTCCTCGGGAGATACGGACGCGGTGTTCCAACTCGAACAAGGCGGCATGAAAAAGTTTATGAAAGACCTTCAGCCGAGCTGTCTCGAAGATCTTATCGCAGGAATCTCTCTCTACCGACCCGGCCCCATGGACTTTATTCCCACCTATATCCGCAATAAAAACAATCCCGATAAGATCGTTTACGACACGCCTTTGCTGGAGCCGATCCTGAAAAATTCTTACGGCGTCATCATCTATCAGGAACAGGTTATGCAGATATTCCAGAAGCTTGCGGGATATTCGTTGGGGCAGGCCGACCTCGTGCGCCGCGCCATGGCGAAAAAGCACAAGGACGAGCTGATGGCGCAGAAGGATAAATTCATTTACGGCGACATCGACAAGGGGGGGAATATTACGGGCTGCGCCGCGCAGGGCATTCCCGCGGACGTGGCGGCGAAAATTTTTGCGGATATGGAAAGCTTCGCCTCGTACGCCTTCAACAAGTCGCACGCGGCCGCTTACGCCGTCGTCGCTTACCGCACGGCCTATCTTAAATATTTCTATCCCAAGGAATTTTTGGCGGGTATCCTTAACGACCGTATCGATAAAATAGAGGAAATTTCCAAGTACATCGCGTACATGAAGGAAAAGAATATCGAGGTTCTGCCCCCCGACATCAATAAATCCAAGGCAATTTTCTCCGTTCAGGGCAACGGACTGCGCTTCGGGCTCGGCGCGCTCCGCGGCGTCGGACAGGCGCCTATAGAGGGCGTCATCAACGAACGCAACGAGCACGGAGAATTTAAGGATTTTGCCGATTTTGCTCTCCGTTGTGCGAAATACGTCAATAAAAGGATTGTGGAAAGCCTCATTTACGCGGGCGCTTTCGATTGCTTCGGCTATACCCGCTCGCAATTCGCGGCGGTCTATGACGAAGTGATCACCCGCGTCAACGCCATGGATAAACAGAAGGCGGGCGCGCAAATTTCCCTGTTCGGGGATATTATCGAGGAACAATCCATTGATATTGACTATCCGACTATTCCTGAATACGAGCAGACGGAAAAGCTCTCAAAGGAAAAATCGGTGCTGGGCGTTTATGTCAGCGGACACCCTTTTGAGAAATTCGCGCCTTATTTCAAGGATAAAAGCTTTAATTGTTCTATGCTTACCGAGTATCTCGAGGACGAGGAGACGGGCGCAAAGACCTATACGGAAATCTCCGACGGCCAGCAGGTGACGATGGGCGGCATGGTCGCCGCGACGAAGAAATTGCAGACCCGTTCGGGCTCGTTTATGGCGTTTGTCACCATCGAAGATCTCTACGGCACGGTGGAATGCGTGTGTTTTCCCAATGTTTACGAACAGATTCGGAGCTTCCTCGTCGTCGATGCGGTCGTTTCCTTAAGCGGAAAAATCGACATCAACGAGGACAAGGCGCCCACGATTATCGTGGACAGAATGACGGAGTTTAAGCTCGACGAAGCGCCCGCGGCGGCAAATAAAGCGGCGGCGCCCGTCGCGGAGGAAAATTCGGCGGCGCCCGCGCGGCGGGAAGAAAAGCCCTTGAGAGAGAAAAAGCTTTGGCTGAATATCACGGGGCTGGAGAATGCAGATGTGGAAGAACTGATGGAAACGCTGTGCTTTTACGAGGGGGAAACCTCCGTATGCTTTGTAAACGCAGGGAAAAAATTTGTCTGCTCGCAGAAGGTTAACCCCAACCGCGCCCTGATGGCCGAGCTGTCGAGCTTTTTAAGAGAAGATTGTATAAAACTTGTCTGAAAAATTTCGAAAAAGAAGTGCAAAAGACTTTGTTTTTTTTGAAAAGTCTGTTATAATATATCGGAATAGCGTTTTTATGCCGACAAAAAAGCGGGAAAATCGACGGGAATCGAGGCGGCGGGAAAAGAGCGTACTACGCCGCGCGTAAAACAGCGAAAATTTTTAGGATTTATAAATTTATTCTGACGGAGGATTATACTATGAAACGTATCGGTCTGTTGACGAGCGGCGGCGATGCACCCGGCATGAACGCGGCGATCCGCGCGGTAGTCAGGACGGCCATCTATTACGGCATGGAAGTTTACGGAATCGAGAGAGGCTATGCGGGCCTTTTGGAGGACGACGTTATCCCTATGGAAATGCGCAGCGTTTCCGATATCGTACAGCGCGGCGGCACGAAGCTCCGCACGGCGAGATGTCTTGAAATGCTGACGAAGGAAGGTCAGCAGAAAGCCGTCAAAACCTTGGAAAACAGGGGGCTCGAAGGCCTCGTGGTCATCGGCGGAGACGGATCTTTCCGTGCGGCGAGAGATTTAAGCGACGGCTTCGGCGTGCCTACGATCGGTATTCCCGGAACGATCGACAACGATCTCGAATACACCGATTACACGCTCGGCTTCGATACCGCCGTCAATACCTGTCTCGATATCATTAATAAGCTCCGCGACACGATGACCTCTCACGAGCGCATCTCCGTCGTCGAGGTGATGGGGCGGCACTGCGGCGACATCGCGCTTTTCAGCGGTATCGCTTCGGGCGCCGAGATTATCGTTGTCCCCGAGATCACTTTCGATATGGACGATATCGTCATGAAAATCAACCGTTCCCGCGCGAGCGGAAAGCACTCCAACATCATCGTGGTGGCGGAGGGCGTCATGAGCGCGGAACAGTTTGCGCGGCAGCTTCAGGACGTGACTACCTATTCCGTGCGCCCGACCTGTATCGGGCACGTTCAACGCGGCGGTTCGCCCTCCATGGCGGACCGAATGCTGGCGGCGCAGTTCGGCAATAAAGCGGTGCGGCTCCTCAACGAGGGCGTGGGCAACCGCGCGGTGGGAATCCGCAAAAACGAAATCATCGACATGGACATCATCGAAGCGGTGTCTATGAAGAAAAAATTCAATTACGAATTGTACGAAACCCTCCAGATGATTTCCATGTAAGGACTTCGAAAATCGAGGCCGTTTTTTCTCCCGTAGAAAAGGCGGCCTTTTTTAAGGCGGAGCGCCTCGGATCAAACTTTCGGAAAGGTGCGCATAAATCCGACAAAAATTTACGAAAAAAGGGAAAAATTTTTCCGTTTGGTATTGAAATTTTTTTCGTTTTATTATATAATAGGTAAGGTCGGACGGCGGAGCTGTTTTTCGCCGCCAAAAAGGAGCCGATTCCATGATTTTAACCGTTTGTTTAAGTCCCTGTACGGACATTACGATAGAACTCGATTCCCTCAACATCGGAAAGACGAACATCGTCAAAAGCAAGACGCTTTCCTTTACGGGAAAAGCGCTCAACGTTGCGATCGGCGTGGCGCGGCTCGGCGGCGAACCGTACGCCACGGGGCTGATGTACAACGAAAACGGCTATATGTTTGAAAACGCGCTTGACAAAGAGGGCGTGCCGTTTACGTTTGTGTGGAACAAGGGCCGCGTGCGGGAAAACTATAAGTTTATCGACAATAAATCCATGCTCACCGAGGTAAACGACGTAGGCGAGGAGGTCAGCGAGGGAAAGACGACCGAGCTGGTCAATATGGTGCAGATGCTTTCCTCCCGCAGCAACGTCACCGTCATTTCGGGCGGCCTGCCCCGCGGCGTGTCCGCGGACTATTACGAAAGCCTGTTCCGCTGTGTGGACTCGAAAACCCTGAAGATCGTGGACGCGGAGGGCGCACGGCTTTTTGCGGCGCTGAAAGCGGGCGTGGATCTCGCAAAGCCCAATCTCGACGAGTTGCAAAATACGCTGGGCAGAGAGATTGTCGATAAAGAAGATATGCTGGCGGGCTGCAGAGAGATTATCGATCGGGGCGCCAAGACGGTGCTTTTGTCTCTCGGCAAGGACGGCGCGGTGATGACGGACGGCGCGCATCACTATTATTGCAAAAGCATAAACGTCGCCGTCAATTCTACGGTCGGCGCGGGCGACGGTATGGTCGCCGCGGCGGCGATGATGATGGAACAGGGTGCGCCTTTGCCCGATATCCTGCGCGCGGGGGTCGCCGCGGGGACGGCTACCGTGACGACGTTTGGACAGATATCTTTCACGCAAGAAAAATATAGGGAGATATTAAGCAATTTGCGCGTGACGGAATTTTTTTGAGAAAAATTTTGAACAAACGAAAAATTACGGTTCATAAATTCGTTTTGCCTGCATATAATATAATATTGTTACGAAGGGAGAAGGCGGTTTCGCCGCGCAGGTAAGGGAAAGGAAAGCGAGGGAAATCGGTTCGCTTTTCCGATGGCAAAGACGGACGCCGGAAAAGGCGCCGCACAAAAACTTCTTTGCTCCGCCGGAGAATGGCACTTAAAATACGCTTCGGATAAAACGGTTAACGGCGCTTTGCAACTGCTCGGTTGCAAAGGCGCATAACTGAAAGGCTAAAAAACCGAAAACTTCGACCGCGGCGGGTTGCGCCGCGGTTTTTGTTTGCCCAAAGGCAGGCGGTGGGAAAATATACGGCAAAAAATAAAAAATTTACAATTTTTTCACTCAAAAGCATTGAAAAAAATGTCGAAATTTATTATAATATAGATAGGAACAAAACGGGAGGCGGCGTTATGGATTTCAAGGCGGAACAAGACAGATTAGACAAGATCAAGTGGGACGACAGCATGCGGGAAGGAAGGGACAAATGCGGAACGTACGATTTTTGCGCTTGCTGTAAAAAAGAGGCTCAATATCCCTGTGCCCGCGCGGCTCATCGCTATCGTAACGGCTACGTCCGCATTGCGATTCTGCGCGCCCGTGAATAAATTTTTTACCGCTCAAACGGGTCGGAAATCTGATAAACAGCGGCTTTTTTCTTCGTAAAGGGATAGTACGGCCTTTTTTAAGAAGGAAAAAGCTTTTTTTATTTTGAGGAAAAGATGAAAACGAAGAAAGAATTTAGCGAAGTCGCCCGCCTTTTTGAAGGCTGGGAGGAAACGATGATTTATACCTGTCTCGAGGGACGGATGGGAAAAGTGATATTGGACGGAAATAATCCGCCTCGTGCGGCGCTGGCCGAGGTGGGATATTTTTGCTTTTTTGCGGGCGAGCCGGACGAGGAATTGATTAGACGGGCGTCTGCTCCCGCATTGACGCCGCAGGACGAAAGGTGGTGCCGCGCAATCGAACGGGTATGGGGGCCGCGCGTCGAGCGAACGCTTCGCTATGCCGTGAAAAAGGAACGGGACGTTTTCGAGCTCGAAAAACTGCGGGGATTTGTTGGGGCGCTACCGCCCGAATATACCTTGAAGGAGATTGACGGCGGGCTTTTCGAAAGGCTGCTTTCCGAGGAATGGTCGAGAGATTTTTGCTCGCTGTATCCCTCGTATGAGGAATATAAAGCCCACGGCTTGGGCTTTGCGGCATTGAAGGAAGGCGTGCCCGTCGCGGGCGCTTCGTCCTATACGTTTTGGTCGGAGGGGATCGAAATAGAGATAGACACCCGTTCCGATTGCCGTAGAAAAGGGCTTGCCACGGTCTGCGCTTCCGCGCTTATTCTCGAATGTCTGCGCCGCGGGCTGTATCCCAGCTGGGACGCGCACGACCTGCGGTCTCTCGCGCTGGCGGAAAAGCTCGGATACCACAGGGATAAACCCTATCCCGTTTATTCGTTAAAAGCCTAAGCCAAGGGACGCGCTTTAATATTAAGATATCGTATAATAAAAAAGGAGAGGAGGACGAAAGGAGATGGGCAATATCGAAGTGAGAGACCTGAAAAAGATTTATGGCGGTGCGGATAATCCCGTGACGGCGCTTTCGGGCGTTTCGTTTTCGCTGGATATCGGCGAATTTGTCGTGATTTTAGGACCCTCGGGCAGCGGGAAAAGCACTCTCCTGAATATACTCGGCGGCATGGATTCCGCATCGGAGGGGAGCGTCGAGGTGGCGGGAAAGGATATCGTCCGTTTTTCCGAGAAACAGCTGGTGACCTATCGCAGAAACGATATCGGATTTGTCTTTCAATTTTATAATTTGATGCAGAATCTGACCGCTCTCGAAAACGTCGCCCTGTCGGAGAGCGTCGGAGGTATGGAAGCGGCGGAAGCGCTTCGGCTGGTGGGGCTGGAAAAACGCGCGGATAATTTCCCCGCTCAGCTTTCGGGCGGCGAGCAGCAGCGCGTCGCCATTGCCCGCGCCGTGGTGAAAAATCCCCGGCTCCTGCTCTGCGACGAGCCGACGGGCGCACTCGACAGCGGCACGGGGAAAAATATTATTTCCCTGCTTTTGTCGCTTGCCAAAAAGAAGGATAAGACGATCGTCGTGGTGACGCACAACGCCAAGCTTGCGGAAGTGGCCGATCGGGTAATCAGGCTTTCGGACGGGCGGATCGTCAGCGACGAGCGGATGGGGGCGCCGAAATCGCCGGAGGAGATTGACTGGTGATGAAATCGGGAAAAATACTTCGTCGGCTCGCCGCGCGCGAAATGAAGAAAAACCGTTTGCAGTTCGCTTCCATGATCGCCATTACCATGCTGGCAGTGACGTTGTTCTGCGGCTTTATCTCCAATACCAAAACGCTGGAACGGGCGGTAAACAAAT
This sequence comes from uncultured Eubacteriales bacterium, assembly GCA_900540805.1. Taxonomy (GTDB): domain Bacteria; phylum Bacillota; class Clostridia; order Christensenellales; family Borkfalkiaceae; genus Scatosoma. The sequence continues at coordinate 14,018 of UQHL01000027.1, forward strand.
ATTTCACCTCGACAAACCTCTGTGATCTTTGCGTACAGATGGGCAAGATAACCGATACGGAAAAGGAATACTTTTCCTCGCTGGACGCCGTTGCGGAATACCGCGCGTATGCGGAGGGCACTCTGGACGGAAAAAGTGCAAAGCTTTACGTGGGAGATACGTCCGTCTCCCGTCCCGAGGTGGTGCAGGGCGTTTCGGGCGTGACGATCGATCAACGTACGGCCGAGCTCAACAACATCTCGGTGGGGTCCGACGTTACGCTGGGCGTTACGCTTCCCTTAGGCTCCCGATACTACGACGTAGAAATGGAAGCGAAAGTGACGGGACTGATGAATTTCCCCGAAACTACCGTTTCCGCCTCGTCGGTGGCGGTGTATATTTCCGAAGCGAAGTTTGAGGAAATGGCGAAAGAGAAATATCCGTATATAAATATCGACGTCTCCTATTTTTATAACCAGGTGGTGATAAAGACGTCCGAGGCCGACGCTTTGAAGACGGAAATAAACGAACGTTTCGAAGGGGACGGCAATCTCATTTTTATTTACGACCGCGAGAGTATGGAGGCGCCTCTCCTTTTGGACGGCGAGATTAGCCAAAGCAGAAAAATGCTGTATGTGTTTCCCGTCATTTTCCTCCTGGTATCCGTATTCGTTATTCTCACCACGGTCAACCGTTTGATTTTGGACGAACGCACGGAAATCGGCACGTTGAAGGCCTTGGGCTTCAGCCGCGGGGAGATACTGCGCCACTACGCGGGGTTCGGCGGCATTTTATGCCTCGTCGGCGGTGCGGTCGGGGCGGTGGTCGGGCCGTTTATCGTGCCCAACGTCATGAAGGTGAAATACCAGCTGGTGTATAATCTGTCCATACCCGTAATCCCCGCGTTCGACGTTTTGGGCACTGTTTTTGCCGTCGGGACGGTGGCGCTGCTGGCGGCGGTCATCAGCGTCCTCGTTTGCAGAAACGTCGTCAAGGAAAGCCCCGCTTCCTGCATGCGCCCCGCCGTACCGAAGGATAATTTATTTCTGCGGTTGGGAAAGCGCAGAGACGTTAAGGAAAAAGCGCCGGAGCGCGTCAAGGAAAAGGGAAGGGTTTCCTTCAAGGGCAGAAAGGACGGCGCGCTCTCCTTCAAAATGGCCGTCCGCAATATTGCGATCAAGCCCGTGCGCGCGCTGATGACAGTCATCGGGATTACGGGCTGCGTGGCGCTTCTGATGTGCGCGTTCGGAATCGGGGACACCGTCAACAACAGTCTGGAAACGGAGTTTTATAAACAATTTACCTACGATATTTCCACGCCTTACAATACCTCGGGCTTTACGAAAAAAATGGACGCGATGAAAGCTTCGGGCGAAATAGAGGCTTTTGAAACCTATAAAATTCATTACATGACGGCAATCGGCGCGGAAGCGAATAAGGACGTCAAGGTCTATAATTTTTCCGAAAATATGACGATGACCACAATCGATACGAGCGGCGGAAGGGTGGTGATGTCCCGTTCGGTTGCGGAATTTCTCGGACTCAAAGAGGGCGGAACGTTTACGTTAAATTCGGGCGCGCAGAGCTTCGAGCTTACGTTAAGCGAAATCGTCGATACCGCTATCACCAAAGGCGTATTTCTGCATACCGACCTTTTCGGGGATATTTACGGCACTTCGTCGGCGTGGATCAGGGCGGACAATATCACCGATGAGCTGATCGATAAGATAAACGAAGCGGGGGGCACCGCGCAGGCTACCAGCGTGAAAGATATGTGGGGGTATGTGGAAGATAAGGTTTCTTCCATAAACGCGATGAAATATACCCTTATGATCTTTGCCGTACTCCTTTCGGTCGTGGTGCTTTATAATCTGTCCCTGCTGAATATCAACGAGCGGACGCGGGATATCGCCACGCTGAAGGTACTCGGCTTCAAGCGCGGCAAAATAGCGCTTTCTCTGCTGTTTGAAATTATGCTCCTGACGCTGGCGGGGACTGTCTGCGGCTTGATCCTGGGCTATCCGCTCACCTATCTGGTATTGAGTATAAACAAAGTGGAAATCATGAGTTTTCTTTACTATCTCAAGCCCGTGTCGTACGTGTATTCCGCTTTGCTGGCGCTCCTCACGTCGTTTGCGATTAATTATATCTTCGGCAGAAGCCTCGATAAGATAAATATGATAGAATCTTTGAAAAGCGTGGAATAAAATTTTTGTCAAATCTGTTGGCTTTTGCAAAAATAGGTGTATAATAATATAGTAAAAAACATAAAAACGGAGGAAAGCATATGAAAACCTCTCAAAAGGTCGTTGCCGCGGCGCTGACGATTGCCCTCGGCGTACTCTTGATCGTTTTGAAAAGCGGGCTGGTCAATCTCGTTTTGGTCGGTCTCGGCGTTATGCTGATCGTTCTCGGCATTTTGAATATCGTTGACAAATTGGTTCCGTTGGGCGTGACAAAAATCGTCATCGGCGCGCTCGTGGCTTTGTTCGGCGGATTGTTTTGGAAGGTTATGCTCTATATCGTGGCGGCTTTGCTGCTGATCTACGGCATTCTTCAGCTGTACGGACGGATCAAGCTCAAGGTAAAATGTTCCCGAACGATTGATACGATTATCGCTTATGCGGCGCCCGTATTGTGTATCGTCATCGCGTTGCTCTTATTTTTCAATCAGGGCGGTACGATCAACTGGATATTTGTCGTGTCGGGCGTGTTCACGGTGATTGAAGGCGTCCTCATGCTGATAGACTCGCTGAGAAAAAATTGAAGACGTACTGCGGAGATACTTCCTGCAATTTGCGCCGATTTTCGGACGGAGCGCGTTTTCAGCGGCGGGGTGGAGAACGCCGAACGGGAATAACGAAAAAAGGAATATAAAAAATATGAAAAAGAAGAAATTGTTTGCCGTCGTCTTGTCTTTATGCGCGATTGCTCTCGTGAGTTTGGGAATGGCGGCCTGTCAGGGCGCGCAAGGCGAAAAAGGCGATAAGGGCGATAAAGGAATACAAGGCGAAGCGGGAAAAGACGGCAAAGACGGAAAGGACGGCGTAACGCCCGTGATAGAGATAAGCGCCGACGGTTTTTGGGTAATCAACGGCGAGAAGACCGAATACAAGGCGGTTGGAACGGACGGGGAAGACGGAAAGGACGGGGCTGCGTCTGTGATAGGGATAAGTGCGGACGGTTTTTGGGTGATCGACGGCGAGAAGACCGAATACAAAGCGGTTGGTTCGGACGGCCAAGACGGCGACAACGGGCGCGGAATAGAATCCGTTTTTTACGACGAAGACGGAAATCTCGTAATCGTTTATACCGATAAAACCAACGAGACGGTTGTTTTGCCCGAAAGGGAAGAGCATATACATAGTTTCGGCGAATGGCAGTATTATTCCGAAGCGGGAACGGGCTGCGGGGGAGGGCTTTATTATAAAGTTTGTACCGCATGCAATGCCGTCGAGTGGAAAATGGAAACGGGCGGGGAGCACGTCTGGGAAGAAACATATTCCTACGACGAAGACACGCATTGGCAGGTTTGTAAAAACTGCGGCGACAAACGAAACGTCGAACCGCACGTTTTGGACGATAACGGAGATTGTACGGTCTGCGGACAACATATCAACGGCGTTCGGTACGAAGTATCTTCCGACAAAACGTACGCGACCGTAATCGGATACGACGGTACGGAAGGCGACGTGACGATTTTGGCCGAGTACATGGGCGTCCCCGTAACCGCTATCGGTTCCCGAGCGTTTTCTTCCTGTGAAGAATTGACGTCCGTAGAACTACCGGACAGCATTATAACCATTGGTCACGGGGCGTTTTATAATTGTAAAAATCTGAAAGAAATTCGATTGAACGACGGCTTGAAAACGATTGAGAGCGAGGCGTTTAACTCCTCTGGTCTTGAAACAATCGTTATCCCCGCCAGCGTGGAGAATGTCGGGACTTCCGCGTTTTATAGGTGCGCTTCGCTGAAAACGGCGACGTTTGAAGACGACAACAGTCTGAAAATAATTGCAAATTTTCTTTTTTTCGAATGCGCACAGCTGGAAAACGTCGTTTTCGGGAAAAACAGCAAAATGGACTTTATCGGAAACAGTTCGTTTGATAAATGCGTTTCGCTGAAAAGTATTGACATACCCGAAGGCGTAACAGTTATTGCTTACGGCGCCTTCGAGGGGTGTTCGGGATTGCAGAGCATCAAATTTCCTTCCACGCTGCAAACCTTAAGCTCGCATTCTTTTTACGATTGTACGTCGCTGACGGCGGTTGAGATTCCCGCCGCGACGGTTTCGATCAACCACAATTCGTTTACGGGCTGCGACGCGCTGAGAGAGATTGTCGTCGAGACGGGAAATCCTACCTATCATTCCGACGGAAATTGTATCATTGAAACGGCGGCGAAAAAGCTTGCGATCGGATGTTCGGGCAGCGTTCTGCCGCAGGACGACAGCGTGACGGAGATCGGTACGTGGGCGTTTGGAGATAATCCCTGTCTGAAAAAAATAGAAATTTTCCGCTATATCCAAAAAATCGACATCATGTCCTTTTATAACTGCGGCGGGTTGGAGGAAATCGTCGTCGATAAAGACAACCCCGTATTTCACGAGGCGGGAAATTGTCTCATCGAAACGCAAACAAAGACATTGCTGCGCTTTGGCTCCAACGGCAAAATTCCGTCCGACGGCAGCGTGACGGGGATACAGGACGGTGCGTTCGGCGGGTGCTTTATTCGAAATCTTTATATTCCCGCATGTATTCAATCGTTTGTAATCAGCGGACACGGGATTGCGGGGCTGGAAACCGTTTCCGTGGAAGAGGGCAACGCCGTTTATTACAGCAGCGAAAATTGTCTGATTGAGAAATCCACGCAAACCCTCTGCGTAGGCTGTAAAAACAGCGTCATTCCTTCCGGCGTGAAAAGGATAAAAACGGGTGCGTTTGAGGGGAGCGAAATCGCGTCGATCAATATCCCCGTAAGCGTTACCTGCATTGAAAGCTTTGCCTTTCTCGATTGCGCCGATTTGACGGAAATTCGCTACGAAGGGACGACGGAACAATGGAACGCGTTGGAAAAGAACGGCAGCTGGGATAAAAATACGGGAAATTACGTCGTGAATTGCAGCGACGGGACTTTGATAAAAAAATGAAATAAAATTCGTCTTTTGCGATGGAGACAGACCGTTGAAACGGGCGCGCCTTTCAAACTTTTCGAAGAAAGAAGACCGCGCCCGTTTTGCGTGCAAAAAGCGTTTTTCTGCTTGAAAAAATTATCGATTTACTCTATTTTTTATCGTATGTGCAAATATGGCAAAGTGTGTGGGGTACGTTCATGAATTGTGTTTTTCGCTAACGCGGAAAAAGGGGAAAATACGGAGAAAACGTGAATTTTTTATCGAATGAGCAATTATTGATTTCAGTTGTTGAGATTTAAGAGAAAATATGATATAATATGAACCGTTTGAAGCTGACGGAGAGCGGGGAAGAAAAAGCGGCTTCTTTTGACGAAACGGAAAAAATTTTAATACGGAGTGTGAATAAGTATGAGCAACAAAGTTACTATTATCGGTGCAGGTTCGGTCGGCGCTACCATCGCCTATACGCTGGTGGTGGACAGTCCGGTTTCGGAGATCGTCCTCATCGACGTCAACCGCGAAAAGGCTCTCGGCGAGGCTCTCGACATCAAGCAGGCGACGCCCTTTCTTTCCCCCACGAAAGTATATGAAGGCTCCTACGAGGACGCGGAAGGCTCGGATATCGTCGTCGTGACTTCGGGGATCGGCAGAAAGCCCGGGCAGTCGCGCATCGATCTCGCGCAGACCAATGTCGATATTATCAAGAGCATTGCGCCCGAAATCGTCAGACACGCTCCCAATGCGATTTATGTCATCGTCGCTAATCCCGTGGACGTTCTCACTTACGTATTCTGTAAGGTGACGGGGCTGCCCAAGGGCCAGGTGTTGGGCTCGGGCACCATTCTCGATACGATCCGTTTAAGAACCCGCCTTTCCGAGCTGTATTCCATCAATCAGAAACAGGTGCACGCCTATGTGCTCGGCGAGCACGGCGACAGCTCTTTCGTCGCATGGTCCACGGCCGACATCACGGGGATACCCTTAAACGATTACGACGCGGCTTTGACAAATAAAGCCGTTTTGCCCATTACGCCTTACACGCACGAGGAAGTGGAGGAATACGTCCGCAAATCGGGCGGAAAGATCATCGCGGGCAAGGGCGCCACGTTCTACGGTATCGCCGCCTCCGTATGCCATATCGTCAAGAGCATCTATTCCGGCGCGGATACCGTCATGACCCTTTCCACGCTTTTAGACGGGGAATACGGGCTCAGCGACGTGTGCCTGAGCACGCTCTGCATCCTCGGCAACAACGGAATTCAGACGACGCTCACGCCCAAGATGTCCGAAGACGAACTTGAAAAGCTTAAGCACAGCGCGGAGGTGCTCAAGGGCGTAATCGCACAGCTGGCTATCTGAAAGGAGAAAGGAAGCATGGAATACCGCATTGAAAAAGACACCATGGGGGAAATGAAGGTCCCCGCGGACAAATATTGGGCGGCGCAGACCGAAAGAAGCCACGAAAATTTTCGGATCGGCACGGAAGTGATGCCGCGGGAGATTACGCACGCGTTCGGTATCCTTAAAAAGGCCGCCGCGCTTGCCAACTATAAATTAGGGATACTGCCCGAAGAAAAGAAGAAATTTATCTGTGCGGCCGCGGACGAGGTGATTTCGGGCGCGCTCAACGAGCATTTTCCCCTCGTCGTCTGGCAGACGGGCAGCGGCACGCAGTCGAACATGAACGCCAACGAGGTGATCGCGAATCGCGGCAACGAGCTGGCGGGCAAAAAATTACTTCACCCCAACGACGATATCAATAAAAGCCAAAGCTCCAACGATACTTTTCCCACCGCGATGCACATTGCGGCCGTCGTTGCGATAGAAGATAAGCTCTTTCCCGCGATGGATAAACTGATCGAAACCTTCAAACGCCTGGAAAAGGAAAACGAAGGAATCGTCAAAAGCGGCCGCACCCATCTTCAGGACGCCGTTCCCGTCGCGTTTTCGCAGGAGATCAGCGGCTGGAGAAATATGGTCGAAAAAACGAAAAGTCAGATGATGCTCGCGCTTTCGGGCTTGAAGGAGCTTGCGCTCGGCGGCACCGCCGTCGGAACGGGGCTTAACGCGCCCAAGGGCTTTGCGGAAGAGGTCGCGGCGCAGATCAGCGGATTGACGGGCAAGACGTTTGTCACCGCGGAAAACAAGTATCACGCCCTCACCTCGAAGGACGAACTCGTTTTCGCGCACGGCGCGCTGAAGGCGCTGGCGTGCAATCTCATGAAAATTGCCAACGACGTGCGATGGCTGGCTTCGGGACCGCGCGACGGGCTGGGCGAAATCTTTATCCCCGAAAACGAACCCGGTTCCTCGATTATGCCGGGCAAGGTCAACCCCACGCAGTGCGAAGCGATGACGATGGTGGCCGTTCAGGTCATGGCCAACGACGTCGCCGTGGGCATGGGCGCTTCTCAGGGCAATTTCGAGCTCAACGTATTTATGCCCGTCATTATCTATAATTTCCTGCAGTCGGCGAGGCTTTTGGCGGACGGAATTGTTTCTTTCGAGAAAAACTGCGTCACGGGCATCCGCGCGAACAAGGAAAAAATGAAGCATAACCTCTACAATTCGTTGATGCTGGTGACGGCGCTCAATCCCTATATCGGGTACGAAAACGCGGCCAAAACGGCGAAAAAGGCGTATAAGGAAAACATTTCCCTCAAAGAGGCGTGCGTGGCGCTCGGCTTCCTCACGGCGGAGAAATTTGACGAAGTATTCCGCCCCGAGGAGATGGCGTATCCGCAGAAATAAAGGTAGCGATATGAAAATCTGTTATTATCCCGGCTGTACGCTCAAGACGAAGGCGAAGGATCTGGACGTTTACGCCCGCCGCTCCGCCGCGGCTTTGGGCGTGGAAATGGAAGAAATAGAAAACTGGCAGTGCTGCGGCGCCGTGTATCCCATGGCGAAGGACGAGATTGCAACCAAGCTGTCCGCCGTCCGCGCTTTAGAATACGCGAAACGCAACGGCGGTAAATTGCTTACGCTTTGTTCCGCCTGCCATAACGTCATCAAGCGTACAAATGAAGATATGCGCGGCGATGAAAATATTTCTTTCAAGGCCAATAATTATCTGAAGTTTGAGGAGCCGTACCGCGGCGAAACGCAGGTATTGCATTACCTCGAGCTTTTGAAAAACGAGATCGGGTTCGACGAAATAGCGAAAAAGGTCGTCCGTCCCTTAAACAGAAAAATAGGGGCGTATTACGGCTGTCTTTTGCTTCGCCCGAGCGGCGTCATGGCGTTCGATAACCCCGAAAATCCCACCATCATCGAGGATTTTATCCGCGCGGTCGGCGGGACGCCCGTCGTCTATCCTTTCCGCAACGAATGCTGCGGCGCGTACGTCGCCCTCAAAAACGCCTCCCTGCCCAAAGCAAGGAGTGAAAAAGTGCTTCAAAGCGCGCGGGAAAAGGGCGCGGAGGAAGTGATTACGGCCTGCCCGCTCTGCCTTTATAATTTGCAGGCAAACGGCGGCGGCATATTGCCCGTGCGATATTTCACGGAGCTTCTCGCCGAGGCGCTGGGGGTGAAAGAATGACGAAAGAAGAACAGTTTGAAAATCTTCTCCGCATCAGCGGTACGGACGTGAGAAAGTGCATGAAGTGCGGCAAATGCTCGGGACGGTGCCCCGCGTTTAAGGATATGGACATCAAGCCGCACCAATTTGTTTCCCTGCTTGCCAAGGGCAAGGTGGAGGAGCTTTTGGAAAGCAAAGCGATCTGGAGCTGCCTCTCCTGCATGGCCTGCGTGGAACGCTGTCCGAGGGGCGTTGCGCCCGCGGCGGTCATAGAGGCGGTGCGGGACACCGTCGTCCGCATGCAGAACGGAAACGGCATCAAGGCGGAGGACATTCCGCCCATCGTGGACGAACTCATTCCCCAGCAGCTGCTCGTCAGCGCTTACAGAAAATACAACAAATGATTTTTAGAGAAAAGAGAGTTATATAAAATGCAAAGAATAGGTGTTTTTATTTGTTGGTGCGGCAGCAATATCGCGGCAACGGTAGATGTGGAACGGGTCGCCGAGCTAATGAAAGCAGAACCCGGTGTGGTTTTTTCGGCGAATTATCAGTACATGTGTTCCGAAAACGGTCAGCAGCTCATCAAAAACGCAATCAAAGAATATAATCTGACGGGGATCGTCGTCGGCTCCTGTTCGCCGAGAATGCACGAAGCGACCTTCCGCAGGACGGCGGAGGCCGCGGGGCTTAATCCCTATATGGTAGAGATCGCCAATATCCGCGAGCATTGCTCCTGGATACATAAAGACAGGGAGGAGGCCACCGAAAAGGCGGTCGTTCTCGTGCGCACGGCGATCGCGAAAGTCAAGCTCAACGCGCCTTTGCAAGCGGGAGAAAGCCCCGTCGTCAAGCGCGCTTTGGTCATCGGCGGCGGTATCGCGGGCATTCAGTCCGCACTCGATATCGCGGAGGCGGGCTTTGAGGTCGATATCGTGGAAAAAAATCCCACAATCGGCGGCCGTATGGCTCAGCTGGACAAAACGTTTCCCACGCTCGACTGTTCGGCGTGTATTTTGACGCCGAAAATGGTGGATTGCGCTCAAAGCGATAAAATCGATATTCTTTCCTACTCCGAAGTAGAGGACGTGAAGGGCTTTGTCGGCAATTTTACGGTAAAGATCCGCAAAAAGGCGAGGTTTGTCGATGAGACCAAGTGCACGGGCTGTAAGATTTGTATGGAAAAATGCCCGTCCAAGAAAGGACTCAACGAGTTTAATATGAATCTGAACAACCGCACCGCCATCTATATCCCGTTCGCGCAGGCAATCCCCAACGTGGCGGTGATCGATCCCGCGCAGTGTATCAAGCTCAAGACGGGCAAGTGCGGAATCTGTCAGAAGTTCTGCGGCGCGGGCGCGATCAATTACGAAATGAAGGACGAGCTTATCGAACGGCAATACGGCGCCATCGTCGTGGCGACGGGTTTTAAGCCGATTGCGCTCGACGCTTTCAACGAATACGGCTACAGCGATAACAAGGATGTCATCACCTCGCTCGAGCTCGAGCGGCTGATGAACGCGGCAGGGCCTACAAACGGCGTTCTTCTCCGCCCTTCCGACGGCACGCACCCCAAAGTGATTACCTTTATTCAGTGCGTCGGTTCGCGCGATACGTCCGGCTGCGGCAAGCCGTATTGCTCGAAAATCTGCTGCATGTACACGGCGAAGCACGCCATGCTTATCCGGGAAAAATATCCCGACACCGAGGTGCACGTGTTCTATATCGACGTGCGTACCCCCGGAAAGAATTACGACGAGTTTTACCGCCGCGCGGTGGAACAGTACGGCGTGGATTATATCAAGGGCATGGTCGGCAAGGTCTATAACGAAAACGGCAAGCTGATGGTGCAGGGCTCGAATCTTATCGACAACGAGCAGGTGACGATTGCCTCCGACCTCGTGGTTTTGGCGGCCGCGATCGAACCGGAGCCTTCCGTGAGAAAGGTGGCCACCCTTTTGACGGCGAGCATCGACACCAATAATTTCCTCACCGAGGCGCATCCCAAGCTCCGCCCCGTAGAAAGCCCCACGGCGGGCGTATATCTGGCCGGCGTATGTCAAGGGCCCAAAGATATTCCGGAGACGGTGTCCCAGGCTTCCGCATGCGCCTCCAAGGTCATCGGGCTGTTGGTAAAGGATCATCTGAAAACAAATCCCTGCGTTGCCCATTCCGACGAAAATATGTGCAACGGGTGCAGTCAGTGCGCCAACGTCTGCGCGTACGGCGCGATTACTTACGTGGATAAGGAATTCCGTCTCGGCGGCGGCAAAACGGAGACGCGGCGCGTGGCGTCCGTCAATCCCGCCGTATGTCAGGGCTGCGGCGCCTGTACGGTCACCTGTCCTTCGGGCGCGATGGATCTGAGCGGGTTCAGTTCCAGGCAAATCATGTCGGAGGTGGAAACCATATGCAGGAGGTAACGATGGAAAAGAAAGAATATGTGCCCAATATCGTGGCTTTTTGCTGCAACTGGTGCTCGTACGCGGGCGCGGACCTTGCGGGCTCCAGCCGTTTGAGCTATCCCGCAAACGTCAAGATCATCCGCGTGCCGTGCTCCTGCCGCGTCAATCCCATGTTCGTTTTGAAGGCGTTTCAGCAGGGCGCGGACGGCGTAATTCTCTGCGGCTGTCATCCCGGCGACTGTCATTACGTGACGGGCAATTATTATACGAGAAGAAGGATGGCTTTGCTGTTCAGCTTTTTGAATTATCTCGGAATCGAGAAGGAACGCACGCGCGTGGAATGGGTTTCCGCCGCGGAGGGCGCGCGTTTTTCTGCGGTCATGAACGATTTTGTCAAGACGGTGAGCGCGCTCGGCGAAAACAAGCGGCTTTCCGATCTTCGGTGCAAGGAGGAGTAAGGCGATGAAAGACGTTGAAAAGAAAATGATTGAACGGGCCGCCGAACTTCTGAAAAGCGGCGAGGTCGCCCGCGTGGTCGGCTGGAAAAAGGGCGAATTTTACTTCGATCCCAGCCCCGCTTCGTTTGAGACGGAAGCGGAGCTTTCGGAGTTTGCGTATAACGGCTTCTGCGGCGCGAACCTGTCTAAATATCTGATTGCCGCGTCGAAAAAGCCCGGAAAGACGGCGGTGTTTCTGAAGCCTTGCGATACCTACAGCTTTAACGAATTGGTAAAAGAGCATCGCGTCGCGCGCGAAAACGTATATGTGATCGGCGTCGAGTGTCAGGGAAAGCTGGATATTTCAAAAATCAAAAAACAGGGCGCGGACGCCGTGACGGAAGTGGAAGAAAACGGCGATAAGGTGCTGGTTTCTTCGCTCTACGGCGATAAAGAATTTGCAAAGGAGGAAATACTCCTCGAAAAATGTCTCTGCTGTAAAGGCAAAAAGCATGTCGTAAGCGACGAGACGATTATTCTGCACGACATGCCCGAGACGAAAAACGACCGTTTTTCGGGCGTGGCAGCGCTGGAAGCGATGACTGCGGACGAGCGGTTTGCGTTTTGGAAAAAGGAATTGTCCAAATGTATCCGCTGTAACGCCTGCCGCAACGTCTGTCCCGCGTGTTCGTGCGTGAAATGCGTGTTCGACAATCCTGCGTCGGGCATCTCCGCCAAGGCGAACGATTCGGAGTTTGAGGAACAGATGTTCCATATCATCCGCGCGTTCCATGTGGCGGGGCGCTGTACCGACTGCGGCGAATGCAGCCGCGTCTGTCCCCAAAACATACCCTTACATCTCCTGAACAGAAAGTTTATTAAAGACATCGACGCTTTGTACGGGGATTTTCAGGCGGGTGAAACTGCCGAAGGAAAGACGCCGCTCACCGATTATACGGAAGGCGACGCCGAGCCCTCGACGGCCGTTTGCGCGGAGGATAAACATGCTTAAAATCAGTAAGGAAAATTTGAACGGATTATATCGGAAGCTCTCCGCCGCCATGCCTCTGTATATGCCCTTGAAAAAGGCGGGCGAAGTCAACTACGGCCTTTGGACGGAAGGCGCGGAAAGCTCTGTCGAAACGCTTAAAACGGTAAAATCGCCCAAGGATCTGTTTTTTCCGCAGAGCGAGACCATGATGAAATTTAAGACGGAGGGCAAATCGATCGAGATCGTCGATGTGCGCGAAGAGAAGAAACCTTTCGTTCTTTTCGGCGTCCGCGCCTGCGATTTCAAAGCGTTCGACGTGCTCGACCGCGTGTTTCTCGCCGATCCCGTGGATACCTATTATCAGTCGCGTCGGGAAGCGGGCGTGATCGTCACGCTGGCCTGTTCCCGTCCCGAGGAGAGCTGTTTCTGCAAAGCGTTCGGCATAGACGCGGCGGAACCCATGGGCGACGTTACCGCATGGATGGACGAAAATTATCTCTACTGGCGCGCGAATACCGAAAAGGGAAAGGCGCTGACGGCCTCTGTTTCGGAATTGTTTGAAGAGGGCGGAGATAAGCAGGTAAATGAACAGCAGGAAAAGACGAGGGAAATTATCGAAAAACTGCCTTTTTCGCAGCTCGACCTGTCCCGTTTCAAGGGTGAAAACCTCAACGAACTGTTTGAGGCTCCCGAGTGGCAGACTCTTTCCGAGGCCTGTCTCGGCTGCGGCGCGTGCACCTTTGTGTGTCCCACCTGCCAATGCTTCGATATCCGCGATTTCAAAACCAAGGAGGGCGTTATCCGCTACCGTTGCTGGGATTCGTGCATGTATTCCGATTTTACCCTGATGGCCGCGGCCAACAGCCGTACCACCCAGCTGCAGAGATACCGCCAGAGGTTTATGCATAAGCTGGTTTATTATCCCGCGCAGCACGAAGGGCTCTATTCCTGCGTGGGGTGCGGCAGATGCGTCAATAAATGTCCGCAGCGTCTCAATATCGTAAAAGTAATCAAAACGTTGGGAGGAAAAGCGCATGATTAACGAAAATCTTATTCCTAAGATCGGCGTAATCACGGATATCCGCAAAGATACGCCCGACGTAAAAACATTCCGCGTCGTGGGAACGGACGGCAGAAAGCTGTTCGAACACATGCCCGGTCAGTGTGCCATGGTCTCCGTGCCCGGCGTGGGCGAGTGTATGTTTTCCATTACTTCCTCGCCGACCAACGAGGAATTTATGGAGTTTTCCATTAAAAAATGCGGCTGCGTCACGGAGGTGATCCATTCCCTCGAAGCGGGACAGCAGATTACCGTGCGCGGGCCGTACGGCAGAAGCTTTCCCGTCGAAGGGGAATTCAAGGGCAAAGATATGCTCTTTATCGCGGGCGGTATCGGCCTTGCGCCGTTGAGAAGCGTCATCAACTATATTCGCCACTACCGCAATAATTACGGCAGAGTGGTGGTGGTTTACGGTGCGCGCAGCAAGGACGATCTCGTGGATATCGACGAGATCCGTACCGAATGGGAAAAGGAGCCGAATTTTGAGGTATATCTTACGATCGACCGTCCGCAGGAAGGCTGGGACGGACACGTGGGGTTTGTGCCCGCCTACGTCAAGGAGCTGGGGCTCGACCCGTCCATGACGGCGGTGCTTTGCGGCCCGCCTATCATGATAAAGTTTACCTTGGCGGGGCTTTTGGAACTCGGCTTTGACAAATCGCGGGTATATACGACGCTGGAGCTGCGTATGAAGTGCGGCATCGGGAAGTGCGGACGGTGCAACGTGGGCGATAAATTCGTCTGCAAGGACGGCCCGGTGTTCCGTATGGACGAGCTGGACGAGCTGCCCGACGAGTATTGATTAGAGGAGATCGACATGGAAAATTTAGTAAACGTTTACCTCTTCGGCAAGAGATATCAGGTGCCCGAAAGCCTGACGATCATGAAGGCGATGGAATACGCGGGCTATCAGCTGGTGCGCGGCTGCGGCTGCCGCAACGGGTTCTGCGGCGCCTGTGCGACGATTTATCGTATCAAAGGACAGCAGGAATTAAAGACTTGCCTCGCCTGCCAGACGCAGGTGGAGGAGGGCATGTATGTGGCGACGCTGCCCTTTTTCCCGTTGGTGAAGCAGATTTACGATATTGAAAAGATAAAGCCCACGCAGCAGATCATGATGCAGCTCTATCCCGAAATTTATTCCTGCATAGGCTGCAACGCCTGCACGAAAAGCTGTACCCAAGGGCTCAACGTCATGCAGTATATTGCTTACGCCCAGCGCGGCGAATACGAAAAGTGCGCGGAAGAGAGTTTCGACTGCGTTATGTGCGGCGTGTGCTCCTCGCGTTGTCCTGCAGGAATCTCTCATCCGCAGGTGGCGGAGCTTGCCCGCCGCCTGACGGGAAAATATCTCGCGCCCAAGAGCGAACATCTCGAAAAACGGGTGGAAGAGATCAGGGAAGGAAAATTCGAGGCGATCATCGAAAGCCTGATGCAAAAGCCGATCGAGGAAATGAAAGAGCTTTATAACCATAGAGAAATAGAAAAATAAGGAGAAGCGTATGTATCAGTACACCGAAGAACAAACAGTGTCCATGAAAAAGGTGGAAGCGACGCGCGCTTCCCGTTTCGGCGCGGATATCCGCAGAATGACGGCCGAGGAAAAGGACGAGGTGCTCGCTTCCTTTCATCCCGACTATATTGCTTCTGCTTATGAGGAATTGAAGGTCGGCCCCAACAAGGGCGGGAAAGTCCTTCACGAGCTGGCGGCGCTGCTCGAAGGCCGCCCGCGCGTTTTGGATATGCAGATCGATCTTTCGCAGCCCGATTACGACGTGGACGTCCTTATCATCGGCGGCGGCGGCGCGGGAGCCTCCGCCGCGATTGAAGCGGACAACTGCGGCGCAAAGGCCATGATCGTCACAAAGCTTCGTCTCGGCGACGCCAATACCGCGATGGCCGAGGGCGGGATTCAGGCCGCGGACAAGGAAAACGACAGCCCCGCGGTTCATTATCTCGACGCTTTCGGCGGCGGACATTTCAAAAATAAACCCGAATTGCTTTATAAATTGGTTACGGAAGCGCCCGAAGCCATTCAGTGGTTAAATGACCTCGGCGTTATGTTCGACAAGGCGCCCGACGGAACCATGGTTACGACGCACGGCGGGGGAACTTCCCGCAAGAGAATGCACGCCTGCCGCGACTATTCGGGTTCTGAAATTATGCGCGTCCTGCGCGACGAAGTCCTTAACCGCGGTATCACGGTAGTGGATTTCACTTCCGCGATCGAATTGATCAAGGACGCGGACGGCAAAGCCGCGGGCGCGGTGCTCATGAATATGGAGACGAAAGAGATACTCGTCGCCAGGGCAAAAACAGTCGTTATCGCAACGGGCGGCGCGGGCAGGCTGCATTATCAGGGCTTCCCCACGTCCAACCATTACGGGGCGACGGCGGACGGGCTCGTGCTCGCCTATCGCGCGGGCGCAAAATTGCTCTATCCCGAAACGTTGCAGTATCATCCCACGGGCGCGGCGGCGCCTACGCAGATTTACGGCGCTTTGGTTACCGAAAAAGTGCGTTCGCTGGGCGCGCAGCTCGTCAACAAAGACGGTATAGCGTTTGTCAATCCGTTGGAGACGCGCGACGTCACGGCCTCCTCGATTATTCGGGAATGTAAGAAAAACAACGGCGGAATCAAGACTACGGACGGCGAAGGCGTCTGGCTGGATACGCCGCTTATCGAAATGGTAAACGGCGAAGGAACGATCGAGAAGCGAATTCCCGCTATGATGAGAATGTTCGGAAAATACGGGATCGATATCCGTAAGGAACCTATTCTCGTCTATCCGACCCTTCATTATCAGAACGGCGGAATCGATATTTCGGCGGACGGCATGTCGGGAGTCGAAAACCTGTATGTGGCAGGCGAAGCGGTGGGCGGTATTCACGGCACCAATCGCTTGATGGGAAATTCGTTGCTCGACATTATCGTATTCGGGCGCAATGCGGGAAGACGTGCGGGCGAAAAATGCAAGAACGTCAAAGTGAAAAAACTGACGCTCGATTTTGTAAAAGAGTATGAGAGAGCGCTGGAAACGGCGGGGCTTCGTCCCGAAATGCCGTCTCCGAGGCTGTTGCCCGATTATAGAAGAAAAGACAATTAAAAAGGAGTTTTTATGGAGACGTTTGCAACTATATTTGAAATCGTGATGGTGCTGTGTTTCGGCGCTTCGTGGCCGTTCAACATCATACGCGCCTATAAAGCCCGTACGGCAAAGGGAACGAGCCTTCAATTTACGATTTTGATCGGTATCGGCTATGTCGGCGGCATTTTAAGCAAGGTGTTTTTCGCATTGGAAAAGGGCGCGGGATATTGGAAACCGCTTACTATTCTGGCTTTTATTTTCTATTTCATTAATTTAGCAATGATCATTACGGCGATCATTATTTATTTCAGAAACAGAAAGCTTGACGCGGCAAAAGCCGCCGCTAAAACTCAAGAGACTGAGGCTTAATAACAAAAAGAGAACGCTTGGCAAAGATTGGCAGGCGTTCTCTTTTTGTTTGAATTCATAGGAGATATTTTTTATTTCAAGCATTGGATTTCCTTGAAAACGTGGCTAAAAAGAGTTGCTTTTTTTTTGTAAATAGTATATAATACTAACGATGCAGAGATGGCGGAGCGGTCGAACGCGCACGATTCGAAATCGTGTTATGCAGGAATGCATACAAGGGTTCAAATCCCTTTCTCTGCGCCAAACAAAAAATGATTGTATTTCACAAAAAATACATCAATTTTGTTTTTAATTTTCCTATTTCCCAGTGTGAATCCGCTAAATTCTTCGGGAAATAGGGATTTTTTTTGCTTTTGAGGGGTACGCGAGGGGTACGCTAATTCAAAAAGTCTTCTATAATTGCGAGAATTTCCGCATATTCCTTGCGTAAAATCTCCAGCCTTTCTTCCTCTTTCAGGCTTCCGTTTAGAAAGGTTTCCCGGTCGAGCTGTTCGGGGTGCGTATAGATTCTCAAAGTGGTTTCTATGGTCGAATGTCCCATATAAAGCGATACCGTTTTGATGTCTAATTTGTTTACACAAATTTGTATCGTTCCATAGGTGTGCCTCAAATCGTGCAACTTATGCGGCGCACCATATTTTTTGAAAGTGGTATCCGCTACATATTCCGAAAATGGAAAATATTTACCGTCTTTCGGAGTAATACTTTTCAGCAACTTCTCGACTAAAGGTAACAGGGGAACGTATCTATCCGATCCGTCGGTTTTGGTTCCGTTGATATGTAAAATTTTTTGAACGTCCTCGGTAGTGAGATCCAAAGCTTCGTTGCGGCGAGTACCTGTAAGATATATGAAAATTGAATAACACTTTTTTACGTGTGAAATCTTCGGGTCGGCCAGCAGATTGACGAAAAAATATTTTTGTTCGTGAAAAGAAAGAGAAGTCCCTTCGACAGTATCGTGTTTCATAGTAGCGATGCTTTCGGAGGGATTTTCTTTTATTTTACCTAAAGATTTTGCATAAGTAAAAAGATTATTGAAAAATCCCTGAATGATTTGTCTCTTTCGAGTTTTTGGAATGGATAACAGAAAATTTGTTATATCTAATGAGGTGTACTCGTTGAGCGGCTTGTTAAATCCGCTTTTAACAATAAATGAAAAATTATATCCCATTCCCTTTAAGGTTTTTGCGGCCAGGCCGTCGGCCTTTTTATAAGGCAAATAATTCTGTTCGTAAAATTCGATGAGCGTAGGGCAAGTATTTTTCTTTTGTTTGGGAGATCTCTTTGTTTTTGTCTCCTGTATTTTTTTTGAGAGTTTTCGGCTTAATTCTTCCTTCGTTCGTCCATAGACTGAACCGAAGTTCACTGTCCGTAATTCTAATAAGCCGTTTTTACGGGTTTTTAAGTGACCTTTGATATCTAATTCTAAAAGCATTTCTTTCATCTCCTCTTTTAAGGACTTTTGAGAAATGTTTTTTTGTACCGCTTTTTCGTTATTTTCGTCATTGATAGGGGTATCAATTGTTTCTTGTGAAACAGATACGCTTTGGGCTGGCTTTAGGGTGGTAGGGAAACACCCGGCGTAAACAGTGCCGTCTCCGGGGGAGCGGTCGTAATTGTGTGTATTCCCTTCAAGTTCTTCTTGAAGGTTCCACTTAAAGTAATAGGCTTCCATTTTTGCATGTAATATTCTTTCCTCGTCAAGCAAATCTTTGAATTCTTTTAATCTTTCGCGCATTAAGGCCTGTCCCCTTTTAATTTCTTCTATATATATAACAATTAGAAAGGCCAAACGTACGACGAAATTATTCAATTACCAATAATTACATAAATTGGAAAAAAATTCCAAATGTAAATATTAAAAAAACACTAAAAAATATTAAAAATTATTTTTTAGTATTTTTTACAGTAGTAAAAGCATTAGAGCTTGAAGTAACAGGCTCTTCTTTTTGATAATCGACAATCATTTTTAGTTGTTTTTCTGCTAAAACTTTATAGCCCTCTTTGAGAAAACGGAACTGTTCAATCAGTTTTTTTTCTCTTGCCGATAACCCGTCGAATGTATTTTCGGCGGGTTTTTCTCTTGGTTGTTGTTTTGCGATAGTGGGGGCTTCGATTAAATAATCGACTGAGACATTAAAGTATTGAGCTATTTTTATGAGGGTATTCATACCCGGTTCTCTTGTTCCGTTTTCCCAAGAAGCAATAGAAGATTGAGAAAATCCTATCTCCTGCGCAAATTTTGCTTGGGAGAGATCATCGCCTTCTCTCAAAATTTTTAACCTTGTTCCAAACATTTTTCACCTCCGACTTTAATGATACCTTAAAAAATAATCATAGTACAGTTAGAAATAAAAAAAAATAAAAAAAATCACAAATAGTACTTGACAAAGTGTAGTATTTGTGATAGTATTATCGCAAACAGTAATTATCACTATAAGTAATATAATCTTATAAAAAGCTGTCATGATAGGGCAGGCGAAGCGAAAGCGGTCGAGGTCGAAAGATAGCCCACGCAGAGGGAAACGAAGCGTAGAGGACAAAAGAGAGGTCGGAGGAGGTCGCAAGCATGAGCGAGAAACTGAAAGTAAAGACGTATTGTATCAATCGAGGGCAGCCGACGCAGTATTACGGATTGAAAACCGCGAAAGAAAACACGGTGCTGCATAGCGCGCCGAATCATTGGAAAACGGAGCGGGGCGCGTATGGCTGGGCGAAAAAGAACGGGTACGAGGTGCCGAAGTCGGCGGAAAAAGCGTCGAAGGCAAAAGCGAAAGGAAAACCGGCGAAAAAGAGGAAATAAAAAGCAGGTCGAAACGGCGAAGAGCCGAGGCGATAAACAACAAAAATTAATTCGTGGAGGAATTAGGAAAATGGAAGGAATCTGGGTGGTATTATCGAAAGCCGCGGTGATAACGTGGCTGATTGTGCTTGTAAGCGGATCCATTTTGGCAATCGTGATCGGAATTGTAGAATACCGTGACCTGAAAAAAGGGGAATCAGCCGCGGGGGAAGATTTTGAAGTAACGGCAACGGATCGGGGAATCATAACGGAATGTGAAAAATCCAACTGCTGCGCGGCGGTGACGGGGATTCTGGAATCGGAGCGGGAGAAAGAGCAGCTGCGGAAAAAATACGACGAGTTGAAGGAGAGATACAAAAACTTGCAAGCGGCGTATGAAGGCCAAAGGGACGATTTCGAGGATTTGGAAAAGGATTACCGAGCGCTAGATGAATCGAATAATAAACTGATTTCGGAGCATGAGGAACTAAAAAAGGAAAACGAAGCGCATTGGCGGCAGTTAACGCAGATCATGAGAAGCAATCCTGAGGTATTCGAACAGTTTAGCGGCGAGGACGAATCAGAGCAGGAGCTGATAGACAACGGCTATGTAGTAAAATAGCGAGGTGTAAAAAATGCCGAAAGAAAAAGCAAAGTCGGAAAAAACGTTGAAAGGGAGCAGTCGGATAAAGCAAGTAGGAGATACGC
The DNA here is from genome assembly GCA_900540805.1 of uncultured Eubacteriales bacterium. Lineage (GTDB taxonomy): Bacteria > Bacillota > Clostridia > Christensenellales > Borkfalkiaceae > Scatosoma. The sequence continues at coordinate 34,493 of UQHL01000027.1, forward strand.
ATTGGGTGCTGCACCAACAAAACGATGTACGGAAATACAAGGGCTTTAAGAGTAAAGGAGAGGCGGAGAGCTTCGCAGCGACAAATCCGGTAGAAAAGGGCGTGAAGATCACGGCAACGAAAGCGAAGCGGGAAGGGGTGAAAAAGAAAACGAAAACGCCGCCGGCAGAGAAAAGCCCGAAACCGAGCAGCGGTGCGAGGAAAGCCAAGAGCGGGAAAGTGGTGTCGTTCAACGCGGGGAGGGCGAAGTATGGGAAGAAATAGCCGCCGGGATAAAACAGAAATCTTGCGAGATCGGTTGCAGTTGGAGGACACGCGGCTTTTGTTTCAGATAGAAGAAGCAGCAGAGCTTATCGAAGGCATGAGCGCGGGGCAGATATACAGTCCGTCGGGAGCGCAAGCGGTGCAGAGATTAGACGCGCTGACGCAGGCGGAGGAGAGGCTGTCGGAGGCGATCAGATGTCTGGAACAGGCAATCGAGCCAGAGGGGAAAGCGCGGGCGGCAAATTAAACCAGCTTATACAAAAACTTCCTTATCATATTATCGGCATAGCGGGCGCCGCAAGTCCCGCCCCAAGTGAAGGATACACTGAAAACCAGCAGTAGAGAGCTACGGCTACCGTATCGCGGGCGCGTGAGTCCCGCCCCAAAGGGCTGACAAGTAAAGAAAAAGCCCTCTTAATCTTCCACGAAGGCGGGGCGAAGTTTCCTCCTCGTCCTGCCGGGAGGAAGGAAAGAAGAAAAACAGTAAAAAACCCGGAAACGGGAAAAAGGAGAAAGAATAAAATGGCGGTAAAAAAGACAGGCGAAAGCAAAGTGAAGAAGGTAGTCGGAGGGATCGCGTGTGCATTGGCGCTGATCCTTGTAGGCGGGGTGTGCGGTGGCTTGTTGCAGCACCATTATAATTGGGGCGCAGAAGAAAAACCCCCGGTAGAGGATTCGACAGGCGGAGAAGAAAAGCCGGAGGATTCGACGGGCGGAGGCGAAGTGAGCACGGAAGCGGGTGTGAGCCACGGGATCCGCCTTGCGGCGGTGAAACTTGCCTCGAGCGAGTATGAGGCATACGGAGTGAGTGCACAGGCGGAAAGTGCGTACACGCTGACGGCAACGATCACGCCATCGGACGCGGCAAATAAAGCGGTGGATTGGACGATTGCGTTCAAAAACGCAAGCTCGGAATGGGCGAGCGGAAAGACGGTAACAGAGTATGCGACGGTAACGCCGAGCGCGGACGGAGCATTGACGGCGGTAGTGGAGAACGTGGCGGCGTTCGGTGAGCAGATCGTAGTGAAAGCGACGTCGCGGGATAATGCAGAAGCGTATGCGACGTGTA
>UQHL01000028.1 GCA_900540805.1 uncultured Eubacteriales bacterium
ACAAGGGCTATGCCCGAAAATGAAAAACCACCCGCTATGCGGGTGGATGATTATTCTGCGCCGCGGGGCGCGGCGAAAGAGAAAAGGTTGCGGGAAAAGCTCATAAAACGGCTTGGACGGGCATAGAAATAATCGAATAAGACGCAAGGAGCGGTTTTCATGAAAGAACAAAACTTACCCCGCGGAGGCGCCGCGGAGGGGATCGGCGTCGGGCTGACGGAAGAGCAGGTGCTCGCTTCCCGCCGGCTCCACGGCGCGAATACCCTTACGAAGCGCAAAAGAAAAGGTTTTTTTCGGCAATACTTAAGCAGCTTCGGCGACCCTATCATCAAGATTCTCATGGTCGCTCTGGCCATAAACGTCATTTTCCTGTTCCGTAATTCCGATTGGATGGAGTCGGCGGGGATCGCCGTCGCGGTGTTTCTCGCCACCTTTGTCTCCACCCTTTCGCAGTACGGCAGCGAGTCGGCTTTTATCGAGCTCCAGCGCGCTTCGGCAAATATCGAGTGTCGGGTCCGCCGCGCGGGCGGTATCCGTTCGCTGCCCGTGGGCGAGCTGGTCGTGGGGGATTTGGTATTGCTGGAGGCGGGCGAAAAGCTTCCCGCCGACGGCGTGTTGCTGTCGGGACGGTTGAGCGTCGATCAATCCGCGCTCAACGGCGAAAGCGCGGAAACGGAAAAAATGCCTCTTTCCGCGGGAAACAAAGAATGGGATCTCATGCGCAAAAATCAGCTTTTTCGCGGGAGCATCGTCTCCGCGGGGGAGGGCGTGATGCGCGTGGAGCGCGTCGGCGACAAGACCTTTTACGGCGGCCTGGCGAAGGATATGCAGGACGAACCGCCCGAAAGCCCCCTGCGCGTCAAGCTCGCGGGGCTGGCCAAGACCTTGAGCAAGCTGGGGTATATCGCCGCGGTGCTGATCGCCGTGGCGGATCTGTTCAACAGCTTTTTAATCGACAACGGCATGAATTTTATGCGCGCCTGGGCGGATATGCGTACCTGGACCATCTGCCTGCCGCGGCTGATGCACGCCCTGACGCTGGCAATCGCCATCGTGGTGGTGGCCGTGCCCGAGGGACTGCCGATGATGATCGCGGTGGTGCTGTCCTCGAATATGCTGCGGATGCTGAAAGACCGCGTCATGGTGCGAAAGCCCGTCGGAATAGAGGCCTCGGGCGGGCTGAATATTTTATTTACCGATAAGACGGGTACGTTGACCAAGGGCGAGCTGGAGGCGGTGAGGATTGTAGAAGGCGGGGGGCAGGTAAGCGGCGACACGAAGTCCTGCGGCAAAACCGTGGGCGAGCTGCTGCGGCTTTCGGCCGTGTTCAATACGGCAAGCTCCGTCTCCGCGGGCAAGGTGTTGGGCGGAAACGCCACCGACCGCGCGCTTCTCAAAAGCGTTCTGCCCCTTTCCTTCAAGAGCGAAAATTACTCGAAGGTAAGCTCTCTGCCCTTCGACAGCGCCTATAAATTTTCGGCTGCATGCGTACGCGCGGAAAACGGCGCGACAATGCCCGTGTTTGGCGAAAAATGCACCTTCGTCAAGGGCGCGCCCGAAAAAATACTTCCTTTCTGCAAGGACTTTGTGGACGCCAACGGCGAATTTAAGCCCTTCGACGCCGTGGAGATGGGAAGAAAGCAGCGCGCGATGACCTGCAAGGCGATGCGCGTTTTGGCCGTCGCGGTGACGCGCGGGACGGTGACGGGAGAAAAGGATCTGGCCGAGCTTACCTTTGTGGCGCTGATCGGCATACGCGACGACATCCGCGCCGAGGTGCCCGCGGCGATCGAGGAGGTTCTTCACGCGGGGATTCAGGTGGTAATGATTACGGGCGACAATATCGAAACCGCGAAGGCGGTGGCGGAGGAGGTGGGGCTGCTGAAAACGGAAAAGGGCGCCGCGCCGCTGGCCGTGACGGGCAAGGAGCTTTCCGCCATGACGGATGCGGAGGTTCTCGATATCCTCCCCCGCCTGCGCGTGGTGGCGCGTGCCCTGCCGACGGATAAGAGCCGTCTGGTGCGGCTGGCACAGTCCAAAGGACTGGTGACGGGTATGACGGGCGACGGAATCAACGACGCGCCCGCGTTGAAAAAGGCGGACGTGGGCTTTGCGATGGGCACGGGCACGGAGGTGGCGAAAGAGGCGGGAGATATCGTCATTCTCGACAACAATTTCGCCTCGATCGTCAAGGCGATCCGTTACGGCCGCACCGTTTTCAAAAGCATCAGAAAATTTGTGGTGTTTCAGCTGACGATGAATCTGTGCGCCGTGGGCGTCTCCCTGATCGCGCCGTTTATCGGGGTGGATACGCCCGTCACCGTCATACAGATGCTGTGGATAAACATTATCATGGATACGCTGGCGGGGCTGGCGTTTGCGGGGGAACCCGCCTTAAAGGAATATATGGAGGAACGGCCGACAAGGCGCGACGAACCCGTACTCAGCAGGCATATGATCCGTCAGATCGCCTGCGCGGGCGCCTACGTCATCGGGATTTGCCTCATTTTTCTCAAGGCGCCCCTGTTCAAACGGATTTTTCGATACGACGAAAGCCCGCTCTGCTTCTATACCGCCTTTTTTGCGCTGTTTGTATTCTCGGGGGTATTCAATGCGTTCAATGCCCGCACGGAGCGTATCAATCTCTTTTCGCATCTGAAAAACAATAAAACCTTCGTCCTCTTTATCCTGCTGGTGATGGCGGTGCAGCTGCTCCTGATTTATTTCGGCGGAACTCTTTTCCGCTGTACGCCGCTCACCGTAAAGGAGCTGGGCGTGACGCTGGCGCTTTCCTTGACGGTGATTCCCCTCGACCTGATCAGAAAGGCCGTGTCAAAGAGATTGCCCAAGGATAGACTGCGGCGCGTAGAGAAACGCTTGACGGAGCGCAAGCGTTGTGGTATGATAAAAACAAAAACGCGGAGGGAAACGTGACGGAAGAAGAAAGGCTTAAGGCCTATGACGAAATGAAGGCTTGGATTGAAAACGAGTACGAAACGCTGACTGAAAAGCTGGCGGCTTTGAAAGCGGCGGAAAAGACCAGGACGGTGACCTATCGTGAATCGTTGGGACGGAAGTGTTATTATAAGGGAATTTTGGAAATTTACGAGAAATTCGGCCTGTAAAAGCGCGGCCTGAAAAATTTCACAAAGGATTAACAAAACCCGCACATCATTCAAACGAATTAAATTGACTTTTTTCGCAAATAATAGTACAATCAAAGCATGAGTAAGATTTGCTTGAATTGCGGCTATGAGGCCGACGACAATGCGAAATTTTGTATCCGTTGCGGTTCGCGCTTTTCCGACAAGTCCGCAGAGATTGAAAAATCCGAAGCGACCGACAGGGCTGAAAGGTCCGACAAGTCCGAAAGGTCCGAGGAAAACGCCGTTTTTCCCGACGCAGAGAAACAGCTTACCGTGGAGGAGCTGACGGGAAGAGACTTTTCCTCGTCCGCAGACGGAGCGGCAAAGGCGGAAGCACCATCCAAAGAAAGGAGGATCGGCGCGGAATGGCAGGGCAGCGACTGCCGTTGCTTCGGAGACGCGGGTTCGCCTTCGGGAACGACGGCGCCCTTTTACGGAAGAAATCCCTATCAGCCGTCCGACGGAAACGCGCCGCGTCCGCTCTCTCCTCAGGAATACGAGGCGCAACGTCTCCGACAAGTGGCGCAGGCAAGGAGTGAACGCGCGTTGAACGTGCGAAAGCTTCTGTTTGTGCTCGCTTTCGTGGGGCTGCTGCTCGATTTCGTCTGCGGGATCGGTTTTCTTCTCTGCCTGCCCGTAGCCGTGACGGCGACCGTCTTTTCGGCTACTCTCCGCACGAAGGAAAAAAAGACGAGCGCGCAGCTCGTATGGGCGATGGTCGTGGGCTACGTCGGCGCCGTTCTGGGTCTGGTATTTTTTATTCTGATGGTGTAAAACGCATACAATTTTATAGAGCGTCATACGGCGCGGAGGTTACATAATTCGGCATATGGGAGTGCATATGTTAGACAAAAGAACCTCCGCGCTTTTACAATCTATCAACGACTTTTGCTCTTCGGGAACTTATAAAATTTTTTCCGAGGAGGATTTTCTCGCGGATTTTCCCCAGCAGTGGGGCGTCACTGCCGAATCCCTCGGCCAAATGCTGGACTACCTTTCGGAAAACGGCTACATAAACGTCAAATATTCGGGCGGCGGAATGTATTGTATCTGTCCGCTTCCGCTGGGCAGGGGCTACTGCGAGCAGGAGGCGGAAAAACGCAGCGACTGCGTGGCGCAGCTGAAATATTTTATGTCGGCGGCGTTTTTCGGGGCCTTTGCGGGCGCGGTGCTCGGCGCGCTGGTCTTTGCCGTTGTCTTTCTGATCATGCGATAAAACGCACAAGCGGACGGAGACGCAGGGAAAAGCGCGGTGCATCGTCGGCTTTGACGTTACGCGCAAAAGGGCAAAGGGCATATAGCCGATTTGGCGCCGCCGTCCGGAGCCGAACGCGTATATTTCGGGACGTTCCTTACCTTGTATCGGACGTAAAGAGAGGCGGCAGGGCTGCGGCGAAGTATTTTCGAGGAGGGAGTATGCTGAATAAAAGAGAGAGCGAAGTGATGCAGGCGGTCTTTTCCCTGTGCAGGGAAGAGGGCCGTTGTCTCGTTGCGCCCGCCGATCTGTTGAAGCTGATGCCCAAACGGGAAAAATACACGGAGGAAAAGCTCGAAAAGATTTTGCGCGCGCTGGAGCTCGACGATTATTTCGAGATCATCTCCTCCGACCGAAAGGGGGAAAAGATGTACGTGATCACCTTGCACCCCAACGGGTTCGCCTTCAAACGCTCGTCCGTACAGATGCGGAGAGACATGTTTTTCAAGGTGGGCTGGACGATCGTCTCCGCCGTGCTCGCTTTCCTCGTCGGCCTTTTGATGAAAAGGCTGTTCTGACTTTGCGCCCGCGTTTGATTTCCGTTTTCTCCGCATGAAAAAATTGAAAAAAACACGGTAACAATCTTATAATTGTACCGTTCAATCGGTTTACTTTTTTTGACGGATATGCTATAATACAAACGAATGTTCGTGAAATAGAAAAAGAACCGAGGAGGGGCTATGGAATTTAAGCTGCATTCTCCCTTTCAGCCGACGGGCGATCAGCCGCGGGCGATAGAGAAGCTGACGGAAGGGGTGCTGGACGGCATACGCACGCAGGTACTCGTGGGCGTGACGGGCAGCGGCAAAACGTTTACAATGGCGAACGTGATTAAAAATGTCAATCGACCGACGCTGGTCATCGCGCATAATAAAACGCTGGCCGCGCAGCTCTGCAACGAGTTCCGCGAGTTTTTTCCCGAAAACCGCGTGGAATATTTCGTCTCTTATTACGATTATTACCAGCCCGAAAGCTATATTCCCTCCACGGATACTTATATCGAAAAGGATCTGAGCCTCAACGACGAAATCGATAAGCTGAGAAACTCGGCCACCTGTTCGCTGATGGAGCGGGAGGACGTGATCGTGGTGGCGTCCGTTTCCTGCATTTACGGCCTCGGCGCGCCCGAGGAATATTTCCGACTGTCGATTTCCTTGCGCCCGGGAATGGAAATGGAGCGGGACAAGCTTTTGAGAAAGTTGATCGAGCTTCAATATTCCCGAAACGATATCGATTTCAAACGCTCGACCTTCCGCGTGCGGGGAGACGCGGTGGAGATTTTTCCCGCTTCCAATTCGGAAGTGGCGATCCGCGTGGAATTTTTCGGCGACGAAATTGACAGGCTGTACGAAGTGGAGGCTTTGACGGGCAATAAAATCAACGAGCTGGCGCACGTCGCGATTTTCCCCGCCAGCCAATACGCCGTGGGGACGGAAAAGCTGCGCGGGGCGCTGAGCATGATCGAGGAGGATCTCCGCGGCGAGGTGCGCGCCTTTGAGGAGCAGGGCAAAATATTGGAGGCACAGCGGCTGAAACAGCGCACCGAACACGATCTCGAGATGATGCGGGAGATCGGCTATTGCAGCGGCATCGAAAATTACAGCCGCTATTTCGACGGCCGCAGTCCCGGGGAGCCTTCCTTTACCCTGCTCGACTATTTCCCTGCGGGAAAATTTCTCGTATTTATCGACGAAAGCCACATGACGATCCCGCAGATCCGCGCCATGTATCACGGCGATCTCTCGAGAAAGACCAATCTCGTCGATTACGGCTTCCGCATGAACGCCGCGTACGACAACCGTCCGCTGAAGTTTGAGGAATTTGACGCGCGCGTGCCGCAGCTGATCTGTGTGTCCGCCACGCCCGCCCCGTACGAGCTCGGACAGGCGGGACAGCGCGTGGAGCAGCTGATCCGCCCCACGGGTCTGCTCGATCCCGAAATTACGGTAAAGCCGACGAAGGGACAAATCGACGATTTGCTTTCGGAGATCCATACGGTGGTAAACGACGGGGGCAGGGTATTGATTACGACCCTTACCAAAAAAATGTCGGAGGAGCTGACCGACTATCTCAAAGAGCATTCCGTCAAGGTGAAATATATGCACAGCGATATCGATACGCTGGAGCGGATAGACATCGTCAACGGCCTGCGTCTGGGCGAATTTGACGTGCTTTGCGGCATCAACCTGCTGCGAGAGGGGCTGGACCTGCCCGAGGTGAAGCTGGTCGCCATTCTCGACGCGGATAAGGAGGGGTTTTTAAGAAGCGATACGGCGCTGATCCAGACGATCGGCCGCGCCGCGAGAAACAGCGAGGGGCGGGTGATCATGTACGCCGATACGATCACGGACAGCATGAAACGGGCCATCGACGAGACCAACCGCCGCCGCACGATTCAGGCCGCCTACAACGCGGAACACGGCATCGTTCCCAAAACGATTATCAAAGAGGTGAAATCCACCCTCAACATCACCAAGAAAAAATCTTCCGACGACGACATCAAGCTGAAGGATATTCCCGAGGAAATCGAAAAGCTGAAGGCGTTGATGAAGGTGGCGAGCGCGCAGCTCGATTTCGAAAAGGCGATTGAAATACGCGACAAAATCGGCGAGCTTCGGGCGAAAATGCGCAGGGCGGAACGCAAGGGGCACGCGTAAGCGGCGGACGTTTCGGGGAAAATGAAGGAAAAACATCATTCTTATCAAGGTAAAAATATGAAAGAAGAAATCGTAGTCAAAGGTGCAAAAGAGAACAACCTCAAAAATATCAACGTCAAAATCCCCAGAAACACGCTCACCGTCTTTACGGGGCTGTCGGGCAGCGGAAAATCGACGCTGGCGTTCGACACTATTTTCGCGGAGGGTCAGCGCCGGTATGTGGAAAGCCTTTCCTCCTACGCGCGGCAGTTTCTGGGCCAGATGGAAAAGCCCGACGTGGAGAGCATAGAGGGGCTTTCGCCCGCCATTTCCATCGACCAGAAAACCACCTCCCACAATCCCCGCTCCACGGTGGGCACGGTGACGGAAATTTACGACTATTTCCGTCTTTTGTTCGCGCGGGTGGGCGTTCCGCACTGCCCCAAATGCGGGCGGGAAATCCGCCGTCAGACGGTGGACGAGATTGCCGACCGCGTCATGGCGATGCCCGAGGGCAGCAAAATCCTCGTCAGCGCACCCGTCGTCCGCGGCCGCAAGGGCGAGTACGTCAAGGAGCTGGCTTCCTACAAAAAGAGCGGCTACGGCCGGGTGAAGATAGACGGGATAGTTTATGATTTACAGGAAGAAATCAAGCTGGAAAAGAACCTCAAGCACAATATTTCCGTCGTCGTCGATCGTCTCGTCGTCAAGGCGGGGATACAGAAACGCCTGACGGACAGCCTCGAAACCGCGCTTAAGTTGGCAAACGGCCTGGTGGTCATCGACGACGCGGGCGAGGGAAAAGAGGAGCTTTATTCCGTCAATTACGCCTGTCCCGACTGCGGTATCTCTTTCGAGGAAATCGAGCCGCGGCTCTTTTCCTTCAACACGCCCTACGGCGCCTGCCCCGAGTGCCTCGGGCTCGGATTCCGCCAGACGGTGGACGCCGACCTCATCTGCCCCGACAAGACCAAGACTTTGCGCGAGGGCGCGATTCGCGTATCGGGCTGGAATCTCGACTCCTCCACGCAGACGCAGATGTATCTCAACGCGCTCTCCAAGCATTACGGCTTTTCCATGGACGTACCCGTCAAGGACCTGCCCGCCGACATTTATCGCATGCTGATGTACGGCAACGGCGGCGAAAAAATCGATTTAAGCTATCAGACCCGTTCGTTCAGCGGCAGCTACAAAACCTCCTGGGAGGGCTTCGTGGTCAATCTCCAAAGGCGGTATTCCCAAACCTCCTCGGACGGCGTGAAATACGATATCGAACGCTATATGCGCACGGCGCCCTGTACTGTCTGCGGCGGCAAGCGCCTGAAAAAAGAGGCTCTTTCCGTCTATCTCGGCGGAAAAAATATCTGGGATTTGTGCGAAATGTCGGTGGATAAGCTCTATGAATTTGTGGATAACCTCTCTTTGACGGAGACGGAACACATGATTGCCGACGCGATCGTGAAGGAAATCAAAAACCGTATCGGATTTTTGCGCAACGTGGGGCTGAATTATCTGACGCTGGCGCGGACGGCGAATACCCTTTCGGGCGGCGAATCCCAGCGTATCCGCCTCGCCACGCAGATCGGCAGCGCGCTGACGGGCGTTTTGTATATCCTCGACGAGCCGAGTATCGGTCTCCATCAGCGGGACAATGAAAAGCTGCTCCATTCGCTGAAGGGGCTGAGGGATCTGGGCAACACGCTGATCGTCGTCGAGCACGACGAGGACACGATAGAGGCGGCGGATTATATCGTGGATATCGGGCCGAAGGCGGGCGTCCACGGCGGCGAAGTGGTGGCTTGCGGCACGCAGGAGGACGTCATGGCCGAGCCCCGTTCGATTACGGGGGACTACCTTGCGGGACGGCGGAAAATCGACGTCCCCGAGGTTCGTTCGACGCCCGACGGCAGGTGGCTGACCGTTTACGGCTGCAGGCAGAACAATCTTAAAAATATCGATATCCGCATACCTGTCGGGCTGATTACGGCGGTGACGGGCGTTTCGGGAAGCGGAAAATCCAGCTTCGTCAACGAAATCGTCTATCCCTTTCTGGCCAATCGGCTGAACGGCGCGCGCCAGCCGCTGGGCGATTTCGACAGGATAGAGGGCGTGGAATATTTCGACAAAGTGATCGCCATCGATCAGTCGCCCATCGGCAGAACCCCGAGGAGCAATCCCGCCACCTATACGGGCGTATTCAATTCCATCCGCGACCTGTTCGCCATGACGCCCGACGCGCAGGAGCGGGGATATAAGGCGGGACGTTTCTCGTTCAACGTTTCAGGCGGGCGCTGCGAGCACTGCTTCGGCGACGGCATCATCAAAATCGAAATGCACTTCCTGCCCGATATTTTCGTGCCCTGCGAGGTTTGCGGCGGAAAGCGGTACAACCGCGAGACGCTGGAGGTAAAATACAAGGGCAAGAGTATTTCCGACGTCCTCGAGATGACCGTGGAGGAAGCGTGCGAATTTTTCCAACCCGTTCCCTCCATCTACAACAAAATGAAGACGCTTAACGAGGTGGGGCTCGGTTACATCAAGCTGGGGCAGAGCGCGACCACCCTTTCGGGCGGCGAGGCGCAGCGCGTCAAGCTGGCGACGGAGCTTTCCCGCCGTTCGACGGGCAAGACCTTCTATATCCTCGACGAGCCGACGACGGGGCTGCACACCTACGATGTGGACAAGCTGATCAAAATTCTTTTGCGGCTTCGCGCGGGCGGAAACACCGTGCTGGTGATCGAGCACAATCTCGACGTCATCAAAACTGCCGACTATATCGTGGATCTGGGTCCCGAGGGCGGCAGCGGCGGCGGCACGGTGGTGTGCACGGGTAGCCCCGAAGAGGTGGCGCGGGTGGAAAACAGCTATACGGGACAGTTTTTGAAGAAATTGCTCGAGAAAAAACGGGTGGAAAATTCTGGTATAAAAACTCGCTGAAATGCGCATAATAGAGGTATGATTAAGCCTACCAAAAATATTGCGGATATCAAACAAATGGTAAAGGCCTGTTCCTATAAGCATGTGGCGGTGCGCGTGAACCTGGGCAGAAACAAGATACTGAGCTACTCGGGCGTGCTGTCGGGCATCTATCCCGCGCTGTTTACGGTAAAGCCCGACGATACCGACTTTCTCGGTAAAACGGCGTATTCCTATTCGGACGTGCTTTGCGGAAGCGTAAAGATCAAGCAGATACAATAATTTATACAAAAGGGCCCGTCGGAAACTTCCGACGGGCCCTTTTGTACGGCAAAACAGAGGTAGGGATTGCGGCGGACGCGGAAAGTCGTCCGCCTCTTTGAAAAGCCGTTTCGACAGAAAAACCGAAAAACTTTGCCGCGGATTTTTTTAAGGCGGTCATAAACGCCGCGCCTCGGTCATAGAATGATAAGGCAAACAGAAAAAATTTTTTCGGCGCGGCGGCCTTCGTCGGTTTCGGCCGAAAAGGAGTGGCAATGATCAAACCGCATTTTGAAACTTATCGCTATACGACGGAGATCTGCAAAACGGGCAGTCAGTCGATCGTCGAATGCCGCCTGGCGGGCAGCGAAATTTCAAGTATTCTCGCCATTTACGCCAAGGCGGTCCCCACCGAATGTACCTGCGCGGACGGCGAGGTGCGCTATAACGGCAAGCTTTTCCTCAACATCGTCTATGAAGACGCCGACCGCAAGGTCTGTCGCGCGGAGCGCGGAGCCGAGTTTTCTCACCGTGCGGAATCGGAGGCGGTGACGCCCGCGTGTTTCGCCAAGGCGGAACTCAACACGGACAACGTTTCCTACCGCCGCGAGGGCTCGGGGCTTTATATTTCGGTTATCATCGGCGCCGACATTTCGGTATATGGCACGGCGCAGGCGGAATATCTTTCCGACGGCGAGGGCATCGTGGCGAAAAAGAACCCGCAGGCGATCGTCAAGACGGTGTGCGTTTCGGGCGAAGCGGAGACGGACGACGAATTTGAAACCGATTACATAGGCGACATTCTCATGCACAGCGAAAACGTGTGCGTCAGCTATGTCACGGCCGAGGCGGGGCAGATTTCCGTTTCGGGAGAAATCAATCTGAATATCTGCGCCTTAAAGAGCGATCTGTCGCTTTGCTCCTACGAGCGGCTGGTTCCCTTCCGTCTGGAAATCCCCTGCGACGAGGCGATGCCCAAACTGCCCGCGTCCGCAAAGGTGCACGTAAAGTCGGCGGTGCTGACGGCGGGCACGGACGAGGAAAAGGGCAAGTGCAAGATCGACGCGGAATTTATTTTGAGCGCCGACTGCGAATTGTATATCCGCGACGAAATCCCCGCCTGCGAGGATATCTTCTCGCCCGAATGTGAGCTTTCCTATAAAAAAGAGGTAAAGAAGGGCAGATATTTAAGCGATATTCTCCGCTTTACCGAGCGCGTGAGCGGCGCGGCTTCCCTGTCTGTGCCCATCGACTACGCCTCGGCGCTTCAGGCGGCGGTGCTGCCCCGCGCGGAAATCTCCTGCCGCCGCGGAGAAAACGGCGGCGAGGCGGAGGGCGCGATTTTCGCGGACGTGATGCTGTGCGACGCGGACGGCGTGCACCGCAGCGCGGAGCTCTCCCTTCCCTTCCTGTTCCCCGTCAAATTCGAGGAAGGCTGTATCGCGGAAGCGGAAGCCACCGTCTGCGGCCTGAGCGTGCGTCAGCGCCGCGAGGGGGAAGCCGAAGCGGAGGCCACCCTGAAAGTGACCTTGAAGCTCTATAAGGAGACGACGGCGGAATATATTTCCGAAACGGAGGAGGGCGAGGCGTACAAGGAAAACGACAGCGCCATTTCCATCTTTATCCCGCGCGCGGGCGACGGATTGTGGGAAATTGCCAAACAACTGAAGCGGCCGCCCGAAGAGGTGGAAAAGAGCAATCCCGAACTGAAATTCCCCGTCAAGGAAGGGGAAAGGATCTTCATTTACCGCCAGAAGACGGCCGAGTGAGCGGAAAAAACGAAAAATAGGAAAAAAATTCTTGAAAACCCTCTAAAATCTTGAAATTTAGGGAAAAGTATGCTACAATAGAAGCCAGAAAATCTCGGCGGCGGGGAATTTCCTCCGCCGCTATGGGGGTTTTGCATGAATACCGTAAAGATAAAGTCCTATGCGAAGGTCAATCTGACCCTCGACGTCACGGGCAGGGCGGGCGGATATCACCTGCTCGATTCCTTCGTCGCAAGCGTCGATTTGTTCGACCTCGTCTGCGTAAGGAAACGGAAGGACAAGCTGGTGTCGGTGACGATGCACGGCATGGACGGCGAAGGGATTCCGCCCGAAAGGAACAACGCGCTTAAGGCGGGCGAAGCGTTTGTCGGGCGCTTTTCCACCGCGGGCGCGGACGTGACGGTGTATAAAAACATTCCCATGGGCGCGGGGCTGGGCGGCTCGTCGGCGGACGCCGCGGGCGTTTTGAACGCCATGGCCAAGCTGTACGGGATAGACGACAAAGCGGCGCTGGGCGAGCTTGCCGACGCGCTCGGAAGCGATACGCGGTATATGCTGGACGGCGGCTTTTGCCGCATGCGGGGGCGGGGCGAAAAGCTTACCTTTCTCCCTGCGGACAAAAAAACGATGCACTTTTTGCTGATCTGTCCGAAAAGCTCCGTAGCGTCGGGGGAGTGTTACGCGGAATACGACCGCGCGCCCCTGCTTTCGTCCGCGACGGAAAGCTGTATCGGCGCCTTTGGGCGCGGAGACATAAAAGAGGCGGGCAGGTATTTGACAAACGCGCTCTATCCCGCCGCGGCGCGGTTAAACCCCGACGTGGAAAAGGCCTTGAAGGAAGCGCAGAGCTTTTTTCCGCTGGGCGCGGCGATGACGGGCTCGGGAAGCGGCGTGCTTGCGCTGTTCGAAACGAAGGAGCTTTGCGATTGGGCGCGGAGCCGTTATCGGGGGAAGTTCCGCACCTATACGGTGAGTACGCTTGTCCCGCGGGAAAAGAAAAAAATATTCCGTTCGCCGTTCGTATTGACGGCCGAGGAACGGGAAATTTCCTCTTTCAAAGAGGAGTAAATCAGGAGACGATCATGGAAGAAAGAATTATTGACGACGAATACGCAAGGGGAATCCGACTGAAGAAGACGAAGGACGGCTATATAGACGCCACGGACGAGCTTGCGGAAAAAGAACGCAGGGCCGCGGAGGAGCTCGAAGCGGACGAACTCAACGCCACGGCCGAAGAGGAAAACGAAGCCGCGGGCGAAACGGAGGAGACGCTTGTCCTCGACGGACTGGACGAAAGCCTCGAAGAGACGGCGGGGGAAGAGGTGACGTTTGAATTCCCCGACCTCGAGGAGGACGACGAGGACCTCGTCAACCTGACGCCCGAGGAGGCGATTGCCCTCCGCAAGCAGAAAGAGGCGGAGGAAGCGGAACGCAAGGCTACCTATAAAAGGCTGTGCGAGGAAGGCGAGGAATTGCTGGTGTCGGGAAGCTTCAAAGCGGCGGAACTGAAATTTGAAAAGGCCCTCGGGTACGACGAGGAGGCCGTGGAAGCGGCGGTGGGGTATTGGCGGTCGAAGACGTCCGATTTTACCTCTCCCGACGCGCTCGCCGAGGAATATGCCGAAACGGGCTTCGAAAGCCTGGAAAACGACCTCGGGGAAAGCGCCGTCGAAAAGATCAAGGAAAGGTATAAATCGGTATTCGAAGGCCGCCTGGCGGCGCTTGAGGAGGAAGAAAAGCCCCTCGAAGCGGAGGTTTTGGAAAAACAGGAAAAGAGGCGCGCCATTTTGAAAAAGCGCATTTCTTCGGCGCTTAAAAAGACGCTTTGCACGGGCATTCCCATGGCGGTTCTGCTGATCTGCACGATCGTGTTCGGCGTGCGTATCCCCACCCGTCTGGACGGGCTGTTCGTCGGGCTGACCATCGGCGCGGGAATCGCATGCTTCATTTGCTTTATCCTGTTCGGGGTCTTTGCCAACAAGCTGGTAAACGCGCGGCGCATCAATCGCGCCAACGAGGATCTTTCCTCTACGGAGGACGGGGAAAAGCTGTTGAAGATCCGCGCGTATAAGGAATTGTATTCGCACTTCGTCGGCTGAAGCCGATCGGAGGGCAGGGAGCGGGGAAAACATTTTCGCCCGCTCTTTTTTATGCCCTTTTTATCCTTGATTTTTTTTCCGAAAGCGTGGTATAATAATTCGGATATAAATCGTATGATGGGAACGCTATGAAAAAAATTTTACCCTATTTCAAACCATATAAGGCGGAGAGCCTTCTCGGGCCGCTTTTCAAGCTGCTGGAGGCGACCTTCGAGCTCGTCGTCCCTTTTATCGTCGCGCTGATCATCGATAAAGGGCTGGGCGCGCGGGTGGACGGTGGATATCCTTATGCGGATAAGTCCTATATCGCAATTATGTGCGCGGTGCTGGGCGGGTTCGGGCTCGTCGGGCTGGTGTGCGCGGTTACGGCGCAGTATTTTGCCGCCAAGGCCGCCACGGGCGTTTCGACGCAGCTGAGAAAGGCGCTGTTTGCAAAGCTTCAGTCCTTAAGCTATTCGGATATGGATACGCTGGGCACCTCCGCGATGCTCACCCGCATGACCAACGACGTCAATCAGCTTCAGTCGGGGATCAATATGGTGTTGAGGCTGTTTCTGCGTTCCCCGTTTATCGTGTTCGGCGCGATGATCATGGCGTTTTTCATCGACCGTCATTCGGCGCTGGTGTTCGTCGGGACGATCCCCGTCCTGAGCGCGGTGGTGTTCGCCGTTATGCTGGTGTGCATGCCTTTATATAAAAAGTCGCAGGGGAAGCTGGACAAAGTGCTGCTTTCGACGCGCGAAAACCTCACGGGCGCGCGCGTGCTCCGCGCCTTCTGCAAGGAGGACGATGAAAAGAGGCTCTTTGCCGAGCGCAACGGCGAACTGACCAAAAGCCAGAAATTTGTCGGCGGGATCAGCGCGCTGATGAATCCGCTGACCTACGCTCTCATCAACGGCGCGATTATCGTGCTGATTTACGTCGGCGCATTGCGCGTCGATTACGGAAATCTTTCGCAGGGCAGCGTGTTGGCGCTGTATAACCTGATGACGCAGATTCTCGTGGAACTGATCAAGCTTGCCAACCTGATCATCACCGTCACCAAGGCGGCGGCGTGCGGGAGCCGTATCGAGGGGGTGCTGGACATGGAGAGCTCGTTAAAGCTGTTGCCCGCGGGCGAAGAAAATACTTCCGCGGGCGGCAAGGGAGAAGGCTCAATCGTATCGGAAAGCGGCGAAACTTTACAGGCGTTTGTCGAATTCGACCGCGTGAGCATGCGGTATAAAGGCGGCGGAGAAAATTCGCTTACGGATATAGACTTCCGCTTAAAGCGCGGCGAAACGGTGGGGGTCATCGGCGGAACGGGTTCGGGAAAGACGACGCTCGTCAATCTCGTGCCGCACTTTTACGACGTAACGGAGGGGAGCGTAAGGGTGGCGGGCAAAGACGTGCGCGCGTACGATCCCAAAGTCCTGCGCGATAAAATCGGCGTGGTGCCGCAAAAGGCGGTGCTGTTCAAGGGCACGATCCGCGAAAATCTGCAATGGGGAAAAGCGGACGCGACGGACGAGGAGCTGATGGCGGCGGCAAGAGCGGCGCAGGCGGATAAGGTGATCGAGGACAAGGGCGGGCTGGACGCGCCCGTCGAGCAGGGGGGAAGAAATTTTTCGGGCGGACAAAAGCAAAGGCTGACGATCGCCCGCGCGCTTGTGCGCAGGCCCGAAATCCTGATTTTGGACGATTCGGCGTCCGCGCTCGATTACGCGACGGACGCGGCGCTCCGCCGCGCGCTGAAGGAGCTGGATTACGCCCCGACGGTATTCGTCGTTTCCCAGCGCACGTCCGCGATGAACGGCGCGGACAAAATCGTCGTGCTCGACGAGGGCAGGGCGGCGGGCATCGGCACCCACGAGGAGCTTTTGAAGGATTGCCCCGTCTATCGGGAAATCTACGAATCCCAGCATAAAAAGGAAGGCGGCGAAAGGAGGGCGGAAGCATGAAGCGCAAAAATATTGCCGCGGCGCGCTCCGCGGGCGTTTCTTCGGCTAAGTCGAAGGTGCGCAAGGGCACCGTGAAACAGGTGCTCCGCTACGTCGGGAAATACCCCTTTTCCCTTTCGGCAACCCTGCTTTTGGCAATCGTGACGGTGGGCTTTACGCTCTACGTTCCCATTCTCATCGGCGACGCCATGGATTGTATCGTAGAGGCGGGAAAAGTGGATTTTTCCGCGCTCAAGCTTATATTTTTCAAAATCGGCGCTTCGGTGGGGATTACCGCCGTCGCACAGTGGAGCATGAGCGCGCTCAACAATCGCATCACCTATAACGTCTTGCGGGATATCCGCGCGGACGCCTTTGCGAAAATTTCCGTCTTGCCGCTCAAGTACCTCGATTCCCATTCCCACGGGGAGACGGTCAGCCGCATCATCGCGGACGCCGATCAGTTCGCCGACGGACTTCTGATGGGATTTACGCAGTTCTTTTCGGGGATTTTGACCATTTTCGGCACGCTTGCGTTTATGCTGGCGACAAATTGGAAAATCGCGCTGGTCGTCGTGTTCGTCACCCCGCTTTCCCTCTTCGTGGCGAAGTATATTTCTTCGCACACCTACACATTCTTTAAGAAACAATCGGAGACGCGGGGGGAACAGACCGCCTTCACCGAGGAGGCGATCGCGGGGCTTAAGACCGTGCAGGCCTTTTCCCACGAAGCGGAAAACATGGAGAAGTTCGACGAGATCAACAAACGGCTGGAAAAGACCTCGCTCGACGCCACGTTCTATTCGTCTCTGACCAACCCGACCACTCGCTTTATCAACAATCTCGTCTATGCGCTGGTGGCGCTGATCGGCGCGCTGAACATCGCCGCCGGCGGTGCGTTTACGGTGGGCAAGCTGACGACGTTTCTTTCCTATGCCAATCAATACACCAAGCCCTTCAACGAAATCTCGGGAGTGGTCACCGAGCTGCAAAACGCGATCGCCTGCGCCTCGCGGATTTTCGAGCTTCTCGACGAAGAGGAACAGCCCTCCGATGCGGGGAACAAGGAGCTGAAGAGGGCGGAGGGAAACGTATCTTTGGAAAACGTCTGCTTTTCCTATCGTCCCCGGCAGAAGCTGATCGAAAATCTTTCTTTGTCCGTCCAACCCGGCCGCCGCGTCGCAATCGTCGGGCCGACGGGCTGCGGCAAAACGACGCTCATCAATTTGCTGATGCGGTTTT
Source organism: uncultured Eubacteriales bacterium (assembly GCA_900540805.1). Classification (GTDB taxonomy): domain Bacteria; phylum Bacillota; class Clostridia; order Christensenellales; family Borkfalkiaceae; genus Scatosoma. The sequence continues at coordinate 17,244 of UQHL01000028.1, forward strand.
ACGACGTGACGGGCGGCAGCGTAAAGGTGGAGGGGGAGGACGTGCGGGAGATTACGAGACGGTCCCTGCGGTCGAATTACGGCATGGTGCTTCAGGAAACCTGGCTCAAGAGCGGAACCGTGCGGGACAATATCCGCATGGGCCGTCCCGACGCGGGCGACGAAGAGCTTGTCGCCGCGGCGAAGGCGTCTCACGCCGACGGCTTTATCCGCAGGCTTTCAGACGGCTACGACACGGTGCTTTCCGAGGACGGAGGAAGCCTGTCGCAGGGGCAGAAACAGCTTTTGTGCATTGCGAGGATCATGCTCTGCCTGCCGCCCATGCTCATTCTCGACGAGGCCACCTCCTCGATCGACACGCGCACGGAAATGAAGATCAGCGACGCCTTCGATACGTTGATGAAAGGACGAACCTCCTTCGTCGTAGCGCATCGGCTCTCCACCGTCCGCACCGCCGACACCATTCTTGTCATGAACGCGGGGCGGATCGTCGAACAGGGAACGCACGCGCAGCTTCTCGCAAAGAAGGGATTTTATTACGACCTTTACAACAGCCAGTTCAGTTGATGGACGGCGGGCGCCGAAAGAAGGCATACGAAACGAAAGTGTATGGACGAAAAGAGAAAGAGAAAAAAAAGAGGCAGCGTATATAGAAACGCCGTACAGCTGGTAGCGGTGGGCGGCGTCACGGGGATATTCGCGGGGGCGGCCGTCACCCTCTATACGCTTCTGGCGTCGGCGGGCGAGGAATTTTCGCGCGGGGTTTACGATTTTATCCGAAATAACCCCGTTTTCCTTCCCCTGCTTTTTATCGTATTGGCTCTGGGCGCTTTTTTCTTAAGCGTCATGGTGCGGCTGGTGCCCATGATCAAGGGGAGCGGGATTCCGCAAACGGCGGGCGCGACGCGCGGGATTGTCCATTTCCGATGGTACAGGGAAGCGGCGGCGATGTTTGCCGCAAGCCTGCTGAGTATTTTTATGGGCCTTTCCGCGGGCAGCGAGGGGCCGAGTTTAGAGATCGGCGGCGCCTGCGGCGACGGCGTGGCGTGCCTGTTCCGCCGCAGCGAAATGGTGCGCCGCTATCAGGTGACGGGCGGGGCGTGCACGGGGCTGGCCGTGGCGTTCAACGCTCCTCTGACGGGCATGGCGTTCGCTTTCGAGGAGGCGCATAAGCGGTTTACGCCCGAAGTGTTTATCTGCGCCTTTTCTTCGGTTATCACGGGGCTTTTGACGCATACGGCGATCTATGCGGCGATGGGACGCACGCCCGCCAATTCCTTCGAAACGTATGTATTTTACGAAATGCACGTTTCGGCTTACGGGTTTGTTTTTCTCTCCGCCCTCGTCTGCGGCGTGCTGGGCGTTTTGTTCTATCAGGCGGTATTCGGCTTCCGCAGGCTGTTTGAGAAGCTCCGCTCGGCGTATCCGCGCGCGGGAAATTGGGCGGCGATCGGTTCGGCGGTGCTCCTCGGCGGCGCGTTTTCTCTGATTACGGTCAACGTTATGGGGGGAGGACACGCGCTCGTCCAATCCCTGGGTACCCTGGGCGGCACGGCTCAGGAGAGTACGGCGGGCATTTTTTCGCTTCCCCTCGTCGGCACGCTGGCGGTGACGCTGATTTTGAAATTTGTCATTACCTGCGTCAATATGGGCGCGGGCGTGCCCTGCGGCGCGTTTATCCCCATGCTGGCGATCGGGGCGTGTATCGGCGCGCTGCTCAACCGCGGCTGGCTGGCCCTGGGCATGGACGCAAAATACGCCGATCTCATGGTAATGATCTGCATGGCGGCCTTTTTTACCTCCATCGTCAAGGCGCCGATTACGGGCATCGTCATGGTATGCGAGCTCACCTGGAGCTTCGCGCCCCTGCTTCCCGTGGTGATCGGGGTTTCGGTAGGGTATTTTATCGGGGATATTTCCCGCACGGACGGGATTTACGAAAAGCTTCTCGAGCTGTTCGAAAAGGAAAACGGCATACGCGAGCGCGCGCACCGCGAAGTGTTCACCGTTTCCGTACAGCATGCTTGCATTGCGGACGGCAGGGCGGTCCGCGACGTACTGTGGCCGTCGGGCGCGATCGTCACGGAAATTGCGCGCGGGGAGACGAAAATTCTGCCCGACGGCGACACCGCGCTTCACGGCGGGGATATTCTCACGGTGGTATGTAAAACGGACTGTCCCGAAAAGGCGAAGGAGGATCTGTGCCACATCACGGGAAACAAAGAGTGAGCTCTTCCGTTTCCCCTGCCCGTTTCCCGGCGCGGGAGGCGGGCTTTTCTCATATCCGCGCCCTTTTCCGCATACAATAAAAGGAATAAATTTCGGGAAAAGGTACGCGTATGCGGTTATATGACGAAATTCTGAAAAAGTTGGGCGGCGGGGAATCGGAGCTGGCCGCGGGGGCGAGATATACCGTTCTGCCCGGCAGAGGCGGTTATTTTCAAGGCGTAAAGACCGTCAGCGAATTTTCGCCCGAACGGGTGATTCTCTGCTTCCGCCGCGCCGTTCTGGAAATAGAGGGCTGTAATTTCACAGTGGAAAAATACTGCGACGGGGATCTGGAGCTGTCGGGAAAAATACTCTGTATCAAACTTTCGGAGGGCTGAAACGTATGCTTTTGGAAAAGATCGTCATCGAGGGAATTATGCCCGAACGCGCCCTTTCGAAGCTGCAAAGAGAGGGAATCTGCGTCTATCATGCAAAAAAACTCAAAAAAAACCAAATACTTTTGAGTGTAAAGAAAAAAGATACCGAAAAAGTTTTTGCAATTTGTCCCAATGTATGTTATAATGTATCCGTATATAGTCCATATACCGCGAAAAGGGTCGGGTCGGAAGGTCTGCTCGCCGTTCTCGACTGGTCGAAAAAACGCATGGGCGTTTTATTGGGCGCGCTGCTCTTTCTCTCCTGTACTCTCGTGGCCAACCGTTTCGTTTTCAAAATAGACGTCACGGGCACCGATTCCTATCGGCGCGAGGTGCTCGCCGCGCTCGAGGAGAGCGGCATAAAGACCTTTGCGCCTTACCGCAGGGAAAAGGAACAGGAGGTTTGTTCCAAAATTCTGGCCTTAAAGGACGTCAGTTTCTGTTCGGTTAAAAAATCGGGCATGACGGTTCGGGTGGAAGTGCGGCTGAACGCCTTCTCCGAGCCTGAGCCTCAAACGGGGGACATGACGGCAAAACATTCGGGCACGATTTTGCAGGCGGCGGTGCTTCGCGGCACCCTGTTGAAGGGCGTGGGCGAAACCGTCGAGGCGGGCGAGGCGCTCGTGGGGGCGTATTTTCTTTCCGAAAGCGGCGAACGGACGCCTGCGACGGCCATCGCGCGCATCGCTATCTCCTGTACATATGATGAGATGGTGGAGGCCGCGACGGAAGAAGAGGCCTTTGCGGCGGCCTATCTTTCGATCGACGGAGAGATCGCGGAGAAATCCTGCGAGGCGGCGGAGGGCGGTTTCCGCGTCAGGATCATATACGTCGTTACGGAAACGATTAATTTTTAGACATCGGAACCCGCCGATACGCGGCGGGACGGAGGAAACGCTTACGGCACACGTCAGACAGACAATCGATACGGGATCGGTGGACAGGCTTTCGAAAATTTTGGGCGCGTTCGACGAAAATCTCACTCTTTTATCGCGCGAGCTCAATCTCGTCTCCTATGTGGAGGGCGTAAAGATCGTGCTCGAGGGAGAGGAAAAGGGCGTCGCCTGCGGCGAAGAGGTGATTTCCGCCCTTCTCAGGTTCGCGGAGGGCGGGGAAAGCGTCGATCGGAGCCGCATCGTCTATTGTATCGAGCTGGCCAAAGAGGGGCGCGTGGGCGACATTGCGGGGATTCTTTCGGGGGTCGTGGCGGTCACTTCCCGCGGAAAGCAGATCAAGTGCAAGACGGTGGGGCAAAAGCAGTACGTGGAGGCGATCAAAAAGAACACGGTGGTGTTCGGCGTCGGGCCTGCGGGAACGGGGAAAACCTACCTCGCCGTATGTCTTGCCGTCGCCGCCTTCAAGAGCAAGCAGGTGGAAAAGATTATTCTCACCCGTCCCGCGGTGGAGGCAGGCGAAAAGCTGGGCTTTCTGCCGGGCGATTTACAGACCAAGGTGGATCCCTATCTCCGCCCGCTGTACGACGCCTTGCAGGAAATGCTGGGGGCGGAGACGTACGCGAAGCTGATGGAAAAGGGCGTCATCGAGGTGGCGCCGCTGGCGTATATGCGCGGCAGAACCCTTTCGGGCGCGTTTATCATTCTCGACGAAGCGCAGAACACGACGAAGGAACAGATGAAGATGTTTCTCACGCGCATGGGCGAGGGGAGCAAAACGGTGGTGACGGGGGACGTGACGCAGGTCGATCTGCCCGAGGGAAAAACCAGCGGGCTGGTGCACGCGGTGGATATTTTGAAGGACGTAGAGGGGATAGAGATATGTCGCTTAACGGATAAGGACGTGGTGCGGCACCCCATGGTCATGCGGATTATACGCGCTTACGAGACGGACGCGGAAAAGAGCCGAAGGACGCCGAAGAAGGAGAAAAACGAAGGATGAACATACGGGAAGGCGAATTGGTCTGGACGAAAAAAGAGGCTGTGAAGAGCGTGTTGCTCTTTATGCTTCATCTCGCGGTGGTGCTGCTCATCGTCGCCGTGCTGCTGCTGGGCGGAAAGTTCGGGCATTTTTCGGAGACGATCAAACAAAACAGCGCGAATTATTTGTACATGGTATTTTGTATCCTGCTCCTCGTCTGGATCATGTACTTCTATTATTTCTTCGAGGACAGGCGGATGCTGGCAAACGGCAGGAATATCGCGCTCATTTTCACGGTGCTGGATTTAAGCGTGGTGGCCTCCTTCCTCTTCGGCGAACACGTGCACATCTACGCCCGTCCCGTGGCGCTGGCGGCGCTGCTCGTCTTTGTTCTCGTCGGCCGCAGGGACGCTATTTTCATGAATATGATTTGCGCGATCCTCATGTTGATCATCGATAATTTCTCCACCAGCGCGGTTTCGGGGACGCATATCTATTCCTCCTTTATCATCGCTTTTTCCGCGGGCATGATCGCCATTTTCTTCGGAAATAAGGCCAAGACCCGCTTCCAGATCGTCGGTATCGGGCTCATCATCGTCATTCCCGTCGATCTCGTCATTTTCCTTCTGGAGGTCTCGGGGCTGGCGGGCAACGGAACGCCTCTGACGCCTACGGAAATCTCGGGCATCGAGCGCGTCCTTACGCAGATGGGTTACGGTCTGCTCGGCGGTACCATGTCCGCCGTTCTGTTCCTCGCCCTTCTGCCCGTATTCGAATACGTGTTCAACTGCCTCACGGTTTTCCGTCTGCGCGAGCTGACGGGCTCGGACGCCAAGCTCCTCAAAAAGCTCAAGGAGGAAGCGCCCGGCACCTTCAATCACTCCATGGTGGTGGCGCAGCTTGCGGAAGCGTGCGCGGCCAACCTCGGCGAGGACGTGGATTACGCCCGCGCGGCGGCCTTTTATCACGACGTCGGTAAACTGCACCAGCCCGAATATTTTACGGAAAACCAGGGCGAGTACAATCTGCACGACGAGCTGACGCCCGAGCTTTCGGCGGACATTATCCGCTCGCATACCCAGGACGGGTACGAGCTGATCCGCGCCAATCACCTGCCGCAGTTTCTCGCGGACGTCGCCCTTCAGCACCACGGCACCATGCCGATACGTTATTTCTACGCCAAGGCGCTGAAGATGACGGACGGCGAGCTGAACATAGAGGACTTTTCTTATCCCGGGCCCAAGCCCAGGACGAAGATCGCGGCCATCATCATGATCGCCGACGCCTCGGAAGCCGTGGTGCGCGCCATGCAGAAGCGCACGCCCGAGGAGGTGGAAAAGGCGATCCGCGCCATCATCGAGGAACGCATGGACCTCGAACAGTTTTCCGACTGCGACATCACCATGGCGGATCTGACGACGATACGCCGCACTTTGGTCAGCACGCTGACGGGCGTGTATCACCACCGCGTGAAATACCCTTCCATCAAGTACAAGCACGCGGACGGAAAGACGACGGGCGAAAACCAATGAAAAACAATTTCCGTATCTATTATGACGGGGAGGAATTTCCCGAGGAAAACGTCCGCGCGCTGGAAAGGGCGATGGACGGCTTCGTGCGTTCCGACATCCCCCTGGCCGTGGAGCTTGTGTTTACGGCCGAGGCGGAAATACGCCGTCTCAACCGTGAGCTGCGGGAGACGGACAGGGTGACGGACGTGCTCAGCTTTCCGGCTTTGGACGAGATCAAGGGAAAGGCGCTCGAAAGAAAGGCGTTTCCCTGCGATATCGACGAGGAGGGAAATCTTTTCATCGGTTCGGTGGCGGTGTGCGTGAAGCGGGCTAAGGAACAGGCGGAGGAATACGGCCATTCGTACCACCGCGAGCTGCATTACCTTCTCGTGCACGGAATTCTGCATTGTCTGGGCTACGATCACGAGACGGAGACGGAAAAATCGGAAATGCGGGAAAAAGAGGAATGTATTCTCGGTAAAATGGGAATAACGAGAGACGAATGAACTTACGGACAAAGAAAAACGGGATACAATTATGAGAAGCGGATACGTAGCGGTAATCGGCAGGGCGAATGCCGGAAAAAGCACCCTGATAAACGTGATGGTGGGCGAAAAGGTCTCCATCGTGTCACCCAAACCCCAGACCACGCGGGACAGAATCCTCGGCGTTTTGACCGAGAAAGACTACCAGATCGTGTTTGTGGATACGCCGGGCATCTATCGGGCGAAAAACGCCCTGACGGACATGATGATGCACACGACGGAGGAAAGCGCGAAGGCGGTGGATTTTATTCTGTACGTGCTGGACGGGCATGAGGGCGTGCGCGAGGAGGACTTTTCCCTGATACGCAAATACAAGGCGCTGGGGATTCCCATGGCCGTGGCCTATACGAAAACCGATATCATGCCCAGGGAAAACATTCCCCTCGATATGGCGAGGTTTGCCGAATCGGGGGTCGATCTCGACGTGTTTCCCGTATCCGCGAGAAAGGGGCAAAACGTCAAGCGTCTGAAAGAATTTCTCATATCGGCCATGCCCGAGGGAGAGAAAATCTTTCAGCAGGACGTCGTTTCGGACAAGAGCGAACGCTTTATGATCGCCGAAATCATGCGCGAAAAAATTCTGCTCAAGTTCGATAAGGAAATCCCGCACGGCGTGGCGATCGTCATCAACATTTTCCGTCTCGGCGAAAACGGCGTTTACGAGGTCAACCTCGACATCGTCTGCGAAAAGCCCAACCACAAAGCCATTTTGATCGGCAAGCAGGGCAGGGCGATCAAGGAAGTCTCCTCGTTTGCGCGCCAGGACATGGAAAAGTTTCTCGGCGCAAAGGTCTTTCTCACCACCTTCGTCAAGGTAAAAGAGGATTGGCGGGACAGGCCCGCGCTCTTAAAAGAGTACGGCTACGAGGAACCGAGAGAGCTTTAAGGAATCGAAAAAGCACTTTAAGAAACCGAGAGAGCTTTGAGAAACCGAAAAAGCTGCAGGAAACCGAGAGCGCTTTACCCCCGAAAGCGGCCCGCGGCTTCCGCCGTATAAAAAACAATTTTTCTCCGCACCCTAACGTTGAAAGGGGAGGGGAGAAAAAATGCATCATAGAAACGGCGAAAACGGAGCGGCGCGCCTCGCGTGGGAAATGTTTGAAAAGACGGGAAACATCAGCTACTATATGCTTTATCAGGAGCTGAGAATGGACGATCGCGGTCCGAAAAAGCGGTGACGAAAGGGCGGCAGAGGGAGCGGCGATGGAATTTAAGACGGACGCGCTGGTGATCAAGGCGACGGACTATAAGGAAAACGATAAACTGCTCAACTTATTCACGCCCTCGCGCGGGAAACTGACGGCGGGGATACGCGGCGTCAGAAAGCCCAAGGCAAAGCTCGCTTTCGCGGCGCAGCCCTTCTGTTTTGCGGAATATGTTCTCGCGGAGAAAGGGGGCAGATATACGGTGACGGCCGCGTATCTGTACGACGGTTTCTTCGCCCTGCGCACGGATATCGTGCGCTACTATGCGGCGTGCGCCGTCCTCGAGATCTGCGACGCCCTGCTGGTGGAAGAGGGGGAAAGCCGCGCGCTGTTTATCGCGGCGGCCGAGGCGTTGAAGGGACTGTCGCTCACGGACGGAGACGCGGCGGAGCTGCTTGTGGGGTTCTGCGTGGCGGCTCTTCACGAAGCGGGCTACATGCTGGATCTGGACGGCTGCGGCGTCTGCGGCGGCGAAGTGAAGGGAAACGTGTATTTCGATTTCGACGCGGGATACTTCACCTGTACCGCGTGCGCTTCGGGCGTACGCGCGAGCGGCGCTACTTATGAGACTCTGCGCAAATGCGCGGGGCTCGCTTACGACGAGGAAAAGACGGCGGGCGGCTTAAAGCGCGCCCTTCGGCTGATCAGAACATACCTCGCCGAAAAGACGGAGGAAGAATATCCGTGTTTCGGCGAATTTATCCGCCTGTACGAATAACTTTCCGCGCTTTTTTCGGCAGAAGCGCAAGAGATTTCGGCAAAGGCGGACGGACGGGGAAAAATAACGGGAAAAACATAGGCGGACCCCGCCGCAAAGTATTTTTATGGAAAACAAAAACAACGAAAACACACAAAAACAAAAGAACGAGCAGGATAAGGCGGCCACGGTGACGAGGGCGGAAAAATCGGAACGAATGAAAACGGTTATCCGCGAGCTCCTCGCTTCGCGCCCCTATAAATGGAACGAATTTTTGGATACGTCGGCCAAGGTTTACGCCGAGCGTTTCCCCGAGGAAACGGGGGATGACAACGCCGTAAAGGGGCGGATCGGCTCTACGTTCGACGTTATGGAAAAAGCGGGCGAGGTGCGCTTCGAGGCAAACGTATGCTCGCTGGCCGCGCCCGTGCAGACGCAGCCGACGAAGGTTCCCGTCGCGGCGGAAGGGACGAAAGCGCCCGCGGCGAAAAAAGCCGCTCCGAAAAAGCCCGCTAAAAAGGCGGCGGAATCCGCGCGGGAAGCGAAGGAAGACCCCGTAAAAGCGGAAACCGCAAACGCGGAAAAGAAACCCGCGCAGAAAAAACGTCCCGCAAAGACCGCGCTTTCGGAAACAGCGGTGAAAACAGCGGAGGAAAAGGCCGTTTCCGCGGAAAAACCCGCCGTGCCGTCCAAGGAAGAACCCGCAAAGGCGGTAGAAGCAAAAGAGGAAAAGCCCGAGCCGAAGAAGCGCGGCAGAAAGCCCAAGGCCGAAGTGAAAAAGGAAGAGGGTGAAGTAGTCGAGGCGACGAAGCCCGAGCCTAAAAAACGGGGCAGAAAACCCAAAGAAGTAGAAAACGAGGCACACAAGGCTGAGACGATGGCGCAGGATACGCCCGCCGAACAAGCGGAAACGGCCGTCGGACACCCCTCGGAAACGGTAAAAGCGGAAGAAAAACCCGCAAGAGCCGAAGCCTCCGCGGAAAAATCCTTGCAAGGGACGGAACCTGCGGGCGCTTTGGCGGTAAAGCCCGAAGCGAAGGTGGCGCCCGTGTTCGACATGACGCTGCTTTTAGGCAATAAGGCGGACAAAAAAGCCCCTGCCGCAGCCAAGGCTGCGACGGAAAAGGGCGCGCAGAAGCCCGTTGCGCCCGCGGAGGAAAAGCGGATACAAGGATTTGTCTCTCCCGCCGTGGAAAAAAACGCACAGAGCTCCACGGCTTCCGTCGGAGAGAAAACGGCGCAGGGGCCGACGCCTTCCGCTTCGGAAAAAGACGTAAAGGGGCCCCTGCCTTCCGTCGGGGAAAAAGCGGCGCAGAATTCCGCTTCTGCCGTACAGGAAAGACGCTCGGAAACGCCCGTCTCTGCGGCCGAAGAAAAAAAAGCGGAAAAGTCCGTTGCTTCTTCGGAAAAAGAGCGGCCGGAAAAGCCCGCCGCGCCCTCGGAAAGTCCGAAAGCGCATTCAGAAGGTTCGACGGCGCCTTCTGCGGCTTCAAGCGTCTCTTCTAAAGCTGAAATCCCGACTGCGGCTTCCGTAGCTTCGACCGGGACTTCCGCTTCCTCCGTCTCGTCGGAGCCCGTCTCCCGCGCCATGGACAAACGCGGAGAAGCTCGTCCCGCCGCTTCCGTCGCACTGGCGACCGAGGTGAAGGCGCTGGCAAAGGAAGCCGAAACGCCCAGGGAGGCGAAAAAGCCCGTTTTGACCGAGTTTGCATTTCTCGGCAACGCGGCCGCAAAGGGAACGGGCAGCGCGCCCGCCGCAAAGGAAAAAGAGGAGAGAAAGCCCGCTTCCGTGACGGAGAAGGCAAAGGAACCGCTCAAAGACACGCGGCCCGCGGAGACCCTGCGCCGTCCCGAGCCGACGAAGGCGCCCCAGCCCCAGCCGCAGTCGCAGCCCCGCCAGACGCCGATTTCTTCCGTTTCTCCCAAAGCGGCGGCCGAGCCTGCGTCTCAGAACGGCAGGAGAGACCGCCGGGGACGGGGCAGAACGCAGTCCCCCGCGCTTCCCGCGACGCCCGAGGAAGCCTTGAAAGCGGAATTTCTCAAGCGGCTCCGCGCGCTGGGCGGCGATTATTTCGAATATTATTCCGTGTATTTGTTAGAGCGGTATTCCCTTCGCAACGGCAGGCGACTGGAGGGAATGAGAGTATCGGGAGGGGAACGTGACGGCGGCATAGACGGCGAGATCACGCTCACCGACAAATTCGGCTTCCGCGAGACCATCTACATACAGGCGAAGAACTGGGATCCTTCCAAGGGGAAGGAGGAATTGTGGGTGATCGGAGAAACGCTTCTGCAGCAGTTTATCGGCGCGGTGGCGTGCCGCCAGGCGAAAGAGGGAAGCAGGCACAGCCGCGGCATTTTCGTGACGACGTCGCGTTTTACGCCCGAGGCGAGGGAGCTTTTGGAGACGATGGCGGACAGATTTATCGGCTACGACGGGGACGACGTGTTCGAGGCGGCGAAGGAATGCTCGTTCGGCTTAAAGGAAAAGGACGGCGAATGGACGCTGGACGAGGAGCTTCTGTCGGGCGGCAAGGCGTTTTTCAATCTGCTTTGACGCGGTTTATTTTGACTCGGTTTATAAAGATCGTGAGTGCGAGGTGCCGCGGCGTTTGACGCCGCGGCATTTCTTGATATAAAGAAAAACCACGCGATAGTCGCGTGGTTCGAGAAAGGTTAACCGAT
>UQHL01000029.1 GCA_900540805.1 uncultured Eubacteriales bacterium
ATAAGCTGGCGATAGACGAGCTGGAAGCTTTCGATTACGAAGCTTATAAAAAGAATGGTTTCAAAATGGAGCATCTCAACGACTATCCTTTGAAGTTAGAGACTAAGGACTGAAAAGAATCGGGCGAACCTTATATATGCACGCTTTTAGGCGAATGATAGTTTTGAGGGCGGGTGCGTCGCATACAGGAAAGATGTTAGCAGCACAGAAATTTCTTGTTTCAAGATAAGCGCACGCCTAATGCTCATTTACAATTTTTAGGACAATAAAAAAAGGAAGCCTTTCATCCCCCCCCCCAGTGTTTGTAGATTAAAAATTGAATTATCGATATTAAAACGCATTTTTTCGCCTATCTTCGTTTCTAATATCGAAAAAATAGTGTCCCCAATCTCCAAGCCCAGGAAAAATGAAACACCTATTGAAATTCGAACCCACGAGGTTTAGACGGCAATAGGTGTTTTCTTTTATCCTTTATAAATAAAGGTTTTCAGCGATTTATCTTTCCGCTTTTATATAGACGCTAAAACCAAAAAAGTTCAAAATAGAAACCGAAAAAAGGAAAAGAACAGTTTCTGAATTTCTTTGTGTATCAGCGTTCATCTTACAAAGTCGTCTGTTTATATATTATAATTTATATGGCTGATAAAGAGATTGCAAGATGATTTAATATTAAAAATAGACTGTGTTGGTTCGATACGCACTGAAAAATTCTAAAAAAATCTTTTTTGTAGTCCTTTGACATGAAAAAGAACGAATTTTGAAAAATTCGTTCTTTTTTTTATTTTGTAAGTGCTTTAGTGTATAAAATATTGACAAAATAATGAAATTTTCATTCTCCTTAAGAGTGTAAATTTTTTTAATCGGACAAAGTACGATGTTCAGTTTTCGGATAAAATCATGAGAATATCCTGATGATAATTCCCGAATTCTTTTCCGAAAATATTGATTCCGCCCATGTGTTTGGCGTCTTCTTTTATTCCGATTTTCAGTTCGATGGATGTTGCCGTATCCAGATGAAGATCATCAAAACAATGATTTTTATTATCCGTAATATCGTCGATATAGCAGCCTTTGTCGTCTATGGAAAATTTTTTCAAGAGTCCGAACTGTGTGCTATTGATTTGCCAATAACTCGGCGTATAAATTCCCCGTTTTCCTCCGAAGTCTCCCGGCGAACAGTAGGTGGCAATTTCTATGCCGTTGATCCATACGGTAATATCGCTTGGCCAATTTTCGCGGTAATAGGGCGCCTCGGAACAGCACTCGAACGAGAATGATAACCTTCTGCGGTTGCGGTTGAGAATAAACAGATTGGGGAAATTATAGGTAACGAAACCTGATTGGAAGGAAAAAAGCTGGCCTTTGATTCTTTCAGGCGCAAAGAGCATATAAGAGGAAGAGTTTTCCCGAAAGATAAAGCCCTTTCCGTCCGCCATATATGCTTTGGAAACTTTGCATTCCGAATAACAGCCCACGGGAAGCTCGACTTTAATTTCATCCTCTACGGTTTCTTTTACCTTGGTGAAGAAAACCGTGGAAAGGATTGTTCCGAGACTGCAAAGCTTCATATGACCTTTTTGCGCGGGTTTATATTCTATACGGATAAGTTTTGCCTCTTCCAAAACTTTTACGTGAAAGGAGACTGAAGAGACGGGAAGACCGAGCATGGAAGAAATTTCGATAACGCTGTACGGCTTATCCTGCAAAACCCGCAGAATCTGAAGGCGGTCGGGGACGGATAATGCTCTGCCTAAACGACAAATGTCTTTTTCATGGGTTGGATCCGACAGCTTGTAATTAATGATGTTTTCGGCCTCTGAAAGCATGTCCATAACTCATCTCCTATACTTAATTAAGCTTTCAATAATATTATACCATAAAGCTTTGTCATTTTCAAGTAAATAGAAAAAATTAGAAAAAAATGAGAGTAATTTTCTTTATTTTTCGCAAAAAGGGGTATTTACAAATTTATTGTTCCAAAATTATTGTAATAAATAGAAGCCAAAAAGTAAGAAATCCGAATACTTTTTCATATTGACAACAAAAGAGTTTGTGATATAATGAAATTGCTTCTGAAAGAAAACAGCGCTTGTTTTGCAGGAAGTCGTAAGGACGGAAAACGAACGAGAAGGGAGGTAAGGAGCTAAGAATGAAGAGTAAATTTTTCAATAATTATATGAAACAATTTGACGATATGCCGAAAGCGTTCAGAAAGAGCAAATATATTTTCGTATATCTCATGGTGTCGTTGGCGATTGTCAATTTTATTGTTTTTTACGTGGTGGTCAATTTGAATTCTCTCTTGCTGGCCTTTCGTGAATTTATCGGATACGATGAAAATTATGTCGAGCAATATGTATGGTCGTGGGGAAACTTCAAAAGTATGTTCAAAGAATTTGCTCTTCCGAACTCTACGGTGGGAGTGGCAGTGAGAAATACCTTAAAATATTTTGCGGCAAATATATTTTTGATGATACCCGTTTCCTATTTTGTTTCCTATCTGTTGTTCAAACAAATACGCGGTTACGGTATGTTCAGAGTAGTTTTCTTTCTGCCTTCGATTATATCGGCGGTCGTTTATGTCACAGTTTTCAAAAATATGATTTCGACGTTCGGGCCTTTATATATGCTTCTGGATAAAACTTTCGGTTATCAGATGCCTCCGCTTTTGGGCGATTCCCGAACCGCCACGCCTACGATTATTGCCTATACGATATGGACCGGACTGGGAATCAATATGATTTTGTATCAAGGAGCCATGAAAAGAATTCCGACGGAGGTTTTGGAAGCGTGCCAGATCGACGGCGGCAATAGATTTCACGAACTGTTTTATATCATCACACCGATGGTTTGGCCTACCGTTTCCATGACGATTATTTTGGCCTTTACGGGATTATTTAACAGCAGCGGTCCCATTCTTTTATTCAGTGAAGCGGGAACGATAGCGGGCGGGAACGATACCACCACAATCGCCTTCTTTATTTTTCAAAAGACACAGACGGGAGCGGCGCTCGAATACCCTGCGGCAATCGGTCTCTTTTTCACGGCAGTAAGTATTCCTATCGTTATTGCGGTCAGGGCAATTTTCAGACGTTTAGATCCGGAGGTGGAATATTGATGGTAAAAAAGAAACGGATTGGGGGAAATGCTCTTTCGGCGGTGATGTTCGTCGTTTTTCTGATTTACGCGAGCAGCCTGCTGTATCCTTTAGTTTGGGCATTTTTATCGTCCTTGAAGTCTTCGACGGAATATATGCTGACAAGCAAGGTGGCCTTGCCCGAAGCTTGGAGATTCGGAAATTACGTCAAGGCGTTTAAGGCTTTGGATATAGACGGAAGCAATATGTTTGACATGCTTTTCAACTCCTTATGGTTTACGGTGGGAGGCGTGTTTTTGGGAATGGCAGTTTCTACCATGGTGGCATACGTCGTAGCGAAATATAAATTTCCGGGAGGTCAGACGATTTACTGGGTTGCCATCGTCACGATGATGATTCCGATCGTAGGGGCAATGCCTGCGCAGTTTAAAGTATATACGGCGCTCGGAATTATCGAGTCTCCGTTGCTGTTGCTGGCGTTTGCCGGGGGATTTGGGTTTAATTTTATGGTTTTGCATTCGTTTTTCAAATCTTTGCCTTCCAGTTATATCGAAGCGGGATTTATCGACGGCGCCGGACATTTTACCTGCTTTCTCAAAATTATGCTGCCGCAGGCGCTCCCCGTGGTTTCGGCGCTTGCGATAGTGGCCGCCATTAATTTCTGGAACGATTATACCACGCCATTGCTGTTTTTGAAAAATTTCCCCACGCTGTCTTCGGGGTTGTATATGTATCAGATTATCAATACCCGTAATCTGGATATGCCCGTCTTGTTTGCCGGAATATTGATGAGTATGGTTCCCATTGTAGTGTTGTTTGCGATTTTTCAGAATTCTATTATGGATATTTCGCTTTCGGGCGGATTGAAGGGATAAAAGGAGATTTATTTATGAGGAGAAAATTGATTTGTATGTTGATGGCGGGTTCGATTGCGTTAGGTGCGTTAAGTGCGGCAGGTTGTGGCGAGAAGAGCGAAAATAAGCCTTTTCCCGTGTATAAAGACGATAAAGAGATGATGATCGGGGGATGGGACGCGCCGCTTCCCACTCTGGAGGATTATCGGCTGGCTAAAGAGATGGGACTTACGTTTATGTTTTTAGACGATTTATTTGTCAAACGCGGTACGCAGGCTTATGCCGACGTTTTAGGATATTGCGAACAAGTCGGGTTAAAGACGATTATTACCTTGGGAAACGCTGCCACCATAGAATCTGCCGCCGAATCCTGGGCGGCGGATAAAACCGATTACTCTAAATTTCCCGCCGTTACGGCGATCAATTATTGGGATGAGCCTTACTTTTCCAACATCGCAAGGATTGCCGAGCTGACGGAAGAGCACGTAAAGAAATACGGCTCCGAAATAGACGTTTTTGCCAATCTTTTTCCCAATTCGGCTACGGGGACGTTCGAAGGGCATACGTATAACGAATATGTTGGGGAATACGTAGATAAAGTGCTTGCGAAAGTGGAGGAAGGGCATCGGTATCTGTCGGCGGATATTTATCCGCTGGATAAAAAAAGTACCGGCGAAAGTGCGTTGCGTTCCAACTGGCTGAACTGTATAGAAACCATAGCGGTACAGGCAAAACGCGTCAATGCGGTTCCGCATTTCTTCCTGCAGGCGACCGAGCATTATACTTACAGGGCCGTGACGGAGGAAGACCTTCGCTGGCAGTTTTACGTCTATATGGCTTTCGGAATAAAGGCGTTCACTTACTTTACGTACAGAACTTCTATTTTGGAAGATTTCTCCAATTCCTGCGTGGACGCGCAGGAGTCGGGAAAAAAGTATCCGCTCTATGATTATGCAAAGGCCGTCAATCGGGAAATTCATGATTTCGACCATGTCTATCTCAATTTCGACTGGAACGGTACTATGCCGGTATTGGGAACGCAGAGCGAACAAGACTATAATCTCAACTTCGACGGCCTCAACAATCCTTTGGCCGAAGTGGCCGCATTGAATGGGGCGCAGGCTACACAGGACGCGCTTATCGGGCAATTTAAGGACGAGTCGGGAAACGATGGCCTTATCGTAGTGAATTTTACCGATCCCGCATACGGATTGAGGAATACGGTCAGCCTGGACTTCAAAAACGCTTCCAAAGTACGTGTATATAAAAAAGGCGTGGCCTATGATTACCAAGTGCTCGAAAATCATTTCGAGCTCGAGCTGGGGGTGGGCGAAGGCGTATTTATGATTCCCGTAAAGTAAAAATCGTAAAAAGTATAGAAAATATATTATAAAGGAGACAGTATGAGACAAACGCATATATTGAAAAAGTTGGGTTGTTTTTTACTCGGGTTCACCCTCGTTGCTTCTTTCTCTGCCTGCGGGGAAAAACGTCCCGGCGGAAGCAGCGTCGGGCCGGGAGGAAAACCCTCGGGCTCCATCAGCGTTATTTGCTATGAAGCAGGATTTGGAACCAAGTGGCTGGACGAAATGGCTAAGCAATTCTCTTCCGCGCTCGGCGTAACGGTAAAAGTAAAGAAAAGTTATGTCAACGGGGAACTTATTTCCCTTTTGAACGACAATTCTCAAAACGACGACGTGGTTATGGCGCTGGGAAGTATGTTCGCTCCTCAGGATTCGAAATTTCTGACCGACCTGTCTCCCGTTTATAATTCCGTGCCCGAAGGCGGAACAAAACCGATCAAGGAAGCCATGAATCCGTCTATTTATAATAAACTTTTGACAGAGGACGGAAAAATTTATCAGATGAACTGGGCGGATCCCGTTTGCGGAATCGTGTTGAATAAAACGGTTGTCGACAGAATTTTTCCCGAAGGGTACGAAATTCCCAATACGACGGATGAATTGATAAGGTTTTGCAACGAAATAAAGGCGGAAGGCGTATATCCTTTCTCGATCTCTACTTCTATCAGTTATTGGGACTACCTGCATTGGGTATGGTGGGCGCAATACGCAGGCTATGATAACTACATCGATTATTATTGGGGATATTATCAAAAGGAACAGCCGGACGGGACGACCGTGCGCACGCTGGCGGAAAACGGAGAGGTGCTGGGAATGCCCGGCCGCCTGGAATCGGTTAAGGTAGCTGAAAATTTATTGAAAAAAGAAAACGGATATATGCATAAATACGCCGATTCCATGACTTGGCAGGAAGCGCAGATTGCCTTTGTGGGACAGGGATATGCGGGGCAGGACATGACCGAATCCGCAATGATGGTAAACGGACAATGGCTGGAAAACGAGGTTCAGAGCTACTTGCTTACCAAGCCGCAGGATCTCGTGATGATTAAAACCCCGGTGATCAGTTCCCTCGTAAAAACTTTGGAAAACAAATCGATGACGGACGAAACGCTGAGCGCCGTAATCGACGCGATCGACGAGGGAAAGTCGTCTTATGCCGGAGTTTCCGAAAAAGATTTTACAAGGATTTCGGAAGCCCGCCGCATGGTTTACAGTGCTACGTTTGATCATTGCTGCGCTATTCCTGCAAAAAGCAAAAATAAGCCGTTGGCCATGGAATTTTTGAGATTTATGGCTTCCGATATGGGGCAGAGCATTTATGCAAAGTACCTCAACGGCCTTACGATGCCTTACGGATACGACGTGGGGGATAATGTTACGGATTTTGTCAAATCCCGTTATGAAAACTTTCCCGATTATATTCCCATCTGTATCGACTTTTCTTCGCCGCTCGTCTATCGTCAGGGACACACCGCCTATACGACGGGAAGCGGTGCGGGCCTGGACGGAGTGCTCTATAAAGGAAATACCGCGGAATGGGTAATCGAGGATACGAAAACGACGCTGATGGCGTCGTGGGATAAAATTATCCTTGCGGCGAAATGAGGCATTGTTAAACAAATCGCGTCAAAAATAAATTGTTGGAGGGTTATATGATGAAAAAGAGAAATTTCATACTCAGTTTTTTCCTGCTGCTTTTGGGCACATTGTTTGCTTTTGCCGCATGCGGCGGGGAAAAAACGAAAGAACTCCGGATAAACGTACCGGAAAATACAGTTCTGGAAGCTGAACTCGGCGCTTACGACATTCCCAAGTACGATGTCGTCGATTCGGACGGACTGATTATGGCGGGGTATCTCGTCGAGGTAGAGAGCGTCGTCGGTCCCGACGGGAAAGAAGTTCCCGTTTCGTACGGAAAAATCAATGTTTCCGTGCCGGGAATTTATGTGATCACTTATTCCGCAAGCGGGGAGGGGGTAAAAAATGCGTCCCTGAAAGTGGATTTTGGCGATCGTATTCCGCCTACGGTAAATATGGACGAAGACGCGCTGCCGAAATTTTACATTTCCGGATTTACTTACAACTTGCCCCAATATACGATTTCCGACGGCCCCGATATGTCCAAATGCTGGGTCAAAGTATATTATAAAGCAAATTCGGACAGCGAAAGAGTCGAGGTGGCGGTAGAGAACAGCCGGTTTGAGGTTGAGCACAACAGCGGAAAATATATCATCGTTATTCACGTCGAGGACGCTGCAGGCAACAAAAAGGACAATGAATACGAAGTGGAAGCGACGGGTCCTTCCGAGATTGTCGAAGGTAAAATTTTATATTCGGATGAAAAGTTCGGCGTTTCTCAGGTCAAGACGCTGTGGAACAATTTCCAGCTTTCTTACAGCACCGAGAAGGCATACGATAACGAAGCCGGGGCTTTGAAGGTTACCGTCCCCTCAACGGGCGGGGATTACATTATTCTCGACCGCATCATCGAGAGCGACGTCAGCAAATATACGCATCTCGTGATCAGGATTTATAACGATAACGATCATGAAGTATATTCCGGCTATTGCTGGTTTGGCGATATTACACTTGCGCCCAATGCCTGGACGGAACTGAAAATCCCCGTCGGGGATCTGGATACGAAAAACGTAACGCACCCTGCCGTGGCAGGCATCGTGATCAACAGCGAAAACATTACCAACCTTTCTTTGAGGCTTTTTGATGACTATGAGAAAAATACGGTTGAG
The DNA here is from genome assembly GCA_900540805.1 of uncultured Eubacteriales bacterium. Lineage (GTDB taxonomy): Bacteria > Bacillota > Clostridia > Christensenellales > Borkfalkiaceae > Scatosoma. The sequence goes on from UQHL01000029.1 coordinate 8,063, forward strand.
GGGGGAAGTACCTTTTATCTGTCCGCGATGTATGCCGTGACGGAAGCGCCTTCCGAGCCGGAAATGGTCGTGGATGATAAGATCGCTTATTTCGACGAGGCCTTCGGCGTGGAACAGGTAAGCCTTTATTGGCCCGCGCCCCACAAACTTTCGTACGATACTTCCGTGAGTTACGAAAGCGAAAACGGTTCGTTGAAAGTAGAGTTCCTTTCCGTGCAAGCCGATAACTATGTGATTTTGGATACGCCTTGGATCAAAGACGTATCTGCATACGACTACCTGGTGTTCCGCGTTTATAATCCGACAAAGCACACGTTCAGCATGGGAACGACGTGGGCGGCGGATACGGAGATTGCGGCGGAGGGATGGACGGAAGTAAAAATCCCCGTCAATTTGTTCGGTGCGGCGGGAAGTATCACGGACATGAGCGGAGCGAAGCTTTCCGCGACGGATATTTCCAAGCTTCCGCTTCGCATTTTTGGAGCAGGCTCGTTTGCTGCAGGGGAATGTTTCTATATTTCCTCCGTGTTCGGCGGGAAAGCCGCTGAACCTATTGAAAAGAACGTTGTTCTCAATTTCGATAAAGCATCCGCACTTGACCGAGTAACATTGCATTGGGGAGACCCGAATAAACTTTCGTACGATACCTCCGTGAAATACGAAGGCGAGGACGGCTCGTTGAAAGTGGAATTTCTTTCCGTGCAGGCCGACAACTATGTGATTTTGAATACGCCCTGTATTAAAGACGTATCTGCATACGACTACCTGGTGTTCCGCGTTTATAATCCGACAAAGCACACGTTCAGCATGGGAACGACGTGGGCGGCGGATACGGAGATTGCGGCGGAGGGATGGACGGAAGTAAAAATCCCCGTCAATTTGTTCGGCGCGGCGGGAAGTATCACGGACATGAGCGGAGCGAAACTTTCCGCGACGGATATTTCCAAGCTTCCGCTTCGGATTTTTGGCGCAGGCTCGTTTGCTATAGGAGAATGTTTCTATATTTCCGCAGTATATGGCATAAATGAAATAGCCGAGAAATGAGCATAGACAGAAAAGATAAAAAAGTATCATAAGTCATTTAGGTACAATTTCGCGGCCTATATTTCGAATACAGGCCGCGAAATTATGTGTTAACAGGTATAAAAACAATGAGAAAATTACCGGCATATCCGTTATTTGTAAAAGATCCATATTTTTCCGTTTGGTTTGCGGACGACATATTAAATGAAAGCAATACCGTGTTTTGGCACGGAGAAGAAAAACCGCTTTACGGAACCGTCATCGCGGACGGAAAGGAATACGCTTTTTTGGGAAAGAATCCAGGGGCAATTCCTTTGAAACAGAACTTTCTCGATATAACGGCTTTTGCCACCGTATATGGATTTTCTTGCGATGATTTTGAACTGACAGTCGAATTTGTTTCGCCTTTGCCGCCCGACAATTTGGAGATCGCTTCTTGTCCCGTGTGCTATTTGAAGTATAAGCTCCTTCCGAGACATCCTTTGAAGAATATCAAAATTTCGTTGACGGCGGAGGAGAGGCTTTGCTATAATACCTGTTATCAGGAAGGCAGGCGCGAGGATATCCGCGGCGGCGTCATGCGGTTTGACGGTTTCGAAAGCGTATTTTTCGGCCTTCTGCGTCAGTTGCCTCTTTCCCATAGTTCGGACGAATTCGGCGCGGATTGGGGGTATTACTATCTGGCGGGGCAGGAGGGTGAATATTTCGAGCAAAAAGGGATGAAATATATTCGGGCTTCGGATAGCTTTGAAAATATCGCGAGGGAACAATCGGGGAAAATCCTGATTGCTTTTGACGATTTGGCGTCCATTTTCTATTACGGGGACTTTCTCAAAGGCTATTACTTCCGCTCCGGGAAAACAATTTCTGACGCGTTGAGGGAAAGCTATGCCAACGCGGAAGCGATATTTGCCGAATGCCAGCGTTTTGACGAGAAACTGCAAAACGATGCCCGACGCTACGGCGAAGAATATTTGTTGCTTTTATATGCTTCTCTGCGTCAAAGTATGGCGGCACATAAAATCGTAGAAGACAGAAAAGGCCGCACGTTATTTTTGTCCAAAGAGTGTAATTCGGACGGCTGTATTGCCACGGCGGACGTTTCTTATCCGTCTGCGCCGCTTTATTTGTTGTATGCGCCCGAGTTGGTCAACGGAATGCTGTATCCTATATTCGACTTTGCGCGCATGGATGCTTGGGAGTATGATTTTGCGCCTCACGACGCGGGAATATACCCTTATTGTCTGGGACAGCTTTACGGGGCCTTAAATCAAAATAATAAATATAATTCCGAAATATATATGAAGGATTGGCATAAACCCGAATCGTTGCCTCTTTATTATCTTTATCCCAAAAATTCAAATCTGTATTCGTTGGAAAAGCAGATGCCGGTGGAGGAATGCGGGAACATGCTTATTCTCACCGCGGCGGCGAATCTGGCGGGCGGGAACGATACAATTCTTTCGGAAAATTTCGATTTACTGAAAAAATGGGCGGACTATCTTGGCCAAAACGGTTTGCTTCCGGAAAATCAACTCTGCACGGATGATTTTGCGGGACATCTTGAAAAAAACAGTAATCTTTCCTTGAAAGCGAATTTCGGTATCGCGGCCTTCGCCGCAATCTGCGAGCGATTGGGAAAAAAAGAAGAAGCAAAAAAGTATATGGAAAAAGCCCGTCGGCATGCGGAAAAATGGCGGGCTCTGTGTTTTACGGGCGAAAAATCGACGGGGATTTCCGTCGGCGAAAACGACGAAAATACATACGGCCTGAAATACAATCTTGTATTCGACAAGCTTTTTCATACGAATCTATATCCTGACGAATTGTTCGAGCGGGAAACGGATCGCTATTTAGCCGAGAGAAAAAAATTCGGAACGCCGTTGGACAGCCGCGCTTCCTATACAAAGAGCGACTGGCTTGTATGGGTGGCGGCTTTATGTGAAGACGAGAAAAAAACAGAGCAGTTGATTGCTCCTATCATCAGGTTTTTGAAAGAAACTCCCGACCGGGTACCTTTCGCTGACTGGTACGATGCCGAAACGGGTAAAAATCAATTGTTCAGGAACAGAAGCGTTCAGGGCGGGATTTTTATATTGCTTTTGCTGGCTTCCGGAAAGCTCCGATTGCCCGACGGCCTTTGCAAATAATATTTACTCGTTGAATAAATTGATTATGGCCAAAAGAGAGGGGCGGGAAAACATTAAATAAAATCGATAAATCGGGCGTGATGCTCAATTATTCTCACGGTGCGGTTTATATCACTAAAATGCTGAAAGGATTATAGCGATAAACTTTCGGCAAGGGAGCGCGATATGCTGCAATAATCGAGTAACAAAAAGCGCATAGGGCGAAGCGGGGCGGATGTATTTTTGAGCGTAATTCTATTCGCCCGGTTTGAGAGCTGTTTACCGCGCCTGTATGACGGGGATTTCTTAATCCACGGCCCTTGCCGTTTTTATGGAAAAGACTTCGGGAGAGCAAAGCTGAGGAGGGATGTGTTTGGAGCCGATACGCTATTATCATTCAGCGCAGAATAATAAAGCTTTTTAACAGCGCTAAGAAAGATGTTATACGGCGTCACCGTGCGGCGGTATCGAATATTATCGTTGGTTTTTCTCCAAATTGACTTTTTTAGTTGTGATTTTGAAGGTTGCTTCCGTCATGACAATCATAAGGATAATAAAGGCGAAAAGGTAGATAGGAAGTATTTTGAAACCGATAAAATTGCCGAGAAGGCCGAAGAGCGGGGGGATAAACGTCGAGCCGACATAGGCGCTTGCCATTTGAATCCCGATAATCGCGCCCGAATTTTCCGCGCCGAAGTTATTCGGCGTAGAATGAATAATGCAAGGATAGATGGGCGCACAACCCAATCCGATAATGACAAAACCGGCAAACGCAAGGATAGGGCTTTCGATGGGAAGCAACAGAGAAAGTACCCCGCACGATAAAACGCAGGCGCCGAGAATAATCATCTTTCTGTCGCCGAGCTTATCCGTGATGAAGCCGCTTAAAAATCGGCCCGCGGTGATTCCTATATAAAACAGGGAAGCAAGCCGCGCCGCCTGTTCCGTCGTTATGCCTTTCACCTCGACAAAATAGGTGCTCGCCCAGGACATCGCGGTGGCTTCCGCGGCGCAATATGCGAAAAAGCCGATTAAAAGAAAGGGAACCCCTTTAATTTTCAGCGCGCCGACCAACCCGATGCTTTTTTGCTTTTCCTCAACGGTTTGCCGGTTGACCTTCCAGACGGGGAGCGTAACAAGGAGCAGCAGAGCAATGCCGAGTTGAAGGAAGCTGACGATTCGGTAGCCGTTATTCCAAGTCGAATTTGTCAACGCATAGCTCATGACAAACGGACTGACAATCGTCCCCACGCCCCAGAAACAATGCAGCCAACTCATATGTTTTGACGAATAGTGGAGAGCGACGTAATTGTTGAGGGCGGCGTCGATCGCCCCGGCGCCGAGGCCGTAAGGAATTGCAAAAACGATGAGCATCCAAAACCGATTGGAAAAGGAAAAACCCAGCAAGGCAAACGCCGTAAGAAATACGCTGCTTACCGTGACGATACGCGTGCCGAGCTTCCGCGTCAGCTTGTCCGACAGAAGGCTGGATACGATTGTTCCTCCGGAGATGACCATAGAAACGATCCCCATAAAAGAAACGGGAACGTTTAAGTCGTTATGTATGGCGGGCCAGCCCGAACCGAGAAGCGAATCGGGAACTCCGAGGCTGATAAAAGCGATATAAATAAGAGCAAGCAAAAACGAGTACATTTCTATTTTTCCCAAACCTCTGGTTTGACTGTTTTATCGGGCTCTACGATTGTGCTTCCGTCGGCGTTGAAAATTCCTCTTACCTTTTGGAAAATGTCGTCGTGCGTACAAGTTTGAGGCTTTTTCATAACGCCGTACCCTTTTTCGGGATCGTCAATTTCGAGACGTTCACCCCTTCCAGGCGTAAAAGCTCGATTTTTTTATCGAGTCCTCCCGCATAGCCCGTAAGGCTTCCGCCGCTTCCGACGACTCTGTGGCAGGGAATGATAATGGAAATAAAGTTGTGGCCCACCGCGCCGCCAACGGCCTGCGCCGATACCCGTTTCCCCGTTTCTTCCGCGAGCTGTCTCGCAATATCGCCGTACGTGGAGGTTTGTCCATAGGGAATGGAGCGCAGAATTTTCCACACGCGCAGACGGAAAGGCGAAGCGGCCGTCGAGAGCGGCGGCGTAAAATCGGGGACTTTTTTAGAAAAGTAAAGCTCCAGCCATAATTTTGTTTTCTGAAAAACGGGGAGATCCCTTTCTTCATGCTCCGCCGATAAATTGCCCGCAAAATATTTTTGCCCGTCGAACCATAACCCTGTCAAGGCCGTTCCGTTGCTCGCCGCCGTAATTCCTCCCAAAGGGGAACTATATTTATAAATATACTGCATTATCTTTAGCCCTCGAATTGTCCCCAAGCGCGTAGTCTAAAAGAGACGCTTTTCAAATTCTATTATAAGTATATCATAAAAAGTAAATTTTGTCGTGTTAAAACCGTCGGGCGAAAGAAAAAACGAAAAATTTTTTGTAAATGAGAGCGCACGGTGAAGGACATAATCGCCCCTCCCTCGGGGATAAAAAATAATTTTTTCAAACGTATATCGTATTTGACATATATATTATAATTAAAAGGCGTTGCGATTGGATTTGAACGCACGCTTGAACTACGACATGGGAGCTTTCGTTTCGGATACAGAGGAGCGCGGGAAAAACCGCGTCCCTTTTTTATTTTAGAAAATTTTTCGTTCGGCTTCAGCGGATAGGTTCGTTTTTTATTTCATTCTTAAGCGTTGCTTTGTTAAGTGCCTTTAGCTCTTTAAAGAGAAAAAATAGCATTTTACGCAAAGAAAATAGCAGAATATCCTAAAGGTATTCCCTTTTTTGGATTTTATGATATAATACGCATAACTAAAACGAGAGTTCTCTCTCAAAATAGGGCAGGGTTATGAAGCATAAAGAAATTATAGAAAAGCTGAGCTTAGAGGAAAAGGCGGCTTTGATGTCGGGACGGGATTTCTGGTCCACGACGGAGTATAAGGAATACGGCATTCCGAGTATTTTTCTTGCGGACGGCCCGCACGGCGTAAGAAAGCAGGCGGCGGCTTCCGATCATTTGGGACTGAACCCGAGTATTCCTGCGACATGTTTTCCCACAACCGCGACCATGGCCAATACCTGGAATGAAGACTTGGGCGAAAAGCTGGGGGAATGTCTCGGCGAGGAAGCGGCGGCGCAGGGCGTCAACGTATTGCTGGGGCCGGGAATGAACATCAAGCGCAATCCCCTTTGCGGACGGAATTTCGAGTATTTTTCGGAGGATCCGTATTTGGCCGGCAAGATGGCTGCGGCGTACGTGCGGGGGATTCAAAGCAAGGGTGTCTCCGCGTGCCTAAAGCATTTTGCCGTCAATAATCAGGAAGAGCGGCGCATGGTGATCGACAGCGTCGTTGACGAGCGCACGCTTCGGGAAATTTATCTGACGGGCTTCGAGATTGCGGCCGAGGAAGGAAAGCCCAAGACGGTGATGTCGTCGTATAATCGTCTCAACGGCGTGTTCGCCAACGAAAATATGCACCTTCTGCGCGAGATTTTGCGCGACGAATGGGGCTTTGACGGCGTAGTGGTGACTGATTGGGCGGGCTGTAACGACCGCGTGGAGGGCGTGAAAGCGGGAAACGAGCTGGAAATGCCCGCCTGCAAATACGGCAACGAGGACATCGTGAAGGCTGTGCAAGAGGGGCGTCTGGACGAGAAGAGCGTTGACGAGTGACTGGACCGGCTGATCGATCTTATTTTGGAAACGGATGGATCTATAAAGGCGAGCCCGAAAAAATTCGACGTCGAAGCACATCACGCCTTTGCGGAAAAGTGCGCGGAGGAAAGCATTGTCCTGTTGAAAAACGAAAAAAATATTCTTCCGCTGAAGAAAAAGGAACGGATTGCGCTGATCGGGGAGTTTGCCGAGCGCCCGAGATATCAGGGCGCGGGGTCGTCGATCGTCAATCCCACAAAGCTGGAGAGCTTTCTCGATGCGGTGAAGGAAAGCGAGCTGGATTGCATTGGATACGCGAAAGGCTATGACAGATACGGCAAGCGAAAGAAGAGGCTGGAGAATGCCGCGGCAGAGCTTGCGGAAAAAATGGATACCATACTATTTTTCGCGGGGCTGGACGAGGTGAGCGAGGCGGAAGGAATCGACCGCAGAAATATGAAGCTTCCCTCCAATCAGCTGGAGCTGCTGGAACGGCTGTACGCGCTGAACAAGAAGGTGATCGTGGTGCTTTCGTGCGGAAGCGCGGTGGAATTTGACGCGGTGGAAAGAGCGGACGCCATCGTACACGCTTATCTGGGCGGTCAGGCGGGCGCGCGCGCGCTGCTCAACGTTTTGACGGGCAAGGTAACCCCGAGCGGCAAGCTTTCGGAGAGTTATCCGTACAGCTACGAGGATTGCCCTTCCGCCCGTTATTTCCCCGGAAAAGCGGCGACGGCCGAATACCGCGAAGGGCCTTTTGTGGGGTATCGGTATTATGCGACGGCAAAGGTGCCCGTCCGTTATCCGTTCGGCTACGGGCTCAGTTACACCTCTTTCGAATATTCCGATTTCGAAGTGAACGAAAACGGCGCGGGCTTTACGCTGAAAAATACGGGGGCCGCCGACGGCGCGGAGATCGCCCAGTTGTATATCGGGAAGGCCGGAGGTAAAATTTTCCGTCCCGTGCGGGAGCTGAAAGGCTTCAAAAAGGTGTTTCTGAAAGCGGGCGAAAGCGCGCGGGTGGAAATTCCCTTTGATAAACGCACCTTCCGTTATTATAATGTAAAGACCCACGCATGGGAAGAGGAAGGAGGCAGGTACGAGGTGAGCATAGGCGCGTCGTCGGAGGATATCCGCCTGCGGGGCGAAATACAGCGGACGGGAACGACGGAGACGATGCCTTATGAGGAGGAGCTGCTGCCTTCCTATTACGCGGGAAAAACCGACGACGTCGGGGAAAAGGAATTTGAACGGCTGCTGGGCCGCAAGCTTCCCGAGGCAGGCTATCGGTTTTATAAAAAGAACCGAATGGTGATAGACGAAAACTGCACCGTGGCCGACCTGCGGTATTCCAAACGTTGGGTAGGGCGCCTGTTTTCGGGCGCAATACGGTTTGCCCATGCGTTCCTCTGGAAAACGGGCAACCGTTCGGCGGCCAACACGATTATGATGGGCGTATATCATCAGCCCGTGCGCGGGCTTGCAAAGTTCGGCGGAATGTCGCGGCGGCAGATGGAAGGCATGCTGGAAATGTTCAACGGACATCTTTTTAAGGGGCTGGGCAAATTCCTGACGAAGGGAAAGAAGAAAAAGGAGGCAAACGCATGAACGAGGAAGAAAAAAAGGAATCGGCGATTACGGAAACAGCGGGGGCAGGTATGCAAACACTTCCCGAAACCGCCCCTGCCATCGCCGAAACGCCGAAAAACGGATTTATTGCAAAGTTCAAGGCGTGGTGGAGCAGATTTTCCGAACGGCACCCCAAGGGCAGCAAGCTCATCTGGCAGTTTATCAAATTTTTTGTTTTCTCCAACGGCGTGACGATCTTTCAATACCTGGTATATACCTTTTTGCCCTATGCATTCGGGCTGGGAATGGCAAAGATCGAATGGATATGGCCGGGGATAGAGCTGCCGTGGGGCGCGAAATGGACGATCATCGGGTTTGCGCCCGCGTATAACGCGGCGGGAGAGGTGATTATCGGCGGGGGCCTGGGATATACGATTTCTTTTTGGATCGGCTCGTTTCTGGCGCAGTGTATCAATTTTCCGCTGCAAAGGAATATCACCTATAAATCTAAAGGAAAGATTCCCTTTCAGATTATGTGGTATTTTATCGCGTGGGTATTGATTACGTTTGCGACGACGGCGCTGAACAGCCTTTGGCTGCCGCTGGCGGCGGAGCACTTACCGACCGCGCTGTATCAGGTCATCAATACCGTGGTAGTGGGCGGCATTTCCATGGTCATCTTCTTCCCCATTTTCAAAATCGTTTTTCCCGAAGGCGAGCCCAAAAAGGAAAATGAGCTTACAAAAGAAGAAAAACAAAATTAAAACGGCAAAAAGGCGGGTAATAATATGAAACTGATGAGTTTTGCAGTTCCCTGTTATAATTCGGAAGAATATATGCAGAAATGCATAGAGAGTTTATTAAAGGGCGGAGAGGACGTGGAAATCATCGTGGTGAACGACGGCTCCCACGACAATACGCGCGAGATTGCGGAGGACTACGTGCGGCGTTATCCCTCGATCGTCAAGGCGGTACATAAAGAGAACGGCGGACACGGCTCGGGCGTGAATAAGGGCCTGGAGCTTGCCTCGGGCCTCTACTACAAAGTGGTGGATTCGGACGACTGGCTGGACGAGACCGCGCTTAAAACGTTGCTTGATACGATAAAAAAGCATAGGACGGAAAACGTCTTGCCCGATCTGTACCTGACCAATTTCGTCTATGAGAAGGTATATGAGGGCGGCAGATATGTGAGACGCTTTACAAAGAATTTTCCCGTAAATAAGTTTTTCGGCTGGGAGAAGGTGAAAAAGTTTCACACCTCCTCGGTATTGTTGATGCATTCCTTGATCTATAAGACGGAAAAACTGCGCGAGAGCAACACGGTTCTGCCCGAGCATACCTTTTATGTGGATAATATTTTTGCGTATAAACCGCTGCCGTATATGAAAAAGCTGTATTATCTGGATATAGACCTTTACCGTTATTTTATCGGGCGCGAGGATCAGTCGGTGAGTCGGGAGAATATCGTGAGGCGTTACGAACAGCAGATCCGCGTCATGAAAGAAATGGCGGCCGCGTATAGCTACGAGGAAATCAAGAGCTTTCCGAAGGGATTGAAGAGATATGTGCTGCACGATTTGGGCGTGATTATGACGCTGACGATGATGTTTACGACGGGCGGCAAGGACAATCCGACAAAACGGAAGCGGGAGCTGAAGGAGCTTTGGAATTATATTAAAGCCAAAGACAAAAAACTGTATCGGTATCTGAAATATAACACGTATCCCGTGATTGTGGATTGGATGCCGTTTAAGCTGCAGGGCAGGACGATGCTGATGGGATATAAATTTTTCCGCGCCGTGTTGAAATGCAGCTGAAATAAGGTGAAAAATACCGCCCCGAACGAAGCGAGCTCGGGGCGGATTGCTTTTTATTTCGGGCTTTTCGGGGGACACGCCGCGGCGGTTAATCTTTTTTTCTGTTTTCTTTTTCTTCCAAAGCCTCTTGTTCTCTTTTTCGGGCGTCGTAATTTTTATATCCCGCCTTTTGATTGTCGCCCGCATCCCATTTTTTGCCGCCGACGGAGAGCACCGAAACGACGCCTGCCAAGGCGGCGATGACGGCAATGACGGGCCAAATGTATTTTTTCGGCTGGGAAAGCGCGAAAATAACGCTGACCGCCGCTATGACAAGCAACAAGGCGCCGAGAAAGATATCCGATTTTTTAAGGACGCCCGTCTTTTTGGCGACCAGGCCGCGGAGCATAAAAGCCAAACCGCCCGTGCCGCAGATGACGACAATCGCCCAGTTGAGATTGAAAAAACCGAACGTATCGGGTTTCAATTCGGACAACAGCCAAAGGACGGCCGCCGCCAGCCATGCCAGCGACATCAATAATTTAGTAAAAAACTGCTTGCTCATACTTTTTATCTCCTCAGTTTATCTTAAGATCACGGAGGCGGACACGGCGCAGATTTCTTCGCCGTCGCCCAGCACCACGCTGTCGCCGTGAACAAAATTTTTTACCAGCCCGCCGACGCGCAGTTTGAAATTTTTATCGTTTCCCCCGACGGAAAGCGCGGTATAGACCCCGGGCAGAAGCTTCCCGCCTTTTTCCGCGCGATATACCTCATTTTTAGATAAGATAAAATCGCCCGGCAGATGCGTGACGTTGATTCCCGCTTCCGTGGAAATTACGTCGTCCTCGCTGTACCGCACGCCCTGCACGATCTTTACCTTGTCGGCGCGCTTTTCGTCCGATTCCGCGCGTTTTTTAACGCCGCGGAGCTTCAGCGTCAATACGATCAACGCAATCAGAAAAACGCCTGCCGCCACACTGACGGCGATGAGCGCGAGCTCTTTAGGTTCCATGGTTTTTTCCTCCCGTTTAGGATAATTTTATTTCATCAGAAAATAGAGCGCAAGCCCCGCCAGGGCGGCGACTGCAAGGCCTATCGTTACCGCCAGAGCGACCTTGAGGGCCGAGACGGGGGATTTGCCCGCCATTTTTCCGTTCCGCCCGTTGATATAAAAGGAGTAACGCTTTGTTTTATAGAAATAGTTCCCCAGATAAATGGGGATCAGCAGGTACCGATAAGTAACGCCGCCGTACGCGGTACGCATATCGAAACGTTCGACGGTATCATAGCTATACTGTCCCAGAATATCCCGCTTCACTTCCGTTTCCATTTGAGCGCGCGCCTGCGCCCAACAGGTTTCCCCGTCCTGCGCGCCCAGTCTCGCGGAAAAGCCGTACAAAAAATCTTCCTCGTAAAGCACGCTGTTATGGTAGTCGTAATACATGATTTTGTTTATGTATCGGGGCGGAACGACGTCGGTGGCGCTGACGGCGAAATCGTTAAACGATTTTTGATAATCGCCCGAGACGGAAAAGGTCCGCGTTCTGCGGCGCGTTTCGGGCTTTCCGTTGACCGTTACGGTTTCGGTATAATGCTCGCAGAGCACGCCCGAATAATCGGTATAGGTTTCCGCGTCGAAGGTAAAGGCGGGCAGATAGACCCCGTTCAGCGTTTCGGCGCGGAAGGATTTTTTGAAATCGTCGGGGGCAAAAAGTCTTTTCTTCGCCCAGTGCGAAGCGGTTTCCGCGGCCTTTTGCTTTCCGACGGAAAAGGGCAGAAGCATATCGGGGCGCAGGACGGCGAATTCCTCCCGTTCCACGACGGAGGGGGACCCGCAAAACGGGCAGACGCGCGCGATTTCCCGTTTGTCGAGAGCCTGTTCGGCGTTGCAGTTGGAGCAGTGATAGACATGCGTTTCCCGCGACCAGCCGTCGGAAGCTTTTTTCATGTACCGCAGCTCGAATTCCATGCCGGGCGTCGCCGCGATCTGTTTTATCGTGCCGCAGCTCGGGCATTTGAGCGCGCCCGAGACGGGATCGAATTGCAGGTTGTCGCCGCAGCCCGGACATTTTTCTCCGCTTACGGCTACCGTATCGCATTCCGCAAAATCGTTTTGTAGCGTTTCCATAGTTTTATTATTTTAATTTTTCTCCGCACTCGGGACAGAATTTGGCGTTTTCCAAAAGCTTTGCGCCGCATTTGGGACAGAGCGTTTCGACGGGCGTTCCGCATTCGGAGCAAAACTTTGCGCCCGCGAGCAGCCGCGTGCCGCATTTTTTGCAGACGCCGCCCGCCGCGCCGCCGTCTGTTTTTGCGCCGCAGCGCGCGCAGAATTTCGCGCCCGCGGGGACTTCCGCGCCGCATTTGGGGCAAAGGGACGCCGTTCCGCCGCCGTTTGCCGCGGACATTTCCTTGACGGCATTCATCATCTGCATGCCCATGCCGAGGCCCAGGCCCGCGCCCATCGCGCTGCCCGCCGTACCCGGGTTTTTTGCCGCGTCCTTGAGCGCGTCCGCCTGCGCCATACGGGTATAGACGTCCATATTCCGCCGAAACATGCCCAGGCGCGCGTTTTCGTCCATGGCTTTTTCCAGCTCCGCGGGCAGGGAGACGTTTTCGAAATTGAAGTCGGACAGCTCCAGCCCCAGCTCGGAAAATCTTTTTTCGAGAGAAGCCTTTACCGCGTCGCTCAGCTCCATGAGGTTTGCCGCCATGTCAACGACGGAGATGCCGCTTTCGCCGAGCGCGTCCGAAATAGCCATGACCAGCATACTGCGGATATGGTCGGAAATGTCCTCCGTCCGATAGGTGGAATGGGAGCCGGAAAGCTCGGTCATAAACACATACGGGTCCTTGACACGGAAGGAATAGGTGCCGTAGCCGCGTACGCGCACCGCGCCGAAATCGGGATCGCGGAGCATGATGGGATTTGCCGTACCCCAACGCTGTTTGGTGAAGCGATTGGTGCTGACAAAATATACCTCCGATTTGAAGGGCGTTTCGAAACCGTATTTCCAGGACAAAAGAGCGGTGAGAACGGGAAGGCTGTCGGTGTCCAGCTTGTAATAGCCCGGAAGAAAGACGTCGGCCATGCGGCCCTTGTCGCAGAATACCGCCGCCTGGCCCTCGCGGACGGTGAGCGCGGAACCGCGTGCGATTACGTTCTTTTTGGTGTCTATTTTATACACCAAGGTGTTATGCGAATTGTCCGACCATTCGATCACTTTGAGAAGCGCCATTTTTTTCCTCCGAACGATAGATTGTTACGATAATATTATACTATGTTTTTTATCGGGTGTCAATTTTATAAAGATTATTTTTTGAAAGACGTTTGAGCCTGCTTGACATTCGTCGTATTATTTTATATACTTTTCATAGAAAAGCGATCGCAGGGAGGCCGAAAGTTGGACGCGATAGAAAAAGCTTTGAAAAGATTGCTGGTTTTAAGCATTGCCTTTTCCGTGATGTTTGCCGCGGGGATTCCCCTGATTCCCGTAGGCGCCTCAAAGGGGCTTTGGGCGCTGATGATCGTCGGGATCGTATTTACGGCGGCGGGGTTTTATGGTACGCCCATGCTGTGGACGGCTTACGGCGCGCGGCGGGGCTTGAGGCGGCTGGTATATGCCGTGACGAAAGAGCATCTGCTTACGGTGACGGAGCTCGCCTCGCAGCTGGGAAAATCCGAAAAGAACGTAAGAAGCATGCTGACGGATTGTTTTAATCGGGGCTATCTCGTCGGCTATGTCCGCAAGGGAGACGAGCTGGCGCCGAACGAGGCGCAGTCGCCCTTCGAAAAACTGCATGCGGCGGAATGTAAATATTGCGGCGCGAAGTTTACCTATAAGGGCGCGGACGCCGTCTGTCCTTACTGCGGCGCGATGAATGAAGAAAAGCGTTAAAAAGGGAACGGGCGGCTGTTTTTTTCAAGGAACTGCAAAGAAAAACGCAAAAAGCGTTACGTTTTGTGAAAAAGAGGTTATAATAAAGGGAAGGGCGACGGAAAGCTCCGCCGTCCTTACTATTTATTTTTATGGGGTTACTTATGGACGTAAAGGACAAGGTAGTTATCGTTACGGGCGGCGGCAGAGGCATCGGCTTCGGAATTTCCACCGCTTATGCAAAGGCGGGGGCGAAGCTCGTCATCACGGGCAGAACGGAAGCCACGCTTCTCGAGGCGAAGAAAAAGCTTGAGGCGTACGGGACAAGCGTACTTACCGTCACGGCGGACGGTGCGGACGAAGCGGCGATTAAGAACGTGATTGCAAAAACTGTGGAAGCCTATGGCAAAATCGACGCCGTGGTCAACAACGCGCAGGCCTCCAAGTCGGGTAAAATGCTGGTGGATCACACCAAAGAGGACTTTGACCTCGCGATCTATTCGGGGCTGTACGCCACCTTCTTCTATATGCGCGAAGCGTTCCCTTACCTCAAGGAGACAAAGGGCTGCGTCATCAATTTCGCGTCGGGCGCGGGGCTTGCGGGCAGAATCGCCCAATCCTCCTATGCGGCGGCAAAGGAAGGCATCCGCGGTCTTTCGAGGGTTGCGGCCACCGAGTGGGGGCCTTACGGCGTGAGAGTAAACGTCATTTGCCCGCTTGCGATGACGGAAGGGCTTCAGAAGTTTAAGGAGGAATATCCCGACCGTTACGAGCAGACCATCAAGGCGGTGCCCATGGGACGCTTTGCCGATCCCGAAACGGATATCGGGCGCTTGTGCATATTCCTCTCCTCCGAGGACGCGGCGTATATCACGGGCGAAACGATCACCGTGCAGGGCGGGAGCGGTTTAAGGCCGTAATCGACGGAAAAATAAAGATTTTTCACAAAAAAAGAGGGATTTGTCCCTCTTTTTTTCTTCGGACTATTGCTTTTGGGCGGCGGATATGATATAATATAAACGTATAAAAATAATCGGCCGATATCGGCCGCAAGAGGTGTTTTCCATGGAAAAATACATATTGAGCTGCTGCTCCACTGCGGATTTGACGAAAGAGCATTTCGACGAGAGAAACATTCGTTATATCTGTTTCCACTATTATTTGGGCGAAACGGAATATCCCGACGACCTGGGCGAAACGGTTTCGTTCGACGATTTTTATGCCCGCATGGAGGCGGGGGAGCCGACCCGCACCTCGCAGGTGAACGTGGAGGAATTTGTCGAGTATTTCACCCCCTTCCTCGAGCAGGGGCTGGATATCGTGCACGTCTGCCTTTCTTCGGGGATTTCGGGCGTGTATAACTCGGCTGCCGCGGCGGCGACCTTGCTCAAGGAAAAGTTCCCCGCGCGGAAAATTTATATCGTCGATTCTCTCGGCGCGTCCTCGGGCTACGGCCTTTTCATGGATAAGCTGGCAGACCTGCGCGACGAGGGTATGGAAATCGCGGAGCTCGTCACCTGGGCGGAGGATCACAAGCTTAACGTACATCATTGGTTTTTCTCCACCGACCTCAAATATTACGTGCGCGGCGGCAGGATCTCCAAGGCGTCGGGCTTTATCGGCACCCTTTTGAAAATCTGCCCTCTTCTCAATATGGACGATCTCGGCAGACTTATCCCGCGCAATAAAATCCGCGGCAAAAAGCGCGTGATCGAGGAGATTGAAAAGAGAATGGAGGAATTTGCCGACGACGGCCTCGACTATGCGGATAAATGCTATATTTCCAATTCCGCCTGCTCCGATGACGCGCGCGCCGTAGCGGACATCATCGAATGCCGTTTCCCCAAGCTCAAAGGCAAGGTGGAAATTTACAGCGTCGGCACCACGATCGGCAGCCATACCGGCCCCGGCACCGTCGCCCTGTTCTTCTGGGGTAAAAAACGCACGAGGTAAGGGCGGCGCGATGCTTTTTTGTGAAAAGTGCAACCGTTTAACGGAAAGCGACCGATGCGATATTTGCGGCAAAAAGAAGCTGAGAAAACCCGAGGAGGACGATTTTTGTTTTTTCGTTTCCCTGCATTCCGGGCAAGCTCATTATTTTGAGGAAAATCTGAAATTGGAAAATATTCCTGTCGCGCTGATCGGATACGGCACGCCGACGTCGGTGCGAACGAGCGGCTATTTCAAAATTTATCTTCCCTACGGCTCGTTTGAGCGCGCGGCGGAAATATATAATACAATTTTTGGATTGGAGGACTGAATTTTCCTCCCGTGTTTCAAAAGCCTGCCTTTTGTTGTCCCGTGCATTTTTCGAAACGACAAATCAATAGCCCGCTCTGCTTCGCAAGCGAAGCGGCGGGCTATCCGTTTGTCCGTAAAGCTCGGCTTTGAAAAGTTTCGGACGGCTCTTTTGAAGCTTCAGGCGGTAACGGTTTTGCCGCGCTTCAGCCAAAGAATGGTATCGCGCAGGGTTTCGTAAAGGTCCCGCGGGCGGTAACCGAGCTCCTGCGTCGCCTTCTCGTGGGAAAATTTGTCGTTTCCCGAGAGGGTATAAAGGGAATACTTGGTGTATAAGGGGCGTTCCTTTTTGCATTTCGCTATGAAGCGGATAAAGGGAAGAAAGAGCTTCGCCATCCATACGGGCAACACGGGAAGCTTTCTGCCGCCCGAAAGCGATTTCACCATTTCCAGCACCTCCTTGATTTCGTAGTGACGGTTGGAAAGAATGAAGCATTCGCCACTTTTGCCCTTGGCTGCCGCGGCGAGGGTGCCCTGCGCCACGTCCCTTACATCGACAAAATCGTAGCCGCCCTTTACGCAGGCGGGGAGCTTTCCCGCCACGTAATCGGACACAAGTTGTACCAGGTGATTGCCCGAGCTGTCGTACGGCCCGAGAATCCCCGACGGGTGCACGATTACCGCGTCCAGCCCTTTGCGGACGTATTCTAAAACCGCCCGCGTCGCCATCGCCTTCGTCTTGGCGTAGGCGCCGTGTACGGTGTCCTCCGAAAATTCGTCCGTTTCCTCCAAAACGCGGTAGGGCCGCTCGGGGATGGCGTGGACCGAGCTGACGTAAACAAATTTGGAGACCTTGTTTTCAAAGGCCAGCGCGAGAAGGTTTTTTGTGCCCTCCACGTTTACCTTGAGCAAGGCGTCGGTCACTTCGTCCGCAATGCTGATGATTCCCGCCGTATGGATCACCACGACAGAGGCGCGTTCGGCGCCCTCAAACAGGGCGCGCAGGGACTCGGGCTCCGTCACGTCGCCCTTGACGTATTCGGCACGGTCGGGGAAATCGGGCTCCTCCGAGGGCAGGATCAGCCCGCGGACGCGTTCGCCTCTTTCCAGCAGAATTCGGATAATGGTGTTGCCGAGGTGACCGTTGGCGCCGGTCACGATATATAAATTTTTCATAAAGTTCACCTCTTTTTTGAAAACTTCATTGATTTTTAGGTTCAAATTTATTATAATATAGAAAAGGGGATTTGTAAACAGTCAATTTTTTCTCTCCTGCGCAGATTTTCCTTTAAGCGTTTTCTTTTGGCAGGATAATCGACAGGTTTCAAAAAATTGTCGCGTCCGCCGCAGTCTTTTTGCGGGGTCGTCGGACGGGATACATAACGGAAAGGAGAATAAAATATGGAAAATAAGGATTATCGGGTACGGGTGACGAAAATGCTTATCCGAAAGGAATTTACGCAGCTGTTGAAGGAAAAACCCGTGCAGTCGATTACCGTGCGGGAGCTTTGCGAGCGTACGGGCATCAACCGCAGCACCTTTTACAATCACTATCAGGACGTGTACGACCTCCTGGAACAAATCGAAAACGAAATGCTGGGAGAACTCAACGAGCACCTGAAAAGCATTTCTCCCGAAAACGATCTGATGTCGATGAGCCTTTTCGAGGGGATTTTCCGCTTTCTTACGGGAAACTCGGACATATGCGTCATCATGCTGGGGGAAAACGGAGACAAGCGTTTCCTTTTCAGAATGTTGGAAATGGGCAAGGAAAATTGCGTGAAAAACTATTTACAGTCCTTTCCCCGCGCCTCGCGGGAGCAAATCGAGGATTTCTATGCTTTCGTCAGCAACGGCTGTCTGGGGCTGATGACGAGCTGGATTTACACGGGAATGAAAAAATCTCCCGACGAGCTGGCGGCGACCGCCAAAGCGATTATGACCAGCGCGTTGAAGTATTTCGATAGCTTATAGGCTTCCGGGGAGGGGCTGCGGCCAATATTCTGCAAAGCTATAAGCTTCAGGGGGAATTTTGCGGCTTTCGGCAACGCGGTTTCCGGACATTCTCGGACGGCGTGAAATATGAAGCCGAAAGCGCGGGCGCGGGCGGCTTAAAGTAGAAAAGCGATCCTTTTTAGCCGCGTATTTGCGTGTTTTTATATATTGAAAACCTCCGAAAACAAACGCCGCGGCATAAAAACGGCGTAAAAAGGCGTGTGGCCCGAGCGGCTACACGCCTTTTGCGGTAAAAGGGCGTTCCGTGTTTGACTTTTCGGAAGCTCTTGCCGTACAATAGAGGCGTAAACGTTTTTCGGGAGGATAACGAAGTGAAAGACAAAAAATCGTTCGGGCGATTTATCGCCGAGAAGAGAAAGGAAAAGGGCCTGACGCAGGCGGAGGTGGCGGGCGCGCTGTACGTCACGGTGACGGCCGTTTCCAAATGGGAACGGGGCGTCACTTATCCCGATATCACGCTCATTTCCGATTTATGCGAGATTCTGGAGGTGAGCGAGCACGAGCTCATCGCCGAAGGAAACGACGCGGAGTACCGCCGCATGAAAGCGGAATCGGAGAAATACAGAAAGATTTCGGACGCGTGGTTTTACGGGCTGACGGGCGCGTATGCGCTCGCTCTCGTCGTCTGTTTTATCTGCAATCTGGCGGTGAATAAAACCCTGTCCTGGTTCTTTATCGTATTGACCTCTTTGATGACGGCGTTTTCGCTTTTTCCGTCCTGTTCCCGCTTCGTAAAACGGGGAAAGCTTCTGGCCGTGAGCGGCAGCTTTCTCGTTTCGCTGCTTTTATTATTGCTGACTTGCTGTATTTATACACGCGGAAATTGGTATTTTATTGCGCTGACCGCATTGCTTTTTGCCTTTTCCGTTCCCTTTCTTCCCGTTTTTCTCTCCGTCTATCCTGTCCCGAAGACAGTGCGGCGGCACAGGGCGATGATCAGCCTCGGCGCCGATTTCCTTTTGTTGGTTCTTTTGATTTTTGCGGCCATGAACAAAGACATGGGCGGGTTCTTTCACGGGACGATTATCGCGCTGTTCTGCGCCTTGCCCGTGTTCGCTACTGCGGCGATCATTTCCTACGTCAAGGCCAACGGCTGGATCAAGGCGTCGTTTTTATGCGTAATCTGGGGAACCTTCGTCCTTTTCGTCGATGCGGTAATCAGTTTGATTTTGAAGGAACCGTATTCCTTCTCCCTCAATCTTGCGGATTGGAGCCTTCCCTATCTCAACGCGAATATCATTTTCGTCACCTGGCTGATGTCGTTTTTGTGCGGGCTTGGGCTGTTTATCGTCGGGTTGGTGCGCGCGAGGAAAAAAGGAGACTGACGAGGACGCGGAAAAGCAAATTTTGAAGGGCGAACATAGTTCGCCCTTTATTGATATAAAGAAAAACCACGCGATAGTCGCGTGGTTCGAGAAAGGTTAACCGAT
>UQHL01000030.1 GCA_900540805.1 uncultured Eubacteriales bacterium
ATCGGTTAACCTTTCTCGAACCACGCGACTATCGCGTGGTTTTTCTTTATATCAATAAACATCATGGGCGATACGAAGATATCCTGATTTTCGGCTGTATTGAGCACAAAAGGCTGAGCGTATAAATTGAGATATCCGATCAGCGTATTGAACAAACAAATGGTAACCGCCATACGGATATTGGGCAAGGTCACGTAAACAATCCGCTTCCAGCGACCGCCGCCGTCCATTTCGCAAGCCTCGTACAGCGATTTTGGCACGTCGCGTAGCGCGCCGGAAAAAATCACAAAATTGGTACCGGTCTGCCACCATATGCTGGCAATCAGCATAACCAGCCACCGAAGCGTATCCCCTGCCCACGGCTTACCGCCCAACCAATCGATTTTTGTACCGAGCAGCGCATTGACGAGCCCCGAACTGTCGCCCTTAAACAGATTGCAGAATATGATGCCGACTATCGTAATCGAAATAATGCTCGGCAGGTAAATTATCGCGCGGAATATCTTATATCCCGGCGGCTGAAGGTTAATGAGATATGCCAGACACAACGGAATGACAATCAGCAGGGGAACGGCCACGGCGTCAAAGGCAAACATTGTGAGAAACGAATCCCAGAACAATTTGGATATAGGATTTTTATAGTTGAAAATATTGATATAGTTTTGCAGCCCTATAAAATCGCTCTGCTCCGGCATATACGGATTATATCGCATAAAGGAGAACACAAAGCCCATTAAAAAGGGAATAAGCGTAAACAGTAAAAACACGATAAGAAACGGGCTCACCAAAGCGAGGCCGAGTATTACCTCTTGTCTCTTGCGCCGTTTCTGCTCCTCGATTTTCTTTTTAATATCCGCTTCCATATGATTAAAAGAACGCGATCTGCGCGTTTACGTCGTCCTGCCGCTGCCTGAGCGCCGCTTCGTCCGTGGCTGAGGACGGATTTTTTGTGTTGCCCACGGTATCCGTCAAAAGACCGCCGAGATTGGAAAGAATCGTTTCGTAATAAGGCGTCGAGCCGATACAGCGGAAATTATCCAAATCGCCGTAAAACGCCGTGATATAATCGGATACGTACCGATTGTTTTTATACTCGTCAGACGAACTGATAATGCCGGACGCGCTGATGTGTCCCGCTTCCGCCCAGTCGGCGCCGGTCTTGCCGTCCTCGGTGAACCAGCGGATAAACTCGCAGATGGCGGCCTTCTTATTAACGTCCTTTACGGTTTTGCTCATGACAAAGAAATGCGAATCGCCAAAGATATTATTTTTCGCGGCGTTATCCGTCATTGCAAACCAGCCGGCCATGGAAGCGCCGCCCAGGTATTCATCCATCAATATTTCTTCAGAAACCCCTGCCTGTTCGGCGTACTTTTCCACCAAAATCCGCATCGTCCAGGGCGACGCGAAATAGAGCAGCCTTTCCCCCGCCATAAACCCGCTTAACGCATTGCTGGCCGCTTCGCCGTATTCCGCGTACCCTTTGTCCATCAGGTCGCGGAAGGACTTGATCGCGTCTAAAAACGACTTGCGGTTTTCCTCGTTTTTGTACCAATCCACGGTGTAGTCCTCCGTCCTGAAAAAGCGGCCGCCGTTCTGCAAAATCGCCGTGGGAAATACGTAATCTATAAAATAACTCTCACTTGTAGCCCAAGCAACGGGCGCCTTTCCGGCATTGGCCGGATCCGCGGAAAACCTTTCGCATGCGTCAAGCAGTTCGCTTCGGGTCTCCGGGACGGTGCCGCCGTATTTTGCGAGCGCTTTTTTATTGTAAAATACGGCGGCGCTTTGTGCGTCGATGGGAATACTGAACGTCTTGCCTTCATATCCGAGCGACGAGTATTGAGCCAATCCCGCGGCAAAGTTTTCCGGCTTGACGACAATCCCGGAGGCCTCCATCGCTTCGTCGAAAGGCTGAATTATCTTGTTTTCGACAAAACTGCGGTGCGCTTTCTGGTGCGACATGATAAGATCGGGCGCGTTGGAGTTGTTGCTGATCTGCTTGGAAACGGTTCCCTCAAACACGTCGGCCCCGATATTTGTAGGAATAACGTTGATCTTCCCGTCATACAAGCGATTGAACCGCGCGACGAGACTGTTGAACGCCGTTTTGTCCTCCCCGGCCACCACGGTGGAAAGCTTTATCTCTACGTTGTCAAACACAACGTTTCCCGACTCGTCGAACGTCAGTTCTCCCTCGTTGCTCCACCATTCGTCTCCTTCGCCGCTCCCGCCCCCGCCGCAAGCGGCCGGAAATAACAGGCAGACGCACAACGCGAATGCGGTCAGCAATGTTTTGAAAGGGTGTTTTTTCATTTTTTTCTGCTCCTTTTCTGTTTTTATGTTAATTTTTCGGGGTAAGCCGCATGATAAACCCGCCGTTCTCCAGCATTTTTAAGGAGAGTGTATCGCCTTTTACAAACGTTTCGGCCGTGCGAACGAGCGAATCGCCCTTTTTATCGTCTGTGAATAGTTCGGCCTCGTATTCCCCGTCCCCCAAAAAAGAAAAATCAACGGTTATATCTGTTTCGAGTATGGAGTTGATACCGCCCACAAACCATTCGTCGCCCGCACGTATCGCCGCCACATAATACTCGTCCGGTTTCCCGTCCAAAAAGACGGTCTCGTCGCGCAGCGCGGGGATATGCTTATGAAACCGGTTAATAATTTCGTCATAGTAGGCTTGCGTATAGTCGCCCAGAGACGGCGAGCCCGATTCGTACAGCACCGATAACGCAAGCTGATGCGCGGGGGTTAAATTGTCGCTGAGCGGATTGAGCACGGGGGGTAAAATCGACGGGACCGATTACGTTGCGGACAAACATATGGTTGACCGTCACCGAAGCGCCCACGCTTTTATTTTCGTTGCCCATCACCGCCTCCCGATTGATGACGTTAGGATACAGACGCCGTTCTCCCGTGGGCTTGTTGGAGCCGTGGCAGTTGACCACCATTTTAAGCCTTGCCGTTTCCTGATAAACCGTCTCATACCACTTAATCGTATCGATATCCTCGCCCTGATGCGAGGGATTAACAGCGTCCTGCCCGTCAAAAAAGTCGATTTTGATACCGGCTATTCCCAAATCCGCCCACTGCTTCAGTTTTCCTCTCAAAACGTCGGCATTGCCGTTGGCAAAATCGGTTAAAGCGTTGCACCAGACAAGAATACGAACGTCACGTTCCGCGGCGTATGCGACAAATTTTTTGAATTGTTCCTGATTGAGGTTGATATTCCAGCCGGCGTCCAACAGCACGTATTTCCAACCCATATCGGCCGCGAGATCCACATACTCGTAATGCAAATCATAATCGTTCTGCCCGCGATTTCCCACATACATCAGCCAGCTCCACGCGCATACGCCCGACTCCACCCAATCGTAATTATAAACGCTCTGCTCCCGGCCGGAAAGCTGATCGTAATCGTCCGGTTTCCAGTATTCGACGTCGTCATACACCTTTTCAACCAGCTCGGACTCATTGACCGTCTTCATGTCGCCGACGATACCTACGCGCCAGGGCGATTCGAACGGATACTCCACCTTATTATCGTCTAATTTGCATCCGGCCGGCGTATGCTCGGTTTTCAACACGCCGGCGCCCGCTTTATCCCTGGGCGCTTTAAGATACGAGCCGTAGAAGCCGCTGCCGATCAGCGCCGATTCGGTAATCAGCGAATAGAGCTTGGTCGTTCCTACCCTGTATAAAAGAGGCATGGCCAGAAACTCGTCCGTGAGCCCCGCGGCCGAACGCTTGTTATACGGCGTTTCATACGAAAAAAATTCGCCCTTGGAGGGAATCGTGGACACATATTCCTCGGCCCACATATTTGTCTTGTCGGGCAAGGCAAATTGGGTTTTTTCGTCGTTCACGGTCATAACGCCGCTGCCGCCGTCCACGGCGCGGATTCCGTATCGGAACGCGTATCCGTCGTCATAGCAGCGCATGACGATGTCGAGATAGAAATCCCAGCCCTTTAATGTGACGGTCGTTTCGTTGCAATCGTAAGTCACGGAAGAAGCCTTGCCCGACTTATTCTCATACGAACCGCTTACCCGACGATTATTCACCGCGTGCACGGTGGTAACGGCAAAATCGTCCTCCGCGATGTCCATCCCCAGCTCCGACGGCTCGACAGCGCAGATATCTCCATGCTTTACGCTATAACTCAGCCGTCCGTCCGCGTCCAGGGTCATCTCCGCAGCTATCGCGCCGTCCGGGGAAGATACCGTCCAGCTTCCTCTGTCCGCAAACGCGTGTCCGACCGGTTTGTTACAGCCTGCGGCAGAGAGTGCGAAACTCAATATCAGCGCCGCGCCTATCATCTTTATCACTGTTCTTTTCACATGAGCCTCCTCAATACACCTGTCCGGTAACCTGTACGCGCAGGTTTTCCGTAAGCGCCGCCACATTCGGAGCCTCGTCCGAAAGCATTGGCAGTAGAAATCCCTCCGCAACCGTGGTGTTTACGATCGGTTTCAGGTTTTTATTGCCGTCCAGCGTAACAAAACACTCGGGATTGCAAACCGTACGCAAAAGCTTTACGACAGCGTTTTCCGAATCAACATACGCCGCGTTTTCCGCCGCGCTTCTATGGAGCGGAACAAACGCGTCTTCGGCAAACACGTACGCATTTTTGACTACGTAATCGGCAAAGAGCGCCGCCGCGCACATCTGCGCGGAATTGACGCTGGACGCGTGTTTGTAGAAAGCAAACCCCATAGTATGTACGGGAACAGACATGGCCGCCGCACCCGTTTCGTCGGTAAATAACCCGCTGACGGGCATAACGTCCAGCTCGGAGTCTCCCGCCACAATGCTTGCCGCGTCGCGCCATGACGTCATAGCCATCAAAGCGCTGCCTTTTTTGACCGCGTCAATCGCCGCTCCGTCCCACGAATACGTCGCGTTGCCGTGGTCGGCTCCGTCCACCCCGAACAGATTGTAAGTGTTGGTTACAGCGGTTTCTGCCCGCGCTTTTACTGCCGGGTCCGTCCAATCGTTATAAAATCCGTTTTTCTCGTCACAACGATAATATGGAGCGTCGTTCTGCATAAATGCGACAAAGCTGGGAGCTTCTTTGAACGTCCAGTCGCTGGTGGATACCAGGGTGGAAAAATTTTCGTTTCCACCCGATTCCCCTGCGTAGGCTTCGCGCAGCAGCCTGCTCAGCTGGGCATAGTTTTGCGGCAACGGCCGATCTCCGTTATATTTCTTCATCAGCGTTTTGTTATACACGATGTACGGCGCAATCCCCGCCATCGGCAATTGCATCATAACGCCGCCCTTCACGCTCTCTTTTGAGGCGCCCGCATACCAATCGTCGTATTCAAATTCGATGCCGGCCGCATCGAACACATCGGCAATCGAATAGTAGTTGTCGATGCTCGTCATGAGTTCGGGGGTTTGCTGCAAACGAAGCATCACCGCTTCCTGTGTAGTAAATTCGCTTACTACGTTGACGTTAATTTTCCCCTCGTATTGCGCGTTGAAATCTTCAGCCAATTTCTCTAATTTGGCATGAGGCAAAAACCAAGCCAACGCATTCCAGACCTGAACATTGACGTTTTCGTAAACAATATTTCCCTGCCCGTCTCGCGCCACAAACCGCGGATCGAATTCATATCCGGCATACAAGGTCATGCTTTCGGCCACTTTATCCGCAGTAAAGTCCCATCGAGCCGTACGCGCGTCATCGGTGTACCAGCCGGTAAAATTCATTCCCAACCGTTCGTGCTCGGGTATGTAACGGGTATCGATCGTCTTCTCTTTTTCCGTTTCTATCGTTCTGTTTACGGCGCCGCGGCAACCAAAATCGAAAGTGACCGCCGCAACGCCCGGTTTTTCCCGCCAGCCGGCATACAACGTCAGGTCTTTATCCAGCTTTTTACCAAAATCGTATGCTTTCGTCGCTCCCGCGTCGCTATACCAGCCCGTCAGGTTGTATCCCTCGCGCGTCGCCTTCCAGTCCGCAACTTCAGTTCCGGCCGGCATATGCATACTGCGCGCCCCTCCCCCGTCATAATTAAGGTCGTAGGAAACAACGTAATACGTTCCGTCAGCCGCCTTGCCGCATCCGACGAAGGCAACCGAACCAAAAAGCATTACAAGACACAGCGCAAACGCCGTGATGTATTTTTTCCATTTTCGCATGAAGCCTCTCCTTAATGAATCGTAGTTTTCTCTCAAACAGCCGTCGCCGACCAAGTGATGTTGGCGTATTCGCCCGCAATGTTCTCGTTATGCCACACAAATAACACCGGCTCGTTCCAACGGGCGCCGTAGCTCACACCATGTTCGTCCTTTTTTACGCTTTCGCCGTCGTTCCATTGAACGATACGCGTCTCCCGCTGCGCAGGATTCTTCAACGACTGCGCCGTCATCGTATATTCGGCGTAAGTTTCGCACATCCTGCGGCTCACCGTAAACCGAACGCCTTCGCTGTAATCGAAAGTCCCCGTCGAATTCTGATACGATTTGTCGCTCCACGGCGCCCCCAGCATCCATTCGTTGTCCTGCACAAAATTAGAAACGTTCAAAGACAACCACTGCGTACTGCCGCTGCTTCCCGTACCGAGCGTTACAATCGGTTCGCCGTAATCCCACGGCCTGATTTCCATCTTCATCCAGCGCCATACGTCGTCTATTGCAGACGCGGACTTATATTCCCAGCTTAACGTAAAGTCTCTCTCAAAATAGAGATACGGACTGACCATCCCGCTGTTAAGGGGTCGGCTATCGTCGTTATAGACGAAATTGACACCTTTTTCCGGCGTCGTCGCGCCTGCGGTGAACAGCCCTTCCGCAAGCGAGCCGCCCGCCCAGGAAGCGTCGGGGACGTAGGGACGTATCAGCCCTTTTCCGCCGTCAAGCACGGCATTCAGCTTAGTTTCCGCGGCAAGGCCGTCCACAAATACGATATTCGAAATTATACTGTTCTGTAACTTCCGGCCGAACAAGCCGGGGATGGTGTCGATATTTTTATAGTAATCGTACGTAACGATATTCACCAGCTGTCCGTTTACAAACTGATAAAAGAAGTCGTCCATCCGCGCGACGGCATATGTAACGCAGCCGGGCTGTTCATCTTTGAAGCCGCGGTCGGCAACCAGACGGTTTGAAAACAACATATTTTCAAAAGTCCATGCTCCCGGCATACCTACGCCCGTCTTGAAATCCCCCGTCTTATGGTTACGATCGGTTTCACTGCTGCCCCGATCGATACATCCCATCAAAAATCTGTCTTCTCCCCAATCCAAACCGGGAAAATGTCCCATACCCACTATATTTTCCACCGTAGGCCCCGTCAGCGTATAGGTAGCCTCGGCATAATAACGCCTGCCCGGCGCAAGATTAAACTGCGCAAAGGTAAAATCCGTATTGGTCGTCGTTGCCGTCTGCAGCTGATCGTCTTTTAATTGTTCGCTCTTCCAGTAGCCGTCGCTGCCGGCAAATACTTTTCTGTACGTCGTCACGGTCATAGTATCCGTTATGTCGTCGCCGTCCGCACGAACGGTGATCGTCGTCTGTCCGCTATGTATTGCGCTAAGCGTAAGCGGGGCGTCGTCGCTGCTGACAACAGACTCCGTATCCAGCTCTATCTCCACCGCCGGACGATTGGCCGGCTCGTTGTAATACTCGGGGGAAAACGTCACTTCCAACGTCTTTTCGCTGCCGCAAAGCCAGCCGTCAAATTTATCCTTGTTCGCGATGGTTATCCCCGTCAGCTCGGGTTTTTCCACCGTTATCGTCACGCTGTCCGACTCACCGTACGCCGTCGCGGTAATCTTTGCCGTACCGACGTCCGTCGCACGCAACGTCTTACCCGATACGGAAACGATTTGGGGCGCGTCCGACTCGATTTTATATTTAGTATTTTCATCCGTAAACGCATCGCCCGAAAAAGAGAGAACCAGCGTACGTTCGGGGTCGCCCACTCGCCATGAGGCGCTTAAAGCCTGCTTGTTTGCAATTGTAATCCCGGTCTTTTTAGGTTCCACAGTGATGGTTACGCTGTCCTCCGCTTCACCTGCCTTAACCGTTATCGTCGCCGTCCCTTCTCCGGCGGCAACCAAACGAAGGCCGTCGGCTTGAACCGCATCGGCATTGTCCGAGATTACGGAGATCTCCGTATTGGCCTCCGTGTATCCGGCAGGCGACAGCTCTACCTCTATCGTCCGATCGGCGTCGTCTTCCGTCCAAGCTGCAGTAAGCGCGGCTTTATTGGTAATGGAAATCGTCAAGCTCTCCGCCTTCCCGCACGCGGCTATCAAAAACATACAGACCACCGCGATTAAAGCAACCAGCCACAACACTTGTTTTTTCTTCATTTTTCTCCTCCCTGAAATAAACGAGAATCATTTTTTCTGCTTCCGCCCGACAATAATTTCGGACTTTGCATTTGCGAAAACATTATACAACACTCATTCTTATTCTGTCAATCATTAAGTTTAATGTAACATCGTGCCTGATACGGGTGATTTATTTGCATTACTGCAGTGAAAAACGTTTTCGGAAACAGAGCGCAAAATTAATAACAAAATTTATGCGGCTCCTCTTAATGAAGAATCGCATAAAGTAAATTTCCCTTAAAATTCAGGGACCGAATGTAAAAACAAGGCGAATTATTTCGCTTATTATCAATAAGCTTGAGCATGTCCGAAAAAGCTTTCCGAATTAAAAAATTATCAGAACGTTTGCTTACTGAAATATCGTTAAAGTCTTTCTTTTACGCCACAAAGAAAACTATCGTCTCTCCTCAGAAAAAATCGCTTGAAACAGACGGAGATATTTTTTCTGCTCCAAAAAACCTATTTTGCCCGAACAAAGATCGCCCGGGCAAAATAGGTTAAAAAATGCAACTTGCTGTATTTTTAGTAAAACACAAGCCGGAAACCAGCTTCTGTTGAAAAAAATAACGAATATATATTCTGTATTATAACTTTTTTCAATACGTTAAGAGGACTTTGGTATATTTTATAAGTCAATCCAACAAATTTTAATCTTCCTACACCAGAAAATGACACAAAAAAAGTGAAACGATAAAAAGATTTCAGTGATAAATAAGCATTTGCCAATTATTTAGATTGGTTCAATTTACATCTAAGCGCTCTTTATAAACTTCCTTTCAAGTGTGCATAAAAGCGTATATCCCGATAAATCTGTTTAACTCAATATTTTTTGCAAATTTCTTTTTCATAAATTTTTTTCCAAGGTTTAAGGTTATCATAAATACCCCTATCACTTGAATATCCTTGGCAATACCTCCTGCCCCGCAGGGATAAAGCATTCGGAGTCCAAGATAATCCCGATATATTTTGCGCGCCTGAACGGTTGAACGCCATCCCGTCCTTTTACAAAAATTATATAGAATATTCCTTTCCTGCTTTCGAATATAAAAACAAAACAATTTTAAGCTTTACTTTTTCGTAATATTTTGCCTGGAACGTCATGCTTCGAAGCAATGCCAAAGAGGTTTATACCTATCATACTAAAGCAGTTATAGCGATTCCCTCCTATTTTTTCTCTTTTCCTTTATAATTTGATAGGTTAAAGCAGGCCGTCCAAATAGGAATAGGAAGCGGCCTGCTTTTCGTTTTATATTTTTCAGATGGTGTTTACGCTCGCGTTGAAAATCCAATCGATCAGACAAGGAATTTCCCTGCGGAAATCCTCTCCGTTTCCATAAAAATCCAGCAATTTTTCCTCCAATTCAGGCAAGCTCTTTTCCTCCCCGTTCAAATAGCCGATAAGCTGACGGCCGCAGGAACGAAGGCGCAGCATCAGCCCGCCGATACGCAGTTCGAGGACGTCAAAGCCCTGCGGCTTATTTTCCAGCTTCCAAAGGTTATATAAAGACTTATAAAAAATATCCAACCGTTCCGACGCGCACGCATATTCTTTCGTCAAGCGCCGCAATTCTTCCCTGTCCGCCGCCTGATACGCTTTTCGGGTGTGCTCGCCCAGCTGATATTTTATCGAAAGGAAATCACACAGCGACGCTTCACATTCGAAAATATAACTATATCTGCTGCGTTGACCATATAGGCAAAGCTTTTTCGCAATCTCCTTGTAGGCTCCGCTCACATCCGCAGGAATGGTACTGTCCAAAAAACCATTGAACGGATCGCTGTAAAACATGACCTTGCAGGCGTTTTGCGTGCACTGATCGTTTCCTCCTATATAATTGGGCAGATCCAACGCACAAAGTCCGTCGAAGCTTTCTCCCGTAACCGCTTCGAATTCCGTTTTAATCGCCTCCATATCCGTACATCCGTCGTAAAATCTCTTTGCGGCAAACAGCGCGGGCAAAACGGCGTAGTACGAACATTCCTTTCCGTTATCTCCCCACAGGGTGATAAATACGTTTTCTATGCCGTGCTCTGCCGCCGCTCTCATTCCGTGAACGGCGGTTTCCAGCGTCTTTTTGTTGCCCGGGGCAAACCCCATCCACGTCCAGGCTCCGCCCGCATACCAAATCTCTCTTTCCAATTTTTTATGAGCCGAAAGCATCTCGTCGTAAATCTTTTTTTCATGGTAATAATAATTCCAATACACCAACCCGACGCCTTCGGGAACGGCTTGTTTCATTTCCTCGGTGACGACGGGCGCCAAGGACGAATATTCTCCTTTGTTTCCCAATCGGAAGAACATATCCGACCACATAATCGGCTTAAAACCATATTTTTTCGCCAGCGCAAGCACTTTTTGCAGATGAGCGCGAAGAATCCCAAAACGATTTTTCACCCCGTGTTTATCGAGGTATTTTCCCAGCCCGAGCATATGCGCCTCGTCCATACCGATATGGATGTATTCCGACGTAAAACAGGGCCGCAACGCCTTAAACATATTTTCGATCAATATATAAGTGCGTTCCTCCTCAGCCAGAAGAATATCGTCGATATCCCTGATTTCTGCATATACGTTCCAATGAAAGATAGTTTTCAGATGCGCAAGCGTCTGAATACACGGAATGACCTCTACGCCCATGCTTTCGCAATGGGAAACGATATCCTTCAGTTCCTCCTGCGTATATCTGCCGCGCATATATCCGAAATAGGGCTCCCCGGGGATTTCATAGGTATCCTCCATATAGAGCTGCAGCATATTGTATCCAAACGTTTTAAGCGTGTGGGCAAATGTCTTTACCTGCTCCGGTTTCATGACGCCGTTGCGGGACATATCCAGCATCGCGCCGAATCTTTTCGCCATACTTTTCTCCCTTTTTCAGTTTTTCATTTCTATCTCGAAGATTGCCGCTTCTTTTCGTGCCCGAAATTCCACGGTCAACAGCTCTCCTTCCAGCAGCCCGCGACAGTCCGAGCCGAGGGGAAAAGCCGTTTTGACGCACAGGGGGCGCAGGCCCGTCAGCGGGATACGTTTCCGCATATCGCCTCCGAGATTATAGACGGCGAGCAGCACTCGGTCTTCGCCGCGCAGACCGAAGGCGACCGTCGTATCGAAAAAGGTGCTGAAGCCCATGGGCAGGTACGGAACGGCCGTCCGCTTGAATTCTTTCAAAGAATTATAATATTCTACGCCCGCTTTCACAAGCGCAAGCCGCCTTTCGTCCAGCTTATGAATTTCCCCCGAAAGCTGGAGCCTGAAAAGCATCGCATTCACCAGATTCATATTGATCTCATTTTCCGATTGAGACGCCAGAGGATATGCCCATACGCCCATGCGTTCGGGCACGAGATAGGCCGCGAGGTTGCACGCGATATACGGCGTGCGGTCGTAACAGATCTGATCGGAGGTATTCCCCAGAGCAAAAGCGGAGAGCGAACAATGATCCAGCCGCATACCGCCGCTTGCACAGCCTTCGATCACCAATTCGGGACGGCGGGCATGCCAACGCGCGAGCCACCCCGAAAATCCCCGCGCATGCGCCGCCAGGCCTTCTCCAAACGTTCCGTTCGGCGAGTCGCAGCCAATGCCGCAGTCGCAGTTGTAATCCAGCTTGATATACTCCACACCGTATTTTGACACCACCGAATCCACGATGTTGTCCATATATTCCTGCGTTTCTTTCAAGGAAAAATCGAAAAAATAGCGATCGTTGTCGCAGACTTTTATACCGTCTCTCCGCATCAGTAAAGCTTCCGCCTCGGCGGCAATCGGACACTCGACGCCGATATCTTCCAATTCCATCCAAAGCCCCGCCTTCATGCCCTTTTCGTGGCATACGTCGATCAGCTCCTTGAAGCTCTTTCCCTCGAAAGGCTCCTCGGGATGCAGCCAATCGCCGAGCTTCGACCAGAAACACCCGCGGGAAAACCAGCCCGCGTCCACGACAAACGTCTCTATCCCGATTTTTTTACAGGCCTCCAGCTGAGCGAGAAGACTTTTCGTCGTGGGGAAGTCCCAATTTGCGTGCATATACCCGTTATACTGCGAAGGCAAATCCCTGTCCCCGATATATGCGGCCGCGAAACGGCGGCGGTAGTCGGTGAGCGCGGCGATACACGAATTGAGCTCGCCCCCAAACGTCAGCGCGGCGTACGGCGTCGTGAAAGTTTCGCCTGCCGCCAGCTTCTTTTGCCACATGTTTTCTAAAAAGGAAGGGCCCGAAAGTGCGAGATACGGCCGCATATTCGTCTGTCCGATCTCCGTCGTCCAGCTGGCGTTGGACTCTATCTGCCACAGGATATATTTTTCCCCGGAAGAGAGTATGCCCGCGGGCAGATATTCCTTGCTCGACCAGCTTCCCGTATTTGAATAAACAATTCTTTTCAAATTGACGCCGCCGCTGTGACAGCCGTTGAGCCCCAGCTCCGACAGACTGCTGCAACGCCATTGTCCCTCGCCGTGCCAGGTGTTGTGAGGAATATACGCCTTAATACGATCGTAAGCTTCTTCTTTGAAAGGCGGAAACAATCCCGCAAACCGAAACGCCGACACATACTCCAGCGCGAAGGGCTGCTTTGCGGTCACCTCCGACCAGGTACGCAGTACGACGCCGTGCCGCCCGCCGACAAAAAGATAACAGCAGGCGACCTTCGCCCTTTCGCTTTCGAGCAGCAGCCGCACCAGCCTGCCCTCGTCCGTCTGCCCGTCCTCGAGGCCTTTATAGACCAGCGCTCGGCTGAAAGCGCCGCAAAGTTTTTTCGCGCCGTGGTGAGAGCCGAATCCGCTGTCCGCCGAAGCGATTTCGACGGGTGAGAGCAAAGCCATCTCGCTTTCGCCCGGTTCATCGCCTGTAAAGCCGCCGCTGCCGCAGTGGACCAAAGCCGTTTTCCCCTCCGAAGAGACGAAAAAGACAAGTTCGATTTCTTTTTCTTTAATTATTATTTTTTTCATTTCACATATACGTTGTCTAAATAGAACGTGGGAACGGCTTCTCCGTCCGTCTGCATGACGCCGATCTTCGCCGAGGAAAAATCGAATCCGGGCTGTCGGGATAAAATATATTCCCTTGAAAGTTGGATCTCCGACCATTTTTTTGCGAGCAGCCGGGCCGTCGCATAAACTGTGCGGCCTTCGCCGTCCTCGATGAACAAAGCGATGTTTTCCGCATCGGTCACGGCAGGATTATACACGGCCGCGCTGATCGCGCCGAAGGATTCTGCAAGCATTCCGCGCGAGTTAAAATATAACTTCAAGTGATCTTCTTTCGTTTTTGTCACTTTCAACGCACCCCTGCTGCCGGCATATGTGCGATCGTAATCAATCGCGGCCTTCCAGCCGCAGTCGGCGCCGAGGAGTACGTCGGAAAAATACAGCTCGTCCTCAAAGGTACTTATCTCGCCCCTATCGCGCACCCAAAGCCCTTGTTTTATCTTCGTCGTATTATACGAGGCGTCGGTGGCCGTATAAGCAATACAATATCTGCCGCCGTACTTTGCCGAAAATTTTCCGTTTTGGTTTTCCACGATTGTGCCGTCGGGCGCATACACCGTAGTTTTGGCATTCAATCCTCCGCCGTTTTTATCCGTAACCGCAGCTTCGGGGATGGTCACCTCTCCGAGCGGCAGCACCGCCGCCTGTTTCTCCACGGCGATCGTCGGGGCATCGGCCGCGCTTTCCGTCTTGCCCGTAATCTCCCGCCCGATCTGTAAATATAATTCCTTTAAGGCACTATCGTAATATTTGTTTTCGGGATCGACGTCGAAAAATGTATTGAGACCGTAGCCCCAATCGCCGCCGTCGAGGCCGCCCGCATAGGAAAAGCTGACGATCCCCGCAAAGCGTTCGTCCTGAATGGCCTGCGTATAAAAGCCCTTGAGGTGCTCGATCATCTGCGCATTGCCCTCTTCCTCATAGCTATCCACAAAGCCTTTCGGGCAAGCCCACAGATACTGTCCCTCCGTCGCCTTCGCCTTAAGCTTTTCGGCAAAATCCCGCCGTTGCGCGTCGTCCCAATCCATGTACGAATCGTACATCACATCGGTGCAGTAACGATAGTATTGCCCTGAAACCTCGGGGATACTGCCCGCGGTTGCGCCGATCTCCATGGACGTAAGACAGGCCATCAGCTTAAGCGTGGGACAGTCCCTGCGCACGGTGTGGGAAACGAGCAGGAAATCCTCTTCCTTTATCCCGTTCCAATACGGCTCGTCAAAATAGAAACCGAGAATCGTTCCGTCGTCGATAAATTCCTGATAATTTTTTTTAATGATACGCCAGTTCGTCAGCCAGCTCGGCGAAAGCAGGGCGCTGCCGAGCTTTCCCACCTGTTGGTTCTGAAACAAGCCGTGCAGCGTGACAAACGCCTGCATCCCGAATTCGCGGGTCTGCCTGAGCCGCTCCACCCCTACGGCTACCTCTGCGGCGGAATTGATCATCA
This sequence comes from uncultured Eubacteriales bacterium, assembly GCA_900540805.1. Taxonomy (GTDB): domain Bacteria; phylum Bacillota; class Clostridia; order Christensenellales; family Borkfalkiaceae; genus Scatosoma. The sequence continues at coordinate 14,783 of UQHL01000030.1, forward strand.
TGACGTTGGCGTTGTTGAGCGCGGCGATATCGCTGAAATATTCCTCGCCGCCGTTGAAGCCGTCGCTGTGGAAATAGGCGAAATATTTGAGATTTTCGTTTGTGTTTTCGGGCATTTTCGTCCAGCTTGAGGAAATATAGTTTTTTCCTCCGTCCGTCGTGGAAGAGCTCGTCTCTCCGTCCGGCGAACAGGCGGCAAGACAGGCTACCGTCACTGCAGACGCAAGTACGGCCGACATTATTTTGTTCAGGTTATTTTTCATAATCAGCTCCTTCAGATAATTTTTATCCCTTCAGGCCACCCGCCACGGTGTTCGTCAGGATCGTTTTCTGCATACAGCAGTATAGAATAAGAATGGGAATTACCGACATCAGCACCCCGCAGTAATATACGGGAATGTTCGACCGATACTGCTGCGCGATATCGAACTGATAGATGCCCAGCGCGAGCGTCGGCGAATTTTTTAAGTACAGAAAAGGCGTGGTATAATCGTTCCAGATTCCTATACAGGACAACACTCCCACGGACACGAGCACGGGCAAGGCCTGAGGAAGCATGATCTGCCAATATACCCGCGTGTCGGACGCGCCGTCCATAAAGGCCGCCTCCGCATACGTCCAGGAAATGGATTTATAGACGCCGTGCAGAATAATAAAATTCATTCCGAACCCGCCCGTCCACAGCACGAGTATCCCGATGGGATTATTCAGCCCCAGACTGACGATGAGACGGTACATGGCGGGCAGGTTTCCCACGACGGGGATAACCATGAGAAAAATTGCCAGCTTGTAGAGAAAATCTCTTCCGTGAAATTTATATTTGGCTACCGTATAAGCGGTCATGCTCGTCACCATGACGGAAATAAACGATCCCATCAGCGCCAGCCACAAGCTGTTGGCAAACATTTCGACAAACGTCGTCTTTCCCACCTTAAACTCCTTAAAAGCGTTGAGGTAATTGGAAAAGAGCCATTGTTTCGGCAGGGCAAACACCTTATTGTAGTATTCGTCGTCCGTTTTCAGCGAACTGAAAAACGCCCAGACGAAAGGGACGAGCAGGCTGACCGCATACAGCGCGAACAATGCGAAGACCAGCCATAAGATAATCTTTTCCGCACGGTTTTTTCTCTTGAAGCTTTCTTCCACCGCTTTTCCCTCCTTAAAATTCCACAGTCTCGAAGCACTTTTCCACGGCGCGTTTTACCACCAGAACGAGCGGCACGCCGATACACGTAAAGATCAGACCGATCGCCGCGGGATAGTTGTACTGCCCCAGCGTCACTTTATCGAAGATAAAATAGCCGAGCGTCATGGTCTTGAACTGGCCTTCCGTAAACAGGAGCACGGGACCCATGTTTGTGAAAAGTCCCGCGGTGCCGCAGATGAACAGTGTGGAAAAGGTCGGCCAGATCAAGGGGACGACCACGTTGAAAAGCTCTCGCGCCATTCCCACGCCGTCGATTTTGGCATACTCGAGGATATCCTCGGGGATACGGTAGATCGCGCCGCTGATCAGGACGATGTTTCCGCCGAAACACGTCCACAGGGTATAGAAAAGAATGGTCGGCATCGAGTATAATTCGTCCGTCACCCATTCGATATGTACTTCCCTGCCCGTAAGAAAAGAAAGAATCTCGTTGAACGGGCCGCTGGGCGCGACGATGTATTTGAATAGCGTAACCAGCACCGCCGCGGAAATAATCGAGGGAAGAAAAAAGATCACGCGGAAGGTATTGGACATGGGCACCCGCTTAAACAGGTAATACGCGAGCAGTACGCTGAGCGGCAGAGCGATCAACGTGCCCACCAGGTACAAAAGCATCGTATTTTTTATCGCGAGGCCGAGCTCGAATGCGGGAATCCTCAACTCTTTGAAAAACCTCGTGAAATTGTCAAAGGACCACTCTGTGCCCTGCTTCGCGGGAAGCTGAAACGCCATGAGAATGGAATCGACGTTCACGTACAGCCAAAACACGAGAAAGTTGATCAAGGCGATTGAAAGCATTCCCAAAATGAACAGGTTACGCCTGATTCTGATCGTTCGTTTTTGTTTTTTATAATTTACTGTTTGCATTCTTTTACCTATCGCCGATTCAAGTTACGAAAGGAAAATATGTCCGGGCTGCCAGCCGCGGAGTTATCCGTCCGGCGGCCTTTTTGAAAAAAACGTCCGAAAAGCATTTCCTTATTTCTTTACGAAACCTGGCTCATAAAGGCGGCCCATTGGCTCGCCATCAAGGTTTTTTCCGTCTCGAGATATTGCGCTGCGGTGCGGGCGTTTGTCTTTTTGCCTAAAGCAATCTCCGGCTTTTCGTTGGAAAGAAATTCCCCCAGCCCCGCGCGAAAACGGATCGGATCGCTCGTCGAAGTGAAAATATAAGTGGGATTGCTTTCCGCGATCGCCTTTATCGACTTTCCGAATACCGTCATCGAGCTTTCGAAATCCGCGGGAATCGCATAATCCTCCACGGGCAGGCGCGAGCCCTTCGTCGAGCGGAGAAATACTTCGAAGCCCTCCCTCGAATACATAAACCGCAAAAATTCTTTCGCCATATCCATATTGACGGAATTTGCGGGAATCACCGCGATTTGCGAATTTGCAAGCGTAAACGCCATGCTCCTCGCCTCCTTCAGCTTTTTGAAATTCTCCTGTGTGAGCCGCGCGTCCGAAGTCGCACCCTCGTCGAGCTTTTTCACAATATCGGACAACGCCGCGTCCTTTTCGGCAGCCGTACCCGTAAGGCCGATCAGATCCGCCACGTCGCTGAGCACGGGCGTTTTGATCAAACGCAGATCGGGCTTATAAGCGGTACCCGTTTCGTTTTCGATCCAGTCCCCGACGCACATCATCGCAGCCCTGCCCTGCATGAAATATTTCTGCGAAGCGGTATGTTTATTGGTCATGCTATCAGGATGGCAATAGTCGTTGGCACGGGTAAGCAACGCTTCGAGTACCTCCAAAGCCTTTTCCTTCCCCGCAGAAAAATAGGCTTCCTGCGCGTATTTCCCGTCTATCCTGCACGACTGCGCCTCCTGAAAAGCTTCCGCGCCGTCATACTGCGCCGTCCATACATACCACATATAACGCCAGTATTCCACGGCGTTTCCCGCATAAATAAACGGATATACGGTATCTTCCTCGGTGTCGATCTTCACCGTTTTATCCGCGAGCTGAATTTTATAACAAAGCTCCAGAAGCTCGTTGCTTGTGCGGGGTTCCTCCCAATTTCCGACGCCGAGAACCGAATCGAGACAGGTGGTATTCAGCACCAGCCCCAACGGGTTGCTGCCCGTGGGCAGCGCATAATAGTTGCCCGCGTAGGGTTCGCGGTCTCCTCCGTATTTCATCGAAGAAAGGATATCGGGACGTATCAATTGCTCGATCGTCTTGCTTCCCTCCTCCCGGTCCGTCTTAGGAAGAGAGCCGTAAACGTCGTTGAGCGGAGCTAGCGCCCCGTCCGAATTTTCGCACAGCAAGCCGATGTTCAGTCCGTTGACCATATAGACATCTACAGAGCTGGAGTTCGCCTCCAACGCCGTCTGCGCGCTTTCGGGAACCGTCGGATCGCAAGAGACATCAAATTCGATTTCGGGGTGATATTTCCCGAAGGCCTGCGCCAATGCCTCTGCGTATTCCCTGCCGTTGCCGCCCTCGAAGGCCGCGATGCTCAGTACGCCCTCTTTTCCCGCCGCCGGCCCGCAGCCCGTTCCCCCGAAAAGGGGAACGGAGAACAAAGCCGCGGCCATTATACTGCTCAATATTTTAATTCTTTTTTTCATCTTTTCCTCTTGTCATGACTTGTTAAACGCCATATTATCGATATAGAAAAACATTCTGTTTGCCGCCTCGTGATTAAATTGAATACATTTTCCTCTCAACGCGCTCACTTGGGCCGTAACGGTAAACCATTCGTTATTGACGGGCGCCGAGGTTGCGCCTATCCCTTCGATCTTCGTTACGCGGTTTCCCTCCACGCTGTCGATATACACGTCGAAGGAGATGCTTGTATAGCCCTTCTCCTCCAGCCAATCGACAAAGGCGTCGGTGAAGTAGAAAGCGGGCCATCTGGGCGCGGCCATCAATCCGATAGAATACTCGCCTTCTTTCACAAAAGCGGTATTTCCGTTGCGGAATACGACGTAATCGTCGTTTTTCACATAGAAGATACCCGTACTCCACGCGCCTTCACTGTCAAAGTCGCGCAGCACCGTTTCGTTGGACGTGTAGCCGATTTCGCGGATATACAGCGCCTCGCCCTCCTGCGTGCCGATCGCCTGCCAGTCGTATTTTCCCTCGGCCGTCTTACTGTATTTCACGAAATAGAAATACAGGTCGGAAAGCTTCGCCGTGCCCTCTTTCACGGGGAATCTCACCGTGATCCATTCGTCGGCGGGGATCATGTACTCGAAAAACTTTTCCACATACTTTGTGCCGTTCCAATAGAGATAGACAAACCTCACGTATTCGTTTTCCACATAGGTCGCATCGACGAAGATATCCAGATAAATATAGGATACGCCCGTCAAATCGGCCACCATTTCGTCTGCCGATGCGGGAAGATAAATCTTGCCCCAGGCGCTGTTTGACATGACGAGCTTCGCCGTCCTGTCCCCGTCGAGCCGCGTATATTCTCCGCTGGCCGCAGGATGCTTGATCTCCTCCGCTTCCCTGAAATTGTAAAAATCATACAGGACGCCCGCGGGCTTGACGTGATCTTTGTCCGAAGGATCCACGTCGTAATATTCTAAGGAGACCTTGCCGATATAGAGCGTTCCGAAATTGATATCCGCACTTCCGTCGCTCTTCCCGAAAGTCAGGGACACGTTTTCGAGTGTGGAAAGGACGACAGCCTCGCCCTCTACCGTTTTATTGCGCAGAGCGCTGACGGGGATCGCCACCGTTATCCACTTGCCCGCGGCCGTTGAGGAAAGATTCGTATAGCCCTTGTTGTTGGCGCCGATACGCACGGTATGCCCCGCGGCTATTTCGGGAATGTAAACGTCTAAAAGCAGGTTTTTCACATATTCAAGCTCATAAGCCGAGAATCTCGAGCCAAAAGTCATCGAGGGCCATCTGCCGTCCGTACAGGAGAACTGCATGGAGCCGACGCCGTTCAGGGTATAAGCGGGATCGAAGAACCAATAGGACGCATATGAGGAATCTATATCGTCCAGATCGCGGTAGTTGGCGAAATCGAGGACGACGCCATTTTCCTTTTCGGTGGGGGCCGCTTCCTTGCAGGCTGTAAAATTATCGATATACGTATCAAACGCCACGGGTACCCAGCCGTCGTTTGCGGTATCCGTCGTGTCGTACAGTTCCACGGAAATCTGCAAGCCGTCAAGCGTATCTATCCCGAGATCGGAAAGCTGCTGTTTCGTAAACGAATATCCCTGCCATTGCTTAGAGAGCTTCATACGTTTCAGCACCCGGTTCTGTTTTCCGTTTCGCAGACCGAGATAGGCCGTCTGCGTCGCGGTGAGATCGTAATCTATTTTAGCATAGAAATAGATGTATGCGATGCCGTTCAGGTCGGCGTGAGGGACGTTCCCGATGGTCAGATAGGGCCATATGGACGGGCTGGCGCCGATTTTCAAAGATCCCGTCGAGCCGTTGGCGTCGTGGCATATCGTCCTGTCTATCCCCAGCGTCAGCGTTTCGGAAGTGAAGAAAGAGAGCGCGGAATCCGATTCAAAAAATTCGATTTCATTGTCCGCGCGGGTCCTTGCGACGATAAGCATATAGTTTTTCCGGCCGACCAGTCCTTCGTAAGAGGCCTCCACGCGCAGCGTATATCTGCCTTCCTTGGCAAAAGTGATTTCTTTGCCCGTAAAAGGCACCTCGTCATAATTTTCATCGAATACCTTATAAGCGATCTGTGCTTCCACAGCCGTGCCGCCCCGCGTCACCGTCACGTCAGGCATGGGATATTTTACGCCGACGACGGGGTGTTCCACGTCAGCCCGAATGTCCAGCGTATCGAACGCGGCATCCTCGTTGACGCGGAGACTGTCCACGTAAATGTCAAACTGCGGGGAGTTGGCGGGATTCACCAGGTGAAACGTCACGCATTTGAGATCCTCGCACATACCGCATTCGGGCTCTCCCCAGGCGGTGGCCTCCATCACCTTAAACACCTCGTCGTAATCGCGCGCCCTGACCTCCACTTTCGTCCATATCTGCGACTGCAGAGTGAATTTGGCTTTGAGCGAAGCGTCGTTGCGGTTAAGGATAATATCGACGTCCTTTTTTCCGTCGTTATACGCCCAGAAAGAAATAGAATAATAATCGAGAATATTGTTTATGGGAAGATTTCTGACGATCACTCCCGGCCAGCCGAGCGCGGAATGAGTATTGACCTGCAGCTTCAGGCTGCCCGTGCCCTCCTTGATAAATTGAGGATCGGTATTGAGCGACACTTCGGCATACCCCTTGGCGACCGCCTGCCCCACCCGCACGGCGTCGTCGAAGGAATTGATCTCGTTTTCCTTCGAAGTATGTACCTCTATCGTCTTTTCCGCACGGTTTCCCGATTTATCCGACGCCTCAACCAAAACGGTATAGACGCCTTCCCGCTCCACCGCAAACGAGTTATCCGACAGGGCGACGGCTTCCTTTCCAAACGTAACGGAAAAGACGGGCGTCACTTCGTCCACGTCGTCCAATACGAGAATGTCTTCTACAGGAATGGTAAAGCGCGAATTTAATGCGGCGAGATATGCTTTGTTGCAGGCGAACGTGATCGTCGGAGGCGTGGTATCCTTTGTTCCGCCGACGGAGCTCGACTCCGAAGAGACCTCCGCGGCGCACCCCGCAAGACCACAGGCCAAAGCCGCCGAGGCGACGAGCCCCAACAGACCGAATTTTGTTTTTTTCTTCATACTTTTTCTCCTTATCCTAATTTTTGTTTTCTGCTTCGTAATGGCAAAGCTCCACTTTGAATTGCGTTCCCGTCAGCGTAAACAGCGTCCCTCCCAGCATCGTCTCGTCGTATTTGTCGTATGTCGAGCTCTTCATGCCGAACACAAGCCGTACGCCCTGATAGAGAATAGAGGTATTGTTGCTGTGCAGATGTCCTGCCAATATTGCGTCTGCGCCGTTGGCCTTAAAGATTTGAAACGCCGTATCGTCGCCGTCCCAGGTACCGATCGCCGACCTCATAGTGCCGAAGTCGCCCTTGTCGTTTTCGGGAATCGTGATGTCGGGCACGCCCGTCCCCGTATAGCCATACTGTTTGGCCGCGTCCGCAAACGCTTTCAAGGGGACGTGTATCCCGACGAAATTGGGGACGGTTTTATCCGCATAGGCGTCAATTGCCTCGACGCTTTCCTTATACCAATCCATTTGAGCGGACGTCAGCCCCTGAACCGTCCCTACCGATCCGTGCGTGTCCATCATGAAGATCGAACGGAGAATCGTCCCGTTCTGCTCGACCGCGATCGAATAATTACTGTAGCCCGAAATATTCGCCCGCGTTCTGAACAGACAATATTCTGCACCTTCAAGGTACTGGCATTGTTTCCGCGCATACCATTCGGGATATTCGGGATCGACCCATTGAGAATATTCGCTGTTGGAATCATTGTCGTGATTGCCAAAAACGGGCGCCCAATAGATTTTCAACGAATCGAAAAAGTCCGTTTGTTCCCTGAACAGCGTGCCGTTGTCGTCGTATTCGCCGTAAACGTAGTCCCCTGTTATGAGAATGAGATCGGGCTGCGTCTCTTCCACTGTCTGGCGTACGATATCATAAATACAGGCGTCACGGTCGCCGTAGCGATCGGGCAATTTGCCGCCTCCCCTGCGCACCTGCTCGGGATCGATCATCTGCGTGTCGGTAAGCTGCAAAATTTTGATCTCGTCGTTCCCTTCTACCTTCAACACAAAATCTGCCGGGCAGTCGGAAAGCTTATCCAACGCGACGCGGCCCGCCTTTTCCGCTTTCCCTTCGAGATACTCGAGGATCGTTTTTTCTTCCGTTGAAGAGGAAGAGTCTCCCGTTCCGCCGCTGTCGGATTCCCCGTTCGTTTCGCTCTGTGAAGCGGGCGGGGTTTTCTGCGACGATTCGCTCCCGCCCGCCGCGCAGGCTCCGAAGCTGCCGGCGAACACCGCCGAAAGCAATAATACAAACAGCTTTTTGAGTTTTTTCATCTTTTACCTCCTGTAATCGCGCCTGATTTTCGGGCTTATTTTGATTTAATTATAACAAAGAAACGAGCGTTGTCAAGAGAAATAAAAAAATCGTTTCCGTTTTTAGGGGTAAAACGGAAACGATTTCAAACTATTTTTCAAAAACGTTGACAGAGAAAAAAAATCGTGTTATACTTGAAACGGAAGAAAAAAAGGGGCATAAACGCGGTATGAAACCTTATTCCATGTATGCAAACGAGACGAAAAACGAAGCGCCTAACGTAAGCTGTTATTATAACAGGGAGTACGCCAATTTTACGATGTCCTGGCATTCGCACCGCCGAGTCGAGATCATGTACGTGAAATACGGCACGGTAGAGGTGGCCTATTACGAAGGAGAGGAAAAGAAAACGCTTACCCTTTTCAACCACGACTACGTAGTAATCGACATGGATGTAAAACATACCATAGAGGTTTTTTCCGAGCCCACGCGCATCATAAACCTGGAAACCGAATTTTCCGGCCCTAATGCCGCCCTGCGGCTCACGCTCGGCAATCTGATCTCTATGGATAACGTTTTTGCGGAATTTTTTCGGCAAAAGGAGCCGATTATAAAGCTTTCCGATTCGGGAAACGTCGCGCAGCTGCTCACCGTGCTTCAGGAAACTTCAGATCGTAACGCCGATCATCAACAGGATACTTTTATCAATCTCGGTTTATCCGCCCTGTTCATTCAGATTTCAAACGATTACGATACCCAAAATCATTCCGACAAAGCGTTTATCAAATATCTCCGTATCGCGCTTCAATATATTCACGCCAATTATCACGCCGACATCAGCAGTTTGGATATCGCCGCGCACGTAAATATCTCGCAGAATTATCTAAATCGTCTTTTCAAACAGGAATTTAACTGCACTATGTTGGAATATCTCAATAATTACCGCGTGATGAAGGCCAAGCTTCTGATCGAAAAAGGCTCGCTGCCCTTTCAAACCGTCTGCTCGCAGGTGGGATTCCGGACAAAACAGAATTTCAATAAAAATTTTATGCGCTACGCGGGAATGACGCCCAAGGAATACAGGGAATCCGTCCGAAAAAAAGGTCATACGCACTGGACGCCCCAATCGGACCAAAGCACTACTATTTTCAATTAACTCGGTTTCAAAAGCAACGCGATAGGAAGCGGCAGGATTTTTTATCGTTTGATTAAAAAGCCGCAAAAATAAATACGGACAACGCGGGATTAAGGCGCAAAATTTTGGCAATACTCTTTGACGGAGACAAAAAAACAAAGAGGAGGATTACGCGGCCGGCCGTCTCCGAAATTCGCCGCGCAAACGTCAATCATGAAACTCAATCAAAAGGAAATGCAGCTGATCACCGAGCTCAAAAACCAGGAACAACTTTGCATACAAAAATACGGCTTTTATGCCGCGCAGGCAAAGGACCCCGAACTGAAAAGCCTGTTCAAAAAAATTGCAGGTCACGAACAACGGCATTACGAGATGCTGGAAAGCCTGATGAACGGAACCGTCCCGCAGATCAAAAATCGCGCGCCCGAAGCCGAAAAATACGAGCCTCAGGCTTCCCATTCCGGCAATAAGGAAGAAAAGGAATTTGACAAATTTTTATGTACGGATATCATCGCCACGGAAAAATATGTTGCGACAGACTATAACAACGACCTTTTCTATTTCGCCTCCACCGAAGTAAGAAACGTACTCAACGCGATCATGACGGACGAACAAAATCATGCGGAGATGATCTGGAAGTACAAGGTTGCCAACAAAATGGCAGCCTGACGCTTATCGATACAAATAAACGCCTTCTGAAATCCAACGGAGCGGAGTCGGTTGAAAAAACCGATTCCGCTCCATTTCCAATGATTTGCCTTTTTTATCGGTACAATTTTATTTATCAAAATACAATATTGCTCCGTTTTTCTCCTCGGCGCCCATTCGCCTTCAAAAATCGTATTGTAGCCGTTTGAGTATTGCGCTTAAAGCGTCGCTTTCCGATTTCTGCCGCCGGCACACATCGGCTCTGCATTTATAAGCCGACAGTTTTTGTCCTGCTTTTGCCCGAAAATCAGCCTTCTATTTTTCGAAAGCTATTTTGACAGCGCTGACGCCGAACGGCCTGATGCGGTAATCGGGAGCATAATATTCGCATTTTCCCTCTTTCCATGCCCCTCTCATCGTAAAGCTGAACGGGCCGACGCCCTCGTCCTCGTCTCCTTTGAAGTGCAGAGGCCCGAACATATTGCGAAGAGAAGAAACCGCTGCGATTTCCAGAGCGTTTTCTCCGCCCTCTTTCAATTCTATTTCAATTTCCTTTCCGAAGAGACAGCTGCCCGCTTCCCTGCCGTTTACAAATACTTCGACAGCGGTATAATCTCCCTCCACTTTCAATTTCGCACGCTTTTTCTCACCGAACACCGCCGCGGAAAACTTCACCTTGCCCGCGAAATTCGGAAAGCCGTTTTTCTGCAGATTGTCCATGCGCTCGGGCGCGGCGGGCGGCATCAGGGCACGTTCTCCGTTTACGGAGAAATCCCCGCGCAGATATATGTTTTCAAGCTCGGTATCATACCAAAGGCAGTTTCGCACGCTCTCCGTCGCCTCGGGCGCATACAAAGCCCAGAAAACATGGGGCCGTTCGTAAAAATTCAGCTCGTTGATATATTCGTTTGTTCCCTCTCTTACCGTCGCGGAAATATCCGCCTCCTCAAACATAAAGTCGTAGGCGCTCTCGGTAAAATCCAACGCCCGGCCGTTGAGGGAAGACGAGAGATACTTTCCCTTTTCGCGGCGGAGCGCCAGCTTCTTGCCTCTGCCCTTAACCGTAAAAGAATATTTGACGTACAGTTTTCCTTCGTATTGCGCGCGCAAAAGCCTGTCAAATACTTCCGCAAGCGGCTCTTCCTCTCCGTAAGCTACGCCGTCGAAGCTGATTTGTACCATATCCAAAGTTAGATTGTTGTCCGTCGCGCCCGCAAAACGAAATTTCGACGTTAGTTCTTTTTCCGCGCCGTAAGAGATACTCTTCTCTCCCGAAACGGGCATGAGCAATATGCTCTCTCCGCCGCCGAGAACTATTTCCCGCTCCTGCTCGTAGGCTTTCAAGCTCAAAAGATCGACGCGCGAATATCCCGCGGGCACGACCACCCGCGCGGACTCTTTTTCCACGTTGACGATATAAAGAAACTCAAACCCGTCCCCTTTCCGATAGGTGTATTCCGCCCTGCCGTCCGTTTCGAGCCTTATTTTTCCCTTCGACGCGATCTCTTCAAACGTCGTATCCGAATGCAAAAACTCCCATTCGTCCGCCTTGCCGTCCGTATAGAGAGGAACGCCTGCCGCCATAATCTTTCCCCCGTTTTCGACAAACGCCCCCAGCACTTCTTTCGTGAAGGCGGACAAATTTTCACACTCGGGCACCACGACGAAATCATATGCCCTTTTTCCCACCTTCAGCGATTTTTCCTGCACGCACCCGTACCCGCGCAGTAATCTCTCGTCAACGAGATCGTAAAGGATACCGTAGCGGTTCAACGTCTCCTGAAGCTTGTCAAACGCTTCGT
>UQHL01000031.1 GCA_900540805.1 uncultured Eubacteriales bacterium
ACATCGGTTAACCTTTTTTGAACCCCGCCACTATGGCGGGGTTTTCGATATACAAGAAACCGCGACGGGGCATTCCGTCGCGGCGTTCTATTTTTTCGAATGATATTTTTGATAAAATGCTTTGATTTCCGTCTGCTGCTTCTCCGGAATGGCGGGCGGCGCTTTGGCGGGACGGGCCACGTAATAGCCCTGGACGAAGTCGCAGCCGAGACGAATGACCGTTTCCAGCTCCTCTTTCGTCTCCACGCCCTCCGCAATACAACGCATTTTTCGCGCTTTGGCAAATTCGACGAGGTTGGAAATCATCTTTTGCCGTTCCGCGTCCTTATCGACGTTTCGCACCAGCAAAATATCGATTTTGACGAAATCGGGGAAACATTCCAGCAGAATGGCTTCGCCGTTATAGCCCGTACCGTAATCGTCCAAAGCGACGTACGCGCCGCAGTCGCGGATGCGCTTCAGCTTATATTGCATGGCGTTGTAGGAGGCGCGTTCGTATTCGGTAAACTCCACGACGATATTTTCCAGCTTTTTTCCGTAAAGGGTAGTAAGCTCCTCCCATTCCTCGTCTTTCAGGTTTTGGCTGGGCACCGAGTTGATGAACAGCCGACGGTCGGAAATGCCGAGTGCGGTAAAATCTTTGATGCTCTTAAAAAACGTAAGCTTTTCCAGCTGGCCGAGGCGATAGTGGTAGCGCGCCACGTTAAAGATGTCCTGCGGGGATTTGAAAGCGGGCGCCAAAGAGCGCATCAGCGCTTCGTAGCCGTAGATTTCGCCCGTCTGCAGGCTGACGATCGGCTGATAATGGAATTCGACCAGCTCGTTTTCGAGGAGATTGAAAAGGTCCTCGCTCTTCATCAGAAAGCGGTTTTTCTCGTAAATATTGCTGTCGTAATAGGCCAGCTCGCCCTTTGCCGTCGTTTTGATCTCGTACATTGCGAAGTCAGCGAAGCGCATCAGAGATTCGCAGTCGGCGCTGTCCTGAGGATAGAGACTGACGCCGCCCGAAACGCGCACGCGGATCGTCTCCCCGCCCGTCACCGCCAGGCTGACCGTGCGAAACGAGTCGTGAATCTCTTTTACTTCCTTTTTGACCTCGTCCAGGCTTTCGTAGCCGTAGATAAAGGCGTAAAATTCGTCGCCCGAACGCCTGCCGTAGATCTTTTTGGGAACGGTCTTAAATTTTTCCACAAGGCTGTTTGCCGCGCTCTGGATATAGCGATCGCCGAAATCGTGGCCGTAATTGTCGTTTATATATTTCAGGTTATCGATATCGAACATCATAAACGCGCCGATGCCGAGTCCGCCGTTTTCGAACAATTTGGAGAGCTTTTCCGAAAAGGCCCTGCGATTGTAGATGCCGCAGAGGGCGTCGAAGTTGCGCTCGAAGAGGAGGGTTTCCTTTTCACGGTAAGAAGCGGTGACGTTGTTGATGACGCCGAGCGTGCGTTTTCCGTCGTTGAGCTTGACTCGCCGCATTTCGACCCAGCGGGTCTGCCCGCCGCTGTCCTTAAACCGATAGACGATAAGGGACTGTTTTTCCGCCGGGGAATCTTCCTGTTGAATGATATATGGCCGAAGCCTGCCGATAAACGACGAGAAATCCTCAAAGGAAAACTCTTTGAAGGGCTTTTCGGGCGTCAAACCGATGACCTCGGGAAAATTTTCCGTGAGGAAAAGGTAATCCTCGTTGACGTCGTATTCGAAAGAGGCCACGGGCATATCCGTCAGCTCGATTGTCTTTTCAAATTTGCTGTTCGCCTCGAATACGCGGCTGCTCAATTGCTCGATGGCGCCCGTCAGCTCGTCGATCTCCTTGATGGACGTGGAGCCGAAGCGCATGGTGGGGGCGACGGCCGCCGTCTTTACCCGATCGGTCAGCGCCGTTATGGGGCGGGAAAACAGATAACATACGAGGAATACCACCGCCACGCCGATGACGAAAGCCAACGCCAGAAACCCGAGGATCGTCTGCGTGATCGAGCGGATATCCTCAAAAAGAACATCTTCGTCGATGACGGAAAAGAGGAGCCAGCTTTCCGCCTCAAACGGGGTGTCCTTGTCATACACGTGAAGGTTGTTCGACGCGAGGCAATAGACCGAACCGTTTTTCATACTCACGCGATAGATATCGTTTTCCTTTACGGCCTTATAATCGAAGCCCCCCTGTGCGATTTCCGTATAAAATTCCTTGACGCTGTATCCCGACGGTACGGCCTCTTTTTCCGAGACCTGAAGATCCGTGGTGGCCAGGGCCAGGCAGTAAGAAGCTTCTCCGTGTTCGTTGAGTTCGGAAAAGGGGAGCTGCGTCGAAAGGAAATGCTCGGAAATATCGACCCCGTAAACGCCGAGAACCGTTCCGTCCTTTGCCAGGAGGGGAACGGTGTAGGTAGCAACCTTGACGGACTCGTTATTCAGAAAACGCAGGGGGGACCACCACCCCGCCCGGGAATGGGGAACCGTATCCTTTTCCGCCGCAAGCTGTTTATACGCCGCGGTGGGGTTGTCGAAAAATTTGGCCCAATCGGAGGTGTTTTCCGAAAAGGGGAATTTATATTTGCGGTAGCTGGAACTCATCATATTCCCCGAAGGGAAGGAGAGGGGCGCGATTTCTACGGTGAGGTCGGAATTGTCGGCCGCGTTGGCGTCGGGGTCGTTGTCCCGCAGATAAAGCCCGTAACGGTCGGCCGAGGCGTCCTTGCCGAGAACGACCATGGCGCCCGTCGCGTAAGATATACGCAGGGTATCCGCTACGGGAGTGGAGATTTGTCTGATAATCTGCCTGCTCACCTCTTCGAGCCGATCGTCTTCCAGAGAGAGAAATTCCGAAGCGGTAAGATTGTATTTTTCCAGCTGGGCTTCCGTTGCATCGACGATTTTTGCGTAGTTGTAATCGAGATTCATCCACTTGTTTGCCACGAGATTTTCCATCGTTGCGGTACGCGAGGCGGTCTGATTATAAAAAGTCGTCTGTTTGTCGTATCGCATTTTATCGAAAGTCCCGCTCAAAAACACCGCGCATATAAATATCGCGGTTTGCAGGACGAATACAAGCGTCACGGGAATGAGAATTTTCGTCATGATCGACCGATTTTTTTTAATCCGAGTTTTTTTCATGTCAGTCGGTTCCCATAAAATGCGGCAAAAGATTAATTAAGGCAACATAATCGTAGCGTTGCCTTAATTAATCAAAGATACTTTACCCTTTAAGCAGATTGGAAAGAATAGAAGTCAATTCTGCGTACCAATCGTCGAAGCCGTACTTGGAAAGCTCGTCCGCCGCCGCTTCCGAGCGGAGCTCGCCGCCTTCGACCCGCGCCTCGACCAGCGCGGCGAGCGCGGTGGCGTTTTTCAGATTTTTAACCATTTCGGCCAGCTCCGGCTCGTCTTTGGCCGATATAGTGCCCGCGAGGGCATACTCGAGAAGCTTTCTTGCGTCCGAGCTTTGCGCGAAGGGTATGGAGGCCCAGAGCTCGTATTCTTTTATCGTCTTGTAGGCGACCTCATAGGTGTCGAGAATTCCCTTTTTGGAGACGCGATAGCCGTCTTTGATTTCCTGCGCCTTTTCCGCGGTGAAATCCGCTTCGGTCTTTTCTTCTTTTTTAAGGTATTGCGTCCATGCGTCCTCGATGACCGCGGTTTGCATTTTTTCGGCGTTTCCCGCTTTGTAATCCGCTTTCGTGACGGGCATATAGCTCAGGGAAACGGAGAGGTCGAGGCCGCCCGTGGACAGGTATTTAAGAAATTCTACCGCCGCGGCTTCGGTGGCTTTATCCGATTTTTTGACGGCAAAGCCCGCGCCCTGCTGGATCGCCACTTTCTGCCCGCCCGCAAAGACGGGGACGGGGGTTACGTAGGTCTCTATGGCATGGGAGACGGTGTCGCTCTCCTGTACGGAGGAGGGAAAATATCCCGCGCTGGACGTAGAGCCTACATAGGCGAGCAGATCGCCCGTTTTGACGTCGTCCGAACGGAAACGGTCCTTGGCGTAAAAATAGCCCTTGACGTAGGGGACGTAAAAATTGTCGTAAATTTTTTTGAAGGTCTCGCGGTCGGTATTCAGCCCGATCTTTTCGCCGTCTTTTTCAAAAATGGTGTGCCCCAGCGAGCGGGCGGAGGTAAGGAAGAAATTTGCATAGGCGTCCCGCCCGAAAAACGCCTTACCGCCGTCGTCTCCGCCCGACCAGAGATAATATTTCTCCGCCGTCGCTGCGATCCCTTCCACGGTGGAGAGATCCTCGAGGCTGACCTTCGCCTCTTCGGAGGCCGACTTGTTATAGTCCTCGGCAAAAACGTCCCAATCGGTTTTATTCATCATAAACAATTCGGTGGATTTTGCCGTGGGAACCAATTTCAGCCCGCCGTTTATGTAGCCCTCGGAAAAGAAATTATCGACGTATAAATCCTTTTCGGCCTGCGTAAAATATCCGTCCAGCGACGCGATATTTTGATAGGCGTCGTCGATTTTTTTGAGATCGTCGGAATAGAGCTGGAAAATTTCGGGGAGCTCTTTTTTGGCGTTTTTCTCTACTTCTTCCGCGATTTTTGTCGGATTGGAATAGCTGGAGGACGTCACGTAGATCGCTTTTTCCTTTCCCACGGTGTCGTTAAATTCGTTGATGATCCGTCTGAAGGCGGAATCCTGCTGATTGTTGTAGTACGTCCACACGGAAAGGGTGATCCGATTTTTTTGGGCTTCCCCGCAGGCCGCCAGCGAGAACAAAGAGGTGAGCGCCGTGACCGCGGCGAGGGCGAAAGCCGTCCTTTTCAGCGTTTTCATGATGAAAACTTCCTTATAAATTTATTTTGAAAAAAAGCGGAAGGAAAAAAATTCGCTTCCACTTTTTTTATTATACTATATTCAGAGCAAAAAAGCAAGCTAAAGCTTGAAAGATTATGCCGAATAAAAGAAAAAAAATACGAAAAAAGACGAGGGGAGAGAGCGCGTGCCGAAAAAGAAAAAAGAACGGACGGAAACCGCCGACCTTTTTTCAATCGGAGTGCTTTTCTAAATTGATAAAGGTTTTTGCCATTTCTATTTTGTTCAGGCGATATTCGCGGAAGCTTTGCTTCCGCCGTTCCTTTTCCTGCGCCATCGCCGTTTCGCGGCGTCTGATCGCCTCCTCCAGCTTTTCTTCCCAGGCGAGAAAATCGCTCTGCAAAACGACTTTGTCCCGATATACCGCCAGCATGCCCTCGCCTGTGGCGAAAGTCCTTTTCGTTCCGTCCGCTTCGGTCAGCGAGGCCATGCCCGTCGTGATATTGATAAACATGGGCATATGTCCTGGCAAAAGGGAAATTTGCCCGTCGGGTTCCGCCGCCGTCAGGGAACGCACTTCGCCTTCGTAAAACTGCTTGTCGGGACGGAGCATGAGGAGGGAAAAGGTCTTTTTTTCCGCCGCGTTCATGCCCGATACCCCGCGATGTCGTTTAAGCCGCCGATAAAATAAAATTCGCTTTCGGGAATATCGTCGCATTTGCCGTCGAGGATGGCGTTGCAGTCGTCGATGGTCGTTTCGAGGGGCACGTACCTTCCCTCGATCCCCGTATAGACGCTGGCGACGAAGAAGGGCTGGGAAAAGAACCTCTGCAGCTTGCGCGCGCGATAGACAAGCTGCTTGTCTTCGGCGTTGAGTTCGTCCATGCCCAAAATGGCGATGATGTCCTGAAGCTCCTTATACCGTTGGAGCGTTTCGGTCACCCGTTTGGCCGTGGCGTAATGCTTTTCGCCGACGATATCGGGTTCGAGAATGCGGCTGGTGGATTCGAGGGGATCCACCGCGGGATAAATTCCTTCTTCGACGACCTTTCTCGAAAGCACCGTGGTGGCGTCGAGGTGGCTGAAAATGGTGGCGGGCGCGGGGTCGGTTAGATCGTCCGCGGGCACGTAAATCGCCTGTATCGACGTAATGGAGCCGTGCTTTGTGGAGGTAATCCTCTCCTCCAGCTGCCCCAGCTCGTTGGCGAGCGTGGGCTGATAGCCCACGGCGGAGGGCATGCGCCCGAGCAGCGCGGAGATTTCCGAACCCGCCTGCACGTAGCGGAAAATATTATCTATAAACAGCAGGACGTCCTGGCATTGCGCGTCGCGGAAATATTCCGCCATGGTCAGCCCCGTGAAGGCGGCCCGCATTCTCGCGCCGGGGGATTCGTTCATCTGGCCGAACACGAGGGCCGTGTTGTTCAAAACGCCCGACTCGGTCATTTCCTGCGCCATTTCGAAGCCCTCGCGGCTGCGTTCCCCGACGCCGATGAATACCGAACGGCCGTCATGGTGGGTGGCGATCCCCGAAATCAGCTCCTGAATAAGCACCGTCTTTCCCACGCCCGCACCGCCGAACAGGCCGATTTTTCCGCCTTTGGCGTAAGGGGTAAGCAGGTCGATGACTTTGATCCCCGTTTCGAAAATTTCCGTGACGGGGCTTTGCTCGGTGAGCGCGGGGGGCTTGCGGTAGATGGGCATGGTGGGGGCGGCTACGGCGCCCTTGCCGTCCACGGGCTTGCCGAGGGCATTCAAAACTCTGCCCGTTACCTTGTCGCCCACGGGTACGCATATGCTCGAGCCCGTCGATTTCACCTCCAGCCCGCGCGAGAGGCCGTCCGTCGTCTCGAGGGCGATACAGCGGCATACTCCGTCGGGAAGGTGGGACAATACCTCGAGATCCACCGTTTTTTCCCCGTCGAGGACGAGCAAAAGCTCGTTTTGGTTGGGAAGGTGATTGTCGAACTTTACATCGACCACCGAGCCGATGATCTGTACGACCTTTCCCGTATGTGTTTTGATCATAAAAATACGCCTCCGTACGTGTAGTCGCGGAAATTTGCCGCGCTGGCGTCGATCAGTTCGCTTGTGATGCTTTCCTGGCGTTCGTGATTATATTTCGCCGTGAGCCGGGAGAGAAGCTTTTCGCCGTTTTCCGTGGACTGGCGCATAGAGGTCATGCGCTTGTAGTGGATCGCCATGGCGCTGTCCGCCAGCGCGCTGTAGATTTCCGCCATGACGTATTGCGCGAGAAAATTGTCGAGCGCGGCTTTCGAGCGCGGCTCAAACACCGTCCCCGCCGTATTTTTTGGCGCCTCGGGCAGAATGATCGGAAGCAGCTTTTTCGCGGTCGGCTCCTGCGTGGTGGGCGTGCGCGTGCGCGTATAGGCGATATATACCTCCCTGTATTCGCCGCTGTTGAACATTTCGACGACGTCGTTTGCGGCGGAGATTGCGTCGAAGGCGTGTGGCTCCTGCGCCATGTGAATGTAAAAATTGCTCAGGGGAAGCCCAATTTTTTCGTAGTGTTCCCGCGTTTCCTGTCCGAGAGCGAAAATCTTCGACACGTCGTGATCGGAGATAAATTTATCCGCAAAATCCAACATGCGGTGATTGAAGTCCCCGCACAGGCCTTTGTCCGCCGCGGCCACGAACAGCGCGGTTTTTCCCGTTTCGTGTTCGCGCAGGAAGGGGTGTTCTTTCACCGCGTCTTCCGAGGCGACGGCGGCGAGAATGTGCCGCAGTTCCCGAAGATAGCGGTAGCTGTTTTCGCACTTGTCGCGCGCGCGGTTGAGCTTGGACGTGGCGATCATCTGCATCGCCCGCGTGATCTTTACCGTGTCCTCGACGCCCCCGATATGCCGCTTCAGCTCGTGCGCGTTCATAACGTTCCTCCGCCCGAACGGGATTTATAGGCGGCGACGTAAGTTTTGATCAGCTCCGCGTCCTCGTCGGAAAGCTCCTGCGTTTCCTCGATCCGCGCGGGAAGCTCCGCGTGATTGGCTTCGAGAAAATCGAGAAAGTTATCCATTGCGGCGTTCACCTCGCGCACGGGAATGTCCGAAAAAAGATCGTTCATCATCACCGTCAGCGCGATGACCGTATGGCTCATCGAGACGGGAGAGGCCTGGTTTTGCTTGAGAATCTCCGTCAGCCGCGCGCCTTTGCCGAGAATGGATTTCGTCGAATCGTCCAGCTCCGCGCCGAATTGGCTGAATTGAGCCATTTCGCGGTAATGCGCCAGATCGAGACGCACCTTGCCGCTCACCTTTTTCATGGCCTTGCACTGCGCCGCGCCGCCGACGCGGGACACGGAGAGCCCGACGTTTACGGCGGGGCGGATACCCGAACGGAACAGCTCGCTTTCGAGGTAAATCTGTCCGTCCGTAATGGAAATGACGTTTGTGGGAATATAGGCGGAAATATCGCCCGCCAGCGTCTCGATGATGGGCAGAGCGGTCAGCGAGCCTCCGCCCAGCTCCTTCGACAGCTTCGCGCTGCGCTCCAGCAGCCGCGAATGGATATAGAACACGTCCCCGGGGTACGCCTCGCGGCCGGAGGGGCGCTTTAACAGCAGGGAAATGGCGCGGTAAGCCACGGCGTGCTTGGAGAGGTCGTCATAGACGATAAGGACGTCTCTGCCCCCGTACATAAATTCTTCCGCGATCGCGGTGCCCGTATAGGGGGCGATATATTGCAGGGGCGCGGATTCGCTCGCCGTCGAGCAGACGACGACGGTATAATCGAGGGCGCCGTATTGCTTCAGGGTCTGAATCACGCTGTTCACCGAAGAAGTTTTCTGTCCGATTGCGACATAGACGCAGACGACGTTTTTTCCTTTCTGGTTAATGATGGTATCGACGGCGAGGGCGGTTTTTCCCGTCTGCCTGTCGCCGATGATCAGTTCGCGCTGGCCCTTGCCCACGGGGATCATGCTGTCGATCGCCTTGATGCCCGTAAGCAGGGGGCGGTTGACGTTTGCACGGTCGAAAATGGCGGGGGCGGGCGCTTCCACCGAACGGTATTTTTTGCTCGTAATCGGCTTTCCGCCGTCGAGCGGGACACCCAGGGGATTGACGACGCGCCCCAGCAGGGCGTCGCCGACGGGCACGCCGACGATTTTTCCCGTCGAATAGGCGATGTCGCCTTCGCTCAGCTCGTACGAGTCCGCAAGTAGGATCGCGCCTATTTTATATTCCTCGAGGTTCATGGCCAACGCATATTTGTCTCTGCCGATGTAGAGGAGCTCGCCGTTTTTTACATTCGGCAGGCCCTCGACGGTGAGCACGCCGTCTCCGCAGGCCACCACGCGGCCCGCGTCGGAAAGCCGATTTTCAAACTTATAGCCGCGGACCTGTCTTTTCAATTCTTCGGCGATTTCGCCGTAAGCGCTAATCGTTTCCATGGGTAAGCCTTTCCTTGAGATTTTCCAGTTTCGTCTTTACGGACCCGTCGTACACCGTTTTGCCGTCGAATACGATCAGCCCGCCGATAATCGAGTCATCGACGAGATATTCCGCCAGAATACCGTTGGAATATTTTTTGCGGAAGGTATTCTCGACTTTCTGTTTTTGCGCGGGCGAAAGCTCGACGGAGGAAATCACCGTCAGCTTGGTGAAGGAGGATTCGTTTTTGCCGTCGAACACGATCAGCGAGGCGGACAGGGCGTTATCCGTCCGATAATCGACGGCCACCTTTTCCTTATACTGCGTATTAAAAGCCACGGCAAGTTTTTGTTTTTCCTCGTCCGAAAGGGGGGCGGGAGTCGTTACGGTAAGCTTAATCATGGCTTTCGTCCCATTCCTTCAGACAGTCGTCGATGATCTTCGCGTTTTCCTCGGGCGTGATTTCTTTGTCGAGAATGCCCGAGGCGATCATTACGGCAACTTCCGCCACCTCGCCCTTCATGGCGGTGATCGCCTTTACCTTTTCGTTTTTCGCCTCTTCTTCGGCCTCCTGTAAAATCTTTTCCGCGCGGAGCTTCGCTTCCGCTAAAGTCTCCTCCGCTTTCGCCGCGGCCAAAGCGTCGGCCTCCTTCTTTTTGGCCGCGATGTCGTGTTCTGCAGAGCCGATCAGATCGGTATATTGCGACTTTGTCTTTTCGGCCTCCTCCATTTTTTCGTTGTGTTCTTTTTCCTGTTTTTCAATCCCTTCCTTACGGGCGCGGACGAAGCGGATTACGGGCTTATAGACCAGCAGGCCGACAATCGTCACCAGCAGAAGAAAGTTGAAAAGATGCAGAAGAAAATCCTTGAGATCCAGCCCGAGAATGGTGGTAAGTAAGCTATTCATCATAACTCACCTCGCCTCAGCCGAGCACGAAGATGATGAGGATCGCCACGACCAACGCGTAGATAACGCAGGTTTCTAAAAACACGAGGCCCAAAATCAAAGTTTTGGAAATCTTTTTGTCCGCCTCGGGCTGACGGGCAATCCCTTCGAGGGCTTTCGCAATGGCGATGCCCATGCCGATCGCCGCCGCGCCCGCGACGAGAATGGCGATTGCCGCCGCCAGCGCCTTTGCGCCCATATCCGTCATTGCAAGTAATGCCAAAGTATTCATAAGTAGTGTCTCCTTATATGATATGTCTTATTTTCCGCTTTTCGGAGGCGGTACTCCGTGTGTAGGGCCGAAAGGCAGGCCGTCTTTGAAGCGGCGGTTTGCGTTTTGCAGGAGCTTAAACAGGCCGTCTTTGAAAGAAACGCTTTTCGGCTTGCGGGGCCGAAAAGTCGGCTGTTTCATTTTTCGGGCGCCGCGCTTCGCTTTTATAAAGAACGTCTCGGCGCTTATCTTAACTTGTCGGCGTAAGGCCGTGGGCACTGTTTTCGTTGCGGAGAGCCCCTTTGACGGCGCTTTGAAAATCGGTTATTCCGCGTCGCCCTCAGAAAGGGGAGCTTTGCGGCCCTTTCGCTTTTTACGAGCCTTTTGTTCGAGTGCGGAACCGTCCAGAGTTCTCGATTCGCTCGCTTCGCCGTAGAACATGGCCGTAAGCAGAGTATAGACGTAGGATTGGATTACTGCATGGAATACCGTGAACAAAACGCCCACGATCACGGGGACGCCGAAAGAAAGGGCGATGTAATGATAGACCAAAGTGGTGATCAGAAGCCCGCCGATCATGCTGCCGAAAAGACGGAAGCTCATGGAAAGCAGCAGGGAAAAATCCTTTAGCACGCCGAGCGCGCCCCGAAATCGGTTGAAGCGTATGCCGCCGACCAGCATGATCGTATAAGCCGTCACGGCCAAGGCGATACAGGCGTTCAGATCCACCAAGATTGCACGGATACCCAAAATCTCGCATAGGGTGCCGAACCCGATATAGATCCAGCTTGCAAGGGAAAACGCGCCGATGAAGCCGTAGCTGGCGGGACTGTTTTCTTTGGCGACGCCCTCGACGGCCTCGCACGCCTTTTCGATAAGCGCCTGAAACGTCCCCGGCACTTTTTTGAAGCGCGGGAAGATGATAAAGCGGAAAATCAATGAAAAGACCAATACGACCAGCGTCAGAAAAAACGCCGTGCGGAAGCTGGGGTTGACCATAAACCGATCGCCGAACAACCCGCCGAATAGCGGAACGTTTTCGGGCAGCAGCTCCTCGTACATAATGTCGCCCACGTCTCCCGCAAGCAGCAACGACGACAGTTTCATAATACCTCCTTCTTTTCCGTTTGTTCCGTCTTTTCGGCGTTGGTTCCGCGGCCTTCCCGCAGGCGAACCGCAAAAATCCAGGCGCCCAGCGCCGCAAAGAGAACGGAGATAAACAGAATTGCAAATTGCTTCGCCCAATCGGTGAGGAAATATCCCGCAAAGACACCCGAGACGAACAGGGCGATAAGGAGGAGATAGTTCCCCGCTTTTTTAAGCGAGGTTTTGTCTTTATCCGCGGCGGCGGAGAAGGCGTAGCCGCTCAACAGCCGCAGATTGTTTGTGCAGAATACAGTGGAAAGCGAGACGCCGTTCATGTCGCGGAAGGCATGAAACTGAAGCGCCGCGGCCGAAGAAATCAACGCGTTTGGCAGAAGCGTGGGAAAGGATACGGGGATAAAGCCCACGGCGGTGAGAATTGCTGTCTCCGCGAGGAGTACCGCGCTTCGATAGAGAAACTTTTCCTCTCCTGCGGCGAGCCCCTTTTTTTCTGCCGTCCTTACCGCCAGGCGCAGCGCCGCTTCGCCCAGAAAGCTGGCGAGTATGAAAAAAAACACGGGGACAAGATATTTCAGCGCGGACATGCCGCGTCCCTCCGCTAAACCCAGGGCCATCAGAATAAGATTCCCCGTCTGCGCGTTGCAGAATACGCCGCCCCGCGCCACAAAGGTGTAGGCGTTGAAAAACCCGCCTGCGAATCCCAAAATGAGTCCTGCGGGCAGGCGTTCGAATACGTCGCTCTTTTTTTTGAGGGAAATTTTTTCTTCCATACCTATATATGTTTCCTTAAAGGATTTTGTCGAATAAAAGTGTTCTCACTCTTTTCCCTCGCGGGTATTATACCCCTTTTTTTGCGTTTTGTAAAACGGAATAGAGGGATAGCCGTCATATCAAAAATTTATAACCGTAATAATAAAATTGTATCATAAAGGCTTGACAGTCCGCTTTTGCCGCGTTATACTGAAAGCGAAAAGAAACGGGAGGGACGCATGTTTACAAATCTGGATTATTACCGCATATTTTATTATGTGGCAAAATACCGCAATTTAACACGGGCGGCGGACGCGCTTCTCACCAGTCAGCCCACCGTGACGAGGACGGTGAAAAATCTTGAAAACGATCTCGGCTGCCGACTGTTTGTACGCAGCAAGCGCGGCGTGGCGCTCACGGCGGAGGGGGAGACGCTCTATTCCTATGTCGCGCCCGCGTACGAGCGGATTTTAAGGGGGGAAGAAAAGCTGGGCGGCGAGATTTCGCTTCAGGGCGGCTGCGTCTATATCAGCGCCACCGAAACCTCCCTTCACTGTTTTCTGCTGGAAAAGCTGGGCACCTTCCACGATCGGCATCCCCAGATACGGTTGAGGATTACCAACGTTTCCACCATGCAGGCGATCGAAAACGTCGTCAGCGGAAAATCCGACCTCGCTTTTGTCGCTTCTCCCGCCGAAGCCCCCGCGCCTTTGAAACAGGTGGATATCCGTCCCTTTCGGGATATTCTGGTGGGCAACGTCAACTATATCGAATTGGCGCACGGCACCTATGCCCTGAAGGATTTGGAAAAATATCCGCTCATTTCTCTCAGCCGCAGCGCGTCCTCCACCTATATCTTTTATCAGGCGGTATATGCAGAAGCGGGGCTGGAGTTCCGCCCCGAGATCGAATTGAATACCTCCGACCTCATTATTCCGTTTATCCGCCGCAATCTCGGGGTGGGGTTCGTCCCCGAAGAGCTGGCTTTGCCCGCGCTCAAGGCGGGAGAAATCGTCAAGATCCGTTTGAAGGAAGAAATTCCCGAACGGCAGGTTTCCGTGGTCTATAATCCGCATTATCCCCTTTCCGCGGCCGCAAAAGAGCTGCTGAAGGAAACGAAGCAGGGAAAAGCGAGAGAATAAAGAGGGAGGGGAAACAAGCGTTTGAAGCGTCTTCGTGAATAGTTCGTGAAAAAATTCCGTTGCTGTTGATTTCGAGGGGGTTTGGTGGTATAATAAATAGGGATGAGGAAAACGACCGTTACGGAGGCAAGGAGGAAAAGATGACTCTCAAAAAGGATTTTTACGGCAACGTCACTTTCGAGACGGGGGAGGGACCCGACGCGGATTTTGTCAGGGAATATCTTCGTCTGAGGCCGCTCTATTCGGGAGCGTTGAAGACGGCGTGCGCCAAGTTCGAGATCCTCGACGACGAATTCAGTATGATTCAGGGCCACGATCCCATACATAACATCGAAAGCCGTTTGAAAACGGTGGAGAGCGCGTACGAAAAACTAAAGCGGCGGGGATATGCGCAGACGCCGCAAAATCTTTCCCGGCTTACCGATATCGCAGGCGTGAGGGTGGTTTGCGGATATATAGAGGATATCTACAAGATCGCGCGGGTATTCCTCAATCAAAACGGCATACGTCTCTTAAAGGAAAAGGACTACATAAAAAATCCCAAGCCCAACGGTTACCGAAGCCTGCACCTCATCGTCGAAGTGCCTGTTTCCCTTTCTACGCTTCAGATGGGAATGCCCGTGGAGATCCAGCTGAGGACGATCTCCATGAATATGTGGGCCAGTCTCGAACACGAGGTCTCTTATAAAGTAAACGCCGATCTGGTGGACTCTTACAGGGCGGAGCTCAAAGCGTGCGCCGACGATCTGTTTGCCGTGGAAGAACGGATGCAGAAGATTTGCCACAGCATACGGGCGTTGCCGAAAAATAACGGTGCGCGGGAAAAATGAGCTATCGGGACACTAAAGAAAAAACTGCCCGAAGGGGCAGAAAAATAAAATATATCCTATTGGCCGCGCTTGTTTTTTTTGCGGCGGGGCTGTGCGTCTTTTCCGCCTTTTATCCCGCTTCCACGTGGAAATATTACGTAAAGCTGCCCGAGGTTGCGGCGAGAAAGGAAGGGGAGCTTAAAATTCATTTTCTCGACGTGGGGCAGGGAGACTGCACCGTTCTGGAGTTTCCCGACGGCAGAAGCATGATCATCGACGGCGGAGACGGGACGTTTGACAATACTGCCGCCATTTTGCGATATCTGAACGCTCTGAAAATAAAAAAGCCCGATTTTATGCTGCTTACCCACTCCGATTCCGACCATTGCGGAGGGCTGGACGAGGTGCTGGAAGTGAAAGGCGCAGGCGTCGTTTATGCGCCTCTGATCGAAAACCCCGCTATCAACGCGGAATATGCGGCGTTTTATGCGGCGGTGACGAAGAGCGATGCGGAAGCCGTCGTTTCCCGCCGATATCTTCAGATTTTCTCTCAAAGCGAAGCTTATCCCTATACGCTCACTTTTTTGTGGCCGTTCGGGGGCGAAAATCAGGGCGAGACGCCTTACGATAAAGTGAACGGCGGGGATTATACCGACGCGGACGTAAACGATACTTCCGCCGTGGTGTGGCTGGACTATTCCGGGACAAGCGCGCTGTTTTGCGGAGATGCGACCGCGCGCGTGGAAGAGGCTTTGATACGGGATTCCGAGCTGGGATTTTTTGTTGAAACGGGCGTGGAATTAAACAGTACGGAGATACTCAAGGTGTCTCACCACGGCAGCGCGACGGGAACGAGCGGAAGCTTTGCGGCATACTTAAACGTAAAGACGGCGGTGATCTCCTGCGGAAAAAATAATCTTTACGGGCACCCCGCTTTATCGGTATGCGAAACGCTGGAGCGGACGGGGGCGGAGATTTATCGGACGGACCGCCGTGGCAATATCGTCGTTACCGTATTCCCCGACGGCAGTTATCGAAGCGAAACGCAATATTAAAATAAAAGGGGCGTCCCGTTTGGAGCGCTCCTTTTCATATTATTCTTCTTTCGTCTCAACCCTGTCCTCTGCGTCTTCATGAAAAATGCGTTTCGGAGAGTTGTCAAATTTCCCATATACTTCGTTGACGTGACAGGAATAGGAGAAAGTAGAGGTGTATTTTTTAAGAATTTTCAGAAAGGCGCCCACCTGCCGTTTCCGCACGATACAAATCAACAAGGCTTTGTCGGTGTGCGTGTACATGCCTTCCGCATGCAGAGTGGTCACGCCCCGTCCCAGCTTTGCCATCAGCTCAGCCGAAAGGTCGTCGGCTTTGTCTGTTATGATCTCGAATTTATAGCCGCTTTTCAGCCCTTGAAGCATGAAATCGACGACGAGATCGGAAATAAAAATATTGGCGAGGGTGGAAATGACGGAATTTGCGCCCGATTGATAGACGAAAAAGGCAAGGACGACGACGGAAGCGTCCATGGCAAAAGAAAGCCATGCGACATTTTTTTCGGGATGAAAACGCTTGATGAGCGCGGAGATCGCAAAGGTTCCGCCCGACGCGCCGAAACGGCGGATCATCAGGGAAAATCCAAAGCCCGAGATTACGCCGACGCCGATAGAGGCAAAGACGAGATTGTTTCCTTCCTGAAAACATTCGGCGCCCCGTATGGCCCCGTAATAAGGAATTCCGTATTTCGTATGCAGGGATTTGAACAGCATCAGCAGCAGGGACTGAAAAACGAGATACACGATCAGCATAATGCCCGTTTTTCGGCTGACCAGAATGGCGGCAAGGATAAAGATAGGGATATTCAGCAGGAGCATGAAAATACTCATGTTTATCGTGACTTCGCCGAATTGTTTCGCGGTAAGTGTAGCGAAGATCGACGCGATACCCGTGATGCCGCCCGGGGCGAACCCGTTATAGTTGGAAAAATAGTAGAGAGAGGCGGAGACGAGAAGCGCCGCCGCGAAGCAGACCAAAATATCGAAAAGGATTGTTGTGAGGCGAAGATCGTCTTTTTCGGGCTTAGGAAGAGTAAGGCGTTTCTTTTTTTGTCGGCCTTCAGGCGAAGACGAAATCTCCGCATTAGGTGTATCCATGGTGAAAAGTCCTCGACAGGAAATTTTATCATTTATAATGATAGTATATTTCAGCGAATAAAACAAGCGATTTGAGGTGGTTTCACAATAAATTTTTTCTCTTTGGGAAAGCGAGCGTTTTACGGAAAAGAAAATTTGAAAAAGGAAAAATTTTTTCGATAAAAAGATTGACAAGCTTGAGAGAAAGTGATATACTTACAATGTTATATATAAAAAATATCTTTGAAAAATAAACGGTCTCGTAGCTCAGTTGGTTAGAGCGCATGCTTCACATGCATGAGGTCGAAGGTTCGAGCCCTTTCGAGACCACCATTATACAGAAAATTGTGCATAAACAGCATGATTTTCTGTATTTTTTGTGCTTCTTTGATGAAAAATTTATTTTTGGCCACTGTTTCGTACATATACTCTATCATGCTTCGATTGTCAAGGCGCTGTTTTTTCCACAAGCTTTTACGACTGGGCTCGAACCGACGCGAAGGAGATTGAAGTAATTTTCGATAGTTATCCTTTGTTTCGCAAATTTTGAGAATTACATGGAATCCTTTGATAAGAAATGACCGATCTTTGATATTAAAATAGAAGCGGAAATTGCTTTTGAACAGTTCTTCGGGAGGAAAAATGTCAAACGAAATAAAAATAAAAGCTAAGAATGGAAATATGACCCCCATCGTCCGTCGGGCGATAGAGTCGGCGGAAGAAAATACCGTTTTAATGTTTGAAGCGGCGGAATATCACTTTTACGGAGCGGACTGTTACGAGGGCGAGTTTTATCCTTCAAACAACAAGTCGGGGCGAAAGAGAGTGATTTTTCCCATTTTAGGGAAAAAGGGGCTCACGATCGAAGGAAACGGCGCACGGTTTATATTTCACGAGAGGGTCTTTCCCTTTATCGTGCAGAACAGCGAGCGGATTACCCTTCGGGCTTTTTCCGTCGATTTCGAATTTCCCCGCAATTATCAGGCTGTGGTCGTCAATTCCACGGAGGAATACCTGGATTTTTATATCGATAAAAAGAGATTTCCCTATTCGATACGCGGCGGGAATATGATCTGTCATGCGGAAGGCGGGGACGTTACCTCCCGCGATTATAAATTTTTCCTTTCGGACTACGATAAGGACGTAGAGGAAGGAACGACGATTGCTTCGATTATGATCGGCGATTGTACGATGGATCCCGAAAATTTCCCCGCGGACGGACTTAAAACGGACGCGCTGGAGCTGGGCGGCGGGATCGTGCGCTTTCTCTATCGCAAGAACTCTCCGAGGCTCCGTTATTACGAGGGGCACCGAATCGTAGTCCATTACGACGAGGACAGGGAAAACGACACCTTTTTCCTGGACGACAGCCGCGACGTGGCGTTTGAAAACGTATCTATATATCGTGGCCCGGGAATGGGAATTATCGCGCAGCTCACGGAAAATATCTCCCTAAAAGGGCTTCGGATCGGCTGTAAGGACGGGCGGGACGATTTGATTTCGACGACGGCGGACGCGCTCCATTTCGTCAATTGCAGCGGAAAAGTGACGCTTAAAAATTCCTATGTCGCACACAGTCTCGACGACGCCTGGAACCTGCACGGCGTCTATACTCATATCGAAGCTTCGGGGGACAAACGGCTGCTCGTTCGGCTGGGGCATAGGGAGCAGTCGGGGTTCAATCCGTATAAAAAAGGCGACGTCGTCGAGGTGATAGACGGCAAAACGCTGGAGATCAAGGCAAAATTCACGATCGCTTCGGCTGTACTGACCGAAGATTTTAAGCATATCTCCATCGAAGCGGCGGAAAAAATTTCTTCCTGCGTCAAGGAAAACGACTATCTCGAAAACCCCGGCCGCATGCCCGAAGTGGAAATGACGGACAACGAAATTTTCAAATGTCCGAGCATTCTTATTTCCACCTCTAAACGGGTATATTTTGCGCGCAATAAAATTCATACGCGGTGCGCGGGGCTTCGGATCACGGACAGCCCGAAGCTTTGGTATGAATCGGGCCGTTCCCGCGACGTGACTGTGGAAAATAACGATTTTATACACTGCGGCGAGGGGTATGACGAATACATGATCCGCATAGCGGAATATTCAGAACACGAGGAAAACGCAATCGTCCATAAAAACATAAAAATTGCAGGCAACCGTTTTACGGGAAAAAATGCGAAGCTCCTTTCCGTTTCCTGCGCGGAAAACGTGGAATTTTCGGGGAATACCTACCGCCGCGCCCGCGCGGTGAAGGGAGAAAGGGAGGCTTGTCCGT
Organism: uncultured Eubacteriales bacterium; assembly: GCA_900540805.1. Classification (GTDB taxonomy): domain Bacteria; phylum Bacillota; class Clostridia; order Christensenellales; family Borkfalkiaceae; genus Scatosoma. Next base: position 18,514 of record UQHL01000031.1, read on the forward strand.
TTTCGGTGGAGGACAGCCGAAATATCCGATTTTTCGAAAACGACTTGGAGCTGTAAATGAAACTGATTGCATTATCGTTCGACGACGGCGAGACACAGGACGAAAGGCTGGCGGAGCTGCTGCGCCGCTTTCGTCTGAAAGCGGCATTTGGGCTTTGCTGCGGGTTCTTGGGCAAAAGCGGTCCGCTTTCCGATCCCCGCCATTCCTATTATCGAAAAATCCCCGCCGAAAGAGTAAAAGGAGTATATCGCGGCTTCGAGCTGTGCTCTCACGGTTTTACGCATAAAAGCTTTTCTTCCTGTGACGAAACCGAACTATCCGAGGAAATAGGGGGAGATATCCGTTGGATGGAGGCTTTGACGGGAGTACGGCCGCGCGGAGCGATTTATCCCGGCGGGGAGTACGCGGCGGATACCCCCGCCCGATTATCTTCCCTGGGGATACGTTATGCGCGTACCACGCGCCCGACCTATGGCTTCGGCTTGCCCGAAAATTTTCTTTTGTGGCACCCGACCTGCCATTTTTACGACGAGCGCGTAGAGGAGCTTATAGAAAAATTTGCCGAAGAGAAAGAGGAGAGGGTTTCCCTTTTTCATCTCTACGGCCATTCGTACGAGCTGGATTACGGAAAGGGCTGGCAATATATCGAAGCTCTTTTCCGGCGTCTGACGGCGATAGAGGGGGCGTGTTCGATGTCGTATGCGGAGATTTACGAGCTTTTCGGCACAAATAAAAAAGGCGGCGGGGGATGACCCTGCCGTCTTTTTTATTGCGATTTATAGGGAAAAAACGATTACGGCGTCGGCGCCGTCAAATTCCGCTTCGAGATAACGTTTTCCGTTTTCTTGGATGATTTGCCCGTTTCCGAACACGACAAAATTTCCCGTGCATTCGGATTCGAGAAGCCGCCGTACTTTATTTTTACGGGTACAGAACCCGAACAACACGACGACGCCCTTCCCCGTCTCGGGGTCTATTTTTTCATATTTCTGCGCCGTGGTGGCCGTCGCGCCGTCGATTTTCGCGGGCGCGGCGGCAATCTCTTCGGCAACCGTTTTATAGACGCCGAGTATCTGATTGAACAGGGCGATATCCCTTTCGTCCAGCGCCGCGAGATCGCCCCAGATCCCGTTTCCGTTGACGATCAGGGAACCGATATTCATGCGTTGGGAGGAGACGGGCGGATCGGGCAGATAATGGGTGAGGAAAAGGCAGGAGGGGAACCATTTGTCGTAGTTGCCCGCGGCGCGGCAGATCCAGGTGCGGGCGGGACCGGGGTTGGTAAACATATTCGTCCACTGCTGATCGGGCAGGTCGTAATTGTGATAGTTGGGGCCGTTGTTGACGAGGAAATACTTCCCCCGCGACAACAGGCTGAGGCCTACGTTGCGGCCCTCCTCCGTAATATCGAAGTCGAGGATGACGTCGGGACATTCCGCCAATATGGCGTCGCAGATACGGGAAAGGCTGCGATCCAGCTCGAAGGAATAACATTCGCCGCGTTCCCCGAGCGAATTTTTCTCGGCACCGTGCAGGTGATGCCCGTCCGTGCAGCCGTACTGCCAAATCGCGTCCCATTTGATATACGAGACGTGCTTTTCCTTGCAGAGAGCCACCAGGGTAGCGGCGAGCTCGCTCCAATAGTCAGAAGCGAGGCACATGCCGTGGCTGGTTTCCGATTCCCAAACGGGAAAAGCGTTTGTCAGCTTATCGAGATAGGTGGCGATATTTGTCCGATGTTTTTCGAGGAGCGGACTGCTTAAAGCGACGGCGCAGGGATTGATCCAAAGCCCCAGCTTCATGCCGTAGCCGTCCAATTTTTCCCGGACGCGGGAAAGCGAATCGGGAAAGCGTTTCTCGTTTACCTGCCAATCGCCGCAGCGGTTGAACCAGCCCGTATCGAGCACATAGACGTCTATGCCCATGCGGTGGGCGCGGTCGATGTCCGCGAGCGTATATTCGAGGCTCATGGTGCCGTGATAGGAACCCGTTTTCAGCTGATTCCGTTCCTGGCAGTTCCAGGTGTTGTAATAGATATACGGTTTGCGGCTGGGGTGGCCGGGAAGGAGATAACGAAGCTGAAATTTGCGGTAGAGGGCGGCGATCTCGGCCTCACCGCCTTCCGCGGCGCCGAACTGCAGCCAGACGGTTTCGTAAGGGAGATTTTCAAGCGGCCTGCCGTCGTAGTAATTTCCCTTTACGGCGCGAAGCTCGATTTCGTCTTCCGTCCTGTGAAATTCGAGAAAACGGTCGGGGTACTGAGAACCGTGTTCATAGGCGTAAAATGCCGTATGCGCGCCGTCCGTCTGCGTGAGCATGGGCCCCATGACGGCGTCTTCGTCGCGGAAGGCGGGCGTTTCGGTGAGACAAAAGCTGTATAACTGATGATTGTATTCCGAAAAGCGGATTTCCGTACCCTGCGCCTGCGGCGCGGCGGCAAAACGAAGATATACGAGGGCGTCTTTTCCGTTCGACTTGGTGAGGAAGCGCGGGGCGTCGGCGGACAGCTCCCAGCGGAAGCGGATAAAGGGCGTCTGCGCGTGGACGCGGATATAGCAGGAGAGGGACAGGGTTTCGTCGAGCGTGCCTTCGAAATGCAATTCCGAAAGGGAACTGCCGAGCTCTCGGCGGGAGACGAGTGCAAAGTCGGCGGCGCTGCCGCAAAATTTTCCGTCGATTTCAAACGCGGGCGGGGAGAGACGATAAGTCTTTTTTCCGTCCTGCAGGGAATAGAGAAGTTCGCCTTTAGGAGAAACTTCGAGGCTGAAGAAAGAATTTTTATACATAAATGCTCCTTATCAAAACGAAAGTGTTAAATTTCAGAACGAGAGGCGGAGAACTTCGGGAAGCTCTTCGAGCGAAAACGCCGCTTCTTTGGGAAGGTCGGCTCCGCGGGACACGTACAGGTCAAACGTTTTGCCGCGTACGCGGATATGCTTGAGACAAATTTCGTTGACGCCTTGCGGCAGACGGGGGCGGGCGGAGATTCTGCCGTCGGAGACGGACAATCCTGCTACGCCCTTGAGGACGAGCGCGAGATAGGCGCTTGCGCTCCAGGATTGCTTGCGGCAGGAGGTCCAAAGCACGGTTTTGCCCTCCCATTCCTGCCAGCCGCCGTAGGGAAGCCCGCTTTCGGAGTGATAAATTTCGTAAAAGTGCATATCCCGCACGGCCTTCGAGGCCATCAGCCGCAATTCGTTTTCAAATAAGTCGGGACGGCCGGCGTGCAGGGCGGCGAGCCCCCAGGCCCCTTGCGCGAGGGGCCAGATCGTGCCGCAGTGCCTGCCCAGAGCGTCCTCGGCCATTTTGGTATAGCGCTCGAACGGCGGCCACTCGCAGGCGATTCCGTGCGGCGTGAGGTGCGTGTTTTTCATGACGGCTTGTTTTTGCACGGGCGAAGCGATGTCGAAAAGAACGGCATAAGAGAGCCCCAAGCCTTCGTTTGCGTCGCTTTCTCCCGCAAAATAATCGAAATTTTGATTGCGTTCGTTCCAGAAATGTTTTTCTATCGCCTTTTTGAGCGCTTCCGCCTTTCGGAGATAGCTGTCTGCGGGCCGACCGAGCCTTTGGGCGAATTCGGCGCAGATGAGATAAACCCTGTAATACACGCAGTTGGTGGAGAGGGCGAAAACCCTTTCTTTATCCAGCTTCGCCACGATATTGTCGGGATAGGAGGCCACGCCGTCCGCATATACCGCACGCCCGCCGAACAGATTTTTTTCGGCGTCGAATTCCTGAGCTTCAAATTCTTTCAGCGTGTTGGCGATTACCTCCAGGGAAAAGGGCAAAAATTCCGCATCGTCGTGGCAGAGCAGATACTCGTAGGCGCCAAGCGCCCAGATGACGTTGTCCCAGCTTTGACCGTAGGAGCCTGCCACGCGTATCTTTCCGTCGGCGCGTTCCAACACCGAGAGGAGCGTGTTTTTACAGAGGTCGGGGTCGGCGAAGGCGAGCGCGTACCAGACGTTGATGGCGGTATCCCGCGTCCAGGGCTGAGTGTAATCCAGCCCCGCCAGAAGGCAGAATTCTTCCTTTTCTAAAAGTCCGCCGCGGTAGGGGACGACGTTCCCCGCGAGGTCGCCCACGGCGATGCGGTAGGCGTCGTTGAGGACGACGTCGTCCGAATGAAAGTATGGATATCCGTACATTGAGAGCTCCTTGAAAGAGTAATATAACGAAAGGGCCCCGCGTCAGAGGTTATAGACCTCGGGGCTCTCTTTTTTTCTGAATTCGGTGGGCGAAGTGCCCATAGCGGCAAGAAAGATACGGTTGAAGTTACGCACGCTGGAAAATCCCGTCTCGTAAGCGATATCCGTGACGGAGGTTTCGCCGTTGAGCAAAAGATAAACGGCCTTTTGCATGCGGTAATTGTTGACGTACTGCGAAAAGCGTATGCCCACTTCCTCGAAAAACGCCTTGCTTAAATAATTGTAGGAGCAGCCCACCGCCTCGGCTACCGATTGGAGGGAAAGCTCCTCGCGGTAATGCTCGTTGATATATACGATCGCGTTATAAACGTAATTGCGCACGGAACGCAGGGATTTTTCCTTCAAGGGGCTGTTTTTGAGAAATTCCGTACAGATAAAATAGAAATAGGCCTTTGCCTCGCAGAGGGAAACGTTCTCCTTTTCGATTCCTTGCAAAAGATATTCCATGACGCGCGTATCGAGTACAAATTTCCGCTCCTCCGCTTCCTTATGAGATAAAAGCTGGGTAAAAGAGGACACCGTGTCGGGAGAAAATTCCGAAACCAGCGCCACGGACTCTCCCGCGGTGTGCATGTCGTGCACTTCGTAGGGCAGGACAAGCACCGCTTCGCCTGCGGACAGCAGAAAGGCCCGCCCGTTGACCGTGACGCGCAGTCTGCCGCTTTTTACATAGATAAATTCGTTGTTGACGTGGAGATGAGGGATACATTCCACGTCCGTGTGAAAACGGAAATAGTAGGCGTCCATGATATTTTCTGTATCTCCTTTCAAAACGAAAAATTTCCATAAAATACACTATATAAAAGAAAAAATTTTCTAAAAAAGCGATTTATGTCTATTATTATAATAAATATAACTTGTCGTGTCAACCGTTTTTAGTGTAAAATAAATCTAACTTTTTCGGAGAAATAAAATATGGCGACGATTCGGGCAGGCAAACGGCGTGCGGCGTTTTCGTTCAGCGTGGATATGCTGACGGGCTCCCCCTTGAAAAAAATGTTGATTTTCGGTCTTCCGCTCTTTGCGGTGAACGTGCTCAACATGCTTACTTCCGCTTTGACGGTGACGATCTACAATAAATTTGTCGGCGGAGACGCTTTTTATATTCCTTCCCTCGTCTCCAACGCCGTTTCCTATATCGGCAACGTCGTGGGCGGGGTAGTCAGCGCCACGATGATCTGCGTCGCGCAGGCGAAGGGAGCAGATGATCCCAAGCGGTGCCGAACCTGCCTTTTTAACGCGGTGTATGCCGTACTGCTGGTGGATATCGTTTTGTGCGTTGTTTTCGTCGCGGCGTATCGTCCCGTTTTCCGAATGCTGCACGTTCCCGCGGAGGCCTACGGAAACACGTTTACGTACTATGCGCTGTATCTTGCGACGTATATGTTTACCGCGCTGGGATCGCTTCTCATCTCCGCCGTTGCCGCGTATTCGAATATCGCGCACATTTTTATTCTCAACGTCATGAACAGCTGTTTTCACGTCGCCGTTTCCGCCTTCCTTCTCGGCGTTCTGCGGCTGGGGCTGGCGGGAGTGGCCGTATATGCCGCCGTCAACGCGGTATTCGTCGGCTGCGCGGGGCTTTTGTGCCTGTCGAGAAACCGCGGGCTTCGGCCCGAGCGATCGGAGCTAAAACCCGATTGGGGTTGTATCTTTCGCATTATCCGTTACGGACTGCTGCTTTCGTTGCAGAGTATCTTTTGCAGCGTCGGCTATCTGCTGGTTTCCATCGAGACAAACGCCCGCCTGTCGCCCGCGTTTATCGCCACGCTGGGCGTCGCGCTGCCCATTTCCGCGCCCATGACCTCGATGTCCTCAGCCGTCAGCGTGTTCTGCGCGCAAAACTGCGGCGCGGGAAACGAGGCCCGTCTGCGCAAGGGCGTCGCGCAGGCGCTCGTCGTGGTGGAGCTGTATGCGCTGATCTGTATGCTGTTTAACGTCTTTGCCGCGCCCGCGTATTGGAATTTTATGTTTAAGGATACGGAAATGATCCGCCTCGGCGTCGAACGCTGGCGGTATTCCGCTTTCGGATTTCTTTTCGTGGGCATACTGTACGTTCTGCGGTTTGCGCTCGACAGTATGGGCTACGGCAGATGCACGATTTTCTGCGGCGTGTGCGAATTTATCATGCAGCTGTTTTGCGCCTACATGCTCATTCCGAAAACGGGCGTTTTCGGGGCGTCGGTGGCGCAGGGGCTGAGCTGGGCGTTGAGCGCGGATGTATGCGGTGATTATCCGAAAGAGACGGAAGGAAAGGTCGGGGACGGTATAAAATCATAACCACCAGTAAACTGGTGGTTTGCATAACCCCTAAAAGGGGATAATAC
>UQHL01000032.1 GCA_900540805.1 uncultured Eubacteriales bacterium
ACAAGGGCTATGCCCGAAAATGAAAAACCACCCGCTATGCGGGTGGATGATTATTACGTTTCGGAAGGGAAACGCAAAGAAGAGGGAAAAAGTTGAAATATGTTAAACGAAATATCCTGTAAGGATATTTACAAGCGGCGGACTTCGTGATAAAATACAAGGCGGAACAATTAAAAAGGGAGGAGCTGAAACGATGAAAAAAATAGGCTTTATCGACAATTTTTTAAGCGAGTGGCACGCCAACAACTATCCGGGGATGATCCGCGGCAACGAACGGGCCAAAGCCTTAGGGCTGGAAGTGTGTTATGCCTATGCGAAAACCGACGTTTCCCCTTACGACGGGGTGACTACCGACGAATGGTGCGCGGAGCATAAGGTGGAGAAATGCCGAAGCATAGAGGAGCTGGTGGATAAATCGGATTTTATCGCGGTGCTGTCCCCCGATAATCCCGAGCTGCATTACGAATTGTCGGAATACGCTCTCAAAAGCGGCAAGCCGACCTATATAGACAAGACCTTCGCGCCCGACAAGGCCACGGCCGTGCGGCTGTTCGAGCTGGCAAAGCAATACGGAACCCCCGTCTATTCCACCTCCTCGCTTCGGTTTGCGGACGAACTTGCGCCCTATAGAGAAAGCAAGGAAGGGGCGATAAGCTGTATGACGGTAGGCTGTTTTACCTTTGACATTTACGCTATCCATATTTTCGAAATGATGTGCACGATTATGAAAAGGGGAGCAAAGCGTATGATGTGCGTGCAAAGCGGCCGCAACAGAAATATTCTCGTGGATTACGGAAACGGCAGAAGCGCAAGCTTTTTGCAGATGCACACGGACGATCCTTACGGGGTTCCTTTCATCACCTCGGCGGAAATGCCCGACGGAAGCGCGCATTATTATACCATTCAGGACGGCTATCAGCAGAGATTTGTGGAGCACCTCGTCGATTTCTTCGCCACGGGAACTCCTCAGGTGGACAGCGGGGAAACGATAGACCTTATGGGGATGCTCGATACGGCCCGCAAAGCCCTTTGTAAGCCTTTCGTGTGGTTTGATATCTGACGATGGACATTTTTGATAAAAAGGCAAAATGGATCTCGGACGGAGGTCATTTCATTGCCGAAAGCGAAGAGGCGGGAAGCCCTGCGCTCTATCTCGAAAAATCGTTCGGGCTGAAAAATTCCCCCGAAAAGGCCGTCGTAAAAATCTGCGGGCTGGGTCTTTACGAGCTTTATATAAATGGCGCGAGGGTGGGCGACCGCGTGTTGGAGTCGCCGTTTACCGAGTACGACAAACGGGTTGCTTATTCCGTTTACGACGTAAAAAAATATCTGCGGACGGGGGAGAACCGCCTGCTTGTCATTCTCGGCGACGGGTGGTACAACCAGACCACGCGCGACACCTGGGGCTTTTATCGGGCTGCGTGGCGGGATTGTCCGAAGCTGCTTTTTGAACTGGACGTGGACGGGGAAAAAACCGTTTCCGACCGCAGCTGGTCGGTTTCGCGCGGCGGGATCGTGTCCAACGCTCTGCGCTCGGGGGAATATCACGACTTTACGGCGAAGCGGGAAGTCCGTCCCGCGGCATTCACCACACCGCCCGGCGGTGAGCTTTTTTGCCCCGATATGCCGCCGATGAGAGAATGCGAAACTTTAGCTCCCGTATCCGTCGAACGGGGAAACGGTTGTACGATATACGATTTCGGGAAAAATATAACGGGCTACGTAAGCGCGATTTTTGAGGGAGAGCGCGGCGAAAAGGTATATATAGAGTATTCCGACCGTATCAAGGATGGCCGCTGCGACAACGAAAGCAATTCGATGTATCTCTTTAACAAAGGGCTCCGCTATCAGACGGACGGATGTACGCTTTCGGGCGGGACGGATTTTTTCAAGCCGCGCTTCGTCTATCACGGCTTCCGTTATGCCGCGGTTTACGGAAAAGCGGCGGCGAAGGACATAAAGGCTTATTTCGTTCATACCGACCTCGAACGGAAAGGAAAGTTTGAGTGCTCGTCCGCGATCGTGGATAAGCTGTACGAAATGAGCATCAACGCCGTTCTTTGCAACTATCACGGTTTTCCCACCGATTGCCCGCACCGCGAAAAAAACGGCTGGACGGGCGACGCACAGCTTTCTCTTGAAACCTGTCTGCACAATTTCGACATGCGCGGCGCTTATAAAAAGTGGCTTGGCGATTTTATCGTCAACCAACGCCCCTCGGGACAGATCTCGGCGATCGTTCCTTCCTGCGGCTGGGGCTTTAACTGGGGAAGCGGCCCTGCCTGGGATATCGCTTTTTTCCGTATTGCGGACGCGCTGCTCTCCTTTTACGGAGACGAGGAAACGGCCGCGGCGGTATATCCCCGTTTGAAAAAATATTACCGCTATATCTCTTCGTATTTAGAAAACGGACTGCTCTGCGTCGGGCTGGGGGATTGGAACTATCCCAAAAATATCAGGTTTTCCGTCTGTCCCACCCAATTGACGGACAGCTGCTATTATAAGCTGATGAGTGAAATTTTAGGGAAATTTGCGGAGCGTTTCGAACGCGAAGCCGCGGCGGCTTACTGCGCGGAAGCCGAACGCACGGCCGCGGCGATCAGGGAAAAATATTCGGACGAACAAAGCCTCACGGGGCTGGCCGCGCTCGATTTTTTCGGCGTCGCCGACAGGGGTGCGGAAGTGTTTGAGTATCTCGAAAAAAACGGTTGCGTGCTTCATGCGGGGATACTCGGAACAAAATTTCTTTTCGGTGTTCTGGCCCGTCGGAAACGTTCGGATCTGGCGCTTCGCCTGCTCGAGCGGACGGAATATCCTTCTTTCGGTTATTGGGCGGAAGCGGGGCAGACTTCTCTCTGCGAAGATTTCGAGCTGACAAATTCCTTAAATCATCATATGTACAGCTGTATTGCCGAATATATGTGCTCGGGACTGTGCGGGCTAAAGCTCGAAACGCCGCTGAAAGCTTCTTTAAGCCCCAATCTGCCTTCCTCTATGGAATTTGCGGAAACGGAAAGCCACGGCTTCAAAGTTGCCTTGAGACGCGAAAAGGATAAAATCAGAATGGACGTCACCGTTCCGAAAGCCGCCTCTTTAAGATACGGGAGAGAGCTTTTCGGAGAGGGAAAATACGTTTTTGAAATATAAAAACGGCGTTGTGGCACGGCAGAATCCCGCTCTTTCGGAGCGGGATTTTTTGCGGCGTTTAGGTAAATAAAGGTTAAATAAACAGTCAAAATGTAGCATGGACAAATGCGGGCGTCCGATGTAAAATAATATTGTTAAATAAGTAATTTTTAACAAATTTTTTAGGAGGAAAAAAGAAATGAGAAAAATGCTTACCGTATTTTCCGGAGCGATTTTCGCATTGGCGCTTTCGTTTTCGGCCGTAGCGTCGGCCGTTGCCGAGGAACCGGCTCAGCCCGTCGATTACGCCTTGAGCGAAAGCAGCTGGACGGTAAAAAAGGGCGTGGCGTTCGGCGGAGAAAATATGTATCTTACGTCTCCCAATTCCCGCGCGGGCTCGAAGAAGATCGGCGGCAATTCGTCCGTCAAGCTGACCACGGTCGGCAACGCCCAGGCTACCTGGAGCTACAATTGGATCCTGTTCAAATGCACGGACGACGTACCCAACGAATGGGCGGGGGAACATATCAACGGAACAGGGGCGGGTACGGGCAACTGGCTGGCGCTCGTCTATGGAAAATCCACCGATTCCTACATAGCGGAGTGCAACGACGGCGTCATTACCAAGACAAAGACGAATTGGAGCGGCAACGATACGTGGTACTGCTGCGACTCCACGACGGAAATCACGATCGCCACCACGGACACGGAAGAGGGCGTCACGGCGCAGCTTTCTTTCAAGGCTACGGGAGATTCCCACAACACGGGGGAGACGCTCAATTATACCTATCAGAGCGCCAATAAAGCCTTGTGGGGGGATTACAGCTTCACGATAGGGACAAATATCGGCGTGGGAGCGGACACTCCGATCACCGCCGAAAGAACCTTGAAATACAATGTCGAGGTCACCGATACGGCTTCGAACAAAACCGCCGTTAAGCCCGTTACCTTGGATTACGCTCTCGACGCGGAGAAATGGACGAACACCGACGGCGTCGCTTTCGGAGCCGAAAACATGTATGCCACCGCAAATGCGTTCAATCCCGCCACGGTTCCCGTGGGAGGCAGTTCCTCCATGCAGGTCGTCATGGACGGCAACGTCATGGACGGAAGCTGGATGTGGTCGAAGGTCATGCTTAAGGTTAATGATCCCGCAGCCTACGGCTGGAATCATACGCAAACCACGTCGAGCGGCAATTGGCTGGCCGTGGTTCTGCGTACCGACAGCGGCAATCTCGAGCTTTACGAATGTACGGACGGAACCGTGGCAATGGTCGCCTCCGTCGGCGTCAGTGGCTATGATAACTGGTATATTCATAAACAGGTCAACACGATTGACATATCTGCCAAAGATACGGACAACGGCGTCGAGGTGGCGGTCGGCTTTACGGCTTCGGATTGTAAGCAAGCGGGCAACACCAATACGGGAAATACTTATTCCATCACCTATTCGAGCACCAACAAAAAGTTGTGGGGCTCGGGGCGCGTCGTAGTGGGCCGCCCGAACGGCGACGGAACGATCGACGAAACGCAGACGATCAAATGTAACGTAAAAATCACCGATAAGGCGTCCGATTATTCGGGCGACCTCTATGCGGCTCGTCTGGCCGACGAGGCGATAAACGCGCTTCCCGCCGCGGTAAACGCCGAAAACTATGCCTCTGCGAAAACGGCTTACACGGCGGCCAATAACGCTTACAATGCGCTTACCGAGGCGCAGAAGGCGCTCTGTGCGGAAGGCGCGGCCGCTAAGATTGCCGCCTGCGCGGAAAAGCTCGCGGCTTATGAGGCTTCTTTGGGCGCGGCTACGGTGGAGTCGGAGATCGAGGCGCTGCCCGCCGAGATAAACGCCGAAAATTATGCCGCGGCCAAAACCGCGATAGAGACGGCGAAGGCAAATTATGACGCGCTGACCGAGGAACAGAAGGGGCAGGTATCCAACAAGGCGAAGCTCGACGCGGCCGTAGAGGCATTGAATGCGTTCAAACAGCTCAAGGACGCGGCGGATGCGGTTTCCGAAGCGATTGCGGGCCTTCCCGAAAAGGTTTACAGGGATACGTATGCGGACGCCAAAACCGCAATAGAGGCGTCGAAAGCGGCTTACGACGCGCTTTCGGCGGAAGCAAAGGAGCTTGTGGGCAACAAAGCGAAGCTCGATTCGGCGCTCGCCGCGTTGAAAGCGTACGAGGATTCTCTTTCCGACCCCGTCGCAGACGAGAAAAATCTCGCGCAGAAGAAAGAGCACTGGAGCCGTACGGGAAATGCGGGCGCAAGCAACGTCACGTTTGATCTTTACGGCATGAAAATGGGCACTGCGGAAAATACCACGGCAATGCTCCTGGACAAAAATATAGTAGCCGATTCTAAGGTGGAGCTTGTATTTGATGCGGACGCCTATCGCAAGCAGGGCGATTGGGGACAGATTTGGGTGATGTTTAAAAACGTAAGCGACGAGCTTGACGCGGCCGCACCGCTCAATGCGACCGCCCACGGAGGCGTCGCCGCCAATCCCCGCGGCACGTGGATGGCCTTTATGATCGGGCCGAGCTACGGCGCAAAACTGATGATCTGCGAGGACGGCACGCTTACCGAAAAGAATCTTGCGGACACCGTAATCAGCGGCCTCGACTGGGGCGCGGCGCTTCGGGCAATCAATACGATCGGTATCAAAACCGAGGATCTCGAAAACGGCGTCAAAATAACCCTTACCTATCGCGCAAGCGGCTTTTCCGAAGTGACCGATACGGAGGTCTCTTACGAATGGACGGTGGAAAACGCGGCCTTCAAGGGCAATTACGCGCTTTCTGCGGGTACCTATAACGGCAAGGTAGGGACGGGGGTAACCCTTTCTTCGCTGAAGGTTACGGGGCCCGACGGCGGAAGCGGGCTCGTCGATCGGATTATCGACGACGGCATGTTCAATCACGCAAACTCTCTCGATTACTGGAAAGCGGGATACAACGTCGATTGCTTCGATTTTTCGGAGAAGGGCGCGGTGCTGTGGGATGTGGAAAAAGGCGGGCTTGTCCTCAACCGCAAAATCAAAGATAAGCAGGCTTTCACTTTCGAATTCGACAATACGCTGACGGGTTCGGGCTACGGCAACCTTTATATCGTATTCAAGCACGATCGTCCCGCTACCGTCTATGACGGGGCAAATTTCCCGAAAGCGGAAGGGAATTATATCGTCTTAATGATCGGCGCTGATGGCTTCAAGATGTTCGAGTGCGAAAACGGGGAACTGAATGCGACGCTCAATACGGACGGATCCGTAACGGGCGGCGTGGAGCTCAAGGTTCCTTCTCCCGCAACCAATTATGATATCTGGAATTGGTATAAGCAATATCTCAAGGTAACGATCTATACCGAGGACGTCGATGACGGCGTCGATGTCACCGTGACGATAACGGGCGGCAGCAGCGGCGTCACCTTTACGGCCACGTATCTTTCCGAAAACGTCGCGCTTCACGGAGATTCCTATGTCGGGCTCGAATACTTCCTCGGCGCGGCGGGCAGCGGAAACAACGGTCAGATCAAACTCGTCGCCGCCAAGGTCGCGGACGTCGCCGAAGGCTACGTTCCCGATATCGATATCAATGCGCTCAACAAGACGCTTGCCGACGCCAAAAAGGTTGCGATCACCGCGGCGAATTTAGCGGAATACCAGGAGATTTACGACGGCGCGTACGCTAAATATCTCGCCATGAACTATACGCAGAGCAAGTCGTTTGCGATTGCTGATCTGGAGGCGCTCAAGGCCAATCTCGACGGCTATGCGGAGGACGTGAAAACTGCGGCCGCGCTCGACGAAACCATCGCCGCCCTTCCCGCTTCGGTAAATAAAGACAACTACGCCGCGGCAAAGTCCGCGATCGAAGGGGCGAAGGCGACTTACGACGGCCTGGGCGAAGGGGGTAAAAAGCTGGTGACGAAAAAAGCGCAGCTCGACGCCTGCCTTGCCGCTCTCGCTTCGTTTGAGTCGGATAAGGACGCGGCGGCAAACGTAGATGCGCTCATCGCGGCGCTTCCCGCCGACATTACCGCGGAAAACTACGCGACGGCAAGGGCCGCCGTGGAAGCCGCCGAAAACGCTTATGCGGCTTTGACCGCCGAGCAGAAATCGCTCGTTTCCCGCTACGCCGAGCTGACGGCGGCGCGTACCCGCCTCGACGCGGCCGCGCCTACCCCCGACAGCGGAAGCGAAAGCGGAAAGAACAGCGAAACCGAGGCAGGCTGCGGCTCCAATGCCGCTTATGCAGGCTTTGCCGCCGCGACCGTTCTTTTGGCCGCCGCAGTTGTTTTGATAAAGAAAAAGAGAGCGTAAAGCGCTCCCCTGCTTAAGAGAAAAGGCTCGCTTCGCGCGGGCCTTTTTTCAAGTTATTTCTTTTTGGCAGATTGCTGCTTATACGTACTTGGACTGATGCCGAAACGTTTTTTGAAGATCCGCGAAAAAACGTAAATCGAAGAATAGTTGAGATAGTCGGAAATTTCGGTAATCGTCGCCTTGTTTTCCTCGAGCATCTGTTTTGCCAGCTCAAGCTTTTTATCGGAATAATAGGTATAGATGGACTTTCCGAATTTGCGCTTGAAAATCCTTGAAATATAGACGTAGTTGTAGTTTAGCTTGTCCGCTATGTCCGTAAGTCGGCCGATCTTCGTGAGGTTATGGTCGATATAGTTCATCGTTCGGTAATAAAGGTTCTGTTCGTTGTCGATATTGGGGGAGGAATAGGTTTTCGTGGTGATTTGGCGATAGATCTGACAGACGTTTATGCACAGGATTTTTACGAGCAGTTCAAATTTGATATCGGTGTAAAGGGTATCGTTTTCCAAGGTGGAAATGAGCTCGACGAAGGTCTGTCCCAGCATGGAAATATTGTGTGTACGGCTGGCCGCCGATAGAGAAAGCATGCGTTGATCGTAGAGGATTTCCTTAAACTCGGCTCCCGTTTCGAAGCTGAAAGCGATATAGTAATATCGTAAAGGATCGACCTTATCGGAAATGATTTCGTGTCTTTCGTAGGGGAGAGAGACAAACAAATCGTTTTTTTTCACCTCCGTCGGGAGGTTGCCCGCATAGACGATTCCCGTCCCCGAGATGATATAGGTCAGCTCGAAAAAATCGTTGTGAATGTGCGGCTCCACCACGGCGCTGTTGTTGCAGTAGATCTCGCCGAGCTGATAGAGCAGCAGATCGCCGAATTTTCTCGGATTTTTCAAATGGTTGAAGTCGTAGGAAAACTTGTTTTCGATGATTATGTTATCTTTCATTAAAGCTCCTTTCAGATATTTGTTAAACCGAAAAAATTTTTCGCTTTTAACACGTGTTTACTTTAGAATTTAGTCAAATTCTACCACGAGTTTTTTATTTTTCAAGATATAAAGCCGATTAAGTTAAAATAGGTTAAATAATTTCTATAAATTTGACAAATTACAACTCGTGGGGAGGCCTCGTAAGAGGTTAAAAAGTGTTAAAGAGATAGTAAAGATTGACGATTTCAAAAGAGGCGCACTTATATTATAATTTACTTAAGCAATGTATTCATGCACGCGGACAGCGCGCGAGAGGTGGAAAAATGCACTTGAAAAAATGGACGAAGCTGATTGCGATGCTCGTTTTGATGATTGCGGTACTGCTTTGCGCGGGGGCCTGCGCAACGGCCGAAGTCAAGGTGGGGCGGGACGGCTCGGGGTCGGCTACCGTCGTCATATCCAAAGACGCTTACGCGACAAAGGAGGAGGCCGAAGCGAAAGTTCGGGAGATACTCGGCGGCATAGACGCCAAACAGTCGGTGGAAAGCGGCAGGGTTAAGCTGAAGTCCTTTAAGGAAAAAGAGGAGGGCTACGTCGCCTCGATTTCCTTTAAGCGGCTGCAATACACTTCGGGAATCGGCAATTTCGGCTATACCCCGTCGGACGAGTTTTTGGCTACGCTCAACAAAACGACCCAAATAAAGGATTGGGCGAAGGGCAAGCTCGGCACCTATCAGGATTACAGGGACGACATCTACAAATTCGCCGCGTCCAACGCCGAGATAGCCTTTCGGCCCGTGTCTGTAAAAACGAAAACGGAGATGACGGCCGAAGAATTTATTGCCCCCGACGGAATCCTTTCCGAGTCCTCCAAGGGCCGCGTGTTCACGTTTTTTGTGGCCGATCTCGAAGGACTGGAAAGCGTCACTTTTTCTTTCGAGGGAAAAATCAAGGTTTACGGCAGCAAAAACGCCGAACTGGTCGATTCTTCCACCCTTCGGGTAAAACCGATCGTCGTGAAATCAAACGTCCTGTCTGCGAGCGGCGACGAGGCGGCGACGCGGGAAGTCAGCTGCTATGCGGGGTATGTGTATTTCACCCTCAGCCCGTCCCCGGTCGCAATCGCCTGCGGCGTAATAGGCGGAACGCTTCTGGTCGGTTTCGTCGTTTACGGCATAGTTTCCGGCCGCTTCAAGCGCGTGTTTCGCGGCAAAACCGTGAAATCCGTTCTCACCAATTACGATCTCTATCTGATGATGATCCCCGCGATCGTCCTGCTGGTGCTCTTTGCGTACCTGCCCATGGCGGGCACCGTCATGGCGTTCAAAAATTTCAAGATCGACGACGGCATCTGGGGAAGCGAATGGGCTGGCATGGGCGGCTTCAGAAACTTCGTCGAATTGTTTACAAAGCCGACGGCGGGCTTCGGGATGCTGGTTCGGAACACCGTACTTCTTGCCCTGCTGAAATTTGTATTTGGATTTCTTTGTGCGATCCTGCTGGCGGTGCTGTTCAATTATCTGAAAAACGGCATATTCAAAAAGACCGTGCAGACAATTTCCTATTTTCCGTATTTCATTTCCTGGGTTACCGTTTCGGGTCTTTCGTATCTGTTTCTGGCAACGGACGGCGGGCTTTTGAATCAAATGCTTGCAAAAATAGGCGTGGGCGCGGTCAACTGGTACACCTCGCCGCAGTATTGGCGGGGGATACTGACGTTTACCTCGCTATGGAAAACGGTGGGGTATTCGACAATCGTTTATCTGGCCGCCATTACGGCGATCGATCCTTGTCTGTACGAGGCGGCGACCATCGACGGCTGCGGGCGACGACGACAGCTCCTACATATTACCGTCCCCGGCATGCTGCCCGTGATCGGCATACAGGTGGTTTTCAGCCTGGGGAATCTGGTGAAGGACGATTTCGATCAGATCTATACGATGACGCGCGGCAGCGACGCGCTGAGCAGCACGACGGAGGTCATCGGCACGATCGTTTATAAATCGATCGGCAATGCCTCTGCTTACAGCTCCGCCGCGGCCATGGGGATTTTGCAGGGCGTCGTGGCGCTGATTCTCGTCCTCGTCAGCAATCGCATTATCAAAAAATTGGGAATGGACGCAGCGTTCTGAAAGGAGGCGAAAAATAATGGTCAAGTCAAAAAGCGAAAAGGTTTTCGACGCCGCCAATATCGTATTGATGATTGTGCTCACGGTGGTTTTCGTAGTGCCGATCCTGCTGATCGTAAGCGCCTCCTTCACTTCGGCGCGGGCGCTTACGAAATACGGCTACAGCCTGATTATCCGCGAATTTTCGTGGTCGTCGTATTCGTATATCTTTCTCGCGTCGGACATCTTCGTACGTTCGCTTTTCAATTCGGTATTTATGACCGTTCTCGCGACGTGCGGAATGGTGTTTACCACCTCTCTGTACGCTTACAGCCTTACGAGAAAACAGCTGAAGTTCAAAAAGCTCTTTTCGATATTTGTCGTTATCCCCATGCTGTTTGCGGGCGGGACGATTCCCTATTACCTCGTCGTAAACGATCTGCATCTCATGAATACGCAGTGGGCCATCATTATTCCCTTTTCGGTAAATGCGTGGAATATTCTCCTCGTGAGAAACTTTTTTTCGGGGATACCCGAATCGCTCACCGAAGCGGCCCAGCTCGAAGGGGCAAACAATATGCAGGTGCTCTTTTACGTGGTTATCCCCGGCGGGTTTCCGATCATAGCCACCATTATTCTGTATTCGGCCGTCGGCGTATGGAACGATTGGTTTCATGCCTCGCTCTTCCTCGACAGCTCTCATAAAAATTTATGGCCCGTGCAGGCCGTGGTGAGACAGCTTCAGACGGATTTCGAATCCCTTGTGGGCTCGGTCGGCGGCGGTTCGTCGCTGGGATTGAACTCGGAGGGCATCAAGAGCGCGGCGATCGTGCTTTCGACGCTGCCCATCGTGTTGGTGTATCCCTTTTTGCAGAAATTCTTTATCAACGGCTCCTTTGCGGGCGCCGTTAAGGAATAAAATAAAAAATCAGGAGGATCAAATGAAAAAATCAGTCGTTTTATCTCTGGCCGTTTGTATGACGCTCGTTTGCGCGGCGGCTTGCGGAGAAAGAACCCCTTCTTCCAGCGGCAGTTCAACCACGTCGGAAAGCCGTGTGCCCTGGGAAACCGCCAAGGCAAATGCGAAAAAAATCACAATTTATCTCGACGAAAGCAACGTTTACGGCTCGTACATACAGGGCAGCGAAGAAGCCTATGTCAAAAACGCCATAGAGAAAAAGTTTTATGAGGATACGGGCAACGCCGTAAATATCGAAATACTTTATTGTACGCACGAAACGTTCAGCAACAGCTTCAGCGGCGTTATGACCACGGGCCGCTGGGACGCGGCCGTCTCCTATCTGGGGCAGGCGGGGCTTGAGGAAACCGTCCTCAATCAGGACGTGGCGATGGATATTTCCGATCTTGTTTCCGCCTACGGCGACCATATTTCCGAGGCGGTGGATCAGGAGGCCTTTTACGCCGTTACGACGCTCACCGACGAGGTGATCGGGGTCCCTTCGGTGGTAAAAACGAAAACCCGCGGCCTGCTTGCCAGAAAGGACTATATGACGAGGGTAGGCTATACCGAAAGCGCGGAGGAAGCGGCCGCTTCGGGCGGAAGTCTCAAGCTCTGCAAAACCATCGACGATTTCAACGACATGCTGGTTAAAATGAAGGCGCAGATTCCCGAATGTACCACGCCCCTCATCGGCAACTCGTACGACCTCGAATTTACGGTGCTTGCCGGCGTCTGCGGCACGGCGGGCTATCAGTATAAATCGGTGATCTACAACGACGACGGCACGGTGAAGGAGGTCGTCCCCGGCTGGCTGTCCGAAGGGTACGGAAAAATGCTCGATTACGCCTATTATTGGCAGAAAAACGGCCTTTGGGAATCGGATAACCGAGTTGTCAGCGACGAAGTACGTATTACCAACTTTTCCAACGGCAAAAGCGGCGTCTATTGCGCCGACCCCAACATCATGAACCTTATAAGCGTCGCAAGGCAGGTAAAAACCGTCGATAAGGACGTGGAATTTGCCATTCTTTCCCCGCTGGACGCGGTTGACGAATCGGGCAAGGCTATCGAAAATTCGGGCGCCTTTGTGGAAAATTCGAGGACGACCGACTGCCTCATCATCAACAAAAAATCGCAGAATGCCGAGCTGTTGATCAAGTATCTCGATTGGATGTATTCTTCCGTCGATAATTACGAGCTTTGCCGTTACGGGGTAAAGGGCGAGCATTGGATCGACGCGGGGGAGGGGTTCTATAAATATCCCGAAAATCTTGCGGACAGATACTTTATCAATCCTCCCTATTCGGGCGCGTTTGCATTGCTTCACAACGACGAATTCGCCTACAGGCTTTACGCTTCCTATTCCGAGGAAGAGCTGGGCTGGATCGAGAAAGTGGAAAATTCCCGAGGCATGAAAAACGAAACGGACGGCATGCTTTTCTACAATATGCCCCAGACGATCAATTCCAATTTCAGATTGGCCGAAAATAACATATATCTCAACTGCGCGACAAAGGCGTGGACGGGCGTGGCCGATCCCGCGCTGACCTACGGCGGCGAAAACGGCGAATATGCCGCTTACCGCAAGCAGGCGGGAGATTATATCGAGTGGCTTACCACGCAGTATAAGCTCTATCTGCAAAGCAGGGCTCTGTAAAGCGAGACGGAAAGGAGGAATTTATGAGAAAATCAAAACTTATCATGGGCGCCGCGCTGGCGGCCGCACTGCTGTTTTCGTCCGTTTCCGCGCTCCCCGCGGCGGCTGTCGCCGAGGAAACGGCGGACGCCCCCTACGAGGTGAAGATCGCCGAGGAAAACAATCTCGCGGCCAACAAATGGGATTGGCTGACCGACAAGACGGGCTCCGCCGAGGTCGCTATCGACGAGGGCGGATTGAGAATGGAGAATTTCAACAAGGGCGGTTCGGGCTTCGCGGTATATCAGACCAATAAATTCAGCGAATTCAAGTATTCGATGTACGCCAATCTCAATCTGACGATCCCTTCCGAATGCGGCGTGACCGACGTCGATTTCGACTATTCCAATCTCTACATATCCTTTATGATCAAGGCCGATTCCCCGTCGGCGAGTTATGCCTGTCCCTGGAACGGAAGCAAGGCCTATTTCAGCTTGTGCTTCGAAAATCTTCAGGGGCATCCCAAGACGATCCTGTACGTCAACGAGAGCTGGGCGGGAAAGGGCGAAGTAAGGTACAGCGTCGCCGAAACGGATAAAGCGAAGTGGAACGACGGCAAACATCACTGGTTTGAATTTGAGTTTGTAAACGACGAACGGGAAGAAGAGTACCGCGGGGAAAAACAATTATTTACCGGAAAAACGTTTAAGTTCTATTTTGACGGCGAGCTTGCCATAGAATATTTTCAGCGCGAGGATAAGGTGTTTTCCAAAGCGCTCAACCAATATGTGGACGATCTGAAATTTACTGCGACAAGCGGCTATCTTGGCTATTGGACCACCAGCGATTTCCCGTTGGGATACAATACGAGCACCACAAATTGCTACGTGCAGATAGATAAGGTGCAGATCACCTCTCTCGACGGGGATACACCCGAGACGTATAAGAAATGCGCGGTGCCCGAATTTGAGATAGAGTCTTTAACCTATTCGCCCGCGGCGAGCTACGACACGGGGGAGGATATCGAAATCAAACTGGTCAACCTGTTTGAATACGAGGGGGAAGAACCGCTTACCTATACGGCGACGAGCGGCGGAAAAGCGCTGGGAAAGATACAGAACGGCTTTTGGCTTTGGACGCCCGAAGAAGCGGGAACCTACTACGTCGATATAAAGGCCGAGGCGGGCGGAAAGAGCGCGATGAATTATCTGACGCTGAGAGTGGTGGAAGCGGCCGAGCCCGTTCCGCCGACAAGTTCTTCGGATTCCGCTTCCGAAGCGCAGTCCAATGCGGACGGCGGCTGTAATTCCTCGGTCGCGGCGTCGGCTGTATTTTCCCTGACGGCTATGCTTGCGGCCGCGGCGTTGGTGAGCAAAAAGAGAAAGGGATAAGGTGAACGCGATGAGAAAAGCGATGAAAAAAACATTTCTGACGGCCATGGCCGCAGTGCTGGCCTTGTCGGGCGCAGGCTGCGGCGAACAGGATAATTCCTCGGAATCGCAGTCGGACAGCACCCCGAAGGAGATAACCGTTCAGGCGGGCTATACGAGGTACGATCTGAAGGACAGCACGCGCAAAACCGAGGGCTTCGGAACGCAGTTCGATACCTTGATCGTCGAAAAGCAGAACGGCGGAAAGGCCGAGGATTGGCAGGTGCACGTCGATGCGCTGGAAACCATGAACCTTCAGAACGTGCGCATCCGTTTCTTCCCCGAAATGTACGAACGGGGCAACGATAACGACGATCCCAACGTATTCGACTACGACAGCCCCGACGTCGATTTCAATTCGCTCGAGATGCAGCATCTTTATTCCCTGCTCGACGCATTTGAGAAAAACGGCGTAAAGGTGGATTTAAGCTGGTACGGCTGTCGGACGACCTTTGCCTCGGAGGACGGAAAAATCAACGGCAGCTGGCTGGGCGGAAACTACGGCGACGAGGGAGTAAATTCCTGGTCGGTGCTTCCGCGCCTGGGGAACCGTCCCTACGAGGAATTTGCCGAGTCGGTTGCGGCGTGCCTGAACTATCTCCTCAACGAAAAGAAATATACCTGCATTTACGAGTACAGCCTGTTCCCCGAACCCGACGGCATGATGAGCTCGATGGAACCCTATAAAGAGGTTTCCGAGCTGACGAAAAAGCAGCTCGAAAAATACGGCATTAAGGACAAAATTCTCTTTTCGGGGCCCGCGGATTACGGCAACAATTCCGAAAAGTTTGAGGAGAGATTTCTTTCGCAGATAGATGTCGAAAAGGCTACCTCCTCGGTCTATTGCTATAACGCAGACTCCTTCAACGAAGTAATGCTCGATTTTGCGCAGGGATATACCGCGGTTTGCGACAAATACGGAATCAGCTGGGGAATCGCCGAATCGGGGACAAATCACGGCCTTACGCCCGTCACCAATTCCGACAGCGACACTTACGACCGCGCACTGTTTATGGCCCGTTTCGCCATCAATATGGTGAACGGCGGCTGTACCAATATAAAATATTTCGTTTTCGGCGACTGCTGGTACGACGGCGCGCTCAACGAGCTGGGTCTGTTCAAATTCAAGCACGAGGGCTGGAAGGCGAAACCCGTCTGGTATTCCTGGTCGCTTATTTGCAGATTTACGGATTTCGGCAGTGAAATTTATCCCGTGACGGACAGCTACGGCGACGATGCGGATACGGACGTGTGTATCACCGCCTTTAAGCTTCCCGACGGCTCCTGGACGTATCTCGCGGCCAATAACGGCACGTCGGCCAAAAAGGTGGCGATCGTCAACGACAGGACGGGGCGTCCCGAAAAAATGAAGCTTTACCGCATGACCGAAGCTACGCTTCCCGTGGAAAGAACGCTTTCCATTCTTCCCGTTCATTCGGAAATAGACGCTTCGCAGGGCGCGGCGCATTTTACGATTCCCGCAAAGGGATTTGTAGTCCTTTCGGATAAAAAATAATTTAAGGCTAAGGGGTTGTTATGAAAAAAATCATATGTCTGGCGGCCGCGGTTATTCTCGCGGTCTCGGCCGCGGGCTGCGGCAATACGGGCGATACGTCTGAAGCCTCTTCCGCTTCCTCTCAGACGCAGATCGAAGTGGCCGCAGGCTACGAAAGATACGATTTGGGAGAGGCGCTCGACACCGTGACGGCAGGCTTCGGCGCGCAGATCGACACCGACGTCTATATGCCTTGGAACAATCTGACGGCAGACGAGGAAGCGATGCTGGAAAAACGCATCGCCGACATGAATCTTCAATTTACGCGAATTAAATTCTTTCCCGAATTTTTCGAGCGGGCAAATGATAACGACGATCCCGACGTATTCGACGCCGACGCGGAGGGGATCGATTTTGACTCGACGGAAATGCGGGCGCTCTACAAGATTTTGGATATCTGTGAAAAATACGGGATCAACGTCGATTTAAGCTGGTACGGCTGTTATGCCTGGTTCGATTCGTACGACGGAAAGTACGACGGCAGCTGGCTGGGATATTCGGACGAGGTAACGATGCAAAAAAACTGGGTCACCGCGCCCAGAAAGACGGCCGAATTCGACGGCTTTGCCGAATACGCCGAAAACATTTACGTGGGATTGGATTATCTCATCAACGTCAAAAAATATACCTGTCTTTACGGCTTCAGCGTCATCGCCGAAATGTTTATGGACGATAAGGGCGTGATCAGCTGGGACGCCTATGCCGAATGCGTGAAAGGGATAGACGAAAGGCTGGAAAAAGAGGGGCTTCGGGATAAAATAAAGTTTTTGGGAACCTCGAACAACGGCAACAGTCCCAAATATTTTAAGGACGAACAGGCGAAAACAAAAGACTATTTCGATATTCTCGGCACGGGCAACTACAATTGGGATAACGACGACTACAACGAGAGTATGGAAACTTATTTTGCCGATATTATCGGGATCGCCCGCGATTACGGAAAACAGGGCTGGTACGTCGCCGAATTTTGTCAGGGAAAACACTTCATCAACGCCGTAGATAAGGAAGATATCGATTGGTATGAAGCGGGCTTATATATTTCCCGTTTTGTAATCGCGGCCGCCTCCCAAGGCGCTACGATGCTCAATCATTACATTCTGGGAGATACCTGGTTTACAAACTCTTACGTGCATACCATGGGGCTTTGGGCCTATCGGGACAAAGGCTGGAAAGCGCACCCCGAATACTACTTCTACGGACTCGTCTGCAAATATACGGATATCGGCAGTAAGGTATATCCGATAAAATCGACGGACGATGTCTCCATGATCGCCTTTCAGCTGCCCGACGGCTCGTGGTCGTATATGATGGCCAACTGCGCAGGCGCAGCCAAAAAGGTGGCGGTGGTCAACGCCGCCTCGGACGGGCCGAAAAAGCTCGACGCTTATAAGGTTACGGAAGCGCTCATTCCGTCGGACAGAGCGGTGGAATTGCCCGCGGCTTACGACAACGTCGATGCGAGCGGCGGCGTGGCATACGTCACCTTGCCCGCGAACGGCTTCGTCGTGTTATCCGACAAAAAGTAACGGAAGCCGCGCGGCTTTTCTGCGGGTCGCAGAAAAATATGCCTGTCAAGCGTGGATTTCTATAAAAGGAAGGAAAACGAAATGAGAAAAAAATGGACGGCCGCAATACTTTCCGCGGCGTTGTGTTTCAGTCTCGTGACAGCCGTTCGGCCGATAGAAGCCGATGCGGCCGCGCTGCGGATCACCAATACGAAAACCTACGTAGGCAACCTCAATATGGCCCCCGCGCTCATTCAGCCGCTGACGTCGGCCTCCCTCTTGGAGGAATATGCCGATTACGAGCAGAATCTGCGCCCTTCCAACGTCATCGTCGAGATCGATCCCGCGCTTAACGTCCTTGGCGCCGACGGCGCGCAGATAGGTTCGCTCACAGAGGTGTATGAGACGGTTAAAGCCGAAGGCATGCTCTCCGTCGTGCGCGTTGACGACGCGGCGGAGGGGGAAGCGTTTTCGGCTTGGCTCGCCGAAAAAGACGTTTTCGATATAGCGGTGTTGTCCGACGACGCGGCTCTCGTCAAAAGCGTGAGGACGGCTCGTTCCAATATACGCGGCATCGTCGATTATTCGGGGAAAGCCGCCGACAGTCTTTACGAATGGGTGAAGGAGGCAAACGAAGCGTACGCCAATGTGATCATGCTTTCGCAGTCGCAGGCGGACGCGGAAACCGTGGAATATCTGCATGCCCGTTTCAAGGCCGTTTGGGTGACGGAGGACGAGTTTTCGGAGCTGAATGTCTATTCGTTGGTTTCGAGTGGCGCATATGGAATCGTAACCGACGGAGACACGAGGGAAATCTATAAATTTTACGACAATTATAAATCTAATTCCCTCGCACGCTCGTTTTTGACGATCGGACACAGAGGGGTGGGCAGAGGTTATCCCGAAAACAGCCTCGAGGGGTATAAGGCGGCTTATGAGTCGGGGGCTTCGGCGATAGAAATCGACATGAAGGTTTCCGCGGACAATCAGATTTTTATTCTTCACGACAGCAATCTCGAGGAACGGACGACGGGTAGCGGCACTGCCGAAAATTATACGCTCGCGCAGCTGAAAAATTTTAAGGTCACGAAGGCTTCCGACGGCAGCGAGACGGGCATGGCCGCGGATATTCCCACGCTGGACGACGTGTTCGGCTATTTCAAAGACAAAGAGGATTTTGTAATCGTCTGCGAGATAAAAACGGTAAAGACAAACGTGGTTAAACTGTTCGCCGAGAAGGTGAAAGAGTACGGCATGGAGGACAAGGTTGTGGCGATCGCTTTCAGCATGAATATGCTGGAGCTGATGAAAAACACCGAAGGCGCGTCGGGGATTCCTACCGCTTCCCTCAACACAATTTATCAATCTTCCGCCGCCGAAGATTTACAGACGCTGTGTCGGAACAATACGATCGTCAACGCAAAAAACGACCATATTTATTTTGAGGAACGCAATCTCAAAAACAGAGGCTTTCTGCTCTATTCCTGGACCTACGAAACGGCGGAAATCGCGAGAAGCGCCATATCCAACGGCGTGCTGGGCGTAACCACCGACGCTGTAACGGCATTCGCCGATTATCAGAAGCGGATTCTTCCCAAAGGGGAGTATTCCGCGGCGGAGGGGACGGAGTTTTCGTCTGCGACGTTTAAGGCGGACGTCCTGAAATACGACGGAACGGTGGAGGAACGCGAGCTTGGCGTATTCAAATACGCCGTCAAAGGAGACTTTGCCGAAGCCATACTTCAATCGGTTTCGGACGGCTATATCCTTTACAGCGAGCCTATAAAAATCCAAATCGAAAAAGCCGAAAAGCCCGTCGATCCGCCCGACAGCGGTTCGGACGCTCCCTCTTCTTCGTCGGGGAACGCTTCGGCAAGCTCCGCTCCTTCGGCGGAAGCGCAGGGCGGCTGCAACAGCAGCGCGGGCGGAATGTGTGCTCTGTTGGTTTTATCGGGCGGTGCGTTGGCGATAGTCAGAAAAAGAAAATAAACGGCGAAAAATCTGTGCGGACAGCATTGCGGATCACAGGGAGAAGGTTATGAAAATAGGAATCATCACGGATTGCATGAAACGAAATACGCTTGCCGAGGCGCTTGCGGACGCCGCAAGGCTCGGGGCGGACGGGGTTCAGATCTACGCGACGACGGGCGAGTTTACTCCCGATACGCTCGGCGCGGAAGCGAAGGCAAAGTATAAAGCCCTTCTTTCGCAACATGGCTTGGAGATTTCCGCGCTCTGCGGGGACATGGGCGGTTACGGCTTCGAGCGGGCGGAGGACAACGCTTTGCGCATAGAAAAGACGAAGCGGATCATCGACCTTGCAGTCGAATTTTCCGCGCGTGTCGTCACCACGCATATAGGCGTGATTCCCGACGAGAAAACCCATCCGCGCTATGCCGTAATGCTCTCCGCGCTCACCGAATGCGGAAGCTACGCCGCGGCGAAAGGGGTGACTCTGGCAATCGAAACAGGCCCCGAAAAAGCCAAAACGCTCAAGGCGTTTATCGAGGACACGGAGGGCGGCGTCGGCGTCAATCTCGACCCCGCAAATTTTACCATGGTGACGGGACAGGACGCTGTGGAAGCCGTTTCCATTCTTAAAAATTATATCGTCCATACCCACGTAAAGGACGGGCGCAAGCTCGACCCCGAGCTGAAGGCGGAGACGGTCTATCATGCGTTCGCCGTCGGGGGCGTGGCCGCGCTGAACGCCTGTAAAGGCTTTGAAGAACTGCCGATCGGACAGGGCGACGTGGATTGGAAGTCCTATATGAAAGCGCTCAGGGAGATCGGTTACGACGGATATCTGACGATCGAACGCGAAGCTGGCGACGCTCCTTTCGACGATATTCGTTCGGCGGTGAAATTTATTCGGAGCTTCGTATGATCGACGGCGAGAGAAGAAACGAATTAAAATCGGTAAACGAGTATATAGAAAGCAACAAGTCTCTCGTCAGGGAGCGATTCCGCGGGAAATATCATTTGCAGCCGCAAATCGGCTGGATGAACGATCCCAACGGGTTTGTTTTCTTTAAGGGCAGATACCATATGTTTTATCAGCTGCATCCCTATTCCGCCAACGGCGGACTCATGTATTGGGGGCACGCGGTCAGCGACGATCTGGTTGTCTGGGAATATCTGCCCGTGGCGTTGGCGCCCGACGAAGCGTACGATGCGGACGGTTGTTGGTCGGGCTCGGCGATCGTTGTGGGCGACAGGCTTTATCTCGTCTATACGGGAAACTGCGAGCGGGGCGGAAAGAGAGTATCGACGCAAAACCTCGCCTATTCGGACGACGGCGTTCGGTTTTTCAAATACGCGGGAAATCCCGTGATCGGAGAAAAACAGGCCCCGCAGGGGACAAACCTTTCCGATTTCCGCGATCCGTATATTTGGAAATATGAAAATAGATATTATCTTTTGATCGCAACGGCGGAAGCGGGCGCAGGGAAAATACAGCTTTACGAAGCGGACGATTTGTTTCATTGGCGCTATAAAAACGTCTTTTTGCGCCGCTTTGGCTGCGGAGAATGCTGGGAGTGTCCCAATGTTCTCTCTTTTGAAGAGACGGATTTGTTGGTATGTTCCGCTCTGGCCTATCCGCACGGGAAATATGCGTTTTGGAATTGTAATTCCAACGTCTATGCGACGGGAAAGGTGGATTACGAAAGGGGCGAGATGAGTGCCTCCGATTTTTCGGAAATCGACGCGGGTCTCGATTTTTATGCTGCGCAGATGATTCGGGGCAAAGGCGGAACAAACATTATGTCCGCATGGATGAACGTGTGGCCTCGGCGGAACGTCACGTCGGAGCTGGGAGACGGCTGGGCGGGAAAGTTGATTCTGCCGCGTGAAGTGTCTCTCAAAAACGGGAAGCTTATTCAAAAACCCGTCTCGGCCGTCGAAAAGTATTATAAAGCTACCGTTCGCGTCACGGATGTGCTGGAAGGGACAAAATCCTATGCAAACGTTTCGGGACAGGTCGTGCGATTAAAAATTTCGGCGGATATAAAGGAAGCGGATCGTTTTTGCGTATCCGTATTCGCCGACGAAAAATATAAAACGGATATTTCGTACGATAAAAAAACGCGGCTGATAAAAGCCGACCGTTCGTACAGCGGTTATCCGATCACTGCGGGCGAAAAAGATAAATCGGAAGGCAGGGTGCGCTATGCGGAATATATCCCCGAAAACGATTTCCTGAAAATGGAAATATTTCTCGACAAGAGCAGCGCGGAAATATTTTTCGGGGAAGGAGAGCTGACGATGAGCCTGCTTTCCTATAACCCCGAACAGGCGGAGAAAATTATTTTTTCCTGCGAAGGAAAAGCGAAAATAACAATAGAAAAAAACGATTTCGTTTTTTAATAGATTTAATATCAGTTCAAGGAGAGTTTGAAACCATGAATAAAAAAATTTGCATTGCGGTCGTCGGCTGCGGGCGAATCGCTACCAACGCCCATTTTCCCGCCTTTAAGGCTCTTTCGGAGAGAGTGCGGGTAAAGTATGCCTGCGACGTCATCGAGGCCAAAGCACAGGCGAAGAAGGACGAATATCCCGATCTCGTCGAAAACGTCGTTACGGATTACAAGCTCGCGCTTGCCGACAAAGAGGTTGACGCGGTGTATGTCCTTACGCCCAACTACGCGCATTATACGGTTACTATGGACGCGCTGCGCGCCGGAAAACACGTCTTTTGCGAAAAGCCGATCACCGTAAATTATAAGCTTTCCCTCGAGATGGCCGAGGAAGCGAAAAAGCAGGGGAAGCTTTTGAATATCGGCGTTTGCAACCGCTACAATAAAGCGGTGGAAATGCTGGAACAGATGAACAGAAACGGAAAATTCGGCAATATTTATCACGTATATTGCTCTTTCAGAAGCTTCAGAAGTATCCCGGGGCTCGGGGGCGCGTTTACCACAAAAGCGCAGTCGGGCGGGGGCGTGCTGATCGACTGGGGCGTACATTTTCTCGATTTGATTTTATATATACTCGGCGGTGCAAAGCTGAAAACGGTGACCTGCGACGCCTATTCGGAAATGGCGAAGGACATGAAGGCGTATAAGTACAATTTTATGTGGGCCGAGGAGACCAAGGACTTAAACGGTACCAACGACGTGGACGATTACATCGCGGGACATATCCGCACGGATAAGGCGTCGATTTCCTTCAACGGCGCATGGGCGCAAAATATCGCGCAAGACGAGATGTTTATTGATTTTCTCGGAGACAAGGGCGGCGCGAGGCTTTCTTACGGCGGACATTTTACCTATTACGGAACGAGCGAGGAGGGCGAGCTTGTCACCGTCAATTATAACTATAATATTCCCGATCATATGCTGTGCGAGGATCGTGCGTTTCTGGATGCGATAGAGAACGGAACGCATACCAAGACGCACATTGAAAATATTCTGGAATCGGCGAAGCTGCTCGACGCGCTTTATCAATCTGCAGAGAAAAAGGAAGAAATAAAGTTATAAAATCATGAAACACGGAATGATCATCATAGGCTTCGGCAACCAGGGCCAGTGGCACGCCGACAGCATACGGGAAAGGGTGCCCGAAATCCGGGTAATCGGAGCCTACGACATAAAAGAGGAGCGGGCGACGGAAATCGCAAAAAGAAATCTCAAGCGCTTTACTTCGCCCGCCGAAGTATGGGCATGCAAAGAGGCCGACGTCGTTCTC
Organism: uncultured Eubacteriales bacterium; assembly: GCA_900540805.1. Taxonomy (GTDB): domain Bacteria; phylum Bacillota; class Clostridia; order Christensenellales; family Borkfalkiaceae; genus Scatosoma. Next base: position 23,263 of record UQHL01000032.1, read on the forward strand.
GTCTCCACGCCCAACAACTTTCATAAAGAGTATTGTATCGCCGCGCTCGAAGCGGGAAAAAACGTGGTGTGCGAAAAGCCCGTAACCATGAATTCGGAGGAGCTGGAAGAAATTCTTGCCGTCGCAAAGGAAACGGGGAAACAGTTCACCGTACACCAAAACAGGCGCTGGGACGCCGATTACCGCGTCGTAAAAAACATCATAGACAAAAACGTCGTGGGAAAGCCGTATTTTATCGATTCGCGTTTGTTCGGCTGCAAAGGGCTGCCCGGCGACTGGCGCAGCGCAAAGGTATCGGGCGGCGGAATGCTTTACGATTGGAGCGTTCATCTCATCGACCAGATGCTCGACCTGATCGACAGCGAGCCGGAAAGCGTTTTCGTCGATGCGGTAAAGGTGCGTTTTCCCGAAGTGGACGACTGCAATAAAATACTCGTCAAATTCAAAAACGGCGTACGTTATCAGATTGTGGTGGACAGCTGGTGCTATATCGGCGAAAACAGATGGCATATCTGCGGAGACGACGGCACGGCGGTCGTTCCCGTATGGGGAGACGTCAAGGGCAAAATCATCAAGGCGAATATAAAAGAAATAGGTTGGGAGGAGGGCTTTGTATTCACCTCCAACGGCAGATCGAGTACTATGGCCCCCCGTCCCGTAGAAAAGCTTCAGACATTCGACGCTTCCGTGCCTGAGATTCCTCCCTGGGAAGAATTTTATCATAATTTCACGGCGTCGATCGAGGGCAGGGACAAACCGATCGTCACTCACAATCAAATAAGGCTGGTCATGAAAGTTTTGGATGCGTGTTTCCGTTCGATGGAGAGCGGAAACGCGGAAAGGGTATAGGCAGGGAAGCGACGAGCAAAAAATAATTTATATCGATGGTATCGTTTTTCAAAAAGTTCCCATACTGTGGATATGGAAAAGGATAAGAAACCGGAACTTACGGAAGAGACGGAAACTTTGTTTGAGGACGCGGCTTGCGCTAACGAATGTACGGGACTGATGCAGGGAATGCCCATCGACGAAGCGGATAAGGAAAGCTACGGCGAGATCTTCGATTACGGCGCCGAAGCCGGCTCGGACGAGGTGCATGCGGGCCACGTGCAAAAGCCGAACGAGAAGCGCGGGATTGCCTTGGGCGATCCGAACGGAAAACCCGCAAATAAAAGCAAATAAAAGGCAAGACAAAAAACACTCCTTGAAACCCATGGAGTGTTTTTTCATTGGAGCTTTAGCGAAAATAAACCCCCAGTTCTACTGGGGGAAGAAAAAACACTT
>UQHL01000033.1 GCA_900540805.1 uncultured Eubacteriales bacterium
CGCTTGCGGACAAAATCAATCACGGCGTAAAAATCCAAAAAGACGGTAAAACGGTTCTCAACAAAAAAGACTTAAACGGGTTTATGAACTTCGCTTGCGACGAGGCTCGCAAACAAACGGAAAAGAGTGCAAAAAGTGCGTGCATAGAAGATTCTACCGTTTACGGCTGGGCAATCCATTATTTCGAAGAAGCAAGCGTCGAAGGCACGCTATATAACGAGGACGGCACGTTATATAAATCCACGCCAACCGACGTTACGCGCAACCCTGCCTCCACTGTTTTGCCTATTCCGCCCGTGAAGAAGCCTAAGCCGCAAATGTCCTTATTTGAGCTTATGGAACAGCAAAACGAAGTTTCCGAAACAGATACCGAAGCCGAACCGTTATCCGAAACAGAGGAAACTTTATCAAAAATTCCCCGGGCAACTCCCGCACTTTTACCCGAAAAAGAAATACCTGCCCCCGCTCCCGCCATACAGCCGCAAAGCTCGCCCCTATATCAACGGTATATGAAAATACAAGCTCAATATCCCGACGCGGTGATTGTCCGGCGGCTCGGCGATTTTTATGAAATTTTAGGCGAAAACGCCGTCAAAATCGCCGAAGAACTGGATTTGACTTTAACGGGACGGGATTGCGGGCTTGAATCCCGCGTGCCTATGGTCGGCTTTCCCGTTCATTCTTCCGACGTGTATATTTCAAAACTTATCGCAAACGGCTATAAACTCGCCATCGTCGAAAAATCGGACGAGATACGCATTCAGCAGCCGAATGTAAAAATTAACGCGGAAACGGGCGAGCCGCTCCCGCCTGTTTCCGCGGACGCTCCCCTTTCGGAAAACGAACCCGACGACGAATTACAAACCGAGATAAACGCCATGAAAGCATTTGAACCGGTCGCACTCGCTAAACTTTACGAGATTTTCGGCGACGAATTGGATTTACAGTGAGGTGATACCTATGACGGAAAAAGATATTAAACCTATCCCCAAATATATCCTTGAAAAAATCCGACGCAAGGATAAACAATACTGTACTCAGCAAAAGGGCCCTGTGCGTTTTTATGCCTATCTCGCCGTTTGGCGTAAAGAACTCGTAAAAATTACCGTAGCCGTACGCAATTACCGAAAACAATGGTATTACAAACAAGTTGCCGTTCACGGCATTAATACCGAAATATGTTACGTCAAAGATATGAAATATTCTTATTATTCCGGTATGAGATTTCAGGTCGGCTGGTACGATCAAGGCTTACAAAGTTATCGCAAATGGTATGAACACCCCGACTGGGGCTGGACAGACAATAAATACTTCGATCCTTACGCACCCGTCGTAAACAGCGAGCTTCTCTCGAAGCTTCCCAAGTATCGTTACAGTGCCTATCAGTTTTATACGGGGAGAGATATTATCCGTTATTTACGGATTTACGAGAAGTATCCGCAGGCGGAATATCTCTTAAAACTCGGCTTAAACCAATACGCCGAACGGGTGACAATCCTACGAAAAGTCGGCAAGGATAAAGCATTCTGTAAATGGCTCCTTAAAAATAGACAGGAGCTGAGCGCTAAGTTCTTCTATATTCCCGCAATCCTGCGCGCTTACAAAAGGCATACTTCCCTTATCCACGAACAGTTCTGTCAGGAACTTTCCATCAAGGACAAACGCGGGGATTTTCATAATTTCAAAATCATGGTCGGGAACGGCTATGAAGAAATCTATCAATATGTCATCAATCAGCAAACCAACATGAACAGCTACATAGACTATTTCAAAGCCTGTCAATATCTTAATCTCGATATGGATTTACCGAAAAATCGATTCCCGCACGAGTTCAAACGTTGGCACGATATCCGTATCGATGAATACGCCACCGCAAAAGCAATGAAGGACGAAATGCAACGCAAGGAACTGTATGCAAAGTTTTCTATCGTCGCAGAAAAATATCTGCCTTTGCAATACGAAAAGAAAAGCGCGTTCGTCGTTCTTATTCCCCGCTCGCCTGCCGATTTGATCCGCGAGGGTACGATTTTACACCACTGCGTGGGAACGATGAATTACGACCAAAAAATGCTCCGCGAAGAATCGCTTATTTTCTTCGTCCGAGATAGAAACAGCCCCGATATACCGCTCGTCACGCTCGAATACTCGCTTACATCGCATAAAGTCCTGCAATGTTACGGCGACAAAGATTTGCCGCCGCAAAACAAAATTGTCGATTTTGTCTATCGCAAATGGCTGCCTTACGCAAATTCCGCCATTCAAAAAATTATTGCTTAAAAAGGAGAAGCGTTATGAATAATTATTTCAGAATTACCGCTTACCACCCTACCGAGAACATCTCTGCCGTCCTCGACAGTTTCGGTAAATTCGATAAGCTTTGGAAATTCAGCTCGTTCCTGATTACAAAGGGTTTTAAGATAATCGAAGTCAGCGCCGACGACAAGTTTCTCGACGGCGACCTGCCCCGCATACAAGCGGATAACGAACATATCGTTTTACGCGCTTGCGCCAACGGTCAGCCGCAAGCTATTTCTTACGAAATTAACGGAAAAACCTATCGCGCCGTTCAAGTAAGAAACACCCTTTACATTCCCGATAAAACCGAGGCAACAAAATGACCAAAAAAGAAATTTGTCTTTCTAATCTCTCTTTCGCCTATTACAGCGGCTTTGGCGGCTTAGAAGTAAAATTTATCGAAGACGGCATCAACGATTATCTCTATTGCGTTTCGGGCGCTTGGTCCGCCAAGAAACATTATCACAAATTAAAAATCCATGGTTCTTATGACGGCGCCTATATCCGGTTACATGGTTATAGGTGCTTTTTACATGACTTCATTCGTATAGGAGGTTGATTATGTTACCCGATAATCATTTTTTCTTTTTCGATTTCACTCTGGATCATACCAAAATCACACCCGCTTTCGCTCCTGCGACCGACGAATACGATAAGTCCGTCGTTCTCGATACAACCAATCTCTGTCCGTATAAAATCCCTACTATCGACGAAATCTTAAAACTTGTCAACCAGGCCTCTCATCGGGTAAATCCGAATAAGTTTTTGAGCGATACTTTCGAATGCGGGGCGATTGCCGTTTCCAATCAATTCGATTTTCCCAAAGCCGAACAACGCGAGGAACGCTATAAACAAATCATGCGCACCTACGAGCCAAAAGAGCGAGAATTAATGGCTGAGGCATTCGCTAAAATTTACGCGCTTCTCACTTCCGTCGTCTATGACGACGGTACTTTTAACGACTGGCTCGGCAAATTGTTTACGCAAACGAATATAGGCAACAAACACAACGGACAATTTTTTACGCCTTATCATATTTCCGGCTTTTGCGCCAAAGCAAGCCTTGACGAGTCTATTGTGCGTCAGAAACAACGGGACAACGAAATCATGACCATCAATGACCCGACTTGCGGCGCAGGCGGAATGCTTGTCGCGGCTTTGGAAACTCTCGACAGGGAGTATCATTTCAACTATGCTCATAACTGTTTCATGCTTGGCGAGGATATCGATATCCGTTGCGTACACATGACCTATCTTCAATTATCTCTCGCGGGCGTTCCCGCTATCGTCAAACACACAAATTCTCTCACCCGCGAAACCTGGGATATTTGGAAAACGCCCGCGTTTATCATGCAGTATATGCGATTCAGACAGTTCGAACATTACGCTTAAAGGAGATTCTTCATGAAAGTCGGATTTACTTTTATCAATCAAGATATGAAACTTACCTGCCTGTGCTTTGCGGAAAGCATACGCGGCAATATCGCGCTGCTCATCAATCACGAAAATGGATTATTTATCACCGCACGCGACGTTTCACGAGAAAACAACGGCAATTTTTCCTGGGCTTGGGGACATTATTTTTACGATATTAGAAACGCGATCGGCGATTACGACAAGCGAAAAGATACGCTTTAATATCGATAATTCGATTTTTAATCTACAAACAGTGGGGCGGCTGAAAAGCTCCCTTTTTTGTCTTAAAAATTGCAAATGAGCATTAGGCGTGTGCTAGTCTAAATATAAGGTTCTTGTTTTGCGACTCATAATTTGTAATGACAATAAATAAATTCACAACACCCACTTGCACAATAATAATTTTTATGTTATAATAAATGAAAAGAATTATTCTAAAGAAGGGGAATACCTTGAATGGCACAAAGCATAAAAGGAGCATTCAATGAATTTTTTGAAAATATTATTAATATCTCATCGCGGCAATCCGACAATGCAAAGAACAGTAAAAATTTTCTGATAGACCAAATTCAATCTTTGAGTAATAATGGTAATTTTCTTAAATTAGATTCTCAATATAATATTGGGTTCGGTTCCTTTGCCCGAAAAACAAAAATTCAGCCATTAGATGATATTGATTTAATTATAGCTTTAAATGGAGAGGGCTTGAGTTTAGAAGGAACAGAATGGAATAATATCACTATAAAAGTCACTCACAAATGTAATAATAGAGGAATTGTTAGTTTATCGGATAAGGTTCCTTACTATTGGCAGGAAGATATCCTCAACCTAAATTCTAATAAGGTAAAAAACAAGCTTGTTTCCGCTTTACAAAATATTTCTCAATACGAAAAATCCGAAATTCATGCTAGAGGCGAAGCTGTTACATTAAAATTAAGGAGTTATCCTTGGAGCTTTGATATTGTACCAGCATTTTATTATGCAGGCGATCAATATAATACGCCCTTTTATTTAATACCGAACGGTTATGGAAAGTGGAAAAAAACAAATCCAAAACTTGAACAAGCAAGAGTTTCTAATCTTAATAAAAAATTCAATAACATTGTCTTAAAAGTGGTTCGTCTAATTAAATATTGGAATAGACGGGGACTCATGCCCACTATTACCTCATATGTTTTAGAAACAATAGTTCTCGATTATTTTGATCAAGCTAGCCATAATGTAGTTGACGATGGAAAATCTTATGATTATCCCGATATACATTTCCGCGATGCCTTAAAATATATCCGTGATCATATTACATCAATTGTTCATGACAGTAAAGGGATACAGAATGACATAAATAATCTGAATTGGGGACAAAAAATTAAGATTCAAACACGAGCAACAACTGACTACCAAAAATCATACGATGCGGTATATGCCGAAGTACATGAAAAAAATGTAAAAAAATCCATGAATATATGGCGAGATATATTTGGAGGTGATTTTCCTCAATATGATTAAAAATAGCAATACTGTTTACGAACGTCAGAATCAACCAGAAATGCAAGCTTTAATAGTAGCACAGCATTTCGCATATACATCGGCAAAAAGGTGGGTTCTTTCTTTATTTTTTATATTAGTTATTATACCTTTAGGAATTAATGTTGCCTTATTTTTTAATCTTTCCGATACTATTATAGGCATTTTATCATTCCTATCTATAATTTTATTGTTCGTGGGAGAAATAGTAAAAAGTCATATCGAAAACACTAAAGCAAAAGCCGCCCATTTACAACAAAAGTTTGATTTATTTGTATTTGATATGAATAGTAATATCGGGATAGATGAAAACATAATAGCAGAAGCCATGGAAAAATATAGTAAAAAGGATTGGTATAGAAAGAAAAATTGGTATCAAAATTATGAAAATATAAGTGAGTTAGAAACTGTTTTTTATTGTCAAAAAGAAAATATTGATTGGACTGGTAATCTAGCAAAACGCTATTGCTACTTCTTACTCAGTATTATTAGTTTAATCTTTATTTCTTTCTTTATCAATTTAATCGTCAACAAAAGTTCTATTCTTAAACTTCTTTCTATATTAGTTAGTGCCATCCCGTTATTATCTTACGGATTATCGAGTTATAAAAAGATTAAACATGATAATAAGGAGCTTATTGAACTCGATAGATTGGCAAAAGAGATAAACTCTAATATAGCTGTTATGTCCGAAAGAGAATTACAAAACAAAATTTATATCTTACAAACAATGATTTATCAATTTAGAAAAACCAAGTATTTAATACCTGATTGGTTTGAATGCAAATTTTACCCATTTTTGCAAGCCCTGGAAAAGCGTACAGCGGATATGCGCAAGAATAGAAATAGGTAAAGTATAAAACTCTCTTTAAGAAAATATGTGGCACAAAGAACAGTGCAATTAAAAACTTTTAATTTTAATCATATTTCTATCTTTCCCGGGGAGCTTTTGCTCCCCTTTTTTTATTGAAAAAAGTACAAATGAGTGTTAGGCGTGTGCTTGTCTTGATACAAGTGGCGGCGCTGCGCGCCGCCACGACAAGCACACGCCTCTTAACTGACCGAACCGACTGAAATACGGAAAAATCGACGCGATAACGGCGGGGCGTCGCCGCTGAGCCGCTTGGCGTCCGCCCCGCTTTTTCCGTTACGCGAAGTTTCGTTTTTTAAGCCGTATTTTTACATTCGGAGTTTCCGTCAGTTAGAAGTGCGCAGACGCTTTATCGTTTCCGCGCCCACCTTGCCGACCAGCTCGCCTTCGTCAAAACACGTAAAGTCGTCGAATAACAATAACTTTTTATCCTCCATGCCGATAGTCGTCACCACGTCGTCGTCCATAATGTCTGAGATAAAAAACTGCGGCAGTCCGCGAGAATACACAATTTTCTCGCCCGATTTTTCTATGTACTTCATGATATACGCCATCGCACTTCCCAAGCCGTTTTTATGCTCTATCACTTCAAAATCGCATCTCCCGAACTTTTTATTGAAAAAAGTATTTTGCACCGTAATTTGCCGTCTATGGCTATTCAGATTATAATCGTTTTTTTCAAATAATTCCCCAACCATCATGCCGTCGGGGATATATAGCAGCCCGTGAAAATGCAATCGTTTCTTTTTTGGTGAGCGTTCCCATACGCCCATATATTTCCAGCCCTTGCGGGTATGCAAATTTTGCAGGCACTTCGTTAGTCCCCGCTTAAAACTTTCTTCCGTGTGGATTTTGCCGTCATAGGTAAACGTCACGAAATAATTAAATTCCTGCAAATTCGCTTTTCTCGTAAACCTTATCCGCCGACAAATCAAATTCCGCTTTTTTCTTCGTAGCTGCGCTTCCACGTAGTCCGCCGTCGCCTGCTCGTTTCGGAAGTACGGTCGCATACCCGCAATCAATTTTTCCTTTTGTTCTTTTTTCGTTACATACCTGGTATCGTCATAGATTGTATTAAACAGTTCTTTCCTCGTCATTTTGCGAGTTGTTTTAGGCGTTTCTTTCGCCCGTGGCGGTGGGTTTTCTATCGGTTCGACAACTTCTCCACGGGCCTCATTTTCAGCCGCAACAGGCATGCTGCCAATCTCTGGGACAATCATATTTTGTTGCGGCGGTTCTATTTCTTCCACCACCTCGATTTCCGTTTCTTTCGGGCGCGGTCTGCGGGGTCTGGGGTTCGTGGTGTGCGGGATTGCTATATAATGGCTCCCGTCGTGGTAGATTTTCGTTTCCTCGTACCACATACCTACCTCCTCGTTTTTTTATATTCGTCACTATTGACATTTCTATTTTTTTTTGCTATACTGATATTGAAAACGAGGTGCAACGCTATGAATCGTATCGAATTATTGCAAACTACGGCGAATACTTTGCTTAACGACAAAAACAGGACCATCAGCGCAGACGAATATCTTACCCTGATTTCCTCGGCAAAAACGCAGGAGGAAAAGGATTTTTATACGCAAATGTATAATTATCTTCTCGGTAAAAAGCAACAAGAAGTAATCGCCCATGAAAAGTATTAAAAAGTTTACTATCTTTGCCGGCGTAAACGGCGCAGGCAAAAGCACGCTGTTTTCCACGGAAGCGGAAGACAATCTCGGCATACGCTTGAACTCGGACGAAATTCTGCACTCGCTCGGACTCGATTGGGCGGATTCCAACGCACAGATTCTCGCGGGGAAACAACTCTTGCGATTGCAAAAAGACTGTTTGGAAAAAGGTCTTTCCTTTAATCAGGAAACCACGTTGAGCGGCATCACCATTTTAAGAACCATTAGCCAAGCGAAAGAACTCGGCTATTCTATACACCTGCGTTATGTCGGTGTGGAATCCCCCGAAATCGCCAAAGAACGGGTAAGAAAACGCATCGAGTTGGGCGGACACGGTGTTACCGGCGAAACTATCGAACGAAGATTTATCAAATCAAAAGAAAATCTCCTTAAAATTTACCCGCTTTGCGATACCGTCATTATTTATGATAACACGATATCCATGATATCCGTTGCGACAATCATCAACGGCAAACTCGAACATACGGGTTCCCAAGTCGATTGGGTGGAGCGTCTGTTGCAAGAATTGCATCTCGTTTGACTTCAATATCACATATCTCAACCGCGGTTACACGCCGCGGTTTTTTATTTTTTACGCCGAGCGTCCCTCTCCGCGACTATTTTCGGCGTTTCCATACAATCCGTTGATGAAATAGCTGTTCTGCGCTTTCAGTTCCTCTACGCTTGCTTTTGACGTCCTGTACTTTAAATAATCCCTTAACCCCACTTTCGTTTTTAATGCCAAATCGTTGAAATAATCCGAAAAACAATCCGTTGAAAATCTGTCCCTGTAAATCTTATAGTCCGCCAAATAATACCGTTTCTTTTCTATCTTCCCGTCCTGCGTTCCCCGTTCCTTTTCTATGGATAACACGCTATATCCGAAACGGTTATAAAGCCGCTCGTTCCTCTTATAAATCCAGCCCACGACGCTTTTCAATAAATAGACAAGCAGCGTATTGTCCCCGCGCCGATATCGGAAATCATAATACAACCGCATAAACCTTGAAAACGCGATGCACGCGATCATATCCTCTATGGTATAGAACGGCAAAGCCAGCTTCGGCTTTCCGGAACCCACAATGGTTAAAATATCGCACAAATCCCGCGCGTCCGCGCCCCAACTCTCCGCCCGCTGTTCGTCCGTAATGACCTTGATAAACGGATAATTATCCACCGTCGCCGCGTGCCTGCACATTTTCAGCCAGACGTTGAATAAATCGTTCTTCTGGTTCGTTTCTTTGGCTTTTCCCTTCACGTCGGTCAGCTCCAGATTGTTTTTGCGTTCCTTTCCGACTTCCGTAATCACTACCACACCGAACTCGAAACTCCCCGCTTTCGGATTGTTCGTTATCACTTTCTTACCCAGACGCAACACGTCGAAATCCAGGATATGCGCGTACCTCGACTGCGCGGCAGGCTTTTTCGGAAAGAAATCGTAGCTCCGGAGCGGAAAGTTTCCCGCGTTCAATAAAATATCGTCCTCGCGTATGGAATAATTCGCCACTAAAAGACTGCTTTCAATGACGTAAATGAAATAGAGCTTCGCATACGTTTCCAATACCTCGAAAATATATTGCCGCTTTAAGCAATCGTCGTAATACAGCCCGTATTTTTTACTTTCATAGCCGTACAAAATTACTTTGTCGCTGTGATGCGAGTCGTATGCTTTCTGCTTTTCGGCTATCCAGGTCTTTATCGACGCCAGATTATAAACGCGCCCGCTTTCCATGTTCGCCTTTATATCATCCTCAAAGCAAATCCAGGGAAAGAACGGGAATTTCATGTCCGTCTTTTGCAGCCGGCTGAACGCTTCCTGACGGAGCATCACCGTTTGCGACAACGCCATGTCCGTCCCCGCCGTCGTTTTCTTTTTGCCCATGCTCCCGCAAATCATGATGACGATCGGCAACTCCTTGATAAACCCGCAATTTCTCGCTTCGTTGTGCCGCAATAGCCCCGCAGCGAGTTTTTCCCGCCAGCGGCAAAACAGAATCCAACCGACTCCGCCCAGGCTCCACCACGGAAAATGTTTCAATACTACCTGTAAATCCACGACCAACTTACAAATCTGCACATATACGGTACTTAATTTATACGACACCGCGAAATACAGATAATAGGCAATAAATTCTATGACAATCGTCGCTAAATTCAAATGGAACGTCCAAAGGATCAGCCACGCCTTTACGATTGTTTCATAATTTTTCAAAAATTCTATATAACCTATGATAAATCGTTTTAACGGCTGATAGGTAACGGCGGAAACCCTCTTAAAGATTTTAAGCGGCAGCGTATCGCGGTTGTGTTTCGTATTGCGCCGTCCGTACAGCTTCTTGACCGCAAAACCCAGCAGCAGAAAAAACGGAATCGCCAACGCCAAAAAACGCGCCGCCGTCGTTGTTTTTTGCCCTATTAATTCCGTCCATGCCGTTATATTCTTTCCGTTTATCAACAGTTTCAAATAAATCCACGCTTTTGTGCCAAACTCCTGCGGGGTATCGGGCATTATCGATTCTCCCCCGCCCTCTATTACGTTTGAATTATTCCCCACCGTTACGTTCGTGCTATGCTCGATGCCGAAGATTTCACAAAAATAATACTTTGCCGAGTTGCCCAAATCCTTGCACGCTTCCCATATCCTTAAATACGATTTTTCAAAGACGAGTACGCCGATTAAGAGAAACACGGCGGTCAATACCACCGTCAGTGCGATATATACGCATTTTCTTTTCCCGTTCATGCGCCGTCCCTCCTATAAAAGAACTCCTTTTCCTGCGCGTCGTAGAGCGTATCGCCGCCGATTGCAACGAACATATAGCTTGCTTCGTCCTTTTCCAAATAAATCACGCCGTCTTTATAGTCCGTTATCGTTAGTTTAACCTGATTCTCTCCTACGGTATAATATACCGTATTATCCGCCTTAAACGCTACCCTGTTCCCGTCGTCGGATAAATACGTCTTGTTTTCAAAGTCTTCTCTTGCGTTCGGATAGCGGCCGAGCCGGTTTCCCGTAAAGACCAGGAAACCGACCGTAAAGACAACCGCTATCAAGGCAACCACCGCGAGAATGCGTTTCAGGGTTGTTGCCATTCTTTCTTTATCCTCCTTTTTTCTTTTTGACCGCCTGTCCTATGCTCTTGAATACCCAAGCTATCGCCCGAAACGGTAACTCAATCAGCCAGAATATCAAACGCACTATCCCCGGCAATATCCCCGTCAGCTGCAAAAAGATCAATAGTATCACGAGGATCAACAGCGAGAAAAACAGTTTCCGATTATCTTTATCCGAGTTTGTATGCAGCGCGCCCGTGGAAGCTCCGCCCGCGTCGATCGGATCGGAAACCACGGGAATCACAAACGTTTCTTCGCCGTTATCGAAAGTCAGGGAAATGATGTCGAAGCCGAGATACACGTTCATCTGAAACAGCCGCGCGTTCGTATCCCCCGTCTTTATGCCCTGCAATACCCCGTTCCCGTCATAGGGTATCCCCTCGCTCGCTTCCAGCGCGGAATACTCGCCTACGTCAAACCGTAATAACACCACCGTTTCGTCCTGTTTCGTAGCCGTATCATAAAATTTCTTGAAATCGTCGTAATCGCTTAACGAGATATACAGTCCGTCGCAGGTGAGCTGCTTGCTCGCTTTGAAATCGCTCGCCTCCACTAAGTGTATCGCTTCTATATCGTCGAACGTCGTCGAGGATACGACCCCCGAGCCGCCGAACATTTTTTGCCACCAGCTTTGAGAGATTTTTTCGCTCGTTAAGGACAATTTTTTATCCCGCGGAATATCCACGACCGTCTTTTTTTCGTCCCAGCGCTCGAACAAAGCCCGACTATACGCATATATCACGCCGTCCGCTTCCAGGTATTCCCCGTTATACGGCGGCCGGAACGTCCAGCTCGACGGCACCCAGCCCGAAGGCGCGCCGTCAGGTTTCGGCGTGATATAAGATTTCGGCTTGTCGTATGTATCGTGATAGCCTTTCATCCATTCGTTTATCTGTTGCCAGGAAACCACGTACTCGTCCGCTTTGTCCTTGCCCCATTCATCCGTAGGCAGCACATACGCGAGATACGGGATATTTTGCGCGCTTGAAACGTTGCAGTTGAACGCAAAACCTTCCTTGTCCGCCGTGGAGGGCGCATATAACCCGTAATCCGTAAACGGAAGTTTATTCGTGCCCCAAAGCGGTGAAGTGTTTTTCGTCGAATACCCCACGCACTCCAAAAATGCCTTATAGTATTCCTCCGTACCCGTTACCATGCCCCACGCCGTTTTCGCTTTCAGCCATTCCGCGCGAAGCTCCGAGATCACGCCGTACTGTTCAAATAGTCTATTTGGGACGGCAAAATATACGGTTTGCAAAGTATCCTGCGTATAGCTGTTTTTCCCGTTCGAGCCTGCGGGACGGTAAAAGGTCTGCTTCAAACCGTTTTCCGTGATTGTAAACACCTCGCCTTTGTATTTCGTATAAGTCAACGAGTCGTCGTTCTCGTTTGAGCCGTAGCCTTTGGCATAGCCCGTGTATTCGTAAACCGCGTTCACTTCGTAATCGTGCGGGGAAGTTTCCCCTTGCGTCAATAATTCTATGCCGCTCACATGATACACCCGCTTCGAGCTGTTGAGCGATTTCAGCAATTTCGAGCGTTCCTCCGCCGTCAATTCGATTTTATATTTATAGAACAGCCCTTCATAGCCGCGTTTCTCGCTTCGGCTTAAATACCGCAACGGATATTTACGGTATTCCTCGCCATCCCCAAACGACAGCTCCGCCGTGTTCCTCGACGCCGTCGCGTCGAACGCGAGCCCTCGCGGATTCCACACGTACAGATACAGTCCGTAATTGCCTTGTTTGTTCTCGTAAAAACTGTAACAGTATTCCGCCAGCAACAATACAGCGGTCTGTTCTTTTTCGTTAAAAGCGTAATCTTCCAGTGAAAACGCCTTGTCGTCTATCGTAGCAGCCTCTAAATCCTCTAATACGTCTGTTTTATCAAATTCGTTAGCGGTTTCCGCATGAGCGGACAGGCGTACCTGCCCGCTCATGACCGTGACTACCGCGAGAAACATTACCGCTATCATACAAACCAATTTTCCGATTCGGGTTTCCATGAATTTGTTTTTCTTCATCTCACCCTCCTTCCGAGCCGTCAAACGCGCCGAAAACAATGTGGTCGGGATCAAGCGTGACCCCCGTCACGGCTACCACCGACACAAACGCTATTGTGATCTCCGCGCTGTAATCTTCGCTGCTCACAACCAACGCGAAATACGGCGTTTTGCTTTTCAGCTCGGGAACGATTATCGTTTTATTCGGATACAGTGTTTCCAAAACGCCTTTGACCGTCTTTGTTGCCTTCAATGTGAAATACTCGTCCGCCTGCTCTATTTCAAACGCTTGCGTAAGCTCGCCTTCCGCGCCGTAGTTATACGTCTTTCCGTCCGCCGTGAAATCAAAATTCGTTTCCTTGGTCGTATGGGGCAATATCTTGACGTGATAGCCTAATTTGTTTTCTTTATTTCCCACGTCGAACAGATATTTTACGTCGAAGCAGTATTCCTCGTTTGCGCTCATTTCGTAATAGTCTTTATCGTTAAGTATCTTTTCGCCGTTGCACTCGACGTAAAAGGTCTTGAACTCGCTCGTAAATCCGTTCGAAAAATACGCGGCAAACCCGACCGCCGCTATGATGAGCAATAATACCACAGCAAGGGATATGATTTTCCCTGCCGTCATTTTAGCTTTGCTTGTCATTTCTCACCTCCTTTCAAAACTCCAGCGTATCGTCTAACGTTACGCCCGTTACTCGTATGGGCGCCCCTTTAAACGTTGCCGAGCATTGTGCCGTAAAGCCCCCGTCCCGCGTCGTCACGATAATAAGAATCGTATCGCTCCCGAACGCGCGCTTGCACGTCACCTTCGCCGTTCGGTTTCCGTCGCTGATCGGCGTTACCGTTACATAGTCCGTTACGGCATTATTTTTCAATGCCGCGTTTTCAGACCATTGCACCGACCAATCCACTTCTTGATTCGTTGCGTTTTTAGGCTCTACCGTCGCCGTCAGCGTTACTATGAGATTGAGTTTTATATATACGTTTATTGTATTACCCTGTTGAGAATAAAACTTCCCGCCCGTAATGACCCGGAGCGAATAAAACTCTAAATCCTCATCGTACTCTGTTACCTCCGCCTCTTCGCCGTCATAGCAAATCACCGTGCCGATTTCCAAAGGAATATCCGCAAATAATTCCAGATAGCTGATTTCCGCTGACCCTGACAACTCACCTCCTATTTCTACGCTGATTTCTTGGTTTGACGCGGATAAAAAGGACAGCTTTGCGGGCATTAGATAATGCCCGCCATTTTCCACAATGCTGCCCGTTATACAAGGGGGTCCGGTATTGTTCATACCTACGTTTCTTCTGTTTATCGTACAGCCACAGCCGGTCAGCAACAACGCACAGAACGCTATACTTAAAACCAGACTCCCAATCCGCGTTTTTAATAAGCCTCTATTCATAACCGCTCACCTCAAAACACGATTTTGTCATAATCCACACCCAACGTTTCCGCGACAGTCACGATGCCCGAAGCGTCAAACGCGATCCCCGTACTCACCGACGAGCTACCGTAAACGCTGCCCTGGTAACTGTAAGTATATTGGATCGTCAGCGTCCCGTCCTTGTTCGTCCCCGTCGCGTTATTCGCAAAACTGTTGTTATACGTCGAGATCAACGTTGCTACCGACGGATGAAACGATACTGCCATGGGTTGATACTTCGACGCGGCTTGCCCGTAAACAATCTTGACAGGCAAAACTTTTGGCGCTTCCGAAGACAAATCGTTCCCCTTCGCCCGCATAAGCTGCGTCCCCGACGATGTTTGCGTGTCGCTCACAAACGCGTCATACGGCGTCGTGACGCTAAAGCCTGTACCGCTGAACGTTAAATCTTTTTCTACAGCCGATCTCGTGTATGTCGTTATCGTTCCCGCCGAAGAATTGGTAACGGATTTATGTACCGCGTTCGTCGTTTTTACGTTTTTAACCAGTGTTCCGCCCGTGATCGTAAATGTGTCGGGCGTAAGCGTACCCGTTCCGTAATTCGGCGTCGCCAAAACCGTGTAACTGGTTTCCGAAGACGAAAACGCGATTTTGGAAGGCGCGGTGATAGAAACCGACGTTACACGTTTTACATAATCCACCGTACAGCTCGCCGCCGCGTCCTCGTTCGACTTTGCTTTCGCCGTGATGATCGCTTGCTCACCGAACTCTTTTTTACACACAAGCGTCGCGGTGAGCGTATTTGCAGACGGCGTTAAGCTCAGATACTCCGTCACAGCCTTTCCGCTCGCCCAGGCGCTTGCCCCATTCGTCCATTCCGCTGTCCATAAAACCGTCGGGTCCGTGACGTTCGCGGGCGTTACCGTAGCTGTAATCGTATAGACCGAATCCGCCTGCTCGCTCACGCCGTTCGCCTCATATTCCTCGCTCGTGAGCTTTGCGCCCGCCAATTTCATGCCGTTGCTCTTTCCTTCCGTCAGGACGCTGCCTCCGCCTTCGTCCTCCACGGGAATTTCCGTTGAATCAACGGGGGATTTGTCCCGACGCAGAGCTTTGAAGCCGTCCGTACTGACGCTCAATAAACCCACCGCCAAAAGGATAAGCGCCAAGAATACCACTATCCATTTGACTTTATCGCTTTTGACATGGTTTTCAAATTTGTTATCCATTCACCGCCTCCTTAAATGATAATAGCGGTATCGTCCAGCGTTACGTCTTCCACATACGTCTTGAACAGGCTCGCGTCAAAATCAATACGTACAGTCCTGTCAACCGAAGAATAGTTCCCCGTCGTTGCATAGCGGACAGAAAACAATCCCGCGTCGGTATGCGTTTTTAGCCAAGACAGTACCTCGTTTTTCGTTGCCGGGGACAGGGCGACATATTTAGACGGATTAGACGTTAACGGCTCGCAAAACAGCGACAGCAAATTACAGGTCTGTTTTGCCGATGTTTCCGTTTTTGTATAGCCCGCCTCCCGGATTTTTATTTTCTTCGTCAAAGACGTGTTCAAGTCCGCTAATACCGTTTCGTTGATTTGTATCTCGGGCACAAGCTCTAACGTATCGTCCACCGTATAGGCGGAATACGTATAGGTATAATCGATCACCAGGGTATCGTCGGGATTGCCGTAATTGAAACTTCCGTCCGTCAGCGCATCAAATGTCGCGCCGCCCGAAATTTTGCCCGTAATCCCGGTCAATCGCTTCGCAAAATCCACCGTGCATTCCGCTTTTGCGCCCGCATTTTCCCGCGACGTTACCGTGACTTTAATTTGTGCGCCGAAGTCCTTTAAGCATTGTACCGTTGCCGTGGTGCTCCCGTCGCTCTGCGGCGTTACCGTGATATAATCCGTAACTGTTTTTCCCGTCGCCCATGCGCTCGACGCATCCACAAATGACACCGACCAATCTACCGTTTTATTATCCGCCGTAACCGGCTTCACCGTCGCCGTCAGTGTTATACTGTCATACGACGCATTGTTCGCCAGAGCCGACGCCGAACGGAACGTCATCGCGCGCGGCATTTTATGTATCTCGCCGTTTTCCAGCTCGTTTCCCTCTCCGTCCGTGATAGGCGCGTCTATTTCGGGTGAGATTATTGCGTCTGCCTGCCCTTGCTCCAAATCGGAAATTCCATGTTTTTGGAAACCGATTACCGACGATGTAATTACGATTGCCGCTACCACGGCTATCGTAAACACAATAGAGAGCCACTTGAGTTTCGTATGTTTTTTGTTATTTTGAATTTCTTGCATTTTCTTTTTCCTCCTAAAAAAGTTTTTGCCGGCTATGACCTAATTTTTATAAGCCATAGCCGGCATGGTTGCTGTTTACGCCTGGCGCAAAAGCATATTCAGCAGCGTTTTATCCGAATCGCGGAACGGCTTTACCTTACACTCGTAAACCTCGCCGTTTTCGTCCACCGTCCGGATTCCGTAGGTGTTGCCTTTGATGATCTTGCCCGTCGCTTCGTCCTTCATTTCATACGGCGTTAAAAATAAATCCGCTTTATTCTCGTTCCCGAATACGATATCCAGCACCGTATATCCGCCTTTATCGGGCGGGATTACCGCTACTTTCACGTCTTTTCCTCGCACGGTTCCTTTAATGAAATACGAAAAATACGTCTGCTCGTTCATCTCGAACGTTTCGCGTTCTACATAAATTTTCTTGCTTTCCATAATCTTTTATCTCCTTTTTTAATTACTCAGCGGCGTCATTTTTCGCCGCTGTACGTTGCGCTTTGGCTTCTGCTTTCGCAGCTTTCGCCTCTGCCTTTGCCTCGGCTTTTGCCGCTTTCGCCGCTTCACGTTCTTCACGCTTCGCGCGTTTTCTGGAAATTGCCGCCGCTTCTTCCTTGGTTTTGCCTTCGTCCAATGCCTTTTTGTACTTGTAAAGCCCGCTATGGTCGCTCTGGCACTGTAAGTATCCCGAACGAATCCCCGCTTCATAGTCCGTCAGCTCTTTTCCTTCCTTCGGACCGTGCTGGTGTACTTTCGCTTTCCGTTCGGCGGCATAGCTCGCCGCACGTTTGTTCGGCTTTACCCATCTGTTTTCACTATAATCTGCCAATGTTGTTTTCTCCTTGCCCGGTTTGTCGTTAGCTCAACGATTTTTTCTTTCGGCGGGAGCTCCGCTCATTTAGTTGTCCTATCAATCCCGTTTTTCTTGTGAGCGTTCCGCCCAGTGCGATTATCTTGCGGCAGTAGCTACCTTTTATCTTTTCAGACCGCTAAATTTTCTCGCCTCTTTCCTTTCGGATTGATTACGCCGTAAGTATAAGCCCTCTCCCGCCAAAAAACCAGAACACCTTGAGCCAACATTAGGACAACCTTAAGCCAACATTAAGTACAAATTAGGTACATACACGGTACTCTTGGAGTACACCGTTAAAAAAGAAAAAAGACGGAGCGTTTGCTCCGCCTTTTTGTCATTCTACATATCGTCGCGCATACATACTTGTACGCATACGTTTCCCGTCTATGTTCTGTTTTTCCGACATTCCGTATTCATACTCCTTATCCCGCTTTTGCGTGCGAACATAATAGGTATCATAGCTTATCAATACATTATCGTCTTCCATATCTACTTCTATGTCTATGCGTTGTTTGACGATATACTTTTTCGTTCGATACACATTCGTCGCGCCCTTGATAAAATCCGGACAAGTTTTCTCTTTTGACATATTGTACCTCCTTTACCCGCTTTGGCGAGTGATTTTTATATCTCTACCGCAAGTTTGCTTGCAGATAGTCGTAGAGTTTTCCGTTCAAGCGTTTGATCGTTTGCGTGGAATACCGCCACTCGTCTGCTAAACTCTCTTGCGTATTGTTTCGGATATACAGTTCTACATATACGTCGTAAATTCGAATAGGCGCGCGCTTTACCGCGTCATTATATCTTTGGACTTTTTCCGCGATTATATTTGATTCGATTTCGTTTTTCAGTTCGTCAAATCCCTTTTTACGCGAATAGTAATAGCGTATTTCTCTTAAATCCTTCATGATTTCTTGTCTTGTCATATTTTTGCCTCACGCTCTCGTATCCGGTCGCCCAAACCGATCAATGATTTCCTGCATTTTTTCCCGTTCCTCTCCCCTCAGCCTATTTGCGATTGTTTCTAAAAACGCCTTTTGCTCCGGTTTCAGATATTGTTTATTCAAATAATATCCTTCCTCTATATGTACGCCCGCGGAATTACGACGACTGTCCGTATAGATCGGGTAAGATAGTGAAAGCTCTTGTATATCGCGGCGGATCGTCCGTTCGCTCACACAGAACTCGAACGCTA
This sequence comes from uncultured Eubacteriales bacterium, assembly GCA_900540805.1. Classification (GTDB taxonomy): domain Bacteria; phylum Bacillota; class Clostridia; order Christensenellales; family Borkfalkiaceae; genus Scatosoma. The sequence goes on from UQHL01000033.1 coordinate 18,643, forward strand.
AATTGTCGATTTTGTCATGCCGACGGCGGCATAACGTATTCAACAGCTCTTGACGCCGTTCTATCGCTTTCACTTTTCTCACCCCCTTTGCCTTTCTTGACCCTATTTTCTTACTTTGCCCGGACAGTTCTTGTCCGCGCAAAAAAAATTTTCTATATTTTTTGCAACGAAAAAAGCGCCTTGACAAACAGCGCCTCTATTTTTTAGAGGTTGCTGCTCACCAAGACGCTTTTCGTCCTGCTTTGACGCCCTTCGACGTTTCACGAACACTTATTCTCAATCTATTGACGCACGGATTTACACTTACCCTGTTTCAGCACGACCGCCGTTTGGATTGAAAACGTTGTTTATTCGATTGTTACTCTCCGATTACTTTTATATCGATCTCTTTTCTCTTTTGTTTGTGTAATTTGCTGATAATCGCTACCCTACACTTCGGACAGGTTCTACGTAAAACCGCATTCCTATCATTATACCCTGTTACCTTATATCCGCAATTCGGACAATACAGTTGTGTAGGCGTTACATTATATACATCCATCTATGCCCTTATCCTCCCTTATATCGGAACACGCTCACTGTCCGATCTCCCTGTTTCTTCATCTATCCTGTTTCCTTGATTTTCTGTTTCTATTTTTACTTGTGTATGACAATGGCTGCATAGAAACCAACCGCCTGTTTCTTCTAAATACAGATTTTTTTCCACGTGCCCGCATCTCGGACAATAGACCTTTTTTACCATCTTTCCACTCCTTTTTTCTGTTTTTTATGCGAACGTTTGTTCGGATTTTTATTTATTATACTTCCTTTTTTTTACATTGTCAAGCGGTAGAGCCAAGTTCTTTTGTGAAAATTTTTTGTCCTCCGACGGGGAAGGGTAATCGGCGTCGAGGCGTTGTCAAGGCGCTTAAAAACTTTTTACTTTCATTGCTTTGACTTTGCTGTTTTTAAGTCTGTCGCTTCGCTTTTCCTTGACCACTCCCCTTCCGCCGATTTTGGGAATTCCGTCGGAGGACAAAAAAATGCAAAAGGAGGATTTCACCCGAATGGATATGTTCTGTTTCTTATACCTTTTCTATCCCTGGTGTACTCGATGTTAGCCGTAAGTGTACCCTATATTGTCCCAAACCGTTCTTCTCTTGTACCACGCCTTTTTGTTATACTTCCCGCGAAGGTAATACTTTTACTGAATTTTTTTTCGGTTTTTGCAGTATCTTCCAAATTTTCAATACGGAGGTTATTAAAATGGCAGCAAGAATGAGAACTATTCGGGACGCGCTTAAAACGATTAAGGAACTCGATCCCGGCTCGGCGGTTACTTATAACTTTATTAAACAGTTATGTGAAACCGACAAGATCACCAATGTCAGGCTGAATAAGAAATACTTACTCAACCTTGACGAATTACTTAAATTTTTAAATATGGAGGATTAATTTTATGGCTACTGTTAGAAAACGAAAGTTAAAGAACGGACGCCTTGTTTACGATATACAAGTGCGGATTAAAGACAAAGGCAGCGGTGAGGAAATCGTTGAAACGTCCACGTGGCGCGCAGACGAAAACATGAACGAAAAAAAAGCCGATAATGAAGCGGTTATCGTTGCTGACAAATTTGAAAAAGAAGTGATTGCCTCTATTTCAGGCTGTTCTGCAAGAAGTGATCCCCTTACCATTACGTTTCGTGATTTTGCCAACAACTGGCTCGAACAAACAAAAAGAAAATGGACGCTTTCTTATTACGTAATCTCAAAAAGAGCGTTAGACTTTGCCTGCTCTCGTATCGGAGGCTATAAAGTCAAAGAATTAACGCCCGCCATTATCCAAAACTTTTTCAATGAAATCGATAACAGAACACACAATGTTTCTATTATTACGCCTAAACCTAATTTCAAAGAGATTTTGAAATCTTACGGTTTTGACTATAAAAATCTCAGATACGACTATCATGTTCAAGCGGCCACTCTTTCTCACGCCTTGCGCGGACAATCCGTGGGCGTCAAATGGTCGAACGAATTATGCCGCGCCACAAAAATCCCGTTCAATAAGCTTTTCGATACTATCGAAAAAAAGGAACCCTATGCCTGGGAAACGAATAATAAAATTAAACGTACCGTCAGAGCCGTGTTGTCTCTTGCAAAGAAAAATCGGCTCGTAGAGGATAATTTCGCGCAAGCCGATTATATCGATTATCCCAAAAAGGTGACTACGCCCATTCGCTTTATGGACGACAAAACCGCTGTTACCTTTTTTGATTTCCTCATGAGCTACCATAATTTACGCATCAAAACCGCTATGCTGATTTTCCTTTTAACGGGCTTCCGGCGCGGCGAAGTATGCGGACTCGAATGGCACGATATTGATTTCGAAAAACGCACTATTAGCGTGGAACGTTCCGTCGTTTATGTTTCCGGTTACGGTGTGTTTCAGAAAGAGCCGAAAACGGAAGGTTCTAAACGGACCATTACCGTTGCTCAAGTCTTGATAAATGTTCTCAAAGAGTATAGAGAAAGCTGGTTAAAAATGCGGGAGGATTGTGGAGATTACATAAAGCCGTCGGATAAGTTGTTTACTTCCCAAAAGGGCGACCTCATTAATCCTGCCACTCTTGAAACCTGGATTAAAATTGTTATCCGCGATTCCGGAATGGAGCATTTTACTCTCCACAGCCTCCGCCATACCAATATTACCTTACAGATCGCGAAAGGCATTCCGCTCGTTACTGTCGCCGCAAGAGCCGGTCATTCCCGCACCAGCACCACCAGCGATATTTACAGCCACTTTATCAAAACCAGCGACGAAAACGCCGCCGATGCGCTCGACAACTTTTTCAACCATAAAAACAACTAAGGAGTTTATCATGTACTTACCCAGATTAAGGAAAATTTCAGACGTTTTAACGCAAATGCACGCAGCCGATCCCGATACCGTCATTACAAGACATTTTATCGAATCGCTTATTCATTCGGGACAGCTCAC
>UQHL01000034.1 GCA_900540805.1 uncultured Eubacteriales bacterium
ATCGGTTAACCTTTCTCGAACCACGCGACTATCGCGTGGTTTTTCTTTATATCAATAAACGCATAGAGTGTTTCTGCTCTATGCGTATAAATTTTGCGGTTGTTTAGTTGTGTGTGAGTTCGAGTCACATCAGTAAGGGAAAATGCCTATTTTATATCTACGAAAATCAACATGAATTTCCAGCCCCTTGAGAAGGCTGAAACCCCGCTGGCAGCGGGGTTTCACGACAAAAAATCTTTTTTGTCTTCCTAATATGGTGGAGGTGGTGAGAGTCGAACTCACGTCTTACGCGGCTGCCAAAAAACTTTCTACATACTTAGTTTATCTACTTTTCTTAAAAAGCGCAACGCGGCTAAACACGCTTTGCGTCCCGCAGGAAGCTAAATAATCTCAAAGAACACTTCCCGATCCGCTTGAGATTTTTCCGTCTGTTTGACGCCGCACCCCCGACCGACGGATAAATCGGGCGCGACGTTCGCTATTAAATAACGAATTTACGCAGCAAGTGCGTAATTTGCATTGTTATCTGCATTTAAATTTAGCGGAATTTTTTTAATGCGGTCACTCCGTCCGCAGTATGCTTATTTTTTCGCTCACCGGCAATCGAATCCGGTGCACCCCCGTACAACGCCGCCTTTCGCAAGCGGCGCTTCTCTATACTTATTATACACGATTTTGGCTAAAAAGTAAACACTTTTCAGGCTTTTTTCTTCTTATGAAGCATTTTTTTCACGGAAGTGCGGTGTTCTTCGCCCGACAAAAGCCGTAAAATATTTTTACGGTGGGCAAACCAAGTTAAAAAGTTAATGAGCAATACCAACATAAACAACGCAATCACATACGGATTATTAATCTCAGTTCTATAACGAAGCCAAAAAATCACTCCCTGCCAGAGACCAAACCCTGAAACGCCGATCAGCGATCCCATAGAGCCCCATTCCGTGCCCGCGATATAAAAAGCAATCAGCCAAAACGCGGCGAAACCGACGAGAAGGAACCAGGGATTCTCGCAGCCGAGATTGATCCAAAACAAGCCCAAGGTGGAAGCGATTCCCTTACCGCCGTGAAATTTCATAGTAATGGGAAAAATATGCCCGATAATGACGCATGCGCCGCAAAAGTAGCGCGTAAAGTCGGAAACGACGACGTTTGTGCCCGAAAAATAGTAACTTCTATAGACAAAATACGTGATCAGCGCGGGAATGCCGCCCTTGAAAGCGTCGCAGAAAAATGTGATGATCCCTACCTTCAGGCCGAATTCCCGACTCATATTCATCGTCCCGGGATTTCCGCTGCCGATTTTCGTGATGTCTTTATGCTTAAAGCGTGCGATAAGTTTCGCAAAATTGAAACAGCCGATGAGATAGCACACGACGGCCATAATCAGGAATTGATACCAATTTTGCGAAAAAGACCACTCTTTCATAGGTATTCTCCTCTCGTTTCCTTTATTCCTCTTCTTTCTTTTCGCGGACGACTATCTTAATCGGCGTTCCCGAAAAATCGTACGCGGCGCGAATGGTATTTTCCAGATATCTTTCGTACGAGAAATGCAAAAGCCCCTCGTCGTTTACAAACAGAACGAAAACGGGCGGACAGACGCCGACCTGGGAGGAAAAATACACTTTCATGCGTCGGCCGAGATAGGAAGGCGGCTCGTTGAGGCGAACGGCATCGCCGATGAGATCGTTGAGCGCGCCCGTGGGAATGCGGAAACAGGCGTGCGCGTAAACCTCCTCCGCCGCGGCGAGAATTTTTTCCACGCGCTGTCCCGTCTTTGCCGAAATATATACGGATTTATAATAATCCATAAATTTCAGATCCTGCTTCAGCTTTTCCTCAAACTTATTCACCGTGTGGGCGTCTTTTTCGATCAGGTCCCATTTATTCATGAGAATGACGGACGGCTTGCCCTGTTCGTGCACGTAGCCGATAATCTTTACGTCCTGTTCGGTAAGCCCTTCGACGCTGTCCACCACCAAAAGGCAGACGTCGCTCCGCCGCACCGCGTCGAACGCCCGCATATTGCTGTAATACTCCACGTCGTCATCTACATTCTTTTTCTTGCGTATCCCCGCCGTATCGATCAGCGTATATTTTTTTCCGCCCCGTTCGAACAGCGTATCGATCGCGTCCCGCGTAGTCCCCGCCATGGGCGTGACGATGCTGCGTTCCGTCCCCAAAAGCTTATTGACGAGGCTGGATTTCCCCGCATTCGGCTTGCCCACCACCGCTATCTTGAGCGAGGAAACGGGCTCCGAGGTATTTTCGGGGAATAAGCTTACCGCCTCGTCCAGCACGTCGCCTATCCCGCGGGAATGTTCTGCGGAGACGGCATACGGTTCGCCGAGGCCCAGCGAATAAAACTCGAATATTTTATCGGGAGAATACTCGTCGATTTTATTGACGACGAGTATCACGGGTTTTTTACTGCGGCGCAGAATATCCGCGACGTCGTAATCGGAGGGCGTCAGCCCTTCCCGTCCGTCGGTAAAAAACAAAATCACGTCCGCGGTATCGATGGCGACGTCCGCCTGTTTTGCGATCTCCTTCCACATCACGTCGTCCGACTTCAGTTCGATTCCGCCCGTATCTACCATGGTGAAATGTTTGCCCCGCCATTCGCCGTCCGCGTAAAGCCTGTCGCGCGTGACTCCGGGACGATTTTCCGTAATGGAAATTTTCCGCCCCGCCACTTTATTGAAAAACGTGCTTTTCCCCACGTTGGGACGCCCCACCAGAGCGATCAAAGGATTAGCCATATACACTCCTTGCCGTTACTGAATCATTATAACGTTTTTATTGCGTTTTGTAAAGAAAAAAAGCGGGGTTCCTCGAAGAATCCCGCTTTCTCTTTAATTATCCGACATTAAAAGGCGCGGATAATACCGAATACGCAGCCGAACAGATAAATCGCCAGCGCGACCCAATAGATGACCTTCCAAGCTATCTTTTTACCGCGGGTGTAGTCGTACGCGGGTATCCCGATACCGATAAGCATGAAAAGCTGACCGATCAAGTTGAGAACAGACTGTACCTTGCCCGAAAAAATACCTCCGAACAGGAACATGAACGCCGCGATAATCAGCGCAAAGTAGCTGCATGCACGGATCAACCAGCCCTTTCCCGTGCTCTTTCTCGCAGTCGTGGTAGTCGTCTTTTTAGTTGCCATAATTATGTATTCCTCCATAAAAAATTTATATGTCATGAAAACTTCCGCTTTGGACGAAAGATAATCAACGATTTATTTTCTCAGCAGTCGGAAAGAAACACGCCGTCCTCGCCGTCCGTCTCCTTAAAGCGTACAAACACCTTTTCCTTTCGGGAAGTAGGCACGTTTTTGCCGATATAATCGGCACGGAAAGGCAATTCGCGATGTCCTCTGTCGATCACTTCGAGAAGGCGTATCCTTTTCGCCCTGCCCAGCTTACCGCCCAGCGCCGTAACGGCGGAAATCGCCGCGCGCACCGTCCGGCCCGTATAGAGCACGTCGTCGCAGAGGACGACCGTTTTTCCGCCGATATCGAAATCGATCTGCGTGCCCTTCACCACCGCGTCGCAGCTTAAAATATCGTCGCGGTAGAGCGTGATATCGAGAATCCCCAGCGGCAGCGTTACCCCTTCCGAAGCCGCGATATAGTTTTGAATACGCTTCGCCACGCATACGCCGCGGGTGCGTATGCCGACCAGAACCACCCCGTCAAGCCCGTCGTTTTTCTCCGCCACTTCGTGGGCGAGACGTCTGAGGGCGCGGTCGAGCGCGGAAGCGTCGAGAATTTCTTTCATAATTCCACTCCGTATTGCCTGCCGAGCTTTTCGAGCAGGCTTTGAAAATAATCGGGCAGGGGCGCGGTAAATTCCATGCGCTCGCCCGTGGAAGGATGCGTAAAAATCAGTTTATAAGCGTGCAGGAGCTGACCTGCCAAAGAAAACTTTTGCCTGCGTATCCCGTAGAGCGGGTCGCCCACGACGGGGTGACCCATATACTTTGCATGTACGCGGATCTGGTGCGTCCGTCCCGTCTGCAAGGTGAAGCGGCAAAGGGTGTAGTCGGAGCCGTAATGCGTCAACGTCTCGTAGTCCGTAACGGCTGTTTTGCCCTTTCCTTCGGGCAGAACGGCCATTTTGAGACGGTCGGAAGGACTGCGCCCGATATCCGTGACGATGCGGCCCGAGTCGGTTTTTACGTTCCCTTCGAGCAGGGCGAGATATATCCTGTGACAGGACTTTTCCGCGATTTGTTTGGCCAGTGAGGTGTGCGCGCGGTCGTTTTTTGCGACGACGAGCAGCCCCGAAGTGTCTTTATCTATTCTATGCACGATCCCCGGCCGCAATACCCCGCCGATCCCGCTCAACGAATCCAGCGCATAAAGGAGCGCGTTGACCAGCGTGCCTTCCGTATTTCCGTTGCCGATATGCACCGTCATGCCCTGAGGCTTGTTTACCACCGCCAAGTCTTTGTCCTGATAGACGATATCGACGGGAATGGGTTCGGGCTTTACGGCGTATGCCTCGGCGTCGGGGATCTCCGCGGCCACTTCGTCGCCCGCCTTTATTTCCGCGCTCGCCTTGGCGGGACAGCCGTTCACCGCTACCCTGCCCCCGTCGATCAGCTTTTTAACGCGGGAACGGGTGAAATCCTCCATCTGTTCGCTCAAAAAAACGTCGAGGCGTTTGCAGCTTTCTTCGGCGACGAAAAAACGCTTATCCATGGCCTTATTCCGATTTCGGCAGAGCGGCTTCTTCCGCCGCCGCTTCCTTTTCCTTTTTCATCGCCTTATATTTCCCCACCGGAATCAGCGCGTCTTCGTCGAAAAAAAGGAAAGAAAGAATCAGCATGATCGCCCCCGCCGTAATAAAGAAATCGGCGAAGTTGCACACGGCGAACCCGAAACGGCTGACGTCCACCATGTCCCTGACCCCCATGCTCCCCGCCGTTGCGGGCTCCCACACTTTATAATATATCCTGTCGATCAGATTTCCCACGCCGCCCGCGACGATAAACACAAACGCGGTCCGCATGAGCTTCCTGTCCTTTTTCACCTTGAAATAGAGGACGGCTATGACGAGCATCATCACGCCCGTCGCGGCGATCACGGCGATTTTAATCGCGGGCGAGGCGTCGTCGCCCAGCCCGTAGGAAATGCCGCGGTTATAGACGATACGCAGCTCCAGCCATCCTTTGACGATGGGAATAGATTCCGACGGGGTTAAAAAGGCCGCCGCGGCCGCCTTCGTAATCTGATCGATAAAGATCAGCACGGCAAAGAGCAAAATCCCCCACAGGCAGGAATTTTTCAGCCCCTGCGCATTTTTTTGTCTGTCTGTTGTCTTTTTCATATTTTATCCTTTTTTATCAGTCGTCCGAAAGGCCGAGCGTTTCCAGCACCGCCTTCAGATCCCAGCCGCCGCCCGCGTCCGATGCGGGTTCCGCAGAAGAAAAAGTGAGTTCCGTATGTACGGCCGACGAGCCTTCCTCGGCGGACGGTTCTTCAAAGGTCGGTTCCGCTCCGTCCGTTCCGTCCTCGAAAAGCGATTTCAGCCGTTTTTCAAACGTCGAAAACCGGGCCGACGTCTCCTCGTCGGGATACGCCGCGCGCACGTCCTCGAGCAATCGCTGCGCCTTTTCGGCCGCCTGTACGGCGAGGGCTTTTTGAGCCGCCGAAAAAGCGTCCAATTCCCGTTGCATCTCCTCCCGCTTTTCGCCCGCGGCGATGATGGCGTCCGAAATGGACTGTTTCTGCGCACGGAGCAGGGAAATCTCCGCCGAGAGACGGCGGTTTTCTTCCTTCAGCTCCGTTAAAGCGGCCTGAAGCTCTTTCAGCCGCGTCTCGTATTCCTCGGAGAGAGAGGACAGTTCCTCCCGGTGGCGGCGCGCGGAATACAGCCCCGGCATCAGCCGTTCTCTCCGCGTATCTCGTCCAGCATTTTACTCTTCAGCGCGTGAAGCTTTTCGGAAAGATCCACCTTATACAATTCGGGCATATCGAGACGGAGATATTCCTCCCAGAATTTTGAAAGCTCCGCCTTGGAAAAGGCCTGCACTTCCATCAGCTCGGGAAATTCGTAAACGAGCTTTCCCCGCTTTACGATGGTATGAAGCAAGGGCTCCGCGCGGAAATTTTTCACCGTCGTGCGTTTCCAGGTTTCCAGAGGGTGGAAGATCGTCAACGGCTGCTCCTCCTCCACCGCTTCCTCCCGCATGGTGATGAGGTCGGCGATTGCCATTCCGCTCTCCTTATCGTATAAGCGGAAGAGATTTTTGAAAGACGGGTTGGTGATCTTGGCCGCGTTGTCGGAAAGCTTGATTTTCGGAATCATCGTCCCGTCCTCTCTGAACACCGCCGCCAGCTTATACACCCCGCCCAGCGCGGGCATCTCCTGAGAGGTAATCAGCTTTGTGCCCACGCCCCAAAGATCGATTTTTGCGCCCTGCTGCATGAGAGAGGTCATCGAATATTCGTCGAGGTCGCCCGAGGCGCAGATGATCGCGTCGGGAAAACCCGCCGCGTCCAGCATTTTGCGCGCCTTTTTGGAAAGATACGCAAAATCTCCGCTGTCGAGACGTATGCCCCTCGGCCTGTGCCCCGCGGCAGCGAGTTCCTTAAATACCTTGATTGCGTTGGGGACGCCGCTCCGCAAGGTATCGTACGTATCCACGAGAAGCAGGCAGTTGTCGGGATAGGAAGCCGCATACGCCTTAAACGCCTCGTATTCGCTGTCGAAATCCATAATCCAGCTATGCGCCATGGTGCCCGAAACGGGAATACCGAACATCTGTCCCGCAATGACGTTGGAGGTAGAAGAACAGCCGCCGATCACCGCCGCCCGCGCGCCGTAAATGCCCGCGTCGGGGCCCTGCGCACGCCGGAGTCCGAATTCCATCACCGCCCCCTCGCCCGCCGCGCGGCAGATTTTGGAGGCTTTCGTGGCGATCAGCGTCTGGTGATTGATAATGTTGAGAAGCGCCGTTTCCGCAAACTGCGCCTGAATGAGAGGCGCCTTGACCGTCAGGATGGGTTCGCCCGGAAATACGGGTTCCCCTTCGCGCACCGCATAGACGTCGCCCGTAAAGCGCATTTTTTCCAGATAACGCAGGAAGCCTTCTTCAAAAAGCTTCAGCGAACGGAGATAGTCCATATCCTCGGCGGAAAAACGCCAGTTTAACAGATAGTCCATCGCCTGTTGAAGCCCCGCCGCCAAAGAATACGTGATGAGCTTATTCTGGCGGAAAAAGATATCGAATACGGCCTCTTCCTCATGCTTTTTGTGCCTATAGAAGCCGTAAGCCATGGTGAGCTCGTAAAGGTCGGTGAGAAGGGTAAGATTTCTCATTTTTCCTCTCCTTGTTTCGGTTCCTCCTTGGGAGGCTTTTTTACATAATTTTCGGGGAAAATCTTACACATCATATTGACGTTGGTGAGATAAGCCACTTCCTTTTTACCGTCTTTCAGATACTCGGTAATCCCGTACGGGTCGCCGTTTGCCGAGCCGATATACGCGCCTTCCTTTTTCTTATTGATAAGGAGCAGCGTAACCAAAAGCGCGACGCCCGCAGCAAACATCAGCAGGGAAAACACAAACGACCACTTGATCCCTCCCCCGTTGAGGATATAGGACGGATCGCGCAGCGGCTCCATGATCGAGCGCACCAGCCCGTAATTGATAAAGTAAAACGCCACGTTGAGGCCGTTCGGCTTTTTGGGGTTCTTCCAGGCGTGCGCAAAAAGGAGCGCCGCGACGACGAGATTGACGAAGCTTTCATAAAAGAAAAACGCATAATGCCAGGTTCCGCCCGAGATGTCGCTGCTGCCGCCGAATATCTTCTGAAACGTCAACGTAAAGGTCTGGAGGCAGCTGCCGCCCGCCCCCTTATTGATATACACCGCAAACGGGAAAAACTGCAGCGCCTCGTTGGTAACCTCCGCGCCATATACCTCCTGGTTGGCGAAGTTCCCCCACCGGCCGATCGCCTGCGCAAGGAGCAGCCCCACGACGATACAGTCCGCCGCACGGAAAAAATTGACTTTTTTGAAATAACTGACCAAAAGAACGCTGATTGTGCCGCCGAGTATTCCGCCGATAATCGAAAGCCCGCCTTGGCGTATGGATTCCATCGAAAACCAGTCCTTTAAGGGCAGTCCGTCGGTAATGCAATAAAAGAGACGGGTAGTGACGAGCGCCACGGGAAGCGTTACGCAAAAATATGTCAAAAACAGATCCGAGGACATATTTCTGCGTTTGAAAAGAAGCGAAATGACAAAGAATGCCGCCACCATGCCGCTGACGATAATAATGGCATACGCGTAAATTTTGAACCCGAAAATCGTGATTCCGGGATTATCCGAAGCCAAAAGAGCATTGAGCATAAAGCCGTCTCCTTATTTTTCCGATACCGTATCCTTTATTGGACATAGCCGTCTATATCCGATACGGCGCGAAAATGCCGGCAAAACCGTACGCCCTTGCATTTTCCTTTTCATTATAGCACAATATAAAAAAATCGTCAAGGCCTGCCCGACGATTTTTTTAAGTTTCCGGAAGTTGTTACATTGTTACGAAATGCGGATTTTCAAGGGTTTTATGTGATTTAATATGGGAACCACCGCAAACAAAAGCGCATAATTGGCGATACAGTTCCATATCTGTCCGCCGAAAAACAGGCGGTAACAGACATACCTCCAATACGTGGCGCCCGTACCGAAAGTATCTGTTACATATTGGATAAATTTCGAAGTAAATCCCACTTTCTGCCAATAGAAATAAAATCCCGTCGTATTGATCCCGATCGTACAGACAAACAGCGACAGCAAACAGACGAGCGAAAGCTTTATATAGAGCGAACCGCGGAAATTCGGACGGAACAGATTGAATATAAGTCCCGCCAGCAGGGCGATCATGCCCGTGGAAAGCCCCACCCAAGGCATATACAGCTGTCCCCAGTTATTATAAAAATATCCGCAAAGGTCGCCGATGTAACAGACTGCGAAGCCGCTGACCGGCCCCAGCAGAATCCCCGTCAGAGCGGAGACCACAATGGTGATCGAAAACTGAATGTCCAGCAGCCGAAATTCCAGCCACATATTTGCGACCACGCTGAGGGCCGCCATAACGGCCATGTAGGCGAGCCTGTGTCCCTGCGATTTCGTAAGGAGCAGATCGGAAAAAATCATCCGTTTGAGCGCTGTGTTTCCTGTGTTTTGCATAAAATAAAAACCTCCCGATAACAGAGAGGTCCGCGAAAGTACGGAAAACCCGTTTCAACGCTCCGGAATACATCAAAAAGGCTTTCCTTTAGGCTTAGCGGACGCGCCACGGCACCGCAGAAAAGCCGAAGTTGGATTTGCTTTTCTTTCGTTCATCGACAACGTCCCGTTCGATGACACTTTACGCGCCGGAGGCTACTCTTAAATCTTTAACCCTATTATAATCGTCTTTGCGTTTTTTTGCAAGCGTTTGAAGCGGAAAAATACATAAAAGGAAAATTTTCGGAAATACTGCCTATATGGGTTTAATTTTCATCAGAACTATCATCGTTTTCATAACGCTGCTCGTGATTATGCGGCTGATGGGCAAAAGACAGATCGGCGAAATGCAGCCCTTCGAGCTGGTCATCACGCTGCTCATTGCCGAGCTCGCCTGTATCCCTATGGCCGACACCTCTATTCCTCTCTTATACGGTATCGTCTCTATCCTGACGATCTATTTTCTGCACCAGATCGTGTGCCTGCTGGATCTTCAGTTTAAGCCGATGAAAGCGGTATTGAGCGGTTCGCCGAGCATCGTGCTCAACAAAAACGGCATAGACGACACGCAGCTGAAAAAGAACAATCTCGACGTTTCCGACCTTATCGAAAGCCTGCGCGGCGCGGGATATTTTTCCCTCGACGCCGTGGATTATGCGCTATATGAGGCGAACGGCTCTTTTTCCGCTCTACCCAAATCCGAATACGCAGACATGCAGAGCTCCTTGCCGATCATTTTAATCGACGAGGGAAAATTCGACCAGAAAAATCTCGAGCTCACGAAAAGGAGCAGGCAGTACTTTACCGATATTTTGAAGGAACAGGGCTGTAAAGATCTGAAGCAGGTATTGGTGATGACCGTAGATGGAAACGGAAAATCTTATCTCCAGAAAAAGGGCGAGAAATATAAGGTATTCGATCTCAATTGGGAGGAAAAATTATGGTAAGGACGCTTGCGAGCATATTTGTTTCTCTCGCGCTGATCTTGGGGATTTCCGCTTACGATATTTATACGGTGGGAAAAACGTTTCATACCTTTTCGGAGGCGCTCGTCGCTTTGTACGAAAAAACGGAAGACCAGACCGCCACGCACGAGGACGGTAAAGCGGTGCGCGCTTATTGGAAAGAAAAGAAAAAGGGATTGCATATATGGATTCCGCACACGAGCATAGAAAACGTCGATTATCAGCTCAACGAAGCCCTGGGGTATCTGTACGAGAAAAAATACGACGACGCCCTGCCGAAAATAGAGGTACTCATCGAAATGGCGGAGAAGATTCCCCGCTCCTATTCCTTTAGTTTTGAAAACATCTTCTAAAAAAGGACCTCCGCGGCAAAACGCCCCCGAAGTTAATATAACTTTGGGGGGCGCTTTTTTACTTTTGTGAATTTTTCAGATTTTCCTTTGCGGTAGCGAGCATCAGTTTGATACGGTTTTCCTGGTTGACGCGGGTGGCGGACGGGTCGTAATCGATCGGCACGATATTTTCGTCCTTATACATATTTTTTAGCGCGCGCACCGCTCCCTTTCCCGCGATATGGTTGGGCAGACAGCCGAACGGCTGCGCGCAGACGATGTTATCCGTCCCCGTCTCGGCCAGCGCCGCCATTTCCGCGGGGATCAGCCACCCCTCGCCCATCTTGACGCCCTGATTGATCACTTTGTCCGCACAGCGGCGCAGATGCTCGAAATCGTGCGGCGGCTCAAACGTCCCGTCGTTTTTGAATACCTTGATAATTCCTTTCTGGATATGGTAGGCAAACTTATACACCAGCCAATAGATAAAGCCCAGCTTTTTTGTTCTGCCGTAAAATTTTGTATCGTTAAAATTGTTTACGATACAGTACAAAACAAAATCCATCAGCGCGGGAACGACGGGTTCGCACCCTTCCGAAAGGAGAAATTCCTCGAGATGGGAATTTCCAAGCGGAGAATATTTGACGTAGATTTCTCCCACAATCCCCACTTTTACCTTTTTTTCGTCCCTGCGTTCGACTCGCTTAAACCGCGCGATCATGCCGCGGATAATTTTTTTATACTTTCTGAAAGACTTGCCGTTAAAGGCGCTCTCAATCGTCTTAAAGCACTCCGTCCGCGCTTTGTCCGTATCCCCTTCGTTCGCCTCGTAAGGCTTGCATTGGTTGTAGAGGGTCATCAAGGTGTCGCCGTAAAAAATGCCGAACGCCAGCTCTATCAGCAAAGAAATATTCATTTCTATGCCGTTTCCCTTTTCCAGGCCCGAAAAATTCAGCGACATAACGGGGACCTGCGGAAATTCCGCCTTTAATGCCTTGCGGATCAACGGAATATAGTTGGAAGCGCGGCACCCGCCGCCCGACTGCGTAATCATCACCGCCGTGCGGTTTACGTCGTATTTGCCGCTTTTCAAAGCGTCGAGATACTGTCCGATCACGCAGAGCGCGGGATAACAGGTGTCGTTATGCACATGCTTGAGTCCCTCGTCGATAACCGCGCGGGAATCGTTTTTCAGCACCTCCATGCGATAGCCGCGCTTGCCCACGATATGGCGTATGATGTCGAAATGATACGGCAGCATATCGGGGACGAGAATGGTATAGGCGTCCTTCATTTCGGGCGTGAATTTGGGATATTCCTCGGTATAATCCGCCGTTTTACTCTTTTCGTTTTCCTGCATATGCCCTCCTTACGCTTCCGCAGAAGCGACCGCGGCTTCCAGAAATTCCGCTTCCTCCGCCGCGCGGGCGGCCTCTTGAGCCTCCCTTGCCGCTTTTTGTTCCTCTATCGCCGCCAGCATACTGCGCAGACGAATGCGAACCACGCCGAGGTTGTTGATCTCGTCTATTTTAATCTGCGTATAAAGCTTGCCGTTGCGCTCGAGAATGGTACGCATCTCGTCCGTCGTGATCGCGTCTATGCCGCACCCGAACGAAACGAGCTGTACGAGGTTCATGTCCTCGTTATGCGCGACGTATTCCGCCGACCGATACAGACGGGCGTGATAAGTCCATTGATTGAGGACGTTGACCTTGACGATCGGCGCCTCCTCAAATACGCTGTCCTCGGAAAGCACCGCCAGCTCGAGAGAGGTGAGCAACTTGCCGATGCCGTGATTGATTTCGGGATCGGCGTGATAGGGCCTACCCGCCAAAACGATGATCTGCCGTCCCTCGGCGCGCGCTTTCTCCGTGATCTCGCGCCCTTTCCTGCGCACGTCCTCGTGGTATTCCTTCAGTCGGGCAAAGCCTTCGTCGAGAGCCTCTTCCACCTGCTTTTTAGAGAACTTATATTTTTTCAACGCGCGGCGCAGATTTCTTACCGCCGCCCCGCGCATATTGGGATCGAGATACGGCATCACGAAATTATCGTCGCAAAGCCGTTCGTTATTGGCTTTCAAAAGCTCCGCATAATAGGCCACCACGGGACAGTTATAGTGATTTGTAGAATCGTGCTCGTCAACGTTATAGCTTTCGCAGGGATAGAAAATGAAATCCACGTTTTTATCCAACAGGCTTTCGATGTGTCCGTGCATCAGCTTCGCGGGATAGCATGCCGTGTCGCTGGCCACCGTATGCTGGCCGCGGAAATACAGCTCCCGCGAGCTCTTGTCGCTGAGCACCGTTTCGAAGCCCAGCTTCTCGAAGAATCCCGCCCAAAGGGGCAGCTGCTCGAACATGACGAGCTGAAAGGGAAGTCCCACCCTCCCGAGCGGCTTTTTTCCGTTTTCGCCAAAGGGAGTAAGGCTCTCCTGCAAGCGGCGATATTTATAGGCGAAGATGTCCAACTCGTCCGAACGGACTTTTTTGCCCGCGCCCCGCTCGCATTTGTTGCCCGAAATATATTTTCTGCCGTCCGCAAACGTAATGATATTAATATTGCATTTTGAGGTACAGCCGTGGCAATTGGCGCAGCGGGAAGCATAGGTGAAAGCCTCGAGCTCAACCGCCGAAGCCAGCGAGCTGGACGCGACAAAGGCGGGCTGGGTTTCCCTGGCGTACAGAGCCGCCCCGAAGGCACCCATCAGCCCCGCAATCGCGGGACGGATCACTTCCTTGCCCGTTTCCTTCTCAAACGAACGGAGCACCGCGTCGTTCATGAACGTGCCGCCCTGCACCACGATATGACGGCCGAGCTCTTCGGGCGTCTTGGCGCGGATTACCTTATAAATCGCGTTTTTGACGATGGAGGAGGAAAGCCCCGCGGAGATATCCTCCACAGTCGCGCCCTCTTTTTGCGCCTGCTTTACGGAACTGTTCATAAATACCGTACAGCGCGAGCCGAGTTCGACGGGATGCTTCGCAAACAGCCCCAGCCGCGAAAAACTTTCGATATCCATATTCATCGCCTTGGCGAAGGTTTCGATAAACGAACCGCAGCCCGACGAACACGCCTCGTTGAGCATGATCGAATCGATGGCGCGATTTTTCACCTTAAAGCACTTGATGTCCTGCCCGCCGATATCGATGATAAAATCCACTTTTGGATTGAAATGAAGCGCCGCTTTGAAATGCGCCACCGTTTCGACGATTCCGAAATCCGCCTTGAGGGCGGCCTTAATGAGGTCCTCCCCGTAACCCGTTACCGCGGCGCCGCGGATATTCACCCGCTCCTCTCCCAGCGCATAAATCTCTTTGAGCTTTTCCGCCACGATGTCGAGCGGCTGACCGTTGTTCGACTGATAATGAGAATACAATATCTTCGAATCCTCGGTGATGAGGATCATTTTCGTCGTCGTGGAACCGCTGTCGATACCGAGATACGCGTCTCCGCGGTAGGTGTGGATATCCGCGAACTGAAGATCGCTGCGCTTGTGGCGCGCGATAAAGGCGTCGTATTCCTCACGATCCTTGAAAAGCGGCTCGCCCGTGACGATGTCGTCGCTGTTTTTGCTGTTCTCGATTTTGCCGATGATCTCGGACATGGGCACCTCGTCCGCATTTTGGGAATAGAGAGCCGCGCCGAGAGACATAAAACAGGGCGCGTTTTCGGGAAAGACGGCATGTTCTTCGTCCAGCTTCAGCGTCTCCGTAAACGCGCGGCGGAGCGCTTTCAGGAAAAAGAGCGGCCCGCCGAGGAACAATACTTTTCCCTTGATACGGCGTCCCTGTGCCAGTCCCGCCACCGTCTGATCGACGACCGCCTGAAAGATAGAAGCGGAAATATCCGATTTTGCCGCGCCCTGATTGAGGAGCGGCTGAATATCCGATTTTGCGAACACGCCGCAGCGTGACGCGATCGGGTACGTCTTTTCTGCCTGCAAAGCGAGTTCGTCCATTTCGGGCACGGTAATGTTGAGCAGAGTTGCCATCTGGTCGATAAACGCCCCCGTACCGCCCGCGCAGCTGCCGTTCATGCGCTGTTCGGTGCCGCCCGTCAAAAAGATAATCTTCGCGTCCTCGCCGCCCAGCTCCACCGCCGCGTCCGCGTCGGGATAATAATGGCGTATGGCGATAAAGGCCGCCTGTACCTCCTGAACAAAGGAAATGCGGCTCTTTTCAGCCAAGCCCAGCCCCGCGCTCCCCGTAACGGCGGCCTTGAAGCTTTCGGCGGGAAACAGCGAATTCACCTTTTTCAATTCTTCCAGAACGCATTCCTTGACGCGCGAGAAATGTCTTTCATAGCTCTTATATAAAATTTCGTCCGTCGCGGGCTCGATTACAGTCACCTTGACCGTGGTCGATCCTACGTCGATACCCAATAATTTTGTCATCAGCAACCTCTTTCCGATGAAAATTTTTTCCGTCCGAAACTTACGGGGCCCGTCAAAGGCCTTTCCGTTTCGGGAATAACCGTAAAAGCACCCGCCTCTTAAGCGGATACGTGTTTATTATATCACAAATACGTTCAAAAAGCAATCCCACAAAGGCAAAAACCATGTTAAATTTTTACCAAAAAAGGCTTTTCCCGATCGGGAAAAGCCTTTTGTTTCCTATACTTTACGATCTTACACGAGTCCGTAAGCCGTGAGAATAGAGATATTCGCATCGAAAACATTCCGCAGAAATTTTTTTACCGCCACGGAAGTCGCGGTATCGAAAAAGACGCTTTCGTTGCTTTTCAGCATGGCGATAATCGCGTTGAAATTCCGATAAATAATTTGACAGTCCTCCTCGATGGCCGTATAGGCTTCTTCCGTACCCTTCTGCTGAATGGCGTACATCTCCAAAATCGTATCGTTCATTTTATGCAGCAGCTCTGTCTTTCCCGTGGAAAAGGCCTCGGCTGTCTCATGGTTCAGATCGCTTAATAATTGTATAAAACGCTGTAATTTTTCGTTTCCGACAAGATCCGTTGCCATTATAAATTCACTCCGTTTTTTTTCAGCAGCTCGCGTGCGGTTTCCACGCTGTCTGTTCCCGTTTTGTTTTTGATCGGGGCAAACTCTTTTTCCCGCTCCACCACGAAGGGAAGAACGCTCTCCATAGGTTTGATGAGATCCACCGCCAGCGTTTCAAATTTCTTGCCGTTTTCCGTCTCGGGCTTACAGACGTTCCCCTTTTCGTCCACATATTCGATCTTTTTCCTGACAATATGGACAGGTATGTGCCTATCGGCCGTTTCCTCAAGTTTAGACAGGCGGAAAAGATAGTTCAAAATGACGCCGTAACGATAGGAAAGACTGCCGTTTTCCGCTCTTTGCTCGGCCATTTCTTTCGTAAGCTCGTAATATTCGATAATGGCAGGGCTCGAATCCTCCAGACAGAGCACGCCCACTCTCTCCTCGGGAGAGGCCTTCAAAACCACTTTCGCGCCGCAGTTGACGCCGCTTAAAATGGTCGCCCCCACAAATACGGGATCGGCGATCCGCTGTAAAACGTTATCTACGGCATAAATATTTATCCATTCTATACCGCGTTTATGCAGTTCACTGCACAGTCCTGCTCGGCGGAGGGAAGAAAACCAGCCGCCGTTTCCGTTGGGAGACAATGCGGGCATGTCCTTGCTTTCGAGATAGATTTTTCCGTTGAAATCCACCGCGGGAGCCATATCCTGAATAAAAAATTTCACCTCCGTTTCGGGATAACCGAAATAGTCGTGAGACTTCCAAAACGTCTCCGTTTCGTCGCGGTTTTTCTCGCTGGTCATGATATACAGCGGCACGTATGCCCCGCATTCCCCGATTACGTCGAGCAGGTTCCGCATTTGCTGTTCAAAGATAGATAAATGCCGCGTAACGCCGATATCGTAGGCGCCCTTCGGCCCTTCCACACCCAGCCTCGTGCCTTGTCCTCCCGCCAGTAATACGGCCGCCACCTTTCCTTCTTTGATTGCGCGTATCCCCGCGGCCTTAAATTCCGCCATACGACATTCGATTTCTTTACGCTCCATACCTTCGATCGGGCGGATATCCCGCCCCTTTCCGCTCAGATCCTCGGGATGTTTCAAGTCTTCTTCGAAACTCCAATCGATCTTTCCGATCCCCGCAAGAAGACGCTGTTTTCCCGCGTCGTCCAATTCATGATAAAACCTCAAAAGCTGGGTCTGGTCTTTTTCTTTCAATAATTTCTGCGCCTGCTCGTAGGTCATGCTCTTACCCCTTTTGCGTATGTACTTCTTAAGCTCTTACTATTGTAGCAAACTTTTTTGATAAAATCAAGCCTTTCATGATAAATTTTTACTTTCAGGGTATTTACTTTTCGGAAAAAATGTGATACACTAAACGTATGAAACTAAAGAGATTTTTCAAACGTCTTCTTATCCGTTGGCGGAAGAAAAAATACGACCTGCGTTTTCCCGTCTGCTGTAAAGCGCACGGGGTGAGTTTTGCCGACCGTCAGGGCGCTCTTGCACAAAGCCGCAGCGGAGACGAACTACAGCTCGTTCAGGTTCCGTTGGAAAACTATCCGCAGAACGTTTATATCTATAGTATCGAGCTCAACCGTATTCTCGGCTATCTCGAAAAAAATCTCTCGGACAGGCTGACGTCCGTCTTTGGAAAAGGTTTTTGCCTCGACGGGCAGATTTCGGAAATTACGGGCGGCCCGCCCTATCCGTATTTCGGATGCAATATCCGAATCTTCGAAACGATGGAAATGATGCTGCCTTATCTTTTGGAATAAGCTCAACTATAAATAAAGCGTCCGAACAGAAATTTTTTTGCTCGGATGCTTGTTTTATTTTAATTGATTATTCACTCGCTTTTTCTTCGGCCTTTCGTTCGGGCAATGTCACGATCACCCGCTTGATACAACGATCCTCCACGCTCAATACGCGGACGTTCATTTGCTCGGTACTCAATTCAAAGGAAGCTCCGTCCTCGGGCAGGGTTCCCATCATTCCGCACACATAACCGCCGAACGTCTCGAAATGTTCGCTTTCCTCTTCGGGCAGTTTTACGCCCAGCGAAGCTTCCACTTTATCGATGGGCGCCAGTCCCGTAATCTCCCATTCGGTTTCACTCAAGCGGGAAATTTCATATTCTTCTTTATCGTCTTTCTCCGTCAGATCGCCGACAAGCAGCTCGAGAAGATCGTGCATGGTGACGATGCCGCTCATTCCGCCGTATTCGTCCACCACGACGGCAAAATACTCGCGCGAAATTTTCATTTTATAAAACAGCGTATTTGCAGGCGTATTTTCCGTGACGAACACAGCCGCCGAAACGGCCTTTTTCATTACGTTTTCGCGCGACTTATCGTCGAGACGGAAGTAGTCCTTGGTGGACAGCACCCCCGCGATATCGTCGATCCCCTTGCCGCAAATGGGATAATAAGTATGGCGAGTAGAGGCGATACGGGCCGCCCATTCTTCGTCGCTTTCAGAGAGAAACAACAGATCGGTATCCTTACGGTGCGTGCATACCTCGCCGACAGTCTGTTCCTTAAACTCGAAAATATTTTTGATAAGTTCGTTTTCCTCGCTGTCGATCGAGCCCTTTTCGCTTCCCGCTTCCGCCATCATCATAATTTCTTCCTCGGTAACTTCCTCCTCGTCCTCGCCGGGATTGATGCCGAAAAGCCTTAAAAGTCCGTTTGTAGAGGCGGTCAAAAGCCATACGATGGGCGCAAAAATTACGGAGACGAAACGCAACACGCCCGAGATTCCCAAAGCCGTTTTTTCCGCACGCTTCATTGCAATACGCTTAGGGACAAGCTCTCCCAAAACGATATTGAAATAAGCCAGAATCAACGTAATGAGAATGACGCAAATGGAATTGATGAAGCTCGCGGGCAAGGGAAGCCCTGCCTTCACCAAGACGTTCGTTAAAGGTCCCGCAAAATTATCGGCCGCAAAAGCACTGCCTAAAAATCCCGCCAACGTGATCGCCACTTGAATCGTAGATAAAAACCGTGCGGGTTGAGAGGTCATTTTGACGAGGCGCTTTGCGCGTTTGTCCCCCCGTTCCGCCATTTTTTGCAGCTTCGTCTCATTGGTTGAGATTACCGCAATTTCCGCGCTGGCGAAAACCGCATTAAGAAATATAAGTACAAATTGTAGAATAATTGCTCCAAACATAAACATTTTCACTCCGAAAAAGATTTTTTAATACAAAAAGGCATAACTCATACGCAATACACGTATAAGTTATGCTTAAATCAGAAATCTTTTCGAAATTAAAACGAAAGTCAAAAGCGAACTTGGGCTACTACTGCCGTCTGCGTCCACATTCAATCTCCTTATAAAAGTCTTATTATTATTTTACTTCATTTGAGGAGAATTTGTCAATCATTAATGGGCTAAAAATATAAATTTTTTCACTTTTTCTTTCAATTTTTTAAGGAAGGGGCTTCAAACAGTCGAGTTTAGCCTTCCAGAATGTACTTTTTTGATAGGCCGACAATGCCTCTGCGGGAACATATATATTTTTCAAGGCATTGCAATTCGTCCAAATAGCCGCTTTACTAATAGTCGAAAGCTTTGAATTATATAAATAGATGGTTTCTAATTTCGAACAATTTTGAAACAATGTATTATTCATGATGGAAATATAACTTTGGGGAACAACAAGTTCACGCAAATCCTTGCAAGTTCCTCCAACGCTATATAAATTTCCGGAAATAGTCGTTAAGGCCGAGCCTTTATCCGAAAATTCAGGAAGTATCATTTTTTCAGGTAAAATAGAAAATCCGGTTTTATTTTTTATAGAAAGTCTAGTTGCTTCTATCGTAAAATAATCCAATCCCGAAGAAAGTCTGGTTATTTCAAAAATTTTATCTTCCGTAACCGGTTCAGTCAAAGTATAGCTTCCGCCTTCTGTCGTTCTCACCCGTCCGTCTATCCAAAAAGACAACTCCCCGTATTCCGCATAATTTCTGACGCTGACGGTTGTCTCAAAAATGCCGCCTTCTGCAATCTCCGCCTTTTTTACCGATATATCCAGAAGCCCCTGATACTCGCTGCAGTCTCTTATTTCGCAGGTATAGCGCGTAATGCTTCCGCAAACAATTTCCTGCGCTTCTACCGTTTCCCCGAAGCAAACGAGCAAGCTTGCCCTGCCCTCCGACAGAGAAGTTATGACACCTTCGGAATCTACGAGAAATACAGACGGATTGGCGGACTTCCAATATAGAGGTATAAACGCGCTGAGATTGTAAACGGTCTCCAGGTCAGGATATTCCACCACTATACTTGCCGAAGCGGAAAAGGTCTCTCCTATCGCTAATTTTCTGTCGGGGGCTGCCGATAATGAGAGGCGAATATTCCTTTGCGTCACAGCTTCGGACTCTTGCTCCGAAAGGCCCGCGGCGCAATCCGCACTCTTTGCTATAAAATTTTTTAACAGTAATAAAGCCTCTTCCGAATAGCTTATATTTGTGTCATTCAAAGCGGCGGTCGCCACATAAGATACAGAACGGGCCGAGGATAAACAATTTTTCGGAAAAGCTGCATAAGTATAAGTCACGGATTCATCCGTAGTCGTTTCTACGTAGGCTACGGCGGCAAATTCCAAATTGGTATTTGCATATAATATTTCTACAACCGAGCCCTGAACAATATAACCTCCATTCTGCCAAACTGGTTCGCAGACCATCTTCAAGGCAGGCTTTGCCCCATATTCCCTCTCTAATTGAGCGAGTGCCTCAACATAGTTAATCCCATCCTCCCCTCCGTTTAATTGGATTGCTTTTTCAAAATAATAAGCGGGCGCTATCACAAATTTGAAGTGCTCGTTTTCGGATGACTTTACCTTTTCCACCAATGTCTCGGGCACATGTGCTTTGAAACGAATCCCCGTTACAGTATCCAAACGAATACTTGCCCCGTTCTGCATGACAAATCCTTCATATGTTTGGTTGCCATTCACAGTATCGGCAGAAAGCAGCACATTAGCTTTTTGCTTTACAGTCTTGTTTGGAGTAAACAAGCAATTCTTTTGCGTAAAAGTTATATCACATACATAAGGATCCCGGGCGGTTGTATATCCTTTCTGCAACACTACGCCGACAATTAGCAATAAGAAGGAAACAACAAACAACAAAATCGAAATCAGTACAGTGCTTCGTGTAAAAAATTTTTTCCTGACTCTGCTCCTCATACGTACCCCTATAAAATATAGTATTTTGAAAATTATTATTCAAATATTAAATATAATATTTGAATAATATTCGTTCGTAAAAATATGATTATTTTTACTTTTCCATTTTACCATATTTTACCAATAAAAAACAAGTCTTTTAAGTGATATTTTAGCTCTTATGTCTATTTTTTAAGATAAAAATGCAATTTTCAAACAAGCGCGGAAGAAAAAATAAGCGTGTGAGGCGGGTGGGTGGGAGAAAGATAAAAAAGAAAAGAGCCATTGAGAAAATCTCAAAAGCTCTTTTAATGAAAAGTGGCGATGCCCTATCCTCCCGGCCGGTGTCCCGGCAAGTACTTTC
>UQHL01000035.1 GCA_900540805.1 uncultured Eubacteriales bacterium
AAGTGTTTTTTCTTCCCCCAGTAGAACTGGGGGTTTATTTTCGCTAAAGCTCCAAAAAAAGCAGATTACCGAATTTTCATTCGATAATCTGCATAAATGGTGCGGATGACAGGACTTGAACCTACCGACCTTATCAAAAATAAAGCGTTTTTGAGGGTTTTTCGCTAAAAAAGGCCCATTTTTTTTATTTAGTCCCAAATAGTCCCAAATCAAAAAATCGAAGCTTTTTATATGCTTCCATACTTAAAAGCACCAAATCAGGAACCCCGTCTTTCGTCAAAAATACAGGTTCATTTGTTTCATCAACAATTTTCAAAATATCGTCAAACTTATCCTGCAAATCTGCAAGCGGTATCATTGTTTCAGACATCTTTTTTCTCCTGATATACTTTATTCGTTTCTTTTTCTCACAGCAACACTCTCGTGTAATCCTCTTTCGAATTAAATACGGCAAGAATATAGACCTTTTTCGCGTTCTCGTCTATCGTATAAAAAGTGAGATAGTCATCATAGACCAAATATCTATATCCAGCCGAGAGCAACATTCTATCTTTCGGAAATGCCCCTATGTTCGGAAACTCTCTCAATCTTCCTATTTCTGCTTGCAATTTCCGAACAAATTTAATTGCCACATCAACGCTTTTGGACTGTTCGTAAATATTAAGAGCAATATCGCTGTAATTTTCTTTTGCCGTCGCCGTAACTTCAAGGTCATATATCATTTTTCTTTCCTTTGCAACCCAGCTACGATATCATCAAATACCTCGTCGGCAGCATAGACACGCCCCATTTTTACGTCGTCCTCTGCGTTTGCTAAAACAGCATACATCTGTAACCGCTCCTTCATTGAGGACAGTTCGGATTGCAGTTCGTTATATTGTTCATGGCTCATGATCACAGAATCTTCTCTCCCGTTCACAGTCACCGCTACGGGGTGTTTCTTGCATAAACGGGAGATCTCGGCATAATTTGTTCGTACGTCCCTTGAAGGACGGATAAAAATTTCGTTTCCCATAAAAAGCTCCTTTTTTATATTGTGGTAAAATTATAGCACAATATTACAACGATGTCAATATCTTTTTCGAAAAAGTTTTTACCGCAAAAATACCTGCGTCGGGCACAGCCCTTGCACGCAGGTATTTTTGCATTTGCGGTAAAATTATACGCGCTTGCATGCGCAAGCGTCTGTATTATTTTCCTTATGTGTTTTTATCTTTCACGGCTCTGCCTACGCTTTCGCTATTTAGCCCTAAAATCGGCCCGTGGAAGGGCTTACGGGGCGTTGCCCCCGATTTCTTAACGGGCTGGGCTTCTTAAAAGGAAGGTGGTTTTTGTTTAGTGTTTTATTTTGGTTAGTGCCGCGAAAGATCGCAGTTCCGACGTCGGGACTGCTTTTTTTTCTTTTTTTGTGTTTGTTGAAGCGGCCGGAATTAAAGTTCTTCCCCGCGCTCCAGACGAGCCACCGCGCGCCGGATTAATTCCGCGTTTCCGATTTTATGCGCGTCTAAAACTTCCCGGATATGGTCGAGTTCCTCTACGGTAAAAGTCGCTGGAAACATTTTTCGCCGTCCTTTTGTTCTTTCTTTGTATGCCTTATCTGCTTTCTTTTGTGCTTCTGAACGTTCCGCCATGATTTCACCGCCTTTTTTAGGTTTTCCACATTATAGCATAGCAAGAACAAAAAAATCAACAGCTTTTTCCTCTTTCTACGTTTTAACATTTTAACGTTAAATATTATCACGATATCGCTATATATTATCATTTTCAAAAATTATCACGATATCGCTATATTTATTTGACTTTATGGCGATATTGTGATATAATATAAGTACAAAAGATGAGATGAGGGAACGGCAAGCGGCCGACCTCGAAGGAGAAAAAAGATATGATTTACAAATTTTTCAAGAACGTGGAAACCGTCGAGGAGCTTTACAGTCAATACAAAAAACTTGCCATGCAACACCACCCCGACCACGGCGGACGGGTGGAGGACAT
This sequence comes from uncultured Eubacteriales bacterium, assembly GCA_900540805.1. Classification (GTDB taxonomy): domain Bacteria; phylum Bacillota; class Clostridia; order Christensenellales; family Borkfalkiaceae; genus Scatosoma. Next base: position 1,996 of record UQHL01000035.1, read on the forward strand.
GCAACAAATCAATGCCGAATATGACGACCTCAAAAAGCGCGTCGGGAATACGCACAAGAGCGCGACGGGTGAAACCTATCAGAGCGAGAGCACCGACACGAACGCGCCCGACCGCTTCCGCGATATTATAAACGCCGTTATCAATTTCAATATAGATTTGGAGTTATGCGGGTGTTGGTTGTGGGCGTTCAATGCGTATTCGTGCAAGGACGACTTAAAATCGCTCGGCTTCTTCTACTGCTCCAAAAAGAAAGCATGGGCATGGACGGACGAAAACCCGAAGAAGAATAAATACAAAATGACTTTGGACGAAATCCGCGAAACTTACGGGAGCGAAATTATCAAGAAACATAAGGACGAAACGAAAAAATTAACGGGAGCGGCTTAAAGCCGTTCCCGAATAAAGGAGATTAAAAATTATGTTATCAGTAACACTTTTCAAAGCCGCCCCGCACCGAGCAAATGCCATTGACAAAAGAGCGATTGCAAATTTGAGATGTCATATCGAAACCGAAATCGAGTTAGACGACTTAAATATAAACAAAGCCGATTTGCTCGACGAATGCAATTATATAATCGTTGAAATCGAAGGTTACGAAAATATTGCTTTTCTTGACTATGACAGCAAATACATTTGCAAAACGGTACAACCGATTGATAGAGAAAATAACAAGCTCTTTCCTATTCAAAAAATCGAAATCAAGCCTTACTACAAAAGATTTTAACAAAAACAAGCCGACCGCAGGCGGCCAATCCCGCGGAAAGGAGATAAAACCATGAAAGAAAAATTTACAATTCTTTTCGACACCGACAACGGGCAAAAAGAAATACAATGCACCGCGGACGAATTGGAGCGGGTAAAAAGCGAAATAAAAACGCTTTACGGCGAATTTTCAATAAACACAATCAGCCGAACAAACTAACACCACAACCGACCGCGGGCGGTCAATCCCGCGGAAAGGAGAAATCATGAAAACGCTTGAAAGCCTGTTTCGACGTTTCGGAAGTCCCGCAGAGGAAATGAACGAAAGCATATACATACACGGCACGCGCGCAGACTGTATAACGGATATGAAGCATATCCGGAGCGAGGACGAACGCGCCCGGCGGACGATTTCCGAAATGCTGGAATATATCGAAACGCTGAAAGAGTACCGAAAAACGCTTTTCGTCCGCGCACAGGAGATTTGCGCCGCTTCCTACCGTCTGCAAATCAAAATCAAACGGAGTATAGACAGCTGGAAAAACAAAAAATATTATACCGTTACACTGTCGAAGATATACGACGAAGCCGCGCACATGACCCCCGATAACGTTATAGAAGAAACATTCGACGGAAAAGAACGAGCCAAAGCTCTGAAACGTTTCGAAGCACTCCGCAAGGAGTACCCGAACACGGAAGCTATAAAAGACATAAATAAAAAATCATGGGAAAGGTAAACGAAATGCAAGTAATTTTCTTAAACGTAAACGACAACAAAGCACCCGAAAAGCTGAATATCAAAGACGATTTGCAAAGCTACTATAATTTGCTGGAATGTAACACAATCGACATAGTACGGCGAAAAATCGGAAAACGGTATTTCCATATAATTTGCGACGATGAAGGAATGTTGGTAGAGGGGCCGAAAATCTCGGCAATATCCAATCTCGGAGAAATCCGACTTGTGGGAAATCTCGTAATTTGTTCGGATATGGTAACGGAGAGCGGGGACCTCGTGGGACTGTCGGACGAAGAAGCGGAATACATACGCAAACGGATAGAATTTCTATATACCCGACAATACCCGCAAGGATATTATATCCTCACTCAATGCGAATATTAAAAACAATCCGCTGACCTATCGGCGAGACGGGGGAAGGAATTTTTAATCATGAGAAATACAGAATGGAAAATATCGAACGCAAAACGACTTATACAGGCTTTAAGCACATATGCAATTTCAAATCCGCAGTTAAAAACAATAAGCAGGATATTAAATTACATTCCCGAACAGCTACAAGACGATATTAACGACCTTGAAGAAATATTCTATATGCTCTTAAATAACGAAACAACGGAGGAATAAAACCAATGACGATAAAAGAATTTATGGACGGGAACAAAGCTCTTGACAACCGATTCACAAGCCCCAGCGGAGAAAAGCTCTCCGAAACCATGGCAAAATGCACGAGCGTCTGGAGCAACGCCAGCGCGAAAGGCTATCTCATCAGAGCGACGCAAATGTTAAAAATGAGTCGAGAACAGACCCAAACACTACTTGAGCGTATGGAATGGGCTTTTGATGATTTGACGGTAGAAGAAGCCGAACGGGTCTATAACGATTTTTAAGGAGCAACAATCATGACTACCTATGGAACAATCGAAACGATTTCACAACGGCTTGCAATCCTTGCGACCAACAACCGCGGCAAAACCCTTGCCGAATACGAAGCGGACCACCGACGCAACTTTCAGGAAGAAGCGGAACGCCGAGAACGGGAAGCATGGGCACGAGCCTGGGAACAATGGAACAAATAAAAAACATATAAAAAAAACTTTTCTCTTTTCTGTTGACAAATTTATAAAATGGGTATAATATAATAGTACAAAGACAAGGAGGTAAAATATTATGTTAAAACCTTTAGAGATTGCAAATTTTTTCATAAAAATTGCAAACAGCGAAAACGAAGGCAGTATTACAAATATGAAGCTTAATAAGCTCTTATATTTTGCACAAGCGTGGAGTTTAACAAAATACGGCGAACCTCTTTTTGAAGAAGAAATTCAAGCATGGCAGCACGGTCCCGTTGTTCCCAGCATATACAAAGCCTTCCGAATTTGCGGGTATAATCCCATCAACGATACCGCAGGCGATTTTTCCTCAAAGAACTTCTCGCAAAGAGACATACAGCTTTTAATCGACGTTTACAACGAGTTCGGAAAATACTCCGCAACAAAGCTTGCCGATATGACGCACGAAAAAGGCGGCCCGTGGGCAACCGTTTATAAAAACTATATAAGCGACATCGTTATACCGTTAGAACTAATCCGAGATTACTACAAACAAGAACCGTGTATCTCCACTTTCCATTTGCCCAAATTATCCGCCGATAATTTTACAGGATTCAGAAACGAAAACAATGTTTTAGTTCTCCCCAAAGAAGACAACAACGCGGAGGACGACGATTATGAATGAATGGGAAATATGGCTTGCAAAGGTTAGTTTTGAAGACAACCCAAACGTTATAAAAAACAGACCCGTTCTCATTCTTCAAAACAACACAGCTATCTTTATTTCAGCAAAAATAACAAGTCATGCGCCCCGAAATGATTTTCCAGGAGAATATAAAATTATCGAATGGGAAACAGCCGGATTAAAAAAAGAATCTACAATACGGCTTTCAAAATTATTACCACTTCAAAAACAAGATTTTATACATAAACTCGGAAAGTTGCAAGCCCTTGACCAATTCAACGTACAAAGACTCTTAAAACAACTTTATTCTTAAATACAAAAATCCGTCCCGGAATTATTTCCGAAACGGATTTTTTTTATTTACGCAGCCTTTTGTCTTTCCTGAAGCTGAATACAAGACTTTGTCATGCCGGCGATCAGATAGCTTTTTTGTTGCGCCCATTCGTCCATACCGACGAGCTCTCCGGTATATTCCGGCATTTCCTCGATCCCGATTTCCGCAATCGACGTACGGAACGCAAAGAAGCCCGAATAACAGTCCGTCGGGAAACGGTCGGCATAGATTTTTCTATGCACCAGATAATAAATCCTATCTTCCCGCGCGCCGTCCAACGTCCCCTTTTCTATCGTTACATGCTGACGCTTATAGCCGTATTTCCCGTACATGTATTCCCGGAACAGTCTCACCTTGGCCGCGAACCAATGCAAAAAATACATCGGCAAACAATAATCCCCGCGTCGGAAACGATAATCCCCGTACGGATAGAAAAATTTATTATATACCCAATCGCAAAAGCTTTCTTCCAAGTGAAAGAACGGCACAGCCAGCCGGGATTTTTCGGATTTTTCTATCCGAACAACCGAGGCCAGATCCCTGGCGTCCGCGCCCCAGGTTTCAGGCCGCTGCTCGTCGCAAATGAACATGATAAACGGGAATCCGTCTATCGTCGCCAAATGCCGGCAAAGCTTAATATACGCGTTCATCATGTCCGTGAGCGGGTTCGCGTTTTTCTCGTCCTTTTCGTATCGCTTATTTTCAAGGGTATTCCCCCGCTCTTTTCCGACCTCCGTGATATCTATGATCCCGAACTCAAAAGCATTGTTATGCGCGGGATCGTTCGTTACCGTAAGTCCCAAACGGATATAATCGAAATCGAGGATATGCGAATACCGGCTATAAGCTTCCCGGGTTTCGGGGTTTCGGTTAAGGAAATCCGTATTCCAGAGCGGGAGATTGCCCTCGTCCAGCATGATATTATCCGTACGCACGGGATAGTTCGAAAAGATTAAAGACGATTGAACTAAATAAATGAAATATGCCCGGGCGTAGCTGTCCAGAACCTCGAAAAGATTTCTTTGATTTAAGCCGTCATTGTAAATCAAAGGATAATGATTATAGTCATATCCGAAGCAGGTGCATACGGACGGAAATTTTTCAAAGCTTTCGGCTGCCGCCGCGACCCATTCCCGGGCCGTATAGAGATTGAATATTCTATGATTGTCTATCGCTATCCGAAGATCGTTCTCAAAATTAATCCACGGGAAATTTGGGAATTTCAGATCGTTATTAATAAGGGTTTCAAACGCTTTATCCCGAAACATATTCTGAATCGAAAGCACGGTGTCCGTCGCTTCCGTCGTCTTGCCGCTGCCTTGAGAGCCGACCAGCATTTGCGAGATCGGCTGCGACATGATAAAATCACAATTATCCAGCTCCATGACCCGAAGCCGGCGTTTGGCCGTATCAAAACGCTTCTTATTCAGTCGCCACAGAACCAACCCGACCCAAAACACAACGGGAATAAATTTTATCATCGGCCACAGATCCCGGGCCATTTTATAAACCTGGAACCAGATATTCAACACGTCGAAGCTGGCCGCAAAATAGAAATACCAGGCCAAAAAATCCACGACTAAAGAAATCAGATTAAAATTTATCAGCCAGATAAAAACCCAGATTTTTAGCCAAAAGACATTATCCTCAAGAAAGTTTCTTATATCGAGTATTCGCTCTTTCAACGGAAAAAGCGTATGCCGGGAAAAGCCTTTCCAATTTTTAACCGCTTTCGAGTCCTGCCCATAGTCGTTGTTGTGCCCGCCGACAGACTTTTTATAGACACAGATTAAAACGAGCACCAGGCAGGCCAACAGCGTGAGACACGGCACCAAAAGCGGCAGGAATAACGCCGCGTTTTCCCAAAAGCCTTTGAACAGATCGCCGTTGATGAACATTTTCCAGAACGCTACAAATTTTATTTTCGCGCTGCTCCACTCCACCGGCAGCGGAACCGCGGGAACAGTCCCGCCGTTCCCGAACGTCGGAAGCTCTGTCACCGTGGGCGTTATCCCCTCTATCCCGTACGGCACGGTAAAAAAATACGCGACCGACACGCCCAGATCGCGGAAAGCAAGAATAAGACGCGGAATCGCATTCGAGAACCGCGAGACGGTAAACCACAGACACAACAGCGTGACAAGTCCGCAAAGGATATGACCACCCTTTATATGTCCTTTGTATCTTAATCGTCGGTTTATTCGTACCATACCAAATATAATACCTCTCTCCCGTTATCGTAAAAAATCCGGTCTTTCGTCAGCAATAAAAATTTATAGGTTTCCGTATCCGTCTCCGTTATTGTCCGAAACAATAATATGCCGTCCTTATACTCGTAATTCTCAAACGTGCGCCGTTCCTCTTTGTCTTTGAACAGGATTTTATCCTCCGCGTAAAACCGTAACTGCACGTCGCCCGTCTCGTCGGCGTATAATCTTCCTTGTAGTTCCGACGTCGGAATTATTTCACTCGACTGCGTTTTCGCTATGTATGCGATATATAAAATCAAAAGCACAATCAGGAGCAGTCCCGAGATCGTCGCTATATTGATCCATACCCGCTTTTTGTCTATACGTCTCTTTTCCATAATTCCCGCTTTTCTTCAAATCCTTAAAAAATTGTTTGACTTTTGATAACCGATAGAGTATAATAATATCAAAGAGTTGCTTTTATATCTCATTTATGAGACACTTGCCGAAAGGGCGCAGAAGCAGCTCTTTTTTTTGTTACTCTTTTTTATCGTCTTTATGATTATTTTTCTCATAACGTTGTTTTAATTCTTCCGGCATATCTAAATCTTTATCATGCGGAACAAATAAATATTTCGGGTGTTTTCTCGGACTTTTCAAATACATAGGTTCAGGATCATTTTTATCCGGATTAGGTTCGATTTTTTCAAAGCCTTTCCCCGCCGTGTGCGTAGCTTCTCTATGCACATATCCGTCCACAGTTTTTTTCTTTTCGTCCAAAGCAATATCTTCGTCAATAACAAGTGTAGTACGATTTTTACTTATCCTCAACCTTGCCCAAAACGGGAACTTTTTCGGAAATTCCCTTTTACCTTTCACAGCCGGCTCCACATTCGGAGACGGCTTTTGTTTTGCTTTCACGGCATAGCTTTTACGGATAGCCTTTTTCTGCGCGTCCGATTTACAATGAAATTTCGGCTGTTTCTTCGGCATAATAACCTCAATCCATATCTTTTGTTTCAACTTTGGACTCTACCACAATATTGCTTTTCCAATATTTCGGTATTCGTCTCGTTTTCGGCTTCGGTCGCTGTTCGGGTTTTTTGTCCTTATATTTCTCATATACGGATTTGATTTCCTCGTCCTGCGCCCGGTACCCTTCGCCTTTCCATGTAAACACGTCCCTGCACCCGTTTTCCAAATACTTATGATTTTCCCAATCCGTCTCATCGGCGGAAAGGATATATCCTTTCGCAAGCGTCCAGAGCCTGAAACGCGGATAATTTTCGGTTATGAAGCGGTTTTGCTTACGGTCGATAAATTCCTCGAGGTTTATTCCCGTCACGTCCAGGTGCACCTGAACAAGCGTTTTTCCCGAGTATTCATACCCGAGTACGGCGTAATACCTTTTATCTTTCGAGAGAAAATCAAAAGCGTTATGTAAAATACATAGCTCCAAGCCGAGCTTGTCGCGGTCTATCCCGGCGGGAACGCTTAAAAACAAATAATATCTCTCCATAGCTTCCTCCCGTTATTTCTTCTTTTTATTATTAATCGCATTTCCTATCGCCTTAAACGGCGCAGAGATAATCCACCACAGTGCCTTGAATATCGCTTTTATTACCGTCCAGACGATCGGGAAAAACAACGTTAAGAGCCAGGCGACAAATATAAGCCCTGCAATCCCTAAAATTGCCATTCCGATTTTTTTCAAGAGCGACAACCAATCCTCTTGCGTATCAATCGGCGGATCGACCGCATTCCAGATATCAATCGGGTTCATAGCCACGGGAATAATCGTTTCCGTTTCGTCTTTTACAAATTTCAGATGGATCATTGTAAAATCCAGAAATACGGTTTGTTGCGCCACATACCCGTCCTCATTCGTAAAACTCGAATTTTCCAATGAATCGAAATACGCCGGCGAAGAATAATAATCCGTTTGCGCAAACCGAAACACAAAGAGATGTTCGCCCGCCTCCTGCGAAGCCGTAAAGGCTGCGGAAAATTCGTCGTAATCGTCCTCGTTTAACAGCAGATTCTTACAGTCCGCCGCTTTGTTGCCCGTAAACTTTTCCGGCGTTATTTCTTCTATCGGCGAATACTTAACCCCGTCCCCGAAAATCACTTTCTTTCCGCAAATATAATCCACAAACGCTTCCCAGCCGCTATGCGTATCGTCGTAACTCAACAAATTAAATTCGTCGTTTGCGTCGAAGTCACGAACGATCAGACCGCGCTTTGCTTCGGGATTTTCTAAAAGCTTTATCCGTTCCGTATCGATACCCTCCGCAAACAATTCGCTTGAATATCTACCCAAAATATCCGCCTCTTTCCCGTATGCAGAAGCATAGCTTCTCGCCCAAGTCTCTACCTGATACCGGGAAAGCTGATACTCCGAATGATCGATTCCATTCGTCGAGAATAGCCAGGATATTTCAGGCGTATAAGTCGCTCCGCTGCTGATGGCAGGACCGTTTAACCCATAGCCTTGATTATTATAAGTCCGGAAGAACGCGGACAGCGGCGGCGTTGTCGTCTTTTCATGCCACAGCACCGACCATTTCAAAGCCTCGTTTTTCTCACCGATATTTACCCCGACATAATCGCTTAAGGCCGCGTATGCGCCGGCGTCCTCCGTTACGAAAATCGGAGACGTCACATACTCATACCACTGCGCGCGTATGCCTTGCAAATTGCCGTAATCCGTTATGTACTCGTCGGGAACGCTGAAATATACCGTGTTGACCTCATGCCGGGTATGATCCTTATACTCGCTTTCCATGCGGTAATTCGTATGAGAGACGTTTGCCTCATAAACTTCCGCTTTTTTCCATTCGCACTCGAGCGTTGATTTCGTCGCGCTTTCTTCGCTATACCCTTTCGCATAGCCCGTATATCTGTACTCCTTCCCGACCGTGCTTTTTTCCGCTGCAGACGCGCCCAGCTCGTACAGCAACAAATTTGACACGTCATAGCGTCTATAACCGTATTTTTCCTCATACGCTTTCGCGTTCGCGTAAATTTCCTCGACGTGCTCCACACGGAATTTATAAATCAGTTTATCGTATTTTTCCGTCGTATGGCCGCAGAGCTTAAGCGAAAGAAGCTTGTATTCGGCGGGCTTGCCGTCGTCGCCGTATTTCGTGGCGATATTGATCTGATGTGCGCCGGCGCGGAGGGAAAACTCTTTTTGCGAGGGATTATATACATACAGATACAAAGCATAGTTACCGTTTTTCCAGACATTCGGCGTATAACAGTACTCCACAAAGGAAGCAATAGCCGGGTTTCCCGCCGCGTCGATCGGATATAACGATAAATCTACGTCGTTCAGATCGTCCTCGACTTTCGTATAATCGTATTCGTTTTCCGTCTCCGCAAAAACAGGAACAGCGGGAACGGAGTACCCCGTTACCGCTATGATTACGGCCGATATCAGGACCGCGATTATTCGTGCTATCATCTGCATATATCTGTTCATTTCTTACCCCGCTATTATAAGCGTTTCCGGAAGCGTCACGCCCGTTACTTTTACATACGGCTGAAAGCCGAGCTTCATTGTCGTTTTCCCGATCGTGATTTCCATTCTGAATACTTCTTCCGGTAATTTCATCGGTCCCGTGATTTTCTGCCCCGCAAAACGTTTTTCTAAAATCGTCTGAAATCCTATTGTCTTAAGCGTAAATGCGTTAGCCGTTTTTTCGATATCGAAATACTCCGTAAAATCATTCATGCCCTTTTGGCTTACGATATTTTCATACCAGCTTATTTTTTCTTCTCCGATCATGATTTCAAAATCTTTTTCTTTCGTGCCGGAAGCATAAATTTTTACGGTATAGTCCGGCGTTTTATCCGAAAGCGTATTTATCTTAAACGTCGAATCCGGCTCAACTTTCAAATCCGTACAATCCCTGACAAGTTGTCGGCCGGCATATTCTACCGTAAACGTCTTGACATCGCTCGTAAACCAATTCGTGAGATACCCGATCCCGCCAATCCCGCCGATTAGTACGATCAGCACGGCGAGAATAACCCATATTTTATTTGTTTTTTTCTTGTATTTCGACATTCCTGCCGTGCCTCCTGATTTTTTTAGATTTTCAAAGCCCCGTCCAAGCTTACACCCGTTACACTCGATGTAATCTGAAGATTAAAACCTGCAGACGTTGAAAGTATTCCCGGAAGTTTTACTGAAACCACAAAATAAGGACTTGCTTCTAAAGACGATAAATAACGTAAAAATTTATCATAATAAATTATATTGCGACCGCTCGTTCTAAACGAAGAATAATAGGTCTCTATTTTGCGGTTTGCTTCAAGAGTAAACGTTGCGCCCGTAACATTCAGAGAAATAAATTCAGAAACCACACTATTCAAATCGAGTTCATGTATATTATCCTGCGTTGACGTAGTTACACCGTCTCCGTTTGTCGTTTGGGTCTCGTCGCATACCATTACTTTAGGTGCCTTGCACGAAATTTCAAGCTGTTGATAATACATTTCCGACACCGAATGAAACGCATTATCTAATTTCACTGTTACGCTTCCCGTACGGTTAACGCCTATTTCACGATACTTGACAAAATCGTCTGTTGTCCGTTCAGGTAAATCCGTTTCTATCGTCATACTCGTCGGAATCCCGACGAACGTCACCATGCAATTAGCCTGATACCCGCCGTCACGCGTCGTGACCGTGATAACAATCGTATCGTCTCCGAACGGCTGTTTGCATTGCACCGTCGCCGTTGTGCTTCCGTCCGTTTCCGGCGTGCAGGTCAGATACTGCGTTATATCGCTTTCTTTCAAGGCCGCGTCGTCGGACCAATTCACCGACCAATCCACCGACTTATCCGGCGCGTCCGCCGGCTCTACCGTCGCAACAAGCGTTACCGTCACGCCCGTTTCGTTCGCCGCTGCGAGCGTATCCGACGTAAATGCCATTTTTGCGGGCATAGCATAAATCCCGCCGTTTTCGACCGCATTTTCGATTTCAGGTTTTTCCGGAGTTTCAGTTCCGACGTCGGAACTGCCGACGTCCGCCGAATTATTCCCTATGTCTGCAATGTCGCTGAATTTACAGCCCGACAGACACGCCGACGCTACAAGCATAACGCTCAATACCATACCGAGGATTTTTCTGTTTTTCATTTCTTTTTTCTCCTATTGTTCTTTTTTATCTGCTTCGCTTCGTCGAACATCTGATCATAGATTGCTTTTTCATATACCCGATGTTCTTTCATCGCCGCGCCATAGGTTTTCTTGTCCCCGTTCTGCGCTGCACGGGTAAGCTTCCATTCCGTACGTTCATAGCCTTGTTTCAGCTCATTTCGCGTTTTTGTTTGCGATAATTTCTTTATCTTCGATTTGAATAATCCCATGTTTTCACCTCTATTCTTTTTAAGCCGCTCAAACGTCTGTTTTACCGATATCGTCCCGGGGGTCCGTTTGAGTGTGTTTTTCGAGACGTTCGAGACGCTTCTCCAATCGACAAGCGTATTCCGCTAAACTCCCGACTGCAAAGGAAAGAAACCCGACACAAATCAAAAGAAATATTGTTGTAGGCATTTCAGTCACCTTCCTCTAATTTTTGTATTAATTTTTCCAATGCCTGTAAACGTTCCTCGTCTGACAGACCTGCAAACGCTTTCCGTAGCGTCGCCGGACCCATATACCGGATCGGTTTGATTTTCCTCTTCTCCGCGTTCGTAAAGTCTTGCAGGATTTCCTCGATACACGATTCTATCCGGATCGGCCTTTCAAGGCTTTGCAGTTTCTCAAGAAAGATATTCCATAAATAATCCGTCTGAAGCGTCGGATTAAACATATCGTCCACTTCATTAAAATTGTGCTTTTGCAAACAACCGTACGTCTGATACGTACGCCGATTTTTCAAAGCGTCGTATAAACAGCACATATCCTCGTAAGAAAATATCTTTTCCTGTTTATACGTGCCCTTGATCGCGTATTTGAAAATTTCATGATATTTACCCCGGGCGTTATTCGCCACAACGTCAAAGCCGTCCTTGTATTTCCCCTCCGTCAGCTCCCGCATGTTCCGGAGATTGTCTTTCGTTACGGGAATGTCCAGCATCAACAGACACCAGATTTTTTGCAAAAGCACTTCCAAGGCCGAAAATTTTGTTCTTACGATTTCACCGTGCTGAGTTTTCGTTTTCGAGAAGGAGTTTTCAACGATTTTCGGCAGGTTCAAACCCTTTTTTAAGACTACCATACAGTGGAAATGCGGGTGAAAGTCGCCGTATTGCTTCCGCTTCCCCGTCGTGATCTCCAATGACCGCACCGCGCCCGCATAACCGTATTTCCCGAAATCCAGACCTTTGATTTTCTTGTGGCCGGAGAAATACTCTATCAGTCGGGAAAATCGGTTTGTCATTTTGTCTAACGTCCATTTTAATTTTGCGCCCGTTACGTTCGGAACCGTGATAATCACATGATAAATGTCGTAGTCCGTTTCTAATTCTTTTAGCAGCGGGGCATAAAGATCGTATCGCCGCTGCGCCTTCAGGCTTTGACAGACATAACAAAAATTATCGTTACAACGAATGATCTCCCTGATGTTCTTGATTCCGTGCTTTTTGTAATAGTCCAAATGCCAGACCTTCGAACAATTCAACGTCTTTTCGGCCTTGCGGTGAAATAACTCGTCGTGATAGTCCTCCGCCATTCGGTCGTAGTATTCGGCTTGATAGATATTGTACTTTGCTTTCGCTTGTAGCTTTTGAAACCAATCTTTGCCAAACCCCAACGCCAAGGCGGAATCTGTTTGTGTTTGTTTTGTCATCATTCCACCTCGTGGGAAGGTTTCATTACCCGACTTTTGCGTTTTGAAGTTTTTGTTTCGAGAAATTCGTGGGCAGAGAAGTTTATAATATATCAAGGAGGGGAGCCTTGAGGGTCCCACTGCCCCCGAAGGCTCCGCCGCTTCGTTTTCTCCGCATCACCCGCCTTTACGTTTTTCCCGTCAGGCCAGCAATGTGGATAACGCCCTTAACTTGCGACAATTCCCCGCATAACGATAATCCGGACGCTCGTCCGTTGAAAAATCCGGGACTTCGATCGGGATAAAATCCCGGCCGCATTCCAGATAATACGTCTCACCGTCCTTGTTCCCGCCCTTCGAGACCTTCTTCGCTATCAGGTTCACAGGCTCACGGGTTTCGCCCGTCTCCTGATTGCCCGCAAACATCAACAGCACTTCGACGCGCGCGCCGTAATTGACGTCTTTCTTTTTCTCCTTTTCCTGCTTCTTCTGCTCCGGCTCGGTCGAATTAATGAGGACTTCTTCCTCGTATTCGTCCTCGAACTCTTTTAACTCTTTTTCAGCCTCTTTCTCCGCGTCCTTCGGCGCGTCTTTCGTCGCCGCACTGCCGTAATACTTCGCCCGGATAGGTACAAAATTTCCTACCATGTTGACACCGCATACCGAAAAATACGTCGTCGGGTAATCGCTGCCTTCCTTCTGCTTCTGTTTTGCCATTAAATACACTTGCATTTCTGCGCTCCTTTTGCCCTGTTCAGGCTGTTTCCTGCCCTGTTCGGGCGTTGTTTTTATTTATCCAAAACCTTGCGGTTTTTGAATAGCGTTTTTTATCGGTCCAGCGTCGGACCGCTTGAAATATAAGGCTTTCAGCTATGTCATGCCTCTGTTTCCGCGTCAAATATATCGTCCATTTGCGCCGTTTCCGCGGCTTTCATCATTCGGTCTATTTGTGCTTCCAATTCGGCCAAACCCACCGTATAGCCCGAGGTCTTTCTTAAGGCCGAGATCTGGTCTTTCATGCGTTCGCAAAATTTTATGTACGCGTCGTATTTTTTTGAGATCAATCCCGGCGATTTCTTTTCCTTCGGTTCTTCGGCCGGAAGTTCGTCCGTCACCGACGTGAATTTTTTATTCAGATACCGTTTCTTATAAAATCGTTGTTCTTTTACATACTCCTCGTACGCGGATAAATCCTCCCGCCACGTCGTTTTCAAATCCACTTCCCAGTCCTTCAGCGCGTAATATTTACTTAACTTATTGAGCTGTTCGCACGTCACCTCCGGCGTCAGCTTCCCCTCCAGACCGTTTTGAAACGTCGCCATAATTCCCAGCTTTGAAGCAGTAAAACGTTGATACGTCTCCGGCAACACCGGCTGATTGTTGCAAAACCTTGTATTGATCGCCATGAGCCGGATCGCTGTCGTTTTCGGTGTACCCAAACACGTTTCACAAAATTTATAAAACGACGTATAGCCTTGCAAGCCTTCGTCCTGCGCATAGCGATAGAGTTCTTCGCGTTTGATTAGGTTCAAAAAATATCCCGCGCGAATAAATGCGTCCGCGATCTGATTTGTGCAGCGGAAATATTGTTTCATGTAATGGATCAATGTCGATGTTTTCGGCTCCGCTTCCAAGGGAAGAACCTGTTCAAACTGCACCTGCCCCACATGCTGGACATATTTTGCCGATGAGATCTCTTTTATCTGTACCTTAACGAATGTTTCAATAAGGTCGTACGACATAGTTTTACCTTCCTCTATTCTGTTTTCGTTTGTCCTCTTTTCACAGTTACGGGGATTTGCAACTCCCCGTAACCCTTGAGGAAGTGAGAACTTCCGGTTCACGCGCCGGGCGTTCCCATATCGACGGGATTGCTCCCGCCGCTTTATGAAGATTTTTAGTGCTATGAGCTTCTTTTATCCCTCCCCGGAGAGTGCCCGCAACCGCTTACAGGCACTCATAACAGGAGAGAGATCCCGTCCCCGAGGTATGGACTTTCGCCCGTTGCCCGGGATATTGTTTCTTCAAGCCCCATCGTCACGACTTAACGCCGCTTTTATTCGGCCGATCGTTTCCATGGTCGCCGCATCCGGCGCTTCTTCTGCGACAATCTCGGCCGTTTCTTCGTTCAGACGCTGCCATTTACACATTACATTCGACACGTTGAGTTCAGAAAAAGGCTCCTCGTTCGCTTGCGCCCAATCCTCGAACAGATTATAAAAAATTACCGAGGTCAGCAGGATATCTGGCGCGGAAAACTTAAAGGTTCCTATCTTCGCCTTGCCCGCGTGCTGCGCCTGATACAGCTTTATCATAAGAATTTTATACAGCCACGTTGACATAGCCCCTACTTCCGAGAACTCACACGGGATTTTCCAACGCTTACGCATATCCGAAAACGCTGCTGTTATGTAAGAATTCACCGCCGCTAATGAAAAATCGTCCGACATACAGCCTTTCAGACTGTTTTCGTAAACGCTCAAATCCTGATAATACCGTTTCTTAAAAGCTTTTCGCAATGAGCGTTTCAGACACCATTTCTTTATAGACATTCTCTCTCTCCTGCCGATTTCTATTACTTCTTGCGGCTTGCCCAAAACGACTGCTTTTTCTGTTTACGGGCTTCAAACTTCTTGACGTCTTCCGGCTTACCGCTCTTTGCTTTCTTAGCCAAATGCGCGTCCATTCCGTCATACTGCGCCGCCAGGTAGCCTTTTCTATACGCGATCTGTTCCGAAGAAGGCTTCAATACCGAACCGCCCTCATCTACTTTCAGTTTCCCCGTATTCGTGCGGAGCTGTTGCTCTCGCAATTCCCGCGAGTATTTTTCACCTTTGCCAGTCGGGGTCAACAACGTTACGTCTTTTCCCTTACTGTTCTTGCCCTGCCAGGCTACTATCTTACGTTCCTTTTTTGCCATTTGTCCTTTACCTCTTTTTTTTATTTGCTCGCCGTATTCACAACGCGAACAGCGATTTTAATTATCACAGCTCCTCCACATGCAACGACATGTATTTCTCGAGCTGGTCTTTCGTTACCTGAAGCGGATAATCATAAAGCTCCGTTTTCAGATAGTACCGCGGCGCGTCATATACCGTCAGTTTCTCCGCGTCCATACATACATGCGATTCCGACGCATATACCACTGCGCCGTTCTTCAAATTATAATGATACACACGTTCGAATAACGGATAATACCCACGATTGTATTGACTGTCCCATTCCGTATAGCGCGAAAGCCAATGCCTCCGACCGGCACGGTTTTTGAAATCGAATTTACTTTCTTCTTGCTTTAATTCGGTTCCGACGTCGGATTTGCAATCCGTCGCCGACGTATCTGACTGTTCTTCCGGTTCAAAAACTTCTTCCTTTCTCGCAAGATCCGTCAATGTTATTTGTCCCGGCAAAACATCGGGATTTTTCGAGGTCGGTTTTAATTTTGCTTCGGCACGTTTCTTCGCTTCCGTCAAAGCTTCTTTCGGCGTCCACGTACTGCTACAAGCCGTTTTCAATAGATTTTTTACAAGGCGCATTTCCGCGACGGTCATTTTAGGATTAAAGAATTTACGGTCATATTCTGAAACCGAACCGAGTTCCACAAGCTGGCTCGTGTTATACCCCGCGTATTTTTTGTCGATAAAATCTACGTTTTCGCCATTCAGCTTGACAAACTCCGCGATGTTTAACAAATTTGAAACTTTCGTTTTACTGAAACCGAACGCATAAACGCAAAAATCTTCGAAACGATCATACGAAAAACAGATATTCGCATTCGGATCGAATACTTCCCGCCAATACAACGATTGTTTTAATTCTTTCAGACGGAGCCCCAATAAGCACATGTCCTTGACCGTTGCGTGGGCGTACTCCAAGATCCTTTGACAGTCTGTTAAAAAATCCTGTTTTTCGTCCTCCGTTACATAGCACGAGTATTTGAAAAAATTAAAATTCTCCCGCGATTGAAAATCTAATAACTCCGACATTCCTTCCTCCTATTACCTTCCTCAAGGTGTTTCGTTTGGTAACGGGTCTTTATTCGGAACCCGATAAACCGATTTTCAAAAAACATTTCAGGTTGTGTGGTCTTTGATTTTCAAAGCGTCAGAAGATCAGCCCGCTTTCTTTCCTGCCATTCTTCCGCTCCTTTGTGTTTTCGCTTAAAACTTGATCGCTCCGTTATTTACGTTTACGTCTGTCACCGATACTGAAAATGTACTTCTTCCTGCCGAATAGCTCTTTTGATACGCGCCGTTTGAATATTTGCCCGTGGCCGTAATCCGATATAAAAACAGTTCGCCTTGATACTTCAAAAATGCGTTTCGGACATTGTTCATTTGCGCTATCCCCACTGCTCCCGTCGTGCCTCCGCTATATTTCAGGATCTTCAATACGTTTTCTTTCGAGCTTACAAAAGAAGTTTCCGTACTGCTCCAGCCCGCACTGATACTGTCTGCCGTAAGTCCTGTCAAATTTGCTTTAACGCCCAATATCGCCGATGGCGCCGTCATTAACGTGCAGCTATAAGTAAAGGTATCATCTACCGTACCCGTTCCGCAGACCGCCGCACACTCCCACGTATATGTGTATCCCTCCGCACTGAACTCGACGGTTTCCGCCGGGCTTCCGTTCTTTTTCATTGTCACCGATACATCTGTGATTCGCTTGACGTAATCCACCGTTACTTCCGCTTGCGCATACGTATTATCCCGAGACGTCACTTTCACTTGTATTTGTTCGCCGAAGGCCTGTTTACATTCCACCACCGCCGTCAGCGCTCCGTCCGCGCTCGGCGTTACCGTCACATAGTCCGTTATCGTTTTCCCGCTCGCCCACGCCGAACTTCCGTTTTTGAACGCGATACTCCAATCTACCTTTTTATTGGTCGCGTCTGAAGGCGTGATCGTCGCTGTCAAGGTGTACGCCGTTTCCGCCAATGGCGACACGCCATTCTCGGCATACTCGCTTGACAAAAGCTTTGTTGCCGTCAGCTGCATTCCGTTGCCTTCCGGTTTGTTAAATATCACGCCTCCGCCGACGTCTTCGGAGGGGGCTTCCATTTCTATTCTTTCATTCCCGCCATGCGTTATCTGCTCTTTGATCGCATAGACCCCGGCGCCGATCCCGGCGCCGAGTACCAACGATAACAGATTCGATACGATTCGCGTTTTCTTATCTGTCATTTTTCTTTCGCTCCTTTATCAGAATACAATCTCCGTTTCGTCGACCACTATGCTCTCCACACCTTTCTGCGTTACGATCTTCGACGTGTCGAATCTCAATCCGTACGTTTCAAGCAGTTTCCCGCCCTCCGTGTCATAAATTTCCACCGTGTAAGCGTCTGCTCCCGTATAGGTAGGAATATTTGCGATCAGCTTGTTCTTTATCGTGTTATTTGCTTTATGCAACGCTTCCCCCCACGTCTTATCGAAAAAGCCCGTCAGCGTCGCACTCGCTCCTCCGCTATATTCTTTCAAATCTGCGGTTTTCGCTCCCGACGCCGTTATCACTCCGCCGAATGCCATAGCGGGTTTGATTTTAAAATATTCCGCCTTGTCCGTATTTGCTCGCGTATAAACCGTAGATTTGTTCACGCTTATCTGCACCGCCGCGCTCTTGCTCT
>UQHL01000036.1 GCA_900540805.1 uncultured Eubacteriales bacterium
AAGTGTTTTTTCTTCCCCCAGTAGAACTGGGGGTTTATTTTCGCTAAAGCTCCAAAAAGAAAAGCGGGAACCTCGTAACGTTCCCGCTTTTTTTTACTTTACAGGAGCTTATTCGAAAAAGTCCTCGGGATGCAAGCGGGTACGAAGCTTCTCGATGGCCCTCTTTTCTATACGGGAAATATAAGAACGCGAAATTTTCATCATTTTTGCAACTTCTCTCTGAGGAAGCGGCACTCCGCCCTTCAGCGCATATCTCAGACATACTACCGTATATTCCCGCTCGCTTAAAATAAGCTTGATCTGCCGAAGGAGCTTTTCCCGTTGAACGGATCTTTCCACCTTATCGAAAACGCAGTCCTCTTTTTCAAACAAAAGGTCCATTAAAGTAAGCTCGTTCCCGTCTTTATCCATCCCCACGGGGTCGGACAGCGAAAGATTGTTTTTATGTTTCTTATTTGTGCGAATGAGCATAAGAATTTCGTTTTCGATACAACGAGCCGTATAGGTCGCCAACGCGGTGCCGTGCCCGGGCTCGTAGGTATTTATGGCTTTGATCAGCCCGATACTGCCCACGGAAATCAAGTCGTCCGTCTCCGCCGCTCCCGTATATTTTTTGACTATATGCGCCACCAAACGCATATTGTGCTTAATCAAAACATCCTTCGCTTCCTTATCGCCCTTTCGGGCCAAAGCGAGATACTTTTCTTCCTCCTCTTTGGGCAACGGCTTCGGAAAAGAATTTTTTCCGCCGATGGTCCCCGTGAAAAATACAATTTTACCGATAATCGCCCATAAAAAGTCCAAAAACATACGCCACCGTCCCAAGAACGACCCTGACGTTTTTTGTAACCGCAAAAGTAACCCTTTTACACTTTTTCAAAACCCGTCGCCGCCCGCAAAATAAAGTTACTTTATCGTATGAGGGGGATTGTTTGTACTATGCCGACAAAATCCTCCTTTTTTCTAAAACTTTTATTGATTTTTCGGTACATTTTCCACGAGAGAGAAATATGTACTATGTCACGCATAATTATTACGTCGCGCAGAGTAATTTCCCGTCATATTTTACTATGCGTGACACAATTATTACGTCAGACATAATATAACACAATAGGAGAGCAAAAGCTCTCCTATTGTTATTGATCGTTTATCTTTTTTAACGTTATTTTATTGCATTCCTCTTTCAATCGGCGGGTAAAAGAAGAAAACGCCACGGCTTTCTCTCCGTGCGTCAGCTGAAGCTCGTATTCGAGCGGCAGCCAGGTGGAAATATCGGATTCGTTATGCTGGATCACGGCTTCCATGTTATCAAGAGCTTTATAGAGCTTTGCTTCACTTGTTTCCAATGTCTCCATTTCGGTAAACAAAGGGATTAATTCTTTGCGATAAAAATCGGGCAGCGACTCCAAAAAACACTTTACATTTTTAGCTTCCGTTTTTTCGTGACTTTCCGTCTTTTCAAAACAAGGAATATCCCCCGTAAAGGCTTCCCCCAAGTCGTGAAACAGACACATCAAAATAACCTTCTGTATATCGACATCGGGAAACTCGTCTTTGACAAAGTACGCCATAATCGCCAAGCGGTGCGAATGTTCCGCAACACTCTCTTTTCGTCCCGACGAGGTATAACAATGACGGGTATTATTTTTCAGATTTTCGAATACGTTTATAATTTGCAGATATTTTTCGATTTCCATAAGCGACGATCCTTTTATTTTTCGATATGTGAAACCCATTGCGTGAAACGGAGAAAAACGGGAGCTTCGTGAATGAAAAATCCGGCCGAAAACAACCGGATAGAAAGCAAAATAAAGATTTGAGTTTGTCTGTAAGCCGAGTTCTGTCGTGTACGGTCATCTATCTAGGCTTGCCGTCGCCGGCAAGCTCAAGCGATATTCACGGTATCTGCCGGACGGACAGCCCTATATGGCAGACACCCAATCTTGCAGCGGGTGGGGTTTACATGGCATACCGCGTTACCGCAGTATCGGTGAGCTCTTACCTCGCCTTTCCATCCTTACAGAGCAAAGCCCTGCGGTTTATTTCTGTTGCACTTTCCTTGAAGTCGCCTTCACCTGACGTTATCAGGCACCCTGTCCTGTGCTGCTCGGACTTTCCTCATGATCCCGAAGGACCCCGCGACCGTATAACAAACTCAAATCCTTATATATTATAGCACATCTTACGAAAAAAGTATTGCTTTTTCAGCAAAAAAATAGTAAAATATAAGTAGAAATTTTTTATAAGGAATCAAAAATGAAAAAGACGAAAATTGTTTGCACTTTAGGCCCCGCCAGCGATACAAAAGAAATCATTTCCGCTATGGCAGAGGCGGGCATGAACGTCGTGAGACTCAACTTTTCCCACGGCACACACGCAGATCACGCAATAAAGATCAAAACGGTAAAAGAGGTACGCACGGAGAAAAAAATTCCCCTGCCGATTATGCTGGACACCAAAGGCCCCGAATTTAGAATCAAAACCTTCAGAGACGGCAAGGCGACCTTGAAGGAAGGAGATACCTTTCGGTTCACTACGGACGACGTTGAAGGGGACAACACCCGTGTCGGCGTTTCCTATGCCGACCTTTGCAAAGAAATGCATCCCGGCGATAAGATATTGCTCAACAACGGGCTTATGGTATTGCGCGTAAAAGAGGTTGCCGCCCCCGATGTAATTTGTACGGTAGAAATAGGCGGCGAAATTTCAAACAGAAAATCAATGTTTTTTCCCGAAAAGGAATTACACCTCACGTTTTTATCCGAACAGGACAAAGAAGATATTCTTTTCGGCATCGAACAGGGCGTGGATTTTATTGCCCTCTCATTTGTTTCCAAAGCGCAAGACGTTCTCGACGCAAAAAAATTTCTCAAGGAACACGGCGGCGAGCATATCGACCTTATTGCAAAAATAGAAAACCGTGCGGGTGTCAAGCACCTCGACGAAATTATGGAAGTAGCCGACGGTATCATGGTAGCCCGGGGAGATCTCGGCGTGGAAATTCCCTATGAGGAGTTGCCGGATATTCAGAAAGGCATGATCAGCAGCTGCCGAATTTACGGTAAGCGGGTGATCACGGCAACGGAAATGCTGGAGTCGATGATTCATAATCCCCGCCCCACGCGGGCGGAAATTTCCGACGTCGCCAATGCCGTATATGACGGTACTTCCGCCGTTATGCTTTCGGGCGAAACCGCCGCGGGCTCCTTTCCCGTGGAATCGGTTAAAGCAATGGCAAAGATTGTGGAACGTGCGGAAAACAATGTAGAATATATCCAGGCAATCGACCATTATGCCATTAAAAATTCTTCTGAGGCGCTTTCTCATTCCGCCTGTACGCTGGCAAAGGATCTGAAGGCAAAAGCCATTGTTGTTTGTACGAGGACGGGCGCCACTGCGAGAATGGTATCTCGTTTCCGTCCCCTTATCCCTATCGTCGGCCTTACTACGGACGAACAAGCATATCGCAAGCTTGCGCTCAGCTGGGGAGTTCTGCCCGCTATGGCGGACGAATATTCCTCTGTGGATATTCTTTTCTATTTTGCCAAACTCGCCGCGCGAAAAAGCGGACTTGTCAAAAAAGGAGACATGATCGTTATTACGGGCGGCACGCCCAACGGCAAAAGCGGCAATTCCAGCCTGATAAACGTAGAAACGGTTTAATTCAGTTAAATTTTTCTCCCCTTCCCGCTTTTTCTGTTATGAAATAAAGCGGCGGGCGAGATATAGAAATACTTTTCAGAAACAAAAGACACATGCTGTCCGGAGAAATTTTTATTCTCCTTTTGCATGTGTCTTTCTATATAGTAAACGCTAAACTATTCAAACCGTTTTTTCATCCATTCATCGAGAAAAGCTATCTGTTCCTCCGTATGAAACCAGTGATCTCCGTCTTCCATTACCGTAAGCGCAGCATTGTGAGTTTCAAAAAAATTTTCTACTGTCTCACGGGATGTAAGATTATCCGTTCCCGCATAAAGAATTTCGGTGAAAATATTCCATTCAATGGGGTTTTCTCTGACAAAACATAAATACTTCCAGGATAGCGTTTCTCCGAATTCAGTAGAAACTTCTCCTTTTACTTGCAGTTCTTTTTCCGATACGTTTGCCTTTTCCAGCATATCCAAAATAAGCCTTTCCATATCTAATACGGGAGAAATAAAAAGAGCTTTTTCCAATTGACAATTTTGTAATGCGTACATAGCAAAATAAGCCCCTATACTATTGGCAAGCAAACAAATATGTTTATACTTTTTATGCACTTTGTCATAAGCTGTTTTAATTTGTTTTTCCACGCTCCAAGGAAAATAATCCTTGTAGTCCACTCCGATAATATCGAAGCCCGCACAATTTTTCTTATACGCTTCTGCCTCTAAATAACTCCCGCCTTTTCCATGAATATATAATATTGCCTTTTTCATAGCATCACGCCTCAAGCTTATAAATACAACTGATTTATAGATAAAGATTTGCTTTTTTATTAACTTTAATATAAAAAGAACGTAAGTCAAACAATGTTCAACTTACGCTCTCTTTGGCGCAGAGAAAGGGATTTGAACCCTTGTATGCATTCCTGCATAACACGATTTCGAAGAATAACCAACCTCCATACACCACAATATATTGTGTTTATATATAAATAAAACTACAAAATATGGTGCTTTTTGAGAATATTTTTTTATACCCTTTTTTACCCTTCGTTATTTTCGTCAAACAATTACTCTTAAATACTTTTTTCCGTCAAAACTATTGACAATCTCAAAAAATCGTGCTATAATAAAACCACAACGAAGGCAAGACCCCAAAACGGTCAGCCTTGAATAATCGTCAAACGACTACCGTGCGGCTGGAACCTTAACGGCGGTCGTTTTTTATTGCAACATAGATTTTACTCTTTGTCACGCGGAAAGAAATTATGTACCCTTCTTCCAGCAAAGCCGAAAGAAGTTTAATAAGTTCATACCTCATAAAAACCACCTCCTTTATCGGGAAGTGCTGACCGCCTCGGGGGAATCACCCTCGTTGCTTAAAGATATTATATCATATCAGAGAAATATTGTCAATAAAAAATCTAAACGGCGCCTCTCCAGGTGTCGTTTTTTTCATGTCGTTCCCGTTCTGATCCAGACTGCCGGACAGGGAATTTACCACCACGACAGTCCTCCCGCCGACGATCTCAAATGGAATCGCCTAAAAACCGCGGGGCATATCTGAAGGTCAGTATGTAGATTGCTTTTTTCTTCTCGTCTATACGATAAATGGCGAGATACTGCCGCACGAAGATCTTCCGATATTCTTTCGTCGTCACGTTTTTGTTTTTTGCTTTCGGCATAGCATACGGAAACTTTGATACATTTTCGATTGCTTCGTCAAAATCATCCAGCAACCTTTTGGCGGCCGACGGATTGCACAGCGTAACCGCGATATAGGCAAGGATATCATCTAACCGCTTTAATGCGGTCTGGGTATATTTTACCCTATATTGTTCATTAGATTCCATATTTCGCCCGCAGCCCGTCCATCGCAGCTTTATACTCTACCGTTCGCCCCGATTCCATATCTTGTTCGGAAGCCTGTAAATCTTTTTTCAGTTCCCTTTCAAAACGTTCCTGCATCGCATCCGACTGTTCGGCCGCTATCTGAAACGGTATTGCCTTTTCCCGCAAAGATGCTTTCACAAAAAGATTGACCGCTGTCGTCATATCAAGCCCGAGACTGTCAAACAGCTTTTTCGCCGCGTCTCGATCTTCTACATCCATTTTGATATTTACGCTCGTTTTCATAATTCACCTCCGTCTTTAGTATTCTTATTATATCGCATTATATGCCTTATGTCAATACTTTGGGCATATTAAACAAAAAAAATTTATATACGCCCGCGTTCGGGATTCGTTATTTATCAGCTTTCGGGCAGCTTCACCGTGGCGGCCGTTTTCCCCGCCGATAAGCTCCAACACCGAGAAAGCCGCCTGCGGCTTTCCGTTTTCCTTCTACCATATCTCGGAAGCCCGCTCGCCGGGCTTCCCCGTTTCTATAATTCCGCCTTCCTTCCCGCGGCTTTGGCGCCCGCTATCCGGCGCCGTCGCGTTTCTTTCTTAAAAAAGAAAAAGGATATAATCATTATATTACTATCCGAAAATGACACCTTACCCTCCAATTTTTAGACCTTGAAAACTTTTACCCTCCAAAATTGATACCTTGAAAATCTCATTTTCGGAGGGTCGGTACGTAAAAAATATCCCGCCCCCTTCTCCGAGAGCGGAATACCTAATTTTTTATACGACTATAAGCGCGGATCACTCCACGCTTTTATTTTTTTATCCAATTTGCCCAGACTTTACACCCGCCGCAAAGTCTATATCTTTTAGTCGCTTTCGCCATTCCGGGTAACAATCGCAATATGTTCCGTCCGGCTTTGTTCCCATATCTGAACATTTCCGACATTTATATTTCGGCAACACTTCCCCGAGTTCCGAAAGTTCTGTTTCGGAAAATCCGAACGCAAGTGCCCGGTCTGTGATGGTGTTCCAAAGAATCTCTCGACGCTTCTTTATCTCTTGGAGCTTTCCCGCGTCGTGTTCCTTGTTTTCCGCGACGTCGAGTTTTCTGCGCTCCCGGAACGCCGCTGCATATTTCCCGTCCAATCGCAACGGGCGGCTGCGTTTCTCCGCTTCCCGTTCCGCTTCGGCTCTCAGCTTTGAATAGTAGCTCTCGCGTTCCGCTTTTTCGTTTATCTGCCTCACGTTCTCCGGCAGCTTCTCCTCTTTCCCGTTTTTCCGGAACGCCTTTCGAATCGCAATCACTAAATCTTTATCCGCCGTATATTTGAAGATTGCCGCACCGTTTAATACGTCCGGCGTTTCTTCGCGTCTTATCAGTTCTGTTTCTATCAGCGCCTCTATCGCTTCCGATGCAGTGCTCGTCGAGATTCCCAGCGTCCGCGCTATATTCCCCATTGAGCCTTTATAGCCTTTTGTTTTCGGATTCAGACTCCAACTCAATATATAACTTGCGACGTCTATTTCATTTTGCCGAAGGTATCTTGCCCCGCTCTTGAACGTAAACTCTGTTGTATAGAAAAAGGAAGGCGTGATAATAAACCCGTCCGAAGCTTTGGTGCTCTCGTCCGTCTTATATTCCGAGCGCGTCCCGTTCAGACGTTTTATCAAGCCTTTTTCGTTTAACCTTTTTACCCACCTTGCGACAGAGGATCGGGAACAATTCAAAACTTTTGCCATTTCCGGATATGTTTCTTCACAGGTCTGTTTCCAACTGCATTCACCGAAAATCCGCCCGAATACCGCCTTTCCGAGCGCGGCAAAACCCGCCTTTGCCATTTCGGCAAAATGCGAGTAATACCGTTTCGTATATGTGAAGTTTTCGGGTATCGCTATCGCTCCCATTTTTTAATCTTCCTTTTGCGGGGCTTCCCGCGTTCTGTAACCCTTTACTCGTTCGCTTGTTTCTCCGCCTTTTCCTGCGTTCTCGGCTTCCGTGACCGCGCTCGAAACCCGCCCGCCTTCTCGGCGTTTTCTAACGCCGCTTTCAGTTCCGTTCTCTGGCTCATTACCCGCGACGGATCCTCCGTCGGCTCCCGCACAAATTCGCTTGCCTTTCGGCGCAGCTCTTTATATGCCGGGTACTTCTCCGGCTCGTCCGGCGATGACGCATACTCCGAAAGCTGCATCAAGATATTTTTCAGCCACTTCTGAAAAAATCCTATTTCTTCCCGCACTACCGACTGATAGCAATATATTCGTATCACTTTTACAAGCTCCTCGTAACATTCCTTTTCTGTCGGCGTCTTGCTTTTCGCCCTTAATATCTCTTTCATTTTCCTGCCCCCGTAACAGTTTTTTCCGCTTTGAGTTTTGATATTTCTTCTTTTACGTATTCCCGATATACTGTACCCGCTCGCTCCTTTATATCTTTTAACTGTTCTTTCAGTAAGCCGTCGATTTCTCCGAAATACTGTTCCAGCTCCTCCGCCGCTTCCTTTTCTCCGTCGTATTCTTCCGTCGGCCGATTAAACTCCGGATAACCCCGATTCTCGATTCCCATTCGCAATCGTCCGTTCATTTCCCACCGCAACGCTATATTGAAATATCCGAACAGCTCCCGATGCACGCCCAAACTTCCCTCGAAGCCACCCTCCTGATATGTCCAACGCACTTTCCGAATCTTCTCTGCATTCTTTTCTCGCTCGTTCCTCATCTTTATACCTCCATTTACGTTTTAGACCGTTTTGGTCTAATTATATTATATGACCACTTTGGTCTAATGTCAAGCATTATTGGCCATTTTGGTCTATAATTATTTTAGAGGTAGAAAAATGCACGAACGATTAAAAGAATTGCGCATTGAGCGTAATTTCAAGCTCAAAGAAGTTGCAGAAAAACTCAATGTAACCATTCGCACCATAAGCCGCTATGAAGATGGTACACGTGAGCCCTCTGTGGAAATGATAATCAAATTTTGCAAACTTTACGATGTATCGGCGGACTATCTTTTAGGGCTTACTGACAGCTATTGAGTTGCGCCCAAATAATTTCTTCGGCGGTACAATGGTAAAAATCCATCAATTTTATAATTTGTTCAAGACCAATGCGACGTGTACCCTGTTCATATCTTGAAACAGCACGTACACTTACCCCCAACACCTCCGCGACTTCCGCGGCGGTGTTTTTATTTTGTTCCCGCAGCTCCCGAAGGGTCGGGCTTTCGCTTTTGTTCATCTCGACTTTCTCCTTAATATCTCTTTCATCCTCCCGCCTCCATAACTGTTTTTTTCGCTTTGAGTTTTGATATTTCTTCTTTCACGTACTCCCGATATATCGCTTCCGCACGTTCCTTTACCTCCCGAAGCCTCTCTTTTAATAATCCGTCTATCTCCCCGAAATACTTCTCCAACTCCGCCGCGGCTTCTTCCGGTCCCTCATATTCCTCCGGCAAACGGTTGAATTGCGGATAACCTCGATTCTCAATACTCATTCGCAATCGTCCGTTCATTTCCCACCGCAACGCTATATTGAAATACCCGAACAGCTCCCGATGCACTCCCAAACTTCCCTCGAAGCCACCCTCCTGATATGTCCAACGCACTTTCCGAATCTTCTCTGCATTCTTTTCTCGCTCAGTTCTCATGAATTATTGCCCTCCAGCACACATAATGTGGTTATATTATAAACCCACACAGTGTGTGTTGTCAAGCATTTAGTCCACATTCCGTGTTATAATTTTTCCATGAACGAGTTTTCTGAACGATTAAAAGAATTAAGATTATCCTCCGGTCTAACCCAAAAAGAAGTTGCTGAGAAAGTCGGATTGACAAAAAATGCCTTGGGAAATTATGAGGCCGGAATACGGGAACCCTCTTTGACTATATTGATCAAACTGTGTGACTTGTTTGATGTAAGCGCCGACTATCTTTTAGGCCGGAATGACAGCTATTAAGTTGTGCTTCGATAACTTCTTCCGTCGAAATTCCATACAAGATTGCCAAAATTAATATCTGTTCCAAACTTATCCGCCTAATCCCGCACTCGTAATTCGTCAATGCATTCGCTGTTACCCCCAAAGCCGCTGCAACTTCTTCGCGGCTTCTTTTATTTTGTTCCCGCAGTTCCCGTAGGGTCGGGCTTTCGCTTTTGTTCATCTCGACTTTCTCCTTTCAATTCACCACAACTTCCGGCGAGGAAGGATTGACAGACAGCTTTCCGTCCTCTTTCTTGATAAAGCCGTAACGGATCAAGGCTGATACGGCATATTTCACGCCGTTCCAGCTCATGCCCACTTCGTCCGCTATTTTCCGATAGTCCACGACTTCCGCGCGGTCTTGGAGTTTATCTTTCAGGCATTGATAAACCCGCAGCGTCGCTACCGTCAGGTGTGTCGTTCGCTCGGTGCGAATCGTGATCGTTTGTTCCATTTCTCGCCTCCTTTGGCCGTATTCCGACCTGATTTTTTTGTTAAAATCTAAATTTTTTGCCAAAATCGAGGCCGTGAAGAATCCCGCGACAAGCGCGGAATTCTTCAAGAAATACGGCGCGCCGCGACTTGATTTTAGCCTCCCCGCCCGCATGACGTTGCCCGGCGCCGTTGCCGGCCGCCCGTCGGCTCTGCGGCCGTCTCCCCCGCCCCACGGTGCGGGGATATACGTCCGCATTTCCGTCGGTCTGGCCGTCACCGTCTTTTCTCCGGGCAACGTTAATCTGGTCGGGTTTGCCCCGGCTCTGTCGTCTCTCTTCTCCTTTTGCGCCTTCGGCGCCGCTGGATAAGTGAGAGTTCCCCCGCGCCCGGCCTCGGCGCTTTATTCCGACCGCCTGCGGTCTTTTCGTCGCTTACCTGCCTGCCGCGTTTTATTTCTGCTTTCGTTCGAGCTTTTTCCGCGGTTGCCAGACGTATTTTGTTCCGACTTCCTCACGGTATTTTTTCCGTTTTATCGCTTCTACGCTATTATCGTCGAACGCCTCAAATACTTTCTTATAGAAAAAGCTGTGCACGCTCTGCATCTCCTCACAGCTCGGACGCAGTTCTTTGTATTGCGGAAAATCGTTCAGGCCCGTTTTTGAGCGCAGCGCCTTCTGCGTGTAAAACTCACGGATACTGTCCGTCGCAAATCGGTTGTTATATACCTTATACGTACAGATATAATATTTGCCCTTATCCGTGATTTGCTCTCCCGCCATTTCATTCGTTATCCGCACCGTTCCCACATATACCGAATAACGGTTGAATATCTTCTCATAATATCGGTATAATGCCCGGTACAGCTTTTTCACGAGATACAGGAAAAGCGTATTGTCCCCGCGCAGGTTTCGGATCTGATAATAAATCCTATCGAAAAACTTCGTCGCTATCAGATACGCCGCTTCTTCTATCGCAAAAAACGGCATGACGATTTTCGCCTCCGACATTTTCTTGATCATCACGCTGTCGCAAAGGTCTTTGTTATCCGCCCCCAAAGAGTCGGGCCTTTGGTCGTCCATGAACATTCTGAAAAATGTGTAATTGTCCACCGTCGCCGCGTGTCCGCGCATTTTTACGTCAAGCTCGAAAAGGTCGTTTTTCTGATTACAATCGGGATCGTTTATGCTTCCCGTTCTCGTATGCTGGTTCCCGCGGTCTTTCGCTACCTCCATGATATTGATAATCCCGATTTCCAGACCGTCTTTATACTTGCCCTTGTCGTCAAACACTTTCCCGAGACGCATTCCGTCCTCGTCTAAAATGTGAGAATAGGCGGAGGGCTGTTCGATACGGGAAAAGAAATCGTCCGCATACAGCGGGAAATTCCCGAAATCCACTCGCCCCGCGTCCGTTCGGATCGCATAGTTCCCGATCAGCAGCGGCGTAGGCGACGCATAGATCCAATACAGTTGCGCATACGCTTCCAGCGCCTCAAACAGATCCACCGTTCCCAGCCCGGCTTTATACGTCATTCCGTTTTCGGGGTTGTAACCGAACAAAAAATCCCGATACGGATAACCATATTTCCGGGAAAGGATTTTCAAAAGCCTTTTTCTCTGGCGGCTATGTAACCCGCAGCCGAATTTCAGATACCCGATAAACCGCCGTACTTTCGCCAATGTCGGGAAATATCCCGCCGCTATCCCTTCTTCCAGATACTTTTCCAACAGAATCCACGGGAAGAACGGGAACTGCATATCCCGCGCTTGCAGTTTTTCTTTCGCCTTTTCTCGGAAGATTGCCTCTTGTGAGAGCGCCATATCCGTGATCATCGTCGTTTTTTTCGCACGCTGCTTCCCGACCACGAACAGCGCCCCCGGGTGCGATTCCAGAAAGTCCCGGTCCCGCGCCTCGTAT
Organism: uncultured Eubacteriales bacterium; assembly: GCA_900540805.1. GTDB lineage: Bacteria > Bacillota > Clostridia > Christensenellales > Borkfalkiaceae > Scatosoma. The sequence goes on from UQHL01000036.1 coordinate 11,827, forward strand.
CCCCGCAGACGCTGCGTCCCTATATTCTTGCGGATCGAGTCGAAAATCAGAAATCCGACTACCGCCCAGCTCCACCATGGCAAGAAATTGATTGCCACCGTCAGATCCATCGACAGCTTTGCAATTTGCGTGAAGATGCCCAATGCGTCAAAACTCACCGCGAAATAGAACACGAACGCAAAAAATTCCATGATAATCGTCAATGCGTTCAGGTTGTACGACCAGATCAACCCCGCGACCAGAATATAAATCCGGTGTTCGTTCAGGAAGCCCGCATAGTTTTTGAAAAACGCTTTACACTTTCCCCACGTCGCCGCTTCGATTTTCTTATACACCCGCAACGGCTTTGTGTCCGCGTTGTAATTATTATTCGGCCGCCTGTATGCACTTTTGATTAAAAACCACAATAACACAAGTACGGGAAGAATCAGGATTGCCGCTTTGGCGAACGTCGAAAGTCCTTTCAACAGTCCCAGAAAAAACGCCTCTGCGTTTTCTTTGGAAATCAGAGCTTTCCCGTACGCTTTCAGGCCCGTTATAAACTCCGAAGGCTGAAACGGCAATACTTCCGTTGCGTTAGTCGGGATCCCCCCGACTGTCGGCGTGATCACGCCCTCGAACCCTAAAAGCTCCGTGAAGTAGTATGCGACGGATAATCCGAAGTCCTTGAACGCCTGAACCGTTCGGAAGAATACCGCGCGGAAATAGAAAACAGAAAACAGTAACGAGCCGGCCAATACCGCCGCGCTTACGATATGATAAATTATCCGGCGGTCTATTCGCCCTCTCGCTTCCTTTTCCATTTTCAGAATACCCGCTTGAATGTACTTATCAGATACAGTACCGCCAAGATTATGGCGACATATATCACGATTCGGATTATCAGTTTCAAAATTTTTAACATTTTTTGCCCCAACCTATTGACTTTTTCCGAGTTTTTGGGTATAATAATAGTAGTTCCTTCGGGATAGCTCTTTATAGAGCCTTGGTTGAAATACCATGTTAGTATAGCGGGGCGGGGGACTGCCCCGTTTTTATTTTCGCCCTTTCAATTCTCGCAACTTATTTCGGTTGTCTTTTCGTTTGATACTATCTTTTTTGATTTGATTGACATCTTTTTGCGAAACATCTTTCTGCTGTTTATTGGGTAGAAATTTTTTCCCAACTTTAATAGGTTTGTTTTCATCATCTTTTGTTGCGACAAAAGGACGGTATTTCGATTTTCCCTGCTGATAATCGGGTAAAGCTGTTCCTTGCTTTGAGGTTGTCAACTTCACCACTGCAAGTTCATCAGCTCGGTTACTGTCCACCACTACGACTTTTCGATACAGCCCCTTATTTTCATAACCGGGCTTTCTGTATTTTTCTTGTCCTTCAAAAAATTCGTCACGGGTTTGTAAAGTCCGTCCGTTCGGAATTTTTTGAGAAACATTCTTCCGTTGCGATTTTGGGCTGTTTGTCTTTTTCTCTGCCGGTTTTGCTTTCGACTTCGAATTTTCGATTTTATTCTTACCCGCCGCTTTACTTGCGGCGGGCTTTTTCGCGTTCTTCTCCTCGCTCATTTTTTCGCCTTCGTGCTCGATTTCTTTTTCTTAGCCGGTTTCGTTTTCTTCGCCGTTGCCGTCTTTCGCTTCGGCTTTATGATTCCCGATACTGTCAAAATTTTATATACGCCCGCTATAAGCGCCGTCACCGCTAAAATTCCCAACGCCGCGCCTCCCAGGATCTTCAACCACTTCATGGCATTCGACCCGTTCAGCTTATCCCACGTTTTCTTGATCCATTCCTTCGCGTCGTTTAATGCGTTCTTGATCGCGCTGTCCGTGTCTCCCGCGTCGTCCGCTCCGTTCGTCGCCAGGTATGCGTTATCGCTTGTTCCGTCCAAGTAAAAGAAATAACTGTAATACATCGCGTTGTCGTCGTTCACGATCTCGCAGAACGACATTCCCACATACCCCAGCACAGACGTAATCACGCCTTTCGTCGTCAGGTTATTGAAAAATTTATACACCCCCGACCCGCTTACTTGCTTACCCTCGAAAATCGTCATGCAGCCGTCGCCCGTGTTGTTCTTGAACCAATAATTAAGATCAGACACCTGCTCCTTGAATACCGCTACCGAGAAAAAGCCGTACAGATTTTCTCTCGTCACGTCGTTCGAATATTTGAAATAGTGTCTCTTCGGAGTATTCAAAAACAAAATAGACCAATCCTGCCCGTATTGCTTACACCAATCCGAATAAGAGGTCAGCGGGATTTTGATTTCCAGCATATTCCCGTCGTAATCGATTTGTTTCAGCGCCGCGTGCGAATACGAAAGCTCTGCCGTATAGGTGGAAATCCCGTCGAATTTCACCGTTATCTTTTCCACCGTCGCCAGACCTAAAATATCCAGACTTTTAAGCCCTAAAATTGATTGGATATCTTCATTCGTCAATGCGTAGATATCTTCATAATCTTTGACTTTGACGGTCCCCGAAAATACCTTCTTTTCCGCGAAGCACGGTTTCGCGTCTTTCTCGCCCGTACGGATCCGATAGTCCTTATAGTTTTCAAGGTACTTGATTTTCAGATTCCAGCTGTCCGTGAACTCTATCGCGACCGGCAGCACCTCTTTTTCCGTCGTACTCGTCCGCACCTCTATTTTTGCGTTTCGGTAATCCTCCGCATTCGTCACCGTCAGCTTATCGGGTTTGGAGGTGGAAATTCCTTTCACTCGATACCCCGAAGGGATCTTACCCACGAAATCCCCGCCCGTGTAGTTTAAGCTGCTATGATTGAGCGCTTTGAATATAATTTCGTCGTCGTAGTTATTCGTAATCCCGAAAAGCGTATTATACGTATATTCCACCGTGATTTTACACGTATGCGTTTCCGAATCATACGTGCTGTATTCCTTGCGTATCGATACCGGAATATAATACTCCGCTCCGCCCAGAAAGGCGGGATTTATTGCTTCGTTTACGATTTCCCCGTAGTCTGTCATGAAATTCGTGAAATTGCAAGTCACGATCTCACTATACAGTTTCACAATCGGCGCAGACGTTTTCCACGTTTCCGAGATCTCCGTTCCGTTCAGCGTCAGCTCCGCATACTCATACGTCAGCGTGTATTCCACGTCCTCGATAATTTCCGCAACGCCGATCAGCGATAAATTGACAAGCTCGTTTTCTTTGGCGTTCGGGAAGGTCACGATCAGCGCCTCCTCCGTCAGCTGCGTCGTCACGCCCTCCGGCTTGCCGCTGATCCGGATGTTCTCTTTCCCGAAATCGAACAGCCAATTGCAGGAATTGTGCAGCTGCTCCTCGATGTCCGCAAATCTGAATGTCAGCGTCGTGCTCATCGCGCCCGCTACCACGTCCGCCGTGTAATAGTCTATCGTCAGATTGTTCGCCGGGTCGTTGTTCGTCACCCGCAAGGACAGATCCTTATACTGAAAATCCGCATATATTACCGTCAGCGTCCCAGTCTGCGATACTGCATTATAGCTGTACTCAAAATCTTCCGCCTGCAAGATGATCCGCTTCTGCGTCGTATATCGGTATCCGTCTCGCCAATAATCGCCCGTATAAACCGCATTCAGCTTGGCGATATTGTTAAATTCCGTCAGATCGTACAACGCGGAGAGCACCAGCGCCTTATTTTGCGCCCAGACGCTTTTTACCTTAAACGCATGGCTCTTTTCCGTCAACGTCGCATAGTCCGTCAGGGCTTTGTATTTCAGCGTCACCGTGATCTCGTTCGTGTCCGGTTTCACTCCCGCCACGTCCTGCATCCACGCTCGCTCTCCGTCCGTCATGCTCGCGTCGCGTTCCAAGACTTCCAGCGCCAGGCTTTTCAGCGACGTCTGATAATAATTCCGCGAAAACGATTCTATGCTTGTTGAAAACGATTCCTGATCCTGTTTGCCCGTAACATACACCGCGTCCGTTCGCGTTACTTTCAGGATCGTCGCAAAATAATAATACTCCTGCTCCGCATTCGTCGGCAGCCCCAACGAAAACACATCCATCCCGCGGCTTAAAAATTCTTCGCTCAACGCCTCCGCTTCGTTCGTGTATGGCTCTATGCATTCCCCCGGCGATACGTGATACATATATCCCCACGTCAGCTTCATTCCCGCGTTTCCGTAATCGCTTAAATCCGTAGTCCGGCAAATATACAAAAAATGATCTTCATAGGTGTACCTCGTTCCGATCGGAACCCCCGATATCGACGAATAGAGCGTTTCTTTCGAGGTTTCCCGCTTTCCCTGTTTCAACTGCGTCAGATACGACTCCGGCACTTTCACCATCAACGACAGACCGCTGCTCTGCGACAGCTGCGCCGCTTGGCTGATTTCAAAGGTGTTATTTTCCGACGAAAATCCCACTGTCAGCGTGATATAGTTTTTTACCGAATCTTCGACCACCATTCCGCCGAAGTTATTTTCCACGGCTTTCTGCCAGACGTAGTATATACTCCTCGCATCGCTCGTCGCCGCCGCGCCGCCTACCGTCGCCAACAGCTGCATTTCCGCGTGTAACGAACCCGTTACGTAGATATACACCGTCGTATAGCCGCTTGTAAATATATATCGGCTCAAATCAAGCGTCGCTTGCCTTTCTTTGATTTCATCGCTCTCGAAGCCTAATTTACACCCCGCGTCCGTTCCCGATACAAAGCTTACCGTCAAGAGACTGTTCGACTGCACCGCGCTTTCCGAGACATACAGCGCAAATCGCAAGCGATACAAATCCGTCGCATCCAACGACGCCGATGCGCCCGTATTAAAGAACAGCTCTTCCGACACCGGATTGACTATTACCGTAATGATTTTTCTTTGGCTTTGATAAAATTTACCGTACGTCTCACACCTTAACGTATAATAGTCCGTTCCTTCCGCTTCGCTCGGGAGTTCCGTTATTTCCGCGCGTTCGCCGTTATAAAACAACGTGTCACCGAGTTCAAAACTGCTCTCGCTATAAAATTCTAAAAGCGACATTTCTTGCGTGCCCGATAATACACCGCCCAAATCGATGACCGCCGTCGTCGTTTCCGCGCGCGTCTTTATCGGCTTATACACGCATAATAGCCCGATCGCGAACATCGCGCAGGCTACTAAAAAAGTCAGGATTATCGTCAGTTTTCTTTGCAGCGTTTTCATCTCCGTCACCTTCTCTAAAATACGATCTCGCCCGGGCTAAGCTCTATTTTCTCCACCCCGATATTTCCCGGCTCTTTCACTGAAAATCCGACCGTCAGCGTTGTTTTCCCGCTTCGTATTTCCAGCCGGAATCTGTCCCCTGCAGGAATATTCTCCGGCAGCTCGATCGCCTCGTCCTGCCAGATGTCCCGCAACGCTTTTTCCAGTCCGCAGGAAATCCTGAAGCCCGTGTCCGTTTTCTCTACCTCGAATACGTCCGTAAACTCCTCGCCGCGGCCGACGTTCGCTCCCGCTATATCCTTCTGCCAGCTGTACTCTTTTCCGCCGACTGTGAACGTGAAATCCGTTTCTTCCGTTCCCGCGGCATAGATTTTTACTTCATATTCCGCGCTCTTATCCCGAAGCTTCACTCCAAACTCCGATTCAGCCGCTATTTCCAGCCCAGAAACGGATTTTTTATAACTCTCGCCCGCATACGTGAGTGTAATCTGATTCCCGCTTATTCCTATCAGCCGCGACAATAGACCGAGCGAAAGTATCAGCACCAGGATCACGATCAGCGCCGTCAGTATTCTCTTGCCCGTTTTCTTTCCTGCCATTCTTCCGCTCCTTTGACTTGTTTTTTATCGCTGTACGACTCAATCTATCTTTTCTTAGAATACAACTGCCGGAAAGTTTACATTCACCGCGCTCGCCGGAACATACAACCGTGTTTCACTGCAACTAAAATCGATTTTTTTCGTGAATGACGAATATTCGCCCGTACACGTTATATTCAACGTAAAGACTTTCGTCAGACCCCAATCGGTTCTTATCAGATTGTATAACTTTTCCAGCTTTGTCACGTCGGTAACGTTGCTTTCTCCGAAAAATTCTTTACAAAAATCCTGTCCAAGCGAAAAACCGCTTTCATTAAGGGTTTTTGTGTGCGGGGCTACCGTAATACCCGCATTTGCTGCTTTCGTGATAAACGCTGTCGTTAAACTCAAAGTTATCTCTGTCGAAAATTCGTCCTCCGTCGTGCCTATGCCGTAAGTATAGGTATAGGTTGTGGTGACAAGATCCGTCGAATGTTCCATACACGGATGCAAATAAGGCATCGGATCCATACCCTCGGTAAAGTCATAACCCGAACCGTGAGCAGCCGCACGGCTTATTTTCAAATTAGACGCCGTGATTCGTTTTGCGTAATCCACCGTTGTTTCCGCTTTTACGTCGGCATTGAAACGGCTTGCCACCGTGATTTTTATCTGCGCCCCGAACGCGTCCAGATTTTCTACCGTCGCCGTCAACGCGCCGTCCGCACTCGGCGTTACCGTCACATACTCCGTCACGCTCTTGCCACTCGCCCATGCCGACGTAGGATCCACAAAACTCACCGACCAATCCACCTCTTTATTCATCGCATTCGCTGGTGTAACCGTCGCCGTCAGCGTGTAGGCCGTTTCCGCCAGTTCCGACACGCCATACTCGTCATACTCGCTTGACAAAAGCTTTCTTGCCGTCAGCTGCATTCCGTTGCCTTCCGGTTCGTTAAATATTACGCCTCCGCCGACGTCTTCGGAGGGGGCTTCCATTTCTACTCTTTCATTCCCGCCATGCGTTATCTGCTCTTTGATCGCATAGACCCCGGCGCCGATCACGGCGCCGAGTACCAACGATAACAGATTCGATACGATTCGCGTTTTCTTGTCTGTCATTTTTCTTTCGCTCCTTTATCAGAATACAATCTCCGTTTCGTCGATCTCTATGCTCTCCACGCCTTTCTGCGTTACGATCTTCGACGTGTCGAGTCTCAATCCGTATGTTTCAAGCAGCTTTCCGCCCTCCGCGTCATAAATTTCCACCGTGTAAGCGTCTGCTCCCGTATAGGTAGAAATGTTCGTGATCAGCTTGTTCTTTATCGTGTTATTTGCTTTATGCAACGCTTCCCCCCATGTCTTATCGAAAAAGCCCGTCAGCGTCGCGCTCGCTCCTCCGCTGTATTCTTTCAAATCTTCGCTTTTCGCTCCCGAGGCCGTTATTACTCCACCGAACGCAAGCGCGGGTTTGATTTTGAAATATTCCGCCTTGTCCGTATTCGCGCGCGTATAAACCGTAGATTTGTTCACGCTTATCTGCACCGCCGCGCTCTTGCTCT
>UQHL01000037.1 GCA_900540805.1 uncultured Eubacteriales bacterium
GTATTATCCCCTTTTAGGGGTTATGCAAACCACCAGTTTACTGGTGGTTATGATTTATTCGTTCTATCGGGACAAGCCGCCGCATATAATGATATCAAATGCTGGAATTTCTCCCCGACAACGTAAAAGAGGCGCTTAAACACGTCAATCTCAACCGCGTTTATGAGATTCGTCTGCGGGCGGGAAAGCCCGTCACGCTCAATTACGAGGGAAAATATCGGTATCTGGGCGCTTACGGGCCGGTAGATAAGGCGTTCGCCGCGGTGAGCGTTTCGCCCGCGGCGATTGCCGAAACGGTATTTTCGGCGGGGCGATTTTCCGTCTATTCCGTGGAAGAACAGCTGAAACGCGGATTTGTGACCGCAGAATGCGGCGAACGGATAGGCCTGGCGGGACAATACGTTTTCGAGAAGGGAAAAGCACTCTCCGTCCGCGATTTCACGTCCCTGTGTATCCGTGTTCCGCACGAAATCAGGGGCTGCGGGGCGGAGATTTACCGTCGGTGTCTTTCGGACAAGGTGCGGAGCCTTTTGATTATGTCGCCGCCGGGAATCGGCAAGACGACCATTCTTCGGGACTTGAGCCGCACGCTCAGCGAGGAGAGGGCAAAAAACGTCCTCATCTGCGACGAGCGGGGGGAAATCTCCGCGGGGGACACGGGGGCGACGAGCGACGTTTTGCTCTTTGCGGACAAGGCTACGGCGTTTGAGGCGGGGATAAGAGCCATGCGCCCCGATATCATGATTACGGACGAGCTGTCGCCCGCGGACTGTGCGGCCGTCGAACGGGCGGTCTTCGGCGGCGTAAAAGTCATTGCGTCGGCACATTTTGCGGAAATTAAAGACGTGAAGCCGCCGTTTGCGGGATTGTTCGAACGATATGTCCTGCTCGAATCGGAAACGATCGGAAGGGTGCGGGCAATCTACGACGAGGACTTAAAGGAGATACAGAGGTGAGAAGTGCGGTATGATAAAATTTATACTCGGCGTGGCGATCGTATGCTTTACGAGCTTCTGCGGCTATCTGCTTGCAAAAAAATACCGTCAGAGAAAGAGCTTTTTCGTGCAGATGAACGAGTTCAACGAGCGTTTTTTGAGCGAGATCGCCTATTACCGCCGCCCGATCAAGGAATTTTCGGAAAAGTACGAATATAAAGGGGAATTTGACGAACTGCTTTCGTCGTTTGTGGGCTCGCTGGGAAAGAGCGGGGACGCGGAGGGGCAGGCGGAAAAGGGATTCCTGCCCGAATATTCCTTTCTCACGAAGGACGAAGCGGGATTTGTAAGGGATTATTTTCTGATGGTGGGCAAGGGCGACAGCGCGTCCCAAAGCGCGTATTTCACTTCCGTTAAGGGGACGCTTGGGGAATATAAACGCAAGGCCGCGGAGGAATGTGCCAAATACGGCGATCTGTATCTAAAGCTGGGCTTTTTATGCGGATTGATGATTTTGGTCATTATCATATAAATCATGGATATTTCAATACTTTTCAAAATCGCCGCCATCGGCATTATCGTGACCGTTATCTGTCAGATCCTGAAAAAATCCGACCGAGACGACATTGCGACCGTCGTGAGCATCGTAGGGCTGATTCTCGTGCTCACCATCGTCGTGAGCATGGTGGGCGACCTCTTTGTGCAGATCAAACAGATTTTCGACCTAACGTAGCCCTCGGGCTTCGCTTAAAATCGGAGAAAAACAAAAGGACGGTAGGAAATACGATATGGAAATTTTCAAGATCATCGGCGTCGCCTTCGTCACGGCGATATCCGCCATACTCTTAAAGAGCACCAAACCCGAGCTTTCGTTTGCGGTGACTGTGACGGGCGTCATCGTCATTTTAATGTTCGTCGTCGATATGCTGCAAAACACCGTGAATATTCTCTCCACGATCGCTTCGATTACGGGCATCGAAAACGGCCTTATCAAGATTTTATTGAAGATCGTGGGGGTGGGATATCTGACCGAATTCAGTGCGGGGATTCTCAACGACTTCGGCAGCAACGCCGTCGCGGACAAGGTGATTCTCGGCGGAAAGCTCACTATTTTGATTTTATCTCTTCCCATTATCGAAAGCGTGCTCAAGCTGATGAGCGGATTTCTGGAGCTTATATGACGGCGAACGGAAAAAGCCTCCGCGTATCCTCCCTGCCGCTGTCGGGAAACGAAAAACAGCGCAGAAGCAAAAGAAAACGTTTTTTTATCAGGCTGGCCGCGTTGTTTTTTCTGGCGTTCTTCTGCATGCCCTGCACCGTGTTTGCGTTTGCGGAGGAAGGGGGGGACGGCAAAGAGGAGCTCAACCAAAACATTCTCGACCAGATCGATAAGCTGGATACGGAGGAATTGCAAAAATACATAGATTCTCTGGGAGTATTTTCGGACAAAAACGTCGGGGAACGTATTTTTGATTACATCAAGGGGGAAAAGTTCGATTACGGAAGCTTCGGACAGCAGATTTTGAACGTTCTGTTCGAGGACGTGAAAAACATGCTTCCCGCCTTTGCCTGCATTTGCGCCGTCGCGCTGCTCTGCGGCATTTTGTCCTCCGTAAAGAGCAGCTTTGCCGATCAGACGTCCGCCGACGTCATCTTCCTCGTAGGGTACGCGGCCGCGCTCATTCCCGTTCTGGCGGTGCTTACGGAGTGTTTTTCGAGGGCGTGGGCGAGCGTAGCTTCCATGCAGAAGCAAATGCAGCTTGTATTTCCGATTTTGATGACGCTGATGGCGGCGAGCGGCGGAAGCGTTTCGGCGGCTATCTATCAGCCCGCGGTGGCGTTTTTAAGCACCTCGATCGTCTCTATCGTATCCTCCGTGGTTTTACCGCTTACCCTCACCATCATCGCCTTTTCCATGGCGGGAAACCTGTCGGGCGAACTGAAGCTCAACAATTTTTCTTCCTTTTTCAAGAGTATAAACAAATGGATCATCGGCGCCTGCGTTTCCGTATTCGGCTTGTTTTTCACCGTTCAGGGGCTCACCGCCGCGACCTACGACGGGATTACCCGCCGCGCCGCAAAATACGCCATCGGCACGGGCGTGCCCATCGTCGGCGGCTTTCTCTCGGGCGGGTTCGACCTCGCCGTGGCGGGCAGCGTGCTCATTAAAAATTCCCTCGGGAGCCTGAGCATCTTTCTCATGGTTTCCGTTTTGTTCGAGCCGCTTGTACTGCTGATGGCCGCAAATCTGTTTTTGAGGCTGACTGCGGCGGTGACGCAGCCGCTGGGAGAAAGCAGGATTTCGAATTTTCTCGGGGAAACGGCGGACAATCTCAATTACTGCACGGCGGGACTTCTGTTTGTGGCGTTTTTGTACTTTATCGGGATCGTGCTCGTCATCTGTTCGTCGGAGGTGATATTTTGAGCGCGTATCTGCTGAGTATCATCGGCATCGTACTTCTGACGGCGATACTTTCCGCAGTTCTGCCCGACGGAAAGACGGTAAAATTTATTAAGGGGATTGCAAAACTGTGCTGTCTCGCGGTCATTCTCGCGCCCGTTCTCGGCTTTTTCAAAGAAGCTTCGGACGGAAAGATAAATTTTCCGTTTTTTTCCTCGGAAACAGTCATAGAAACGGACGGTGCGTTCATAGATTATTGCAGTACGAAACGTATAGAAAACGCCGAGACGGAACTCGAAAAAAAATTGGAGGAGACCTTTTCCGTCCGCGTCGGGGTCACGCTTTTGTGGGAATATTGCGGTTCGATCGCGGAGGGCGAGGAGGACGGGTATCTGTCCGTTTACGAGGGAACGGAAATCAAAATTACCAAAGTGCTGGTCAAAGACGCGGAAGGAAATATCGACGGGGAGGTACGGGAACGCATGAAGGCTCATATCGTAGAGAAATACGGCTGCGAGGTGGAATTTGAAGAATAGCGAAACGGCTCCGCGCGGCCGAAAGCGCGGGTTCAAGAGCGACCGTTTCCGCGACGTCCTGCTCCTTTCCGCACTCGCCCTGCTGCTGATCTTCGCGGTGTGGAAGATATTCTACCCAAGCGGAAACGCCAGGGAAACGGCCGCGATAACGGGGGCGAGCGAAAGCGAACAGAAGCTCTGCGCGCTCCTCAAGGAGATCGACGGCGTGGGAGACGTAAACGTGATGATCTGCGAAAGCGAAGACGGCGTGCAGAGCGTCGTGGTGGTATGCGAAGGCGCAAACGATCTCAGGGTGAACATGAACATCCGCGAGGCGGTTGCCGCCGCCTTGGGAACGGACGAAAAGTCTGTAAAAATCTATCTAATGAAAGAATAAAAAAGGAGATAAAAATATGTCAAACAAAAAGAAAATTGTTGTAATGTCGGCATTGGTGCTTTTGCTTGCGGTGACGGCGGTGTTCAACTTCGTGCTGGCCAACACCAACGCGCTCGCGTCTGCGGAGGGCGGCGTAACGACGGCGAACTACTTCACCACCTATCGTACCGAACGCACCACCACGCGCAGCGAGGAACTCGTTCAGCTCGACAGCGTGATCGCGCTCTATCAGGCGGGCGACGAGAAGTACGAAGAAGCGACGAAGATGAAAATGGATATCGTTTCGGCGATGGAAAAAGAGCTCGTCCTCGAAAATATGGTGAAGTCTCTCGGATTTTCCGACGCGGTCGTTTCCGTTTCCAGCGATTCCGAAAACGTCAACGTATTTATCAATTCGTCCGAACTTACTTACGATACCGCTCTGTCTATCTATAATATGCTCAAAAACGAAACGGGCGCCGTTGCGGGAAATATCATTATTATGCCCGTCTATTCGGAAAGTTGAAAAAAGACAAAGTAATTACCGTAAAACAGTAGAATTATTCGGAAAGATGTGCTATAATATTAGCGTCAGCATATTAAGGAGATCTTTTTGAATGTCCAATTTCAGATTCAGTCCGAATGACAAACAAAACGGTAAAGTAGTATATAACGCGGGCATCGTCAACGGGATCGTCGCTTTGGCGGTCGAAGAGGTCGAGGGCACGACGCTGGTTTCGGGAAAGAAAAGAGGCATCAGCCTCTTTCTCGAAAAGGACGGCATTTACGCGGACGTTTCCGTTATCGTAAAATACGGGTATAACGTTCCCGAATTGGCCTACCGCATCCAGCAGTCGGTAAAACAGAACGTGGAAACGATGACGAGATATCGGGTCGCAAAGGTGGACGTTCATATTCAGGACGTCGTATTTCCCGCCCCCGAGCCTGCCTCGGCAGAAGGTACGGAGGAAGAAAACGAAGCGGACGACTCCGATTCGGGCGAAGCTTAACGAGAAAAATCCCTTCCGTTCAGGCGGGGATTTTCGGCATTTACGGAGAAAAAATATAAATGAGAAGCAATGCGAGAGAAGCGGCCCTGAACATCATTTTCGCTCAGCAGTTCAACAGCGAATGTTCGGACGTTTTCAAGAAAAAAGTATATCGGCAGTTCGGCCTCGAAAAGGACGACGATTTGCTGTTTGCGGCCGACCTGGTCGCCGCCGTGGAAGAACATCGGGACGAGCTTCTGGCGAAAATAGTGAGCGCCAGCCACCATTATCTCGAAAATCGTATCAATCCCACGGATAAAAGTATCCTGCTCATCGCCATGGCGGAGATCTGTTATTTCGACGATATTCCGCCCGTCGTTTCCGTTTCGGAAGCCGCGGGGCTTGCAAGGAAGTATTCCACCGAGACGAGCGCCGATTTCGTCAACGGCGTTCTGGCGGGAGTGATCAAAAAAGAGGCCGCGGAGGTTTCCGAGCCGTGAAGGTGATCGATGGAAAGGCTTTGGCCGCGAAGCTTCGCGCCGAGCTCAAGGAAAAAATCGAAGCTTCGGGAAAGGAGATCGGTCTGGCGGTGGTGATCGTCGGCGACGACCCCGCCTCCCGCATTTACGTGAGAAACAAGATAAAGGCCTGCGGGGAAGTGGGGATACGTTCCTATTCCTACGAGCTGCCCGCCGACGTTTCGCAATCGCAGCTGGAAGGGCTTTTGGAAGAACTCGGACGGGAGGAAAAGGTGCAGGGCATTTTGCTTCAGCTGCCTCTTCCAAAGGGGCTGGACAGCGTTTCCGCGCTGAAGAAAATTCCCTATGAAAAAGATGTGGACGGTTTTTCCGCGGAAAATATCGGCAAGCTCGCCCTGCGGGAAAAATGCACCGCGGCCTGTACGCCGCTGGGGATCATGAAGCTTCTGGAAAGCGAAAATATACCTCTTTCGGGAAAGCGGGCGGTAATTCTCGGCAGAAGCGAAACGGTGGGCAAGCCCATGGCGCTGCTCCTTTTGAACGCCGACGCGACCGTCACCGTCTGTCACAGCAAAACGCGCGGCATAAAGGAAATCTGCCGCGAGGCGGATATTCTCGTATCCGCTGTGGGAATACCGAAATTTGTGACGGCGGATATGGTGAAAGAGGGCGCCGTGGTAATCGACGTGGGCATGAACCGCGACGAAAACGGCAGGCTCTGCGGCGATGCGGACTTTGAAAACGTCAAGGATAAAACTTCGTATATCACCCCCGTGCCCGGCGGCGTGGGACCCATGACGATTACGATGCTGTTATACAATACCTGTTTATCTGCTTTTAAGGAGTAAATAAAAATTGTACACGTTTGACAGTCAATACGAAACTTACTTGTCCGAATTCAACGCCTATGCCGAAGCCTACTGCAAAACCCTCAGGACGAAACCCGAGGTTTTGGGCGAAAGCATGAAATACAGCCTTCTGCTCGGCGGAAAGCGAATCCGTCCCGTGCTTATGCTTGCGGTGGCGGACGTTTTGGGAGCCCCTGCGAAAGAGGTGCTTCCGTACGCGCTGGCGCTGGAAATGATTCATACCTATTCGTTGATACACGACGACCTTCCCGCGATGGACAACGACGATTTCCGCCGCGGAAAACCCTCCAATCATAAAGTTTATGGGGAAGCGAACGCCGTTCTGGCGGGCGACGGACTGCTGAACACCGCCTATTCGCTTTGTCTCGACCAGTGTATGAAGGGTGAAAAGTTTGTATTGGCTTCGAAGTTTCTCGCGGAGTGCGCGGGAATTTTCGGCATGATCGCGGGACAGTCCGCCGATCTGTATTTTTCCGAAAAAGACAGGGCGGTTGCGGAAGAGGATCTCGCTTATATTTACGAACACAAGACGGGCAAGCTCCTGCTGGCGCCCGTCGCCGTGGCGAGCATTTTAAGCGGCAATAAATTTTATTTCGAGTTCGAGCAGTTCGGGAAATATCTCGGTTCCCTGTTTCAGATCACGGACGATATTCTCGACGTGACGGGTGATTTTTCGACGCTCGGCAAATCGATCGGCAAGGACGAGGAGGAAAACAAGCTCACCTCCGTCCGTCTCTACGGATTGGACGGCGCGAAGATACGCGCGGATATGTACGCGAAACACTGTTATACCGTTTTGGACGGTATCGACGGCAACACCGCCTTTTTGTACGATATGATCACCTACGTGCGCAACCGCAGCAAGTAGGATTTGTTTTGTCGGAAAATAAAAGGAGACGAAAGAGAGTATGCTGGAAAGCTGGCGCCCCGAACAGATAAAAAATTGTACGAGAAGCGAACTGAACGTTCTCTGCGACGAATTGAGAAGCGTGATTTACGAGACGGTTACCGAATGCGGCGGACATCTCGCCTCCAATCTCGGCGCGGTGGAGCCTACCGTCGCCCTGTTTTACGTATTCGATTTCCCGAAAGACAAGATTATTTTCGACGTGGGACATCAGTGCTATGCGTATAAGCTGCTCAGCGGCCGCGGAGACAGATTTTCCACGCTCCGCAAGGAGGGCGGTCTTTCAGGCTTTCCCAAGCGCAAGGAGAGCGAGTACGACAGCTACGACACGGGACATGCGGGGACGTCCGTTTCGGCGGCGCTGGGCATAGCCAAAGCGCGCGACCTGAAAAAGGAGGATTACGACGTTATCGCCTTTATCGGCGACGGCTCCTTCAATAACGGCCTGGTGTATGAGGCGCTCAACAGCCTGCGCATTCTCGACACGAATATTCTCATCATTCTCAACGATAACGGCATGTCGATTTCTCCGACCGTCGGCGGAATGCACGATATTCTCACGCAGCTGAAGCTCGGGGGCGAGACGGAAAATATCCGCCTGCTCGAACGCTTCGGCCTCACCTATCTCGGCGTCAGAAACGGCAACGACGCGGAGGAAATGATCGACTCGCTGACGGAGGCGAAGGCGCTTCTGAAAACGCAGTCCGTCCTTCTGCACATCGTCACCAAAAAGGGAAAGGGGTACGAGTTCTGCGAGGAACATCCTACGAATACGCACGGAATTGCGCCCATCGGCTCGAGAAAGGAAAAGGAATATTCCGAAATTCTCGGAGACACGCTCTGCGAGCTTGCCCGCAAGGACGAGCGGATCACGGCGGTGACGGCGGCGATGACGGGCAGCCTCGGGCTGGACAAATTTTTTGCGCTCTATCCCGAGCGCGCTTTCGACGTGGGAATCTGCGAGGAAAACGCTTCTGTGCTCTGCGCGGCGATGGCCTCCGCGGGCGTAAAGCCCTATTATGCGATCTATTCCACCTTTTTGCAGCGCGCTTTCGACGAGATCATTCACGACGTCTGCGCGCAGGATCTGCCTGTGACGTTCTGTGTAGATAGGGCGGGGATTTCCGGCTCGGACGGCGAAACGCATCAGGGCGTGTTCGATCTGTCCTATTTATCTATGATTCCGGGGCTGACCGTGGCCGTACCCAAGGATACGGAGGAATTCAAAGCGTTTTTGAAATTCAGCGCGTCTTATGCGCATCCGCTGGCCATTCGGTATCCGCGTTCGGGAAAAATTGTATTTCCCGCCTCGGAGGAGCCGATACGGGCGGGAAAATGGGAATATATCCATAAATCGGAGAAAAAATCCTCCGTCACCGTGCTGGCCGCGGGCGAAAGGTGCTTGATTATCGCCCTCAAGGTATGGCGGCAGCTCAATGAAAAGGGATTGGATTTTGATGTCGTCAACGCGCGATTCGTCAAGCCGTTGGACAAGGAACTGCTCTTTTCTCTCAATGGCGGGCATATCGTAACGATAGAGGACAATGTGTTTATCGGCGGATTCGGGGCGACGGTCGATGCGGCGCTGTGCGGCGAATTCGGAAATACGCAAAATTTCGAAGTTAAAAATTTCGCCTACCGCGACGAATTTATTCCGCAGGGCAACGTAGGCGATTTGCAGCGGGAATACGGCGTCGGCTGTGAAGAGATAGAAAAATATATTTCGGATATCCTTTCATGAGGGCGGACAAATTTTTTGCGGAGAAATTCGGGTCGCGCACGAAAGCGGCGGAAGCGATCGAACGCGGATTGGTGCTCGTCAACGGAAAACCCGTCAGGCCCAAGGACGAGGTAGCGCCCTCCGACGATTTCCGCTTTGTTCAGCCCGACGAATATTTCGTATCCAACGGGGGCTATAAACTTGCGCGGGCGCTGAACGAATTTTCGTACGACTGTACGGGGAAAATATTCGCCGATTTGGGCGCGAGCACGGGCGGGTTTACCGATTGTCTGCTTCAGCGGGGCGCGGAAAAGGTATATGCCGTGGATGTGGGGGAAAGTCTCCTGCATTCGTCGCTGAAAGGAAATCCCAAAGTTGTTTCTTTGGAAAATAGTAACGTCAGATATTTGACAAAAGAAAACTTTTCGGATAAAATAGATAGTGTAACGGCCGACGTCAGTTTTATTTCTCTGCGGCTGGTTTTGCCCGTTATAGCGGCGGTTCTTTCGGAAGAGGGCGGCGCGTTTGTGTTGGTCAAGCCCCAATTCGAATGTGAAAAGAAAAATATCGGCAAGAGCGGGATCGTACATCCGTCCGCGCATGAGAAGATCGTGGAAAAGGTGCTCGGCTTTTGTAAAGAAGCGGACCTGTACCCGTTCGGCATCGTCAACGCGCCGATACGCAGGGGCAAAAATATAGAGTACGTTTTATATCTTAAAAATACATTTCAAGGCGCAAAAAGCGATCGGGAAATCTTGCAAAAAGTTCGGGCTTTCGTGAAGCAATATTCACAAGGGGCTTTGGAATAGACTTATTTTTTATGAGATCGCAAAGGATACGGGAAGATACGATGAAGATCGGAGTTGTGGGGAACAGCGTAAAAATCAGGGACGAAACGGTTGTCGGTCGCTTTCTCCGATTTTTGCAGACAGAGGGTTACGAGGCGGTCTTATTCGAAAAGGCGGAGGACATCGGCGGAGTAGATGCCCTTGTCGTCCTCGGCGGAGACGGGGCGATCCTGCATGCGGCGACGGAAGCCGCGCGGAAGAATATAAAGCTTATCGGAATCAATTACGGAAACCTGGGATTTTTGACCGAGTATGAAAAAGAAGAGACCGAACGGGTGAAAGAGCTGTTGTCCGAACTCCGGGAGGGCAGCTGTCCGATTTTGCGGCGCACCATGCTGGAGCTCGAAGTGAACGGACAAAAACATTACGGGCTCAACGAAGTTGTTTTGCAGCGGGACTATTCCGCGGCGGATACGCAGATTGCAAAGCTGAACGTAAAAATAAACGGAGAAGATGCGGATACCGTCGTAGGCGACGGCCTGCTGCTGTGTACGCCCACAGGTTCCACAGCCTATTCTTTGTCCGCGGGCGGAGCGCTTCTCACGCCGCAGGTTCCCGCATTTATGCTGACACCGATCTGCGCGTTTTCGCTCAACGTGCGGCCCTTGATATTTCCCGATACGGATATCGTTTCCATGTCTGTTTCGAAAGGAAAGGTAATGCTTCTCATCGACGGGAAGCAAGTGAGCCCTATTATGGAAGGAATGGAGGTCACCGTCAGAAAGGCGCCGTTTACGGCGGATTTTCCGAGGCGGGGCGATTCCTGTTTTTATAGAAAAATAAGAACCAAATTAAACCAATGAAGGAGAAGACAAGATGTTAAGAACGGCCAGACATGCAAAAATTTTGGAGATTATTTCCCAAAAAGAGATCGAAACGCAGGAGGAGCTGTGCTCCGAGCTGAATAAGCTCAATTACGTCGTGACGCAGGCGACCATTTCGAGAGATATCAAAGATCTGCATCTGTTCAAAGTTTCGGGGATTGAAAAGAAATACCGCTATGCGTATATAAACGACAGCGAGGGTGAAATTTCCCCCAAAATGAAAAATTTGTTCCGCGATTGCGTGATCGCCCTGAAAAGCGCGCAGAATATGGTCATCATCAAGACGCTTACGGGGAACGGCCCCAACGCGGGCACCGTGGTCGATAAGCTCAACTATCCCGAGATCGTAGGCTCGGTTGCGGGCGACGATACGCTTCTGATCGTTTGCGAAAACAACGAAGCGGCCGCCGCGGTCATTGAGAAAATCAACGATTTCATGAAATAAAACGCCCACGCCGAGGGCACGGAATACATACATATGTTAGCGAAACTCACCATTAAAAACGTAGCGCTGATCGACAGCGCGGAAATCGAGTTCGATAAGGGCCTGAACGTGCTTTCGGGCGAAACGGGCGCGGGCAAATCCGTTATCCTCGATTCCGTCAATTTCGTTTTGGGCGCGAAAGCGGACAGAACCATGATCCGCTACGGCGAAACGGAATGTATGGTGAAAGCGGAATTTTCCGTTCCCGAAGGGAGCAAAGCGGTGCAGGAGCTCCGCGAAATGGATATCGAGACGGACGGGGATATCATTATTTCCCGCCGATTTTCCGAAACGGGAAAAAACGGCATAAAAATCAACGGAAGCGCAGTCACCGCGGCGATGCTGCGAAAAGTGACCGACAGCCTCGTAGATGTACACGGACAGAGCGAGCATTTTTTTCTCTTGAAGGAAGCCAATCAGCTTAAGACTTTAGACGGAGTGGCGGGGGCGGAGCTGGCGCCGAAAAAGGAACGGCTCGGCGCGCTTTTATCCGAGCTTAAGCAGATAAAAGGGCAGATTTCCCTGCTCGGCGGCGACGAAAAGGAGCGGGGCCGCAGGCTGGATATTCTGAAATATCAGATCGACGAGATTGAAGCCGTCGATCTGAAGGACGGCGAGGAAGAGGAACTCATTTCCAGGCGCAATAAAATAAATAATCTCGAACGGATCATTTCCGCCGTGCGGGAGGCCGCCGAAGCCCTTTCGGGCGAAAACGGGGCTTTGGATTGTCTGCGCGCCGCAAAGCGGGCGATGGCGTCCGTTTCCCGTCTGGACGAGGAGTATGCCTCGGTGAGCGAACGGCTGGAAAGCTTATCGCTGGATGCCGACGACGTGGCGGAAACTCTCTCCGACCTCGGGGACGGGCTTTATTTCGACGAAAACGAAGCGGAGGAGACGGAGAGCCGTCTCGATGCGATTGCGGCTCTGAAACGAAAGTACGGCGCTAATAAACGGGAGATCGACGAATATCTGAAAAAGAGCCGCGCGGAATACGACCTGCTTTCCGACTGCGAGGGGCAGTATGCCCTGCTGACGGAAAAGTCGGCGGGCATTCGTAAAAAGATTTATGCGGTATGCCGGGAAATCACCGCGCTTCGGAAAAAGTGCGGCGAGGAATTTTGTCGCCGCGTTACGGAAGAACTCAAAACGCTGAATATCAAAAGCGCAAAATTCGAAATACACTTCAACGAATACGCCGAAGAGGACGTCGTTTCGGCGGGGGCGAACGGATTGGACGAGATTTGTTTTATGTTCTCCGCCAATGCGGGCGAGCCCTTGAAGCCGCTCGGGAAGATTATCAGCGGCGGCGAGATGAGCCGTTTTATGCTGGCGATCAAAACCCAGCTTTCCGACCTCAACGAGATTTCCACATATATTTTCGACGAGATAGACGCCGGAATCAGCGGGAAAACCGCCAAAGTAGTGGGCGAAAAATTTGCGCGGATCGCCCGCGGAACGCAGATCGTCGCCGTATCCCACCTGGCGCAGATCGCAGCCATGAGCGATAGGGAATTTCTGATCGAAAAAAACGAGGCGGAAGGCAAAACGCATACGTGCGTGCGCGCGCTCGACGAAAAAGAAAAGACCCGCGAGATTGTCCGTCTGCTCGGCGGGGACGGAGAGGAAGAATTTGCCTTGAAACACGCCGAAGAATTGGTGAGACAGGCAAAGCAATACAAAGAAGCCATAAATTGACAGGAAACGCCCTTCAATAACCGCTTTTTCAGCGAATAGAATGCACTCGGCTTGCACAAATTACCTTTTAAACGGGGGTAATCATGCGCAGATTGAGTGCTTTTTTAATTAGTATGGTATTGGCTCTCGCCACGGCCGGCGGATTGGGATACTCTTATGTATCCGTCACGGCGGACGCGGAGGGGCGTGAAGTATATATCGGAGGCGTTCCCGCGGGGTTTACGTTGAGTGCGGGCGGGGCGCAGGTGATCGGGATATGTGAAGTAATCGGAGAAAACGGCGTTTGCTCTCCTGCTTCCGAAGCGGGAATCCGTACGGGAGACATCATTACGAAAGCAGCCGGAATCAATGTCGAAACCGTCGGGGAATTAAACGAGATTTTGAGCAAGTGCAAGGGTAAAAGCGTGGAATTCTGCGTAAGGCGCGGAGAAAATACCTTGACGCTCTCCATTCAGCCCGTCAGGGATAAATCGACGGGACGCTATAAAATCGGCGTTCTCATCCGCGACAGCGTTTCGGGGATCGGTACGGTGACGTATATCGACAAAACGACTAAAAGATTTGGATCTTTGGGCCATTCCGTCGTAGGCGAAGATCATCGGGAAATGAAGATTTCGGGCGGAAAGGTATATCAATGCAGTATCGTCGGCGTCACCAAGGGGATACGCGGCAAGGCGGGCGAGCTGCGCGGTATGTTTCTCAACGAAGACGGCATCGGAAGCGCGGAAAAGCTCTGCGACTGCGGTATCTACGGTCAGGTCAGCACGACCTATGACCTCAGCGGCTTCCCCACGGCAATGACCGCGGAAATTGACGACGTAAAACCCGGCAACGCCTATATCTATTCGACAGTGAACGGCGTATGTCCGAAAAAATATACCGTCGATATCGTCAAGGTTGACAAACACAACAAGGGAAACAAAAATTTTGTCCTCAAGATCACGGATAAAGATCTGATCTCGGAAACGGGAGGGATCGTTCAGGGTATGAGCGGAAGCCCCATCGTACAGGACGGAAAACTCATCGGAGCGGTGACGCACGTGTTCCTCAACGACCCTACCCGCGGTTACGGAATCGATATCAATGCCATGCTTCGGGAATAAATTTTATAAAAACGAATAAATCGACAAGGAAATTCATATAAAGAGATATGAATTTCCTTTTTCTTTTGCGCGAAACGGGCGCCGTCATCAGAAGAAGACCGATCGCAACGATCGCGTTTAGTGCTATGTTTGTCATAGGTATTATGTGCGGCATACTAATTGACAAGCCTTCCGCGATAGAGTGTTATTACTTAAATTATTGCGACAATTATATTTACCGCATTTTTTCCGAATCGCCGGGAGGGATTTTTCTCGACAGGCTTCTCGGCTCGGCGTTTTTTCTCATATTGGTCGTGCCTTCCGCCTTGACGATTTTCTGTGTGCCGTTACAGGGTTTTTTGGTATTTTATAAAGGGTTTGTCTTCGGTACGGTAACGGTGATACTCGTTTCCGTCTATAAATTCAGCGGTTTTTTGGTATGGCTGATCGTTTTGCTTCCTCAAACTTTGCTTTTTTCTCTGGTATATATTCTTATTTCCGTCATTGCGTTCGATTGTGCCAGAGAGAGCCGATGCCGCGGAGGCGGCTGCGGAGGAATCCGGGATTTTCTCATTTATCTGTTGCTTGCGGCCGTCGCGGCGGTCGTCTGCGCATTGCTCGAGTTTCTGATCGTGTGTCTGATTTTCCGTCCGGTGTCCAAAGTTCTTTAATTTGTCGTCCGCAAACGTAAAAATTCGTCTCGGCGTATAATCCGCCGAGAAAGAGAGAAACTAAAGATATGAAAAGATTATTGGGCATATTCCTCGGAATGTCATTGTTTCTTCCGGGCATTTCTACAAAAGCTATGATAAAAGTATCGGGACGGACGGCCGAGCCTGCGGCGGTTTCGGCGCTGGCCGAGACGTCGGAAGAAAATAAAGGAGAGCTCCGCTCGGAAGCGGTCGAAGGCACCGAAACAAACATTGCCTCCGACGCCGTCGATCTTCAGCTCCATGCCAAAGCGTCTTATATGATGGATTGGGCGAGCGGTACGGAGATTTATTCCGCAAACGCGACGCAGCGTCTGCCGATTGCAAGTATGTGTAAGATCATGACCTTGATTTTATGCTTCGACGCGATCGACAGCGGCAACCTTACGTTGGACGAGATGATTACGGTCAGTGACCGTGCGGCTTCCATGGGCGGCTCGCAGGTATTTCTGGAGGCGAACGCCCAATATCCCGCGAGCGAGCTGATCAAAAGCATCATCGTCTGTTCCGCAAACGACAGCTGCGTTGC
>UQHL01000038.1 GCA_900540805.1 uncultured Eubacteriales bacterium
ACGAAGCGTTTGACAAGCTTCAGGAGACGTTGAACCGCTACGGTATCCTTTACGACCTCCTCGATGAAAGATTGCTGCGCGAGTACGGGTGCGCGGAAGACAAAACATTGAACGTGGGGAAAAGGGCGTATGATTTCGTCGTGGTGCCCGAATGCGAAAATTTGTCCGCTTCCACGAAAAAGGTGCTGGAGACCTTTGCCGAAAACGGGGGAAAGCTCGTTGCGGCAGGCGTCCCGCGCTATACGGACGGAAAGGCGGACGCTTGGGAATTTCTGCGTTCGAACACGACGTTGGAAGAGATCGCGTCGAAAGGAAAAATACGGCTCGAAACGGACGGCAGGGCGGAATATACCTATCGGAAAGGGGACGGATTCGAGTTCCTTTATATCGTTAACGTGGAAAAAGAACCCGCGCACGTGGTCATGCCCGCAGGATATTCGCGCGTCGATCTTTTGAAACTGAAGGTGTTCGAACAAAGCCGGGAGATCATTCTCGGCGGCGGAGAGAGCATATTGCTCATGCCCGTCCCGGGAGAAAAAAATATTCCCTACGGCGAGGAAAAAGAACTTACGTCGGAATTTCGTTTTGCGGGCGCGACAGACAACAATCTCACTTTGGATATGGTACGAATCAGTTTCGACGGCGTATCTTACGGAGAAGAAAAGCCGCTTGTGGAAGTATTCGACAGGCTTTTGCGCGAGAAATACGAAGGAAAACTGTGCGTCAAATATTCGTTTACCGTCAGGGGCAGGGGAGCGAAACTGTTGATTCGCCGCGAAAAGGGAAAGTATCTCTCGTCTTCCCTCAACGGGCAGGCATTGAATTTTACCGAGAGCGCCTACGACTTTATGTTTGAGGAAGCGGATATTTCCGCGACGGTAAGAGAAGGAATAAACGACTATATCAACGAGCTGAATTTTTACGAACGCCCTCATGTGTTTTGGGCACTTTATGCGCCGGAGGCGACGGAGAGCGTGAGAAACTGCCTCTGGTACGATACCGAGCTGGAAAACGTATATCTGCGCGGGGATTTCTCCGTGGACGGAGAACGTGCGCTCGAAGCGCCGTGCGCGCCCGACGGTATGGATAATCTGGAAAAAGGCGGTTTTCCGAACTTCGCGGGTAAGGTGAAGTTTTCCGCGGTGGTATTCGGAGAAAAAAAGCGCGCGAAACTGAAGGTGGAAGGAAATTATACCGCCGTGGAAGTATTTGTAAACGGCAGGGAAGCGGGCAGCTGCCTTTTCGGAAAAGAAATAGAAATAGAGCTGAAAGAAGAAAAGGAAAACGAAGTGGAGCTGGTCATGGTTTCCTCTCTTCGGAATATGTTTGGGCCTCTGCATCTCAAAGGCGACGAAGA
The DNA here is from genome assembly GCA_900540805.1 of uncultured Eubacteriales bacterium. Lineage (GTDB taxonomy): Bacteria > Bacillota > Clostridia > Christensenellales > Borkfalkiaceae > Scatosoma. Next base: position 1,358 of record UQHL01000038.1, read on the forward strand.
CGGCGGCGTCGGGCCGTTCAGCTTCACAATGCGAGGTGCGTGGAAAGAGGGAATGTGCGAAGTTTTCGATCCAGCTTACCGATTGAGGCCTTTCGGCATCAAAAGTATACGAATAGCCTTTGAGCAAACAGATTCTTAAAATTGTGCGTCAAGAGAAATCTTTTAAGGGATTAGAAATCGGCGTTTATAAGGGGAGCGATATCTTATGTAAAAACAATCCGGAAGATAGAAAAGAATAAAAATCATTAAAGTAATACGGAAGCGAACAGTATAGTAAAGGTATCGGTTTTGAAAACATAGCAGGTAAATCTCCATATAATCCGAGAGTCCGTGCGAAGCAGGCGGAGAAGCGGCATTTCTGCGATCCCGCGCTCGCGTGTGCGTTGTTAAAGGCTGCGCCTGAGCGTTTGATCGGCGACCTTGAAACCTTCGGATTTTTGTTTGAAGCTCTCGTGGAGCGCGATTTGAAAATTTACGCGGAATCCTTCGGCGCGAACGTATTCCATTATCAGGATTATAACAATAAAGAGATTGATGCCGTTATTGAGCTTGAAAACGGAAGCTGGTGTGCTTTTGAAATAAAGCTCGGAGCAAATCAAATAGAAAAAGCGGCAACGGAGCTTATTGCATTGAGAGATGACATTGTAAAGGACGGCGGCATCGCACCTTCCATTCTTTGCGTTATCTGCGGTATGTCTAACGCTGCGTATGTAAGACCTGACGGCGTCTTCGTAATTCCCATTACCGCCCTGAAAAATTAAATAGACGAACCATTACATTTACCTGCTTTTTACGCTTACTTTTATGCCAATTTTAAGCGTAGAAAAAAGGTGATTCCTGTCGAAGCGTTTTCTTTGTCTACTGCATATCAGTTTTTGCGTTTTGAGAGAGGGCTGTTGACTATTTTCGGGAATATGGTATATTACGGCAGAAGAAAAGATTGGGGTAGGGGAACGGTTTGCTTGTCACCGGGTGAGCTTCGTTTGGGAGAGGATTAGACCACATGTTTGACCGTCTACGGCTTTGGACTACGTAGAAACAGCATTAGAACGGCGGCAATATTGGAAAAATATATTTGGACGCCGGGTGAGTATAAAAGACAACCCTATGGTAAGCGGAGTGACAACGACTTTCTATTATAGCGGCAATACGTGAATGAGTGAAGACAAGAGTAGAGGACAAAAGTTACGGTATTACTACGATCGAGAAAGGATTGTGCGGATTCAGATATTATAACGAAAGTAAATGGAATGCATATAGCTACGTAAAAAACTGCAGGTGATATTATTTTTATAAAGGATAATATGGGGTGTCATTAGTGAGAAGTAAAAGCCCTGGGCATCGTAATTACGGGGAAACAGAAAAAATACTATAAAAACACAGAAAACAGCGTCTAACCCCATGAAATAACAATCGTTTCGGAATTTCAGCAAGAGAGTTCCAATTTTTTTTTGTTTTAGCGTTGTATGAAAAAAAGGACTTCGAATTTGAAGCCCTTATCGATTAGTTTAATAACTTTTTATTCAGCAGTTCCAAAAACTTTTCGGCGGGTTTGGAAAAGACTTGATACTTTTTCCATACCATAACGAGGGATGTCTCAATCATCGGCTTGAGAGGACGAAAACAAAGTTCACTGTTGCCTGCCGTATTGATAAGCCGATCCAAGCCGAAGGCATATCCTAAACCTTGTTTTACAAATACAGACGCGTTGTATACAAGATTATAAGTGGCGACGACATTCATGCTGTCGGCATCCTTTTGAAACCAATCGAACAAAGCGTTGCGTTTCATCGTCTGTTCAGAACGAATAATCGGTACGTCATGTAAATCTTCGGGGGTAATAAATTCCTTTTCTGCAAGAGGACTGTCTTTTCGCATCAATACGCCCCAAGTATCTTTGAGCGGCAGACGCAGATATTCATATTTTTTGATGTCGGCAGGCTCTACCAAAATGCCGAAATCAAGTAAACCCTTATCAAGTTTTTCCGTTACGTCGCTTGCATCGCCGCTGTATAAGTGGAATGTGATATTCGGATTTTCCGTGTGCAACTCTTTTGCGACTTGGGCAATCGTTTCTATTGCATAGGATTCGCCTCCGCCAATATAAATATCGCCGCTGATACTTTCGATTGGCGCTGAAATTTCCGATTGTGTTTTTTCGTAAAGCGCAAGCATTTCTTCCGCACGCTTACGGAGCAGTATTCCTGTTTCCGTGAGCGTTATTTTTTTATTTCCGCGTAAGAACAGTTGCTTGCCGATTTCCTTTTCAAGATTTTGCATTTGTCTGGACAAACTCGGTTGTGTCATATATAAAAATTCTGCAGCTTTAGATATGCTATGTTCGCGTGCAATTGCAAGAAAATATTTCAGTTCCCGTATTTCCATAGTCTATACGCTCCTTACCTGTTTTATATATTATAGCAAAACTTGTCATGCGCGTCAAGCATAGCAACATCATGCAACATAGGTATTTGACATAAGTTCTTACGGATAGTAAAATATAAGTGAAAAAGGAGTTCTTTCGAATGAACATAAACAGTAATTCGGTTCGTCAAAATTTGATTGACGCAGGCTGTAACGATAATGAAATCACTCGCTTTTTAGAGAGTTCAACGACGCGAGAGCAGCTACTGATTTTAGACACTGAAAGAAAAAGACTTATAGACGAGTATCATAATTACGCAAAAAAATTGGATTGTTTAGACTATCTCATTTATCAACTAAAAAAGGAAAAGACTGATGCTGACAAACGATAAATGCAACGACTGCGAAGAGTTAGCAAGACTGCACTTTCAGGCGCAGGAATTGATACGAAAATTAAATGAAGTTCCTGTCGATGACATGGACATAAGAAAATCAATTGTTAACAAATTGTTCGGACACGCAGGAAGTAATTTACGATTGCATCTTCCTTTTCGTGTGGATATCGGTTGCAATATATTTATCGGCGACAATGCACTTATCAATCAGAATTGTACCTTTTTAGATTTGGGGACAATCACGATAGGCAGCCGCGTTCTAATTGCTCCCGACGTAAAAATTTACACGGCAACACATCCTCTTGATGCAAGCAAGCGGTGCTATGAAACGGCTGACGGCAAAGCAAAAATATTTAATATTGCCAAGCCCGTTACGATTGAGGACGACGTATGGATCGGCGGCGGAGCAATCATTCTGCCCGGCGTGACGATTGGAAACGGCGCGGTTGTCGGCGCGGGCAGCGTGGTAACGAAAGACGTTCCCGACAATACCGTCGTAGCGGGCAATCCTGCAAAAATAATAAAAAAATTATCGGTTTAAGGAGATGATAAACTATAAAATCAGCATACAACGGCTATACTTTTCCACTTAACGACAATGTAACAAGAACAAAAGTCAAATTCCGTAATCGCTACGGTATCGAACTTGCGGGCGACCTTTATACACCGAATACCATAGCGGGCAAACTGTCAGCCATTGCAGTTTGCGGTCCTTTCGGTGCGGTAAAAGAACAGGCATCGGGTTTTTACGCCAATCAACTTGCGGCTCGCGGATTTGCGGCGCTTGCGTTCGACCCGTCCTTTATCGGTGAAAGCGGCGGACAGGTGCGTAACGTGGCGTCGCCCGACATCAATACCGAAGATTTCAGCGCGGCTGTCGATTTTCTTTCCGTACAGGATAACATCAATGCGGAGCAAATCGGTATCTTGGGCATTTGCGGTTTCGGAGGATTTGCGCTCAACGCGGCGGCAATGGATATCCGTATCAAAGCGACGGTAACGGCTACAATGTACGATATGTGCAGAGTGAACGCCAACGGCTATTTTGACGGTGCAGACAATGCAGACGCTCGCTATGAAATGAAAAAGGCGCTCAATGCACAGCGCAGCGTTGACTTTGTGAGCGGCGACTACAAAAGAGCGGGCGGCGTTGCCGATCCTATGCCCGACGGCGCGCCCGATTACTTTAAGGACTACTATGCCTATTACAAAACAGAACGAGGTTATGCGGAACGGTCGCTCAATTCAAACGACGGTTGGAATGTAACGAGTGCGCTTTCGTTCGTCAATATGACAATCAACAATTACAGCCACGAAATTCGTTCCGCCGTTCTTATTTTGCATGGAGAAAAAGCACACTCCTGCTATTTTTCAAAGGATGCGTTTGCAAAACTTACGGGCGACAATAAGCAACTTTTAATCATCCCCGACGCCGTGCATACCGACTTATACGACAGAGCGGACATCATTCCGTTTGATAAATTAGCGGCATTCTACCGTAAATATTTGGAGGTATAAACACAATGAAAGTATTACTTTTTAACGGCAGCAACAAGGTAAACGGCTGTACCTTTACCGCTCTTTCCGAAATAGCGAAAACGCTCAATGCCGAAGATATCGAAACGGAAATTTTGCAAATAGGAGCAAAGCCTATCCGCGACTGTATCGGCTGCAACGGCTGTAACGGGAAAGGTCGTTGTGTATTTGATGACGATATAGTTAATGAATGGATAAACAAATGTAACACGGCAGACGGTTTTATATTCGGTACGCCCGTTTACTATGCCCATCCGTCGGGGCGAATACTCTCTGCGATGGACAGATTGTTCTATGCCGCAGGAAATTACTTTACGCATAAACCCGCCGCCGTCATCGCATCGGCAAGGCGTGGCGGCACAACGGCAACGCTTGATACTCTTTCAAAATATTTCGGTATCGCACAAATGCCCGTTATTTCATCCACTTATTGGAATATGGTACACGGCAATACGCCCGAACAGACCATACAGGATTTAGAAGGTATGCAGACAATGCGCAATATCGGAAAGAATATGGCTTGGATATTAAAGTGTATTCAGACAGGTAAAAATGCAGGTATTGAAACGCCGACAGCGGAAACAACGGAATGGACGAACTTTATCAGATAAAGGAGAGAAATTATATGAAAAATATAAACTTACCGAAAATTGCGCTCGGCGCTTGGTCTTGGGGAACAGGCGCAGCCGGCGGCGACCAAGTATTCGGCAATCATCTGTTTGAAGAACATTTGAAACCCGTTTACGATAAGGCAATGCAATTGGGCTTGAATCTTTGGGACACCGCTGCCGTTTACGGAGAAGGCACTTCCGAAAGAATACTCGGAAATTTTATAAAAGACAGCGTGCGAGATAACGTGATAATATCCACGAAATTCACGCCGCAAATAGCGGAAGACGTACCGAACGCTATGCAAAAAATGCTTGACGGCAGTAAAGAGCGTTTGCATACCGACATTATCGACGTATATTGGATACATAACCCTATGAATGTTGAAAAATGGACGCCCGAACTTATCCCTCTTGCCAAGAGCGGGCAAATTAAGAGCATCGGCGTATCTAACCATAACCTTGAACAAATCAAGAGCGCAAACGAAATTCTTGCCGCAGAGGGGGTGAAAGTTTCTGCCGTGCAAAATCATTACAGCCTGTTGCACCGTTCTTCCGAATACGCGGGGATTTTAGACTACTGCAAACAAAACGGCATCGCGTTTTACGCCTATATGGTACTTGAACAGGGTGCGCTTACGGGAAAATACGACGAACAGCATCCGTTCCCCGAATCCAGCGGCAGAGCGGAAGCATATAACGGTATTCTTCCTAAACTTTCTCCGCTCGTTGAAGCGTTAAGAGGTATCGGAAAAATTTACAATGCCACTCCTGCGCAGATTGCAATCGCTTGGGCAATCGCCAAAGGCACATTGCCGATTATCGGCGTAACCAAGTGCGAACAAGTAGAGGAAGCCTACGCCGCTATGCAAATTTCTTTAACACGGGATGAAGTGGAAAAATTGAGCGCGCTCGGAGACGAGATCGGCATCCATACGCTGCGCGAATGGGAAAAGGATATGGATTAAAAAGGATAAACGCTATTATGAAAGAAGGTCAGGTTTTCTATGCGGGACGGGCAAAGCCCGACGGCTTTTGCGATACGGCGTGGAGATGTATTTATCAGTATGTATTTGCCCTTGCCAACGGCGGCGGCAAAAACGGTTTTTTCTTCAACGATTGGGTAAGAGAGCCTTACACAGCCATCGCCTGTTGCAACGACGGGTTACGCTCCGTAATTTTCAAGTTGGAAGCAACAAACGAGGAGGTCGAAAAAGATATATGAAAAAGTTTTTTGCAATGCTTTTATCGCTGTTATGCGTAATTTTAGGGTTATCCGCTTGCACAAACGGCGGTAATTCGTCAGGCAACGGAAACGGGAACTATACGCCGCCGAGCGGCGGAACGGGAGGTAACGGCAACGTGTTAATCGCATATTTTTCTTGTACGGGAACGACAAAAGGCGTCGCAGAAAAAATCAATCATAAAATTGGCGGTACGCTGTATGAAATTATAGCCGCCGATCCGTACACAGCGGAAGATTTGGACTATTACAGCGGCGGACGCGCGGACCAAGAACAAGCGGACAGTTCCGCTCGCCCTGAAATCAGCGGCAGCGTGAAAAATATGGACAAATACGATATTGTTTTTATCGGTTATCCTATCTGGCACGGACAAGCGCCGCGCATTATCTCAACTTTTTTGGAAAGTTACGATTTTTCGGGAAAGACAATCGTGCCGTTCTGCACTTCGCATAGCAGCGGTATCGGTTCAAGCGACAGAAATTTACACTCGCTCGCAAGCGGAGCGGAATGGCGAAACGGCAGACGCTTTTCGGGCAGCGAAAACGCAAATGCGATTGCCGAATGGTTGGAGGAACTTAATTTGAGATTTACAAGCGATGTATCGCGGTTTGATTTGGAGAGCGGAACAAACGGCAACGCGCCTACCGTTACGCTTAACAGCGGTTATGAAATGCCGATTTTAGGACTCGGTACTTATTCTCTTCACGGAGATACGGCTAAAAATTCCGTCCGTGCGGCAATCGAGAGCGGAGTGCGATTGATTGATACCGCTTCCGCTTACGGCAACGAAGAAGAAATCGGAGAAGCCATACGCGAAGCCATCGCCGACGGGATCATCGAGCGTTAAGATTTATTCGTCATTACGAAAATATATCCTGGCAGTGAAATGGCAAACCCCGAACGGGCAATTCAAGATTGTTTGGACAGACTGAATATCGGTTATGTGGATATGATGCTTTTGCACCATCCCGACAGAAACGACGTGAAAGCGTACAAGGCTATGGAAAAGTTTGTCGAGCAGGGCAAAATACTTTCTCTCGGTCTTTCAAATTGGTATATCGAAGAAATAGACGACTTTATCGCACAAATTGATATTATGTCTGCGTTGATACAGAATGAAATCCATATCTACTATCAGGAACAGGAAGTCGTACCATATATGCACGAACTCGGTATTGTAATGCAGGCGTGGTATCCGTTCGGCGGCAGAGGTCATACGGGGGAACAGTTAGCAGACCAAACCATTGTAGAAATTGCGCTGGCGCATAACGTAACTTCCGCACAGGTCATTCTTCGTTGGCATTTACAGCGCGGCGTGGTGGCAATTCCCGGTTCAAGCAATCCCGACCATATAGAAGAAAACATCTCTGTTTTTCATTTCTCGTTGACGGACGAAGAAATAGCTCGAATCTCCGTTCTTGACAGAGGCGAAAAACACGATTGGTATTAAAATAAGGAGTACAATATGGACAATACAAAAGACATTAAAAGCAAACGCCTATATGTATGTTGTCCGCATTGTTCCAAAGTGCTATTACAAGGGGAGCTTGTTAAAAATACCATTGTCAAATGTGAGAACTGTCGTAGAAGAATTTTTATAGAAATTGAAGATGGAAAAACAGTTGCAATTCCGTTCAATTCATCAAAATAATAAATAAACTTTTAAGGGAAGTACCGCAAGGTGCTTCCTTTTTTACCTTTCTTGTAATTCCGCGCCAAAAACAGACAAAATATTCGGGTATAAATTGTGTATGATTAGAATATATAAAGTGCCCATTAAAGCCTAAAAGACGGAAGTCATATAAAAACGAGCAAATGCGGGGGGGCAGAAGTATGTATAATGGAATATTTTAACTGCCGGGAAACTGAATACTGCATTTGAACGGAGAAGGAGTTTTCGCAGTAGGTTGAACCGATCAGTTTTGTCTCACTATGCGCAGACTCTTTTTTGCTTCTTGCCCCTAATAACGTTTATCCACCGTTGTCGGGGGCTACTTTCCGTTCTTTAAGCGTACTTAGTTACGCCGCAACAGACGGTTGAGTCTTGGAGCGCAAATTGAGAGAAATTACAGCGTAATCATGTTGGAAAGGGGATATAAATATCTTTTGCTTGCGATGTAGGGCGATGATAATAATATAGGCGAGTTAAAAAAATATTTATAACAGTATGCATTACGCGGGCACAACTGCTAAAAAGACGATATTGGGAATCACCGTTGCTTCGACCATATTATTCCATCGTCTGGTTTGAGTATCGTCGCATAGATGATTGTTTGTTTCATGCAAAAAATATGTTTTTATTTGCTAAAAACATAAAAGATCTTAAATGAAAGACGTTCCTTATTGAAAAGTATCTGATTTGTATTGCTGCGTTCTTTCTAAAGGGCGTTAATGCCGTAACAGAGGATGTGCCAATAAAGAATTAAATCGATATCCTCTGCGAATTACTCAATAGATCCGTATGTTTTTGAAAGCCTTTTACCGCATTTGAATATAATATTGTCTTTTTACGCATAGAAATGAAAAGGATAATCGAGCATATTATAAGACTGATCTACTTTTCTCGGCAGAGCGTTTTCTTTGTCTACTGCATATCAGTTTTTGCATTCAGAGAAAAGGCTTTTGACTATTTTCAGGAATATGGTATATTACGGCAGAAGAAAAGATTAGGGGAGGGGAACGGTTTGCTTGTCGCCGGGTGAGTTTTGTTTGGGCGGGGATTGGACCACATGTTTGACCATCTACGGGTTTGGACTACGTGGAAACAGTGCGAACGAGAGCACCCGAAAACATCGATTTCGGACTAAAAGGCACCGAAAAGCCCTGAAAATCAAGCAAAAAATCGATATGGATTTATTCGGGACGCTGAGGTCGTGGGTTCGATCCCCGTCGCCTCGACCAAAAATGCCGCAATTTGTCGAAAAGACAAATTGCGGCATTTTCATTTTATAAAGTCGATATGGGTATAGTTATCGAGATGAACGGAAGACGGAGTTATGATAAATAGTAGTATCTCGGTATAATAGTTATTATGCGCACCCTCGAAAGTATCTATGGTGACTTTGACGGAAAAGACATTTCCCGTTCTATTTGTTATTTTAAGCTTTGAAGCGCCAATTTCATAGCGAGGGTTATAACCGAGTCGGTAATCGCTTTTTCGATATGGGGGGGCAGGAGCGTAATAGACCATTCTTTGTCGTTTGACGAAATCCCTTGATACGTACAGCAAGGTGTTTGTTATGTATTAAACAATGCGATAAAAAACACGCATATAATAAATAAGTTACTGAAATTTTGCGGAAGTCAGCAAGTTTTATTAAAATTGACACGCCCGGCAGAATGCCATATATTGCCGCGCGCGTAATTGTGTTTCTATCTAGATGTATTTCTTTAACTTACCTATATTTATTAAGTACAGATTCTTTAATGATTTGATTAATTCGGCTTTGAATCTTGGGGATACTTTTCTATCAGGTAAATCTTTTTGAATCGACATAGATTGATGCACGCTCTTTAATTTTATGAGACATGCTTTCTATTTCATATGATAGTAAGCTTTTTACGGTTAAAATTTCGGACATAAAATGAAACTGTGTGAAAAAACAGTGGAAGAAAACATGAATGCAATGAGATTAAATTGGCTATCGGGTAGATATAAATACGACCGCGAAGCGGCGACGAAACTTGTATAAGATTTATTGTTGCCCATTGATAACAGCAGAAACAGGCAGGAAGACCACTTTTTGACTTGAAAAATATTCGGATATTCAAGTTTCTAAAAAGCAGTTATTAACGCTGATACCAAAAATGAAGTACGACAGAAATAGAAGTTGTAAAGCCTGAAACAAGCAGTAAATAAAATTAATTCCAATTATTTTTTATTCTTCTAAATAAGTTAAATATTATTGGATTTTTCGCCTATAAAAATAAAATATGTAATTGGTACTCACAAGAGAGCTGTTTGTAAATAGAATCTTGAAATTGTTTCTATTTTGTGCTAAATTATCGATAATTAAAAATTCTCTTATTAGGTTCAATTATACAAGATATCCCGAAAATTAAAGTTGGGCATTTCAGAAAAGGAATCTTTAAAGTTTTCAAATATTGGAGGGGAAAAATCGAATATAATTAACCGAAAGAGCGGCTTTATAAAACGAGGAATGTTTTCTAAATGGCGAATAAGTTATTTTTATAACAGAGAATATTGTGATAAATATCAGATTTTTCAAAAGTTTTTATTTAGTCCCTATTAAAAATTTTTAGGAAGAAAAGAGATGAAGCGAAGTCGTATTTTTCAAGTTGTGGCCGCCGTGTGGATGGGGGCTCTGTTTCTTTTGCCTGCCGTAATTTTGTGTGCAATTGGCTTCTCGGCTTCTCGTTTTGGAGATACTTATTACGGTGCTCTTGCACCGATGTGGAAAAAGCTGAAAACGGTGGAGGGACCGAAAATTGTTATCGTTGGAAATTCTGCCGTCGCATTTGGGGTCGATTCCGCATTGCTGCAAGAAGAACTTGAAGCCGATGGATTCGAATATGCCGTTTGCAATTTCGGATTATATGGCGCCATCGGTACCCGGGCAATGCTCGATTTATCGGAAAAATATATTAAAAAAGACGATATCGTTCTTTTTATGCCTGAAATAAACGCGCAATCGCTGAGCCTGTATTTTTCGGCAAAGGATTTTTGGTATGCTGCGGACAGTGATTTTTCGCTTTTATTTTCTCTAGACGGAGTCGCGGGAACTATGGCGGGAACTTTTGCCTCGTTTGTAGCCGAAAAATATACGTATATCCGCAAAGGAGGATATGCTGATTCGGGAAATCTATATACCAGGGGCGCATTTGACGAAAACTGTGACATGAAGAATGTTGAACGCGCTTATAATAAAATGGACGGAAGATATGATTCCAATAATCCTATTTCCTTTGAGTCTTCACTTATCGGAGCGGAATTTTCGGATTATGTGAATAACTATTACGAAACGTTAAAAGAAAAAGGTGCGGAAATGTATTTTGTTTTTTGTCCTGTGAATGAAGCGGCTGTTTCCGATTTTGAGGCTATCGATCCCTTTTGTGATTTTCTCCGTTCGGAATTTAAGTTTTCGCTTTTAGGAAGTCCGTATTCATCTTTATACGAGGCGGAATGGTTTTATGATTCGAATGTCCATTTGAATGAAAGCGGCATGATCGTGCATACTTTAACGCTTTTGAATAATCTGAAAAATTTATTCGGGAGTACTACTCCTAACAATACTCCATTTCCTGAAAAGCCCGAAATTCCGCCACCGGAAAACGTCGGGGGAGCGGATAACTCGGACGCCGTTTATTTCGAATATGAGAAAGAAGGGAGCGGATATAAAATTGTGGCGCTAAATGCAGAAGGGAAAGGAAAAAAGCATTTGACCATTCCCGGCGTCTATAACGAAAGACCGGTTTTATCGCTTGCGGCAGAAACTTTTTCCGGCAATAAGACCATAGAGAGTGTAACGATTCAGGAGAACATTACCTCGCTTCCCGATAATTTGTTTTCAGATTGCACCTCTCTGCGAACAATTAAATTAATGCAGGCCGATCCGGAAAAGCTCGGCGTCGGCTACGGACTTTTGAACGGAACGCGACGAGATTGTTATATTTATGTGCCGGATACTTCGCTCGGAATTTATCACAATAACTATTTCTGGGGGCATTATGTGGGACGCTATAAAACGTATTAAAAAATATGCTGTCTGCGGAGTGCTTTTTACGATACTTTTGTTGTGCGGCGCCTGTGGCGGAGGAGCGATACCCGAAGAGAAAAAAGTAACGGTAAATTTTATAGATAATGTTTTGTGTGTATTTTCGCAGAAAACGGTCACGACGGATGTCGGAAATGATATTACCGTTGTACTGCATTTTCGGGACGGAACGGATTTTTCGGGGTGCAGTTATCGGAATTATTCGGTAAAAAAGACATTGGAGAATACTAAATTAACGCTCCACAATGTGCGCTATTCGGAACGTGTCGGCGTGAGCGTTGCCGTTATGCAGGCGTCGATTTTATACCAGGCAAACGGCGGGCATTTTTACGACGGGAGAGAAGAAAGGTATTTTTTGGTCGGCTGCGTCTTAAACGACAGCGGAAGAACGAATACGCAGCTCGGCACCGATATAATGTATAGAGAAGACCATATTTTGACGGGCTGGAACACGGAAAGAGACGGAAGCGGAGAACATGTCGGGCTCGGCAGCCGTGTTTCGCTGGAAGAAAGGGAGTGCCTCACGCTCTACGCGGAATGGAAAAAGCAAACCGCAGTACAAAATTTTTCTTATGAGATACAGAAGAACGGGGTAGTTCTTACGCAATATCTTGGCGAAAAAGAACTTGACGAACTTGTAATTCCGAGGATGATTGAGGGAAAAAATGTTGTTGCGATAGGAAGACGTTTTGCGCGAGGAATAAAAATCCATACGCTCATTCTTCCCGAAACCCTCCAAACGATAGAGGAAAGCGCTTTTTACGGAGGGTTTCAGGCGGAGGAAATTTATTTTTTCGATAGCATAAATTCGATAAACGATATGTCTTTCGGAAATACCTGCATAAAGACGTGGCACATAAACGCCGTGAGAGCGCCGCGCTATCGAGATGCGTCAAATTCTCAATTTGCCGAGAATATCGACCGTCTTATGGCAACGGGCGAATCGGAAAGAGACAGACTATTATTTTTCGGCGGGTGCAGTATGTCTTACGGACTGGTCAGCGAAATGATTTCACAGGCTTTTCCCGACTATCAGGTATTGAATCTCGGGGTAATCGGGGGAATTAATGCCGCTTATCAGTTCGATATTATCACGAATTATATTAAAGAAGGAGACGTTTTTATCCATGCGCCGGAGGAGGGAAGCCCTTATCAGTTGATGGCTTTGGCGGACGCCGAGCCGCGTATTTTTATCACGGTGGAGGGAAATTACGATTTACTTGTCCATGCGGATTTTTCCTCGACGAACGGAATGTTTGCCGCATTCGAAAATTATAATACGGCTCGGGATGAGTTGCCGGAAACCGCGTATGAAATGCTTCCTCCTATGTATAATCGGTTTGGCGACTATATAGGGAAACGTCCGTTTGAAGGAATAGACAAGTCCTTTTCCGACGGGGAATATCGCTTTGATCTTTCCCTGGTCAACGATGCGTCTATCGCAGCGCTTTGCGATAAGTACGACGCTGTCCGGGAAAGAGGGGCAAAGATATATTTTTCCTTTGCTCCGTTTAACAGAAACGGAGTAGCGCTTGAGGATTGGGAAACGCTCGAATGGCTGGTTTTTGAAGCTGCATATAGAGAGGCGTTGTCTGCGCGTGGATATGAGGTTATCTCTCAAGTTGAAAGCTATATGTTTCCCGGCCGTTTCTTTTTTGATACAGACTATCATTTAAACGATGAGGGCGCTAAAATAAGAACGAGGTTATTGATTGAGGACTTGAATAGAGTTCTATAAAATTTATTTGCAGAAATTTTTTTTGCATGACGGCATTTGAAAATTTTTCAAATGCCGTTTTTATTGGAGCTTTAGCGAAAATAAACCCCCAGTTCTACTGGGGGAAGAAAAAACACTT
>UQHL01000039.1 GCA_900540805.1 uncultured Eubacteriales bacterium
ACAAGGGCTATGCCCGAAAATGAAAAACCACCCGCTATGCGGGTGGATGATTATTAATATAAGAAATATGTGGTAATCGCGTAGTTCGGGAAAAGCTAATCGGTGAGCCTTGAAATAAAAGCTTCGATTGTGTATATAAAGTATAATGAATGATAGAAGCTTTTTGAAAAATGAGGATAACCTTGACAAAAAGATAGAAATATGCTATATTTATTTGGGATAATGCTCCCATTAATTTCCCAATATCGGTGGATAGACAATGTTTTTGCTTGGAAGTTAAGGAGTATGCGCCCGCTTGGAGGAAAGTATGAAAAGGCTTTTGGATATCGCTTACGACTGCGGGGAAAAAAATAAGCTCGACGCATATTTACCCGAAGGAAAAGAGCTTCCCATTATCGTTTATTTCCATGGCGGCGGGCTGGAAGGCGGGGACAAGGGCGACGAAAATTTTCGGGAAATCGGGGAGAGTTTTGCTGACGGCGGATACGGTTTTGTATCGGTAAATTATCGTTTATATGGTGACGGAGCAGCCTTTCCCGATTATATAACCGACTGTGCCAAAGCAATAGCGTACATACGGCAAAATATCTCACGTTTTTCGGGCAACGGGCAGATTTTTGTATCGGGACAGTCCGCCGGCGCCTGGATTGCTTTAATGCTTTGCCTCAATCCTCGTTACCTTAAAGATCTGGGTATCTCGCCGCAGGAGATTTCCGGTTGGATTATCGACAGCGCACAGACAACTTCCCACTTTAACGTTATCAAACGAGAGCGTGGAGATAATCCTCTCTTGCAGCGAATCGACGAATATGCTCCGCTCTATTACGTCGATAATAATACGCGTTTTACACGCATGCTAATGATGTTCTACCGTGAAGATATGCCCTGCCGTCCCGAACAAAATCGGCTTTTCGTCAGTGCTGTCTCAGCTTTTAACCAAAATGCGGATATTCGCTTCCTCGAACTTCCCGGCGAACATTGTCACGGTTCTTCCGTAAAGGATTCCGATGGGCAATATCCCTTTGTCAAGGAAGCATTAAAATGGCTCAAAGGTGATTCTTGAAATAAAATGCTTTCAATAGCTTCGTCCAAAAATACTTGGAGGAAGCTATTATTTATTTTTATCGAAACGCTTGACAAAAGAAAAAGAAATGCGTATAATAAGTTATACAAATCATACTTATCATACTAAAAGGAGGCCATATATGGGAAATTTTCCCGAAGGCAAATATGCCTGGACGGTAAAGGTGGGGGAAAAAGGGCAAATCGTCATTCCTAAAGAAGCGCGGGATGTGTTTGGGATCGAGGCGGGAGATACATTGATTCTGCTCGGGGACGTAAAACAGGGTTTGGCAATTCCGCCCAAAGAGAGTTTTTCATTCTGGACGGAAAGGGTGTTTTCGAAAGGAATTCCCGACGAAAAGAACGGAAAAGAGGAATGAGCAGAAAAGAACGGTATCGGCAGAAAGCGAAAAGGCTGAAAGGCTTTCGCGGAGAAGAGGAGAGAAATGGAAGAAATTTTATCGGTAAAGCATCTCGAAAAGCATTACGCGGGCTTTGATCTCGACGCAAGCTTTGCCTTGCGGCGGGGCAGAATTACGGGATTTATCGGCCGCAACGGCGCGGGAAAGACCACCGCCTTGAAATCCATGCTTTCCCTTGTGCATCCCGACGGGGGAAGCATTGAATTTTTCGGGCTGGATTTCAAGGAACACGAACGGGAGATCAAAAAGAAAATAGGCTTCGTCTCGGGCGGGTTTTCCTATTATCCGCACAAGAAACTAAAGGCAATTACCGCGGCGACGCGGGCGTTTTATCCCGACTGGAGAGAGGACGCCTATAACGGATATATAAAAAAGTTCGGACTTGACGAAGCCAAGACGCCCGCGCAGCTCTCAGACGGCATGAAGGTGAAATACGCGCTCGCACTGGCGCTTTCGCACGGCGCGCAGCTGCTGATCCTCGACGAACCTACCAGCGGTATCGACCCCGTATCCCGCGAGGAGCTAGTGGATATCTTCCTCTCCCTCTCCGATGAGGGAAAGACGGTGTTTTTCTCCACGCATATTACCTCTGATCTCGAAAAATGCGCCGACGACGTGGTATATATCCGCCGCGGGAAAATCCTTGCGACGGGGGCTTTGGACGGTTTTATTTCCGAATATGCGGCGGCCGAATTTTCCCCCGCGGCGTTTGAGGCGGTTCCCCCCGAGCTTCGGGCGGCCCTGATCGGCGTAAAGCGCAGTAAAATCGGACATTCGGCTTTGGTGTCTGCGGAACATGCGGAAAGGGCGAGGTCGGCGGGCGGGGAGGTTCGCCACGCCGATCTGGAGACGATTATGGTACATCTCGACCGTGAGGGGCGGGAAGGGGAGGACGAATAAATGAAAGAATTGCTTAAAAAGGAAATCTCCCTCGTTCTGCATCCGACCAATTGGCTGTTTTTGGCGCTTTCGGCGCTGGTGTTGGTTCCCAATTATCCCTACTACGTCACCTTTTTCTATACGGGGCTGGGGATATTTTTTCTCTGCCTTTCGGGGCGGGAAAACAAGGACCTCGAATATACGGTCGCCCTGCCCGTGGAAAAACGGGACGTCGTGCGCGCGAGAATTCTCGTCGCTCTATTGTTGGAAGCCGCGCAGATGTTGCTGGTCGGCCTGTTCGTCGCCGTGTCACAGAGCGCGCTCAAGCAAAAAAATCTCGTGGGCATGGACGCCAATCTTTCGCTTTTGGGGCTGTCTCTGCCCATGCTGGGGCTGTTTAACGCCGTATTTTTCGGGCTGTATTTCAAAAATCTCGTCAAGGTGGGAAAAGCGTTCGGAATCGCAAGCATCGCGATAGCCGCATACATGGTGGCCGCAGAAACCTGTGCGCACGCCCTTCCGTTTGTACGGGACGTCCTGGATACGCCCGACCCGCAGCACCTTACGGCAAAGCTCGTCACGCTGTTTTTGGGACTGGCGGCGTTTGTTGCGCTGACCGTTATCACGTTAAAGAAGTCGGAAAAGAATTTTGAGAAGCAGGATCTTTAACAGAAAGACCGTCAATAAAAATCCCCTCCCCGCAAAAATATGCGGGGAGGGGTTCGTCGTTTTTACGAAATTAAAGGTTTACGCCGAAATCGCTCACCATGATTTGTCCCGTGAGGGCTTTGGACTCGTCGGAGGCGAGGAAGAGCAGAATATTGGCGACGTCCTCGGCCTGACAGGACTTCAAAGACAGGTCGCCGTGCTTATTCATGGCGCCCATCATGTTCATATCCAGCTGAGCGGGATTGAGTCCCATCGTCATGGGCGTAACGATGTTTCCGGGGCAGACCGCGTTGCAGCGGATATATTTATCGGCCAGAAGCATGGCGGTGTGCTTGGTGATGCCGATGATGGCCGCTTTGGACGCGACGTAAACCGCGCCGCCGCCTCCGTTGTAGCCTGCGACCGAGGCGACGTTGACGATGGAGGCGCCGCTTTCCATGTGCCCGAGCGCCGCCCTGATGCATTGCATGGTTCCCACTTCGTTGATCGCGATCACCTTTTCGGCGTCGTCGTCCAGATACTTGTCGATCGCTTTCAGACCCGTGTCCAAAACGCCCGCGTTGTTGATGAGGATATCGATTTTTCCGAACTTGTCTGCCGCGGCTTTCATCAGCGCCTTGCAGTCTCCGTCCTTGGAAATGTCGGTGGGCACGGTGAGTACGTTTCCGCCCGCGGCCTTGATTTTTTCCGCCACCTCGTCGAGCGCGTTCTGCCGTCTCGCGCTGATGACCACGTTTGCGCCTTCGCTTGCGAACAAAATTGCCGCCGCCGCGCCTACGCCTGAATTGCCGCCCGTGATGACGGCCGTTTTGCCTTGTAAACGATTCATGATTGTAATTCTCCTTGAGTGTTTATTTTGTATCCGTCGGGCAGTGTATCACATTTTTCCCAAATTGTCAACCCCGATACGAAAAATTTCACCTATTTTTAAGATTAGGGTTGCGGAAGGCGGAAAAAGGTGCTATAATAGAAGCGAAAAGGTGCTGGCGCGGAGCGTTTGCAAACATTTTCGCGCCCTGTTCATGGGATAAAGGGGCGGCGGGCAAAGGAGCGAAAAAGATGGGCGTGACGAAAACGGATTTTGTGCGCGGGCTTCAGTGCCCGAAAATGCTGTGGCTGGACAGTCATAAGCCGCTGGAAAAGATAATTCCCGAAGCGGTGCAAAAGCGGCTCGACGAGGGGAACGAGTTCGGGGATCAGGCAATGGGGTTGTTCGGCGAGTACGTCGAAACGACGGCCTACCGCGCGGACGGGCGTCTGGACTATAAAAAAATGCTGGAAACGACCGCGCGGTGTCTGCTGGCGGGCGTGCCCGTCATTTGCGAGGCGGCGTTTTCGTGGTACGGAAATTACTGCGCGGCGGATATCCTGAAAAAGACACCCACGGGGTACGAGCTGTACGAAGTGAAAAACGCGCCAGCGCCGCGGCGGGAATTTCTCGTCGATCTGGGCTTTCAGAGCTTTCTCATCCGAAAGAGCGGCGTTCCGTTGGAAAAATGCTTCCTCATTTTGCGCGGCGAGGGGGAAGATGCGTACAAAATCGAGGAGGTAACGTCGGCCGCGCGGACGTTTGAAAAAACGGCGGACAGAAAGATCTGGGACTTTTCAAGGCTCAAAAAACAGGGAGAGGAACCGTGCGTCGCGGTGGGGCTGCAGTGCGACGAACCGTATCGGTGCTGGTATTACGAATATTGCCACGGCCAAAAACAGATATGAGAGGTGAGGAGATGAAAAAAGCAGTGTTGAAATTGAGAAAAAATTCGGGCGCGCACATTGCGGCGGCCGTTTTGGGCGGCGTTGCGGTGTTTTTGCTTTTGTTGAATATTGTCAGCGTTGACGGAACGACGCAAAGTATATTTTTAGTCGGTTTCAGACGATTTCTATATTTTATGGAAAACGGGTGGGTATTTGCGGCGTTTGCAGAGATCGCTTCGTGGGTGTTGCGGCTGCTCTTTTTAATTTCGCTGATTGCGGCCCCAATTTTGGCGAAGAAATCCTTCCTCGTCTCCGTTGTACCCTGCGGAATTTTAGCCGTCTGTTGCATTTGGAGAATATTGTTCGGCTCCCTTTGGTCGGAGGAAGCGGGCGCTTTTCTCCTGTTGTTTTTTATCGACGTCGCGCTGGGCCTGCCCCTTTTGCTGATGGGGCTGGGCGCCGTGAAAACAAAAACCGCGGCGATCGTCGTATCCTCGGTTTTGCTCGGCTTTTTCACTCTGCTGACTTTGGGAGAAGGTCTGCCCTTTGTCCTCTATCTGGACAACGGGAGATATGAAATCGTAAACCTGTCGGGATTTTTTGCTTTTCAGTTGGAGTGTATCGCAATTCTTGTCCTCGCCGCGGGAACGGAATCTCCCGCCGAATATGCGGCGCGGCTTCAGGCGGAGACCGTCGGAAACGGTTTCGCGCCGATGGGAAACCGCGGACAGTTTTTTGCGGCTACCAACATAAAGGGCAATCCCTATGCGGAGTATGGACGAAATCCCTATTCGGCCGCTTATGCGCCGCCCGCGCGGCCGACGGCTCCGTCTTCAGCGTCTGCTCCCGCGAGCGTCCGCCCTACATACGCTTCGTCCAAGGCGTCAAACGTTTCTGCTCCCGCGCGGCCGATGCCCGCGCCTATAAGTCCAAACGCTTCTGCTCCCGTACGGCCGATGCCCGCGCCTATAAGTCCAAACGCTTCCATGCCCGCCAAGCCTATGGGGGGAGTCTCCGCGGGGGCGCCTGTTGCCGTCGAAGATAAAACCGAAGCCATCGTAAAAAGAATGAAACTGTTGGAGCGGCTGAAGTCGGAAGGACTGATCGGCGACGAAGAATACAGGGCAAAGCGGGAAGAAATACTGAAAAATATCTGATGGGGGAGGATTGAAAAAACGGTGAAAAAAGAATGCGCATATATTGCCGAAAAATCTAAAGCGCCCGTTATTTTCGGGCTGTTGGCGGCGTTCTGCGCCGTGTGGCTGTTCGTTATCGTATTGGTTTATGACAAACAGGTTCGGCCTGTGATATTTTTCCCCGACAATCTCTCATCCATACCATACCTGTCGGCGTTCTTTAATCAATGGCATTTCGTCGCTTATTGTCTGCGGATTGCGGGCGCGTTGAGCCTGGTCGTTTCCGCGTTCTTTTTGAAAAAGAGCGTGGCGCCCGTCTGTATCGCATTCTTTATCGATGCGTGGATTATGCTCTGTGACGTCTGCGTCTATCGGCGGGAAATATTATACAGTAAATATTCTCTCAGCTATTCTTTCGATTTTCCGATATTTCTTTCCCATGCGTCGTTGGCGGTATTTCTCGTCCTCATTGCGCTTGGAAAACTGAAAAGCGGCGCGCCTCTGCTTGCCGCGTCCGTTGTCGCCGTGAGCGAGTGGCTGCTGATTTTCGTGTTGACGGCCGTGCGTAACAACTATTTCTTTTTAAGCGATTTTTTATTTAATATTTTCCGCTATGCGGCGGTAGTCGTTTTGGCGGCGTCGGTGAAGTCTCCCGAGCGGGGCGCTTTTGTTTCCGCTCAATCGCAAAGGCGGCGTAATCCCTATCGACGGGAAAATTTCGCTTCAGGTTCCGAAACGGCAATAGCCGACGGCGGGGACTTAAACGCGGAAGCGCGTCCTTCGGAAGACGTGTATAAGGCGTTGGAGGCCTTGTCCGAATTGAAGCGGCAGGGATTGTTGGAAGAGGAGGAATACGCCGCGAAAAGAGACGAGATACTCAAAAGAATTTGAGGCGTAAAAATATAAGGGCCGAGTAACGAAAACGCGGCCCTTATATTTTTGTAGCGCTGTACGGCCTGAAAAAACGGTTTAATCGGTTACGGTGTCGTAAGGTCGGCCTTCCAGAAAGGCGGCGAGATGTTCTGCCACGCGGCGGTGGAGTCGAAGGCGCGTTTCGCGGGGCTGCCAGGCGACGTGGGGCGTGATATGGCAGTTTTTCGCACGCAAAAGGGGATTTTCGGGGCGGACGGGTTCTTCGGAAAGCACGTCGAGATAGGCGCCCGCCAGCCTGCCGCCGTTCAGCGCGTCCGCGAGCGCGTTTTCGTCTATCAGCCCGCCGCGGGCGGTGTTGATGAGTATGGCCGTCGGCTTCATCAGCGACAGCGTCTCGCCGTTGACGATGTGCAGCGTGTCGGGGCCTTGCGGGCAATGCAGGGAGAGAAAGTCCGCGCGGGCAAATAATTCCTCCCTTTCGACGTATTCGTAAGGCATTTCCCGTTTCGTGCGGGTATGCACCAAAATCCGCATGCCCAGCGCCGCGCCGATTTCCGCCGCTCTTTTTCCGATGTTGCCGAACCCGAAAATACCCAGCGTTTTACCGCTCACCTCAACCATGGGGTAATCATAATAGGAAAATGCGGCGCATTTTTGCCAATCCCCGCGCGCGACGGAGGCCGTGTAGCCCAAAAGACTTCCCGCGCCCGCCAGTAATAGGGCGGCGGTATGCTGGGCCACCGCCTCGGTGGAATAATCGGGCGTGTTGGAGACGACGATCCCGCGTGCGCGGCAGGCGGAAAGATCGACGTTATTGAAGCCCGTGGAATATAAACCGATATATTTCAAACGGGGCAGGGCGGCGATGACGTGCGCGGACAGGTCTGTTTTATTGACGAGCAGAATATCCGCGTCGGCGCAGCTTTCGATCACCTCGTCAGCCGACAGACAGGGAAAAAGATGAAGCTCGCCGAATGCTTTCAGGTCGGAAAAATCTATATCGTTTGCAAAAGAAATCGTGTTGGTGCCGATCAGATAAATTTTCATGAATATCCTCCCGTAAAATATTTCCCCTCATTATAGCACAGGCAAGAAAAAATTTCAAACGTTTTCGGGCGTTCGGACGCAGGATAGCGGCATACGGGAAAAGCTACGGACGTTTTTCGGATAGTCGGGCGTTTGAGATAGCTTCATACGGACAATAAACATTTTCGAAAGTGCCCCAAGATAAATTTTTACGGGCGCGGGAATTTTTCGATTGAAGAGCGTTAAGCAGATGGCCCTATGAATAAATCGTAAATATTTCCGCCCCGCGCGCAGAAAAAATAGACAAATGTCTTGACAGCTGTCAAGAAAAAGCGTATAGTATTATAGAACAAACTCATGGAAGAAAACGGTATGTTGCAGCTGAAAGAAAAATACGATATCATCATCGCGGGCGCGGGCGTAGCGGGGCTCAACGCGGCACTGTTTCTGCCGCGGGACAAGGATATCCTTCTCATCTCGAAGGAAAGCCCGAAGCACAGCGATTCGTACCTCGCGCAGGGCGGAATCTGCGTCCTCAAATGGGACGGCGACCACGATATTTTTTTCGAGGACACGCTGCGGGCGGGGCATTACGAAAATAACCGCGACACGGTCGAGTGCATGCTGCGTTCCTCGCGCGAAACGATCTCCGACCTTCTGTGCGCAGGGGTGCGTTTTTCGACGGATAAAGAAGGCAATTTCCTCTATACCCGCGAGGGCGGCCACCGCGCGAAACGCATCATGTACCACGAGGACTGCACGGGCAGGGAGATTACCTCCCGTCTCTATGCGCAGGCGAAAAAACTGAAAAACGTACATATTCGGCCCTATACCGCGCTGATCGATCTGCTCTGCGACGAACGGGAAAACGTCTGCGCGGGAGCGGTGCTCCGCGACGAAGAAACGGGGGAGATCAAGGCGGTGTCCGCCGATTACGTGATCCTTGCGACGGGCGGCGTGGGCGGACTGTTCCGCTTTTCCACCAATTATCGCAATCTGACGGGCGACGGCGTGGCGGTGTGCTTAAAGCACGGCATCGAAGTGGAAAACGTCGATTATATCCAAATCCACCCCACCACGCTCTATACAAAAAAACGGGGCAGGCGTTTTCTCATCTCCGAATCCGTGCGCGGCGAAGGCGCGGTGCTGCTCGGCGCGGACGGGCAGCGCTTTACCGACGAATTGCAGCCCCGCGACGTGGTGGCGGCGGCGATTTACGCCCAGATGGAAAAAGACGGCGCCGACCACGTTTTGCTCGACCTGCGCACCATTTCCCCCGATATCGTAAGGGCGCATTTCCCCGCGATCGTCCGCCGCTGTGCGGAGGAGGGGTACGACGTGTTTAACGCGCCCATTCCCGTCGTCCCCGGCCAGCATTATTTTATGGGCGGCGTCAAAAGCGACCTCGAGGGAAAAACCAGCATGTCCCGCCTGTTCGCGGTGGGGGAGACCTGCTGCAACGGCGTGCACGGCAAAAATCGTCTCGCCTCCAATTCTCTGCTGGAGAGCCTGGTATTTGCCAAACGTGCCGCGCTGCGTATCGCCAATACCTACGAGCCTCTTTCGGACGACGTGAAAAAAAGGACGGTACAGGGCTTTGACGAGCGCGAATATCAGGATAAAAAAGGCTTGGCCGAGAGATATAAGAAATCGGTTTTAAGCGAGATAGAAAAAGAAAAGGAGCAAAGGAAACAATGAATCCCATCACGCAAAAGCTTCAGGCGGATAAATTGATCAGAATGGCATTGGAGGAGGACATCACCAGCGAGGACGTTTCGACCAACGCGGTTATGCCCGACTATAAAAAAGGCAAGGTACAGCTTCTTTGCAAGCAGGACGGCGTTATCTGCGGCCTCGGGGTGTTTTTGAGGACGTTTGAGCTGTTGGACGAAAATACGACGGCGGAATTTTTTGTCCGCGACGGCGACGAGGTGAAAAAAGGTCAGCTTTTAGCGGAAGTGACGGGAGATATCCGCGTGCTGCTTTCGGGTGAGCGGGTCGCGCTGAATTATCTCCAGCGCATGAGCGGCGTAGCCACCTACACGCGCGCCGTGGCGAAGCTTCTCGAGGGGAGCGAAACCAAACTTCTCGACACGCGCAAAACCACGCCAAACATGCGCGTATTTGAAAAGTACGCGGTGCGCGTGGGCGGCGGCAACAATCACCGCTACAATCTGTCGGACGGCGTTTTGCTCAAGGATAACCATATCGGCGCGGCGGGCGGCGTGGCGGCGGCGGTAAAGGCGGCGAAGGCGTACGCGCCTTTCGTCAGAAAAATTGAGATCGAAGTGGAGACGCCGGAGCAGCTGAAAGAGGCGCTGGACGCGGGCGCGGATATCGTTATGCTGGACAATATGTCCCCCGAAAATATGGCCGAGGCCGTGAAAATGGCCAAGGGGCGCGCGGAAACGGAGTGTTCGGGAAACGTTACTCGCGAAAACATTTCCCGATTGATAAAGCTCGGGGTGGACTATATCTCCAGCGGCGCGCTGACCCATTCGGCGCCCATTTTAGACATATCTTTGAAAAATCTGCACCCGATAGAATAAAAAAGCGGGGACGGGGGAGGAAAAATGACGGACAATGTCGGCAACATGGCGCGGGAAAAGCGTCGGGAACGTATTCTTGCGGCGATCGGTTCTACGGACGAGCCGCAGAGCGCGGGGGCGCTGGGCGACCGTTTCGGCGTTTCGCGGCAGGTGATCGTGCAGGATATCGCGGTTCTGCGGGCGGAGGGCGCGCCGATCGTTTCGACCAATCGCGGGTACATTTTGGCGTCCAAACGGCTGGCGGCGCGGGTATTTAAGGTGTATCACTCCGAAAAGGAGCTTGCGGAAGAGCTGGAAATTATCGTAAACGGCGGCGGAACGGTAAAAAACGTTTTCGTCAATCACAGAGTTTACGGCCGTATCGAGGCGGAGCTGAATATATCCAACCGCGTACAGGCGGCGGAGTTTGTGCGGAGCATCGAGGGCGGCAAAAGCCGTCCGCTGATGGTGGTGACGGAAGGGTATCATTATCACACCGTCACGGCGGCGCGCGAGGAGCTTCTCGACGGGATCGAATACGCCTTGAAGGCGCGGGGCTTTTTGTTGGATAAATAAGGGACGGCGTATGGAAATCACGGTTTTTGCGGGCAAATACGGCGAGGCTCCCGCTTTGAAAAAGGAACACGCTCTCGGGCTGTTTATCTCCACCGCGGAGCACAACTGCATGTTCGATTTCGGGGATAAGACGGCGGCGGGCAACCTCGCCGCGTTGGAGATTGCGCCCGAAACCGCGGACGCGGCAATTCTTTCGCACGGCCACCTCGGCGCGGGCGGGGGGCTGCTTGCCCTCAGGCCCCGATTGGTCGGCGCAAAACTCTATGCGCGGGAGTCCGCGTTTGAGGCGCATTATTTCAAAAAATCGCGCTGGAATTACAAGACGGTGTCGGTGCCGAAAAAGGTGTCGCGGGAAGGGGTTTTGTTTACGAAAAGCTTTTTGAAGATCGACGACGAACTCGCTTTGCTCTCCAATTTCAAGCCCGATAAGCGCGCGGCGACGGACACACGGTATTTTGCGGACGGTGACAAATATTTTGTGCCCGACACGTTCGCTCACGAGCAGGCGTTGCTGGTGACGGAAGGGGGCGCGTCGGTGCTTTTTGTGGGCGGGGCGCACGCGGGCCTGCGGCAGATGGTGGAGCGCGCGGAAAAAACCTTTTCGCGGCCCGTTTCGGCCGTGGTGGGCGCGCTGGAGCTGACGGACAAGAAAGGGAAACCTTTGTTTTCTCGCGAATGGGTGCGCAATTTCGCTTTCGAGCTGGGAAAATTTACAAAAGCGGACTTTTATTTCGCCTGCGGCGTAGGCGACGCGGTTTTCGGCGTTTTGCAGGGCGAACTCGGCGGGCGGGTGCGTCGTCTGAACGTGGGAGAAACAAAGATACTTTAAGCGGGAAAGAACATAACAAAAGGGAAGGGGGAGCCATGGCTCTCCCTTCCCTTTATTGATATAAAGAAAAACCACGCGATAGTCGCGTGGTTCGAGAAAGGTTAACCGAT
>UQHL01000040.1 GCA_900540805.1 uncultured Eubacteriales bacterium
GTATTATCCCCTTTTAGGGGTTATGCAAACCACCAGTTTACTGGTGGTTATGATTTCAGATGGCTTTTCGGCCGCGCAGATAAGACGCGATGACGCCGATATCATAGGCGCTTTTCGGATTGAGCACCCGAAAGTCGTGCAGTCCCAGCGCCGTTTCCCGATGCCTGCCGTTTCCGTACTCGAAATCGCCGTAAAGGGGACGGTCGTGGCCGGTATAGGAGTCGATCAGTGTCCCGACGCTTCCCTTCGGTAACCCCTGCTTGACGTGGGAATCATTGGTAAGCACGATGAGGTCCATTTCTTCGGCCAGCTTGTTGTCTATGTACTTGTCCATTTTGCCGTCCCTCCTTTTCCCGTGTCATTAGTTTACCACCGTTTTCAAAAAATACAAGCGGACTCTGCCAACTTTTTTCCTCATTTTTCCAAATATTTTTTCGTCGCGTCCCTGCCCCTGCCTTTTTGAGACAAACGCTTGAGAATAAGGTGAAAAATATTTTACGTAAAATTTATCCCAAAACGGTTTACAAACAAAATGTTTTGTGTTATACTTATAATCGGTAGAAAAAGGGCTTCAGCAGGAAAACGTGAAATGTTAGAAAATAACATCAGTTTTCACAAGGTAGGAAAAACGCGGAAAAACAGGGCGGAAAAGCCTTGAAAGCTCTCTCCTCGGCCCCGATTGAAACCGCTTTTTAAGACAAATCAAGCATTTGGCAAAATTAACTTTTAAGGAGATAACCGATATGATGACCAACAACAAAAAGGTTTTGAAGTTTGTTGAAGACAGCGCGGCGTTTGCTCAGCCGGACAAAATCGTCTGGATCGACGGCAGCGAGGCGCAGAGAGACGCTCTGCGCGCGGAGGCCGTGGCTTCCGGAGAAATCCTCAAGCTCAACGAGGAGCTTCTGCCCGATTGCTATCTGCACAGAACCGCGGAAAACGACGTCGCCCGCGTAGAGGACAGAACGTTTATCTGCTCGCGGAAAGAAGAGGACGCGATGCCTCATTCCATCGTCAAATGGATGGCGCCCGATAAAGCTTATAAGATGGTCGAGGAGATCGCCCGCGGCAAGATGAAGGGCAGAACGATGTACGTCATTCCCTATTCCATGGGCGTGATCGGGTCTCCGTTCTCCAAAATAGGCATTGAAGTCACCGACTCCATTTACGTCGTTCTCAACATGGAAATCATGACGAGGGTCGGCACCGCCTGCCTCGAACAGCTGGGTGAAAACGGCGATTTCGTCAAGGGCTTCCACTGCAAGTGCGACGTCGATCCCGAAAAGAGATACATCATGCATTTCCCCGAAGACAACACGATCGTGTCGGTCAACTCCGCTTACGGCGGAAACGTGCTTCTGGGCAAAAAGTGCTTTGCGCTCCGTATCGCCACGCACCTGGGCAAGGAAGAGGGCTGGATGGCCGAGCATATGCTCATCCTCGGCTGCAAGCGTCCCCAGGACAAAGAAATCAAATACATCGCGGCGGCTTTCCCTTCCGCCTGCGGAAAGACCAACCTCGCCATGCTGATTCCTCCTCAGGAATACCTCGACGCGGGCTATGAAATCCAGACGGTCGGTGACGACATCGCGTGGATCCGCGTGGGCGAGGACGGCAGGCTTTGGGCGGCCAATCCCGAAAACGGGTTCTTCGGCGTCGCGCCCGGCACCAACGAACACTCCAACCCCAACGCTTTGGCGGCGACCAAGAAGGGGACCATCTTCACCAACGTCGCTTACGATCCCGAAACCAACACCGTTTGGTGGGAGAAGCTGACGAAAGAGGCGCCCAAGCGCCTCATCGATTGGAAGGGCAACGAATGGACGCCCGAAACCAACGCGGACGGCAAGCATCCCGCGGCGCACCCCAATTCCCGTTTCACCGCGCCCGCCGTCAACTGCCCCTGCATCTCGCCCGAATTCGATTCCAAGAAGGGCGTTCCCCTGTCCGCGATCATCTTCGGCGGCAGACGGGCGACGACCACCCCGCTTGTATATCAGTCCAGAGACTGGAACCACGGCACCTTCGTCGGGACGATTATGTCCTCCGAAACGACTGCCGCCGCGACCGGCGCGGTCGGCGTGCTCCGTCACGATCCCATGGCCATGAAACCCTTCATGGGCTATTCGGTGGATCAGTACTTCCAGCATTGGATCGATATGGGCGCTAAGGTTCCCGCGGAAAAACAGCCCAAGATCTTCAACGTCAACTGGTTCCGTCAGGACGAAAACGGCGACTTTATGTGGCCCGGGTTCGGCGACAACATGAGAGTGCTCGACTGGATTCTCGACCGCTGCGAGGGCAAAGTAGAGGCGCAGGAGACCGCGATCGGCTATGTGCCCTATGCGAAAGATATCAATATCAAGGGCGCCGACGTTACCCCCGAAACCCTCGACAAGCTGCTCTATGTCGATAAGGCGCGCTGGGGCGCGGAGGCAGAGGAGATCGAGAAGTATTACGACGACAATTTCGGCGATAAGCTTCCCAAGGAAATCCGCGAAAACCTCGAAGTCCTTAAAGAAAACTGCGCGAAATAATCGGATATCGTCAATAAAAAAGGAACGGCAATTCTGCCGTTCCTTTTTTCGTTTACGGAAACCGCTCGCGCGGCGATTTTTTCGTTTGGTTTTTATACGGAAGGGGGCGTTTCGTCCGCGGCCTTTTCCTCGCGGAAAGGCATTGCAGTGCTTTCGGCGGCGCGGGAAAACTTCTCCCCGCTTTCGTCCCCGTCGGGAAACTTTTTCGCGCTCTCTTTTTCGGCCTTTTTTTTGCGGAACCGTATTTCCGCAATCGTGATGGAAGCGACGGTAAAGATCTCGGTGAGCACGCCTGCCGCCGACAGGCAGATTGCGTCGTAAACGATCCACAGCGCGCTGGAGGGCAGAGTGAGCAGCCGCACGAGCTTGGGTCTCTTCATGCCGTAGGCCAACGTCGAGGCGATTTTTCCCAAAATGGCCAGCAGACTGACAGGCCCTACCCAGGTCAGCGCGCCCGCCGCGGCCATCATCAAAGAAAAGACCGCGATCCCCGCGGCAGTGGATTTTCCTTTTTTGACGCGGTCGGCAAATACGAGATTGCGCGCGCAGCCGATGAGATTCATCGCCACGCCCGTATAGGCGCGCAGCAGGACAAACTGAAGCGCAAACGTCAGCTCGCTCGCCGTCTTGAAGAGCATAATTTTTTTATGATTGTTGTTCTGATAGGCGATAAACCCGAACGCCGCGCCGATAAATCCGATAAACTGAACGCAAATTTTGAAAAACATCTTTCTGCCTCCGCTTGACTCCAGCATATATTTGTATTATAATAATCATAAGCAAATAAGCAAAGCACGGAGACTGCTTTCGGGGTTTTGCGCATAAAATTGATAGTCGGCCAAAAATAATTGCTCATTTTGGCGAAAACGGGCGGGAATTATGAAAGAAAACAAAGAGGAAGAAATTCTCGGTTTTTTGCAGGAGAGAAAATACGCGGAAGTCAGCGAGCTTGCGGCGAAGCTGTATCTGAGCGCTTCGACGGTGCGGCGGCGGCTGACGGAGCTGGAAAAGAAAGGGCTGGTGACGCGCACGCACGGCGGCGCGGAGATAAACGACGGCAATAATTTTTTGCCCAGCTTTACCTTCCGCGCGCACCAGAACAGCCTGGAAAAGAAAAAAATCGCCCTGACGGCGATCAAACTGATCAAAAACGGCGACATGGTGTTTCTCGACGGCTCCACATCCGCGTTTTTTATCGCGGAATACCTGTCGGAATTTGATAATCTTAAAGTGGTGACGAACGGGATCGACACTCTTTCGCTGCTTTCGAAAAACAATGTGACGGCGTATTCGACGGGCGGAATCGTTTCGCCTGTCAACCGTTCGGTGCTGATCGGGCATTTCGCGGCGGAGATGATTGCGGGGATTCATGCGGACATCGCCTTTTTTTCCGCGCAGTCGGCGGGGCGGGACGGCGTGATTTCCGACTGCTTTGAGGAGGAAAACGTCTTGCGGCTGTGCATGATGAAGAATGCGTCAAAAAAGGTTTTTTTGTGCGACGGCGCCAAGTTTGAAAAACAATCGGCCTTTCGTCTGTGCAGTGTGCGCGATATCGACTGTATCGTGAGCAATCGGGATATACGCGACCATTTCGATACGGACGCTTTGCCCGAGCTTTTGTATTGAAAAATAAAAGCGCCGCGGCGCTTATGTCCCGCGGCGCGACAGCGCTGTGAAGAAAAAAGAGACTTTTGATTTGCGTTTTTCCCTTAAAAAGGATAATCCCCCCGAAGCCTTGCGGTCTCGAGGGAACTACCTATATGATAAGGGGGAAAATGATGAGCTGTATCAAGTAAATCTCTTGAAGAATCACTTCATTTGATTTACAAGTATATTCTACTATATTCCGACAAAAAAGTAAAATGTTTTTTCGAATTTTTTTGAAAGTTTCTGAAAGTATTAAAAATGGGCAAAAAATGAAAACAATTTACATTTTCACATATTTTTCACAATTTTGCTTTGATAAAATGTAAAAAAATTGTAAAGCGATAACAAAAGGGAAGGGAGTAAAAATTCGGGACGATTCCGCGGCGGCGGTTTATTTTCCCCGCCTTTCCCGTTCGCTTTTTTCCGTGCGTATAAAAGGCTTACATGATTTTACACAGAAAACAGCAGAGCACGACGGAGGCGAAGTAGGAAAAGAGAGAGATGACGAGGGCGGCGGTAAACTTTTTTTGTTTGACTTCGGAAAAATAGACGGCGCCGATATAGAACACTGTTTCCGACGAGCCGTAGGCGACGCAGGCGCAACGCGCGGCGTAGCTGTCCGCGCCGTAGCGGGCGAGGATGTCCGACAACACCGCCGTGGAACCGTTGCCCGAGAGGGGCTTGATCAGCACCAGCCGCGCGATTTCTTCGGGGATTCCCAAGCCGCGAAGCAGTGGGGCGAGAAGCTGCACCAGCTTTGCTTCGAGTCCGCTCACTTCAAACAGCTTGGTCAGCATCATTACCGCGGCGATGTAGGGAAATACCGACATGACGAGCGGAATCGCGCCCTTGACGCCTTCGGTGAAGCTGTCGTAAACGCGCACCTTTTTGAATACGGCAAAGAGGAAGGTGGCGAGGAAAATAAGGGGGATAATCAAGCTGAAAAACTTCATGGTCTCTGCCCTGCCCCCTGTGTTTTTGCTTTTTTGAGCCGCGTTGCCGCGAGGCTTTTTTTCTTTTCCTTTCGCTTCCCCGCAGGGATGAACAGCTTGACGAGAAGTACCCCGAGCACGGAGGAAAACGCCGTGGCGAGCATGGTGGGAAGAATGATGTCCGCGGCGGAGGCGCTTCCCGCGGCGATACGGAATGCGACCACCGACGTGGGGATGAGCTGGAGAGAGGTGGCGTTGATGACGAAGAGCATGGAGGAGGAATACCGCGCGTTTTTGCTTTTATCCAGCAGTGTGGCGGCGCGTATGCCGTAGGGAGTGGCGGCCCCGCCGATCCCCAGAAGGTTGGCCGAGAGGTTCATTCCGATCGCGGAAAGCGCCTCTTCGTCCTCCGTTTTGAACAGCTTGCGGCAAAGCGGCTTTAATAGCTTCGAGATTCCGCGCGCGACCCCGCTCTCCTCCCACAGCTTCATCAGCCCCAGCCAGGCGGCGTAGGTCGCCAGCAGAGAGAGGCTTAAGGTGGCGCTCCGCGTCGCGCCGTCGAGGAGTGCGGGGAGAAAGCCCGACGGATCCACGACCAGAAGAACCGCGGCGGAAAGTATGAAGATGGCGGCAAAAACAGCGTTCATACGCTATTATATGCGGGCGGTTGTCCGCAGTATTCGATAAAACGCCGCAAAAGTATTTTACATTTCGCCGCGAATGGTGTATAATAAATTCTGTATAACGAGTTCCCTCGAAAAGGAGAGTGCGAAAGACATGGAAAACGCGACGAAAAAACCTTATTATATTACGACGGCGATCGCTTACACCTCGGGCAAACCTCATATCGGCAACACCTACGAGGCCGTTCTGGCGGACGCGATCGCGCGGTTTAAGCGCAAAGAGGGCTACGACGTGTTCTTTCAGACGGGTACGGACGAACACGGCCAGAAGATAGAGGACAAGGCGAAGGCGGCGGGCGTTACGCCCAAGCAGTATGTCGATAAGGTGGCGGGGGAGATCAGGGGAATCTGGGATCTCATGGATACGTCCTACGACAAGTTTATCCGCACCACGGACGAGGCGCACGAAGCCCAGGTGGCGAAGATTTTCAAAAAGTTTTACGACCAAGGGGACATTTATAAAGGGTATTACGAGGGAATGTACTGCACCCCGTGCGAATCCTTCTGGACGGAAAGCCAGCTGACGGACGGCAAGTGCCCCGACTGCGGCAGGGAAGTGAGGCCCGCCAAAGAGGAAGCGTATTTCTTCAAAATGGGGAAATACGCCGACCGGCTGATCGAACACATCAACGCGCACCCCGAATTTATTCAGCCCGTTTCGCGCAAAAACGAAATGATGAACAATTTTCTTTTGAAGGGGCTGCAGGACCTGTGCGTGTCGCGCACCTCTTTTACCTGGGGGATTCCCGTCGAGTTCGACAAAAAACACGTCGTTTACGTCTGGCTGGACGCTTTAAGCAACTATATCACGGGGCTGGGATACGATGCGGACGGCGTAAGCGGGGAATTGTATAAAAAATATTGGCCCGCCGACCTGCATCTGATCGGCAAGGACATCATTCGCTTTCATACGATTTATTGGCCCATTTTCCTCATGGCGCTGGGCGAACCCCTCCCGAAACAAATTTTCGGCCATCCCTGGCTTTTGCAGGGGGAGGGAAAAATGTCCAAATCCAAAGGCAACGTCATTTACGCGGACGACCTCGCCCGTCTGTTCGGCGTGGATGCGGTGCGTTTTTTCGTGCTTCACGAAATGCCCTTCGACAACGACGGGCAGATTTCCTGGGAGCTGGTCGCCGAACGGTATAATTCCGAGCTGGCCAACGTTTTGGGCAACCTCGTTTCCCGCACGGTGGCCATGATCGTCAAATACTTCGGGGGCGCCGTCGAAAAGGGACTTGCGGCCGAGGAGGCCCCCGACGCCGAGTTTAAGGAGACGGTGGCGGGCGCCGCCGCGAAGGTGCGCGCGAAGGCGGATTCCCTCCATATCGCGGACGCGATTACGGAAATATTTACCCTCTTTCGCCGCGCCAATAAGTATATAGACGAAACCATGCCCTGGGCGCTTGCGAAGGACGAGAGCAAAAAAGCCCGCCTGAACGACGTGCTTTACAATCTGTCCGAGGCCATTCAGATCGGCGCTTCCCTGCTGGACAGCTTTATGTCCGCAACTTCCGCGAAAATCCTCGCGGCGTTTAACGGCCGCGAAAGAAGTTTAGACGAGTGCGGAAGGTTCGGACTTTCGCAAACCGTCTCCGTCACGCCCGCGCCCGCCCTGTTTGCCCGCATAGACTTCAAGGCGCTGGAGCCGGAGATCGAAAAGATCTGCGAGGCGCAAAAGGCGGCCGCTTCCGCAGGAAATCCGACCGCTGCGGCGACTGCGGCTTCCGCGGGAAATCCGACGGAGGGGAAGGCCGGCGCTTTCGCGGGCGGCTCGGGCGCGTCTGCGGCCGCGTCCAAGAGCGAAGAACCTGCGGCAGGGGCAGGCGGGGAAGAGACTACCGAAATTTCAATCGACGATTTTGCCAAAGTGCGACTTCAGGTGGGGGAAATCGTCGCCTGCGAAAAGGTGCCCAAGTCTTCCAAGCTGCTGCACGAAACGGTGAAGTTCGGAAACGAAATCCGTTCGGTGGTGTCGGGGATTGCAAAGCATTATACGCCCGAGGAAATGGTGGGCAAAAAGGTGGTGTTCGTCACCAATCTCAAGCCCGTAAAGCTGTGCGGGATACTCTCCGAGGGCATGATTTTGGCCGCGGAGGACGAGGACGGCACGCTGTCGCTGGTGGTGTCCGACAAGGACGGCTTAAAGAGCGGTGCGGCAATCCGCTGACGGGGGAGAAAGATGTCGATCGACGTGCATTGCCACCTGACGGGCGGCGAATATCAACGGGCGGGCGGCCTGTCCGCCGTGCTTTCAAGGGCGCGGGAAGCGGGCGTGACGGCCTGTGTTTGTTCGGGGTTCGATCTCCCGTCCTCCGCGGCGGCGGCCGGACTTGCCGAAAAATACGAGGACGTGTATTTCTGCGCGGGATTTCAGCCGCAGGAACTGAAAAAATACCGAGAGGGCGACCTCGGGAAAATCAAAGCGCTGACGGCGCACCCCAAATGCGTGGCCGTGGGCGAGATCGGGCTGGATTATCATTATCCCGACAATCCCGCCCGCGAGCTTCAAAAGGAGATATTCTCCGCGCAGCTGAAACTTGCGGACGAGGCGGGGCTGCCCGTCGTCGTGCACAGCCGCGACGCGGCGGCGGATACGCTGGAGCTGCTTAAGGACAACGCGGAATTGCTGAAACGGGGGGGATTGCTGCACTGCTATTCCTATTCGGCAGAAATGCTGCGGGAATTCGCGGCGCTGGGGTTTTATTTTTCTTTCGGCGGCACGTCCACCTATAAAGGCGCGAAAAAGGTGCAGGAAAGCGTTCGGCGCACCCCTGCCGACCGTATTCTGACGGAGACGGACAGCCCCTATCTGACGCCCGAGCCTTTGCGCGGCAGTTTTCCCAACGAGCCGAAAAACGTCGTCCGCGTGCTGGAAAATTTAGCGGTTCTCCGCGAAGAAAAAAAGGAGGCGCTTGAAAAGCAAATTTCGCAAAACGCGAAACGGCTGTTTTTCAGGCTGAAAACAGAAGAGTTATGAAAAACGGAAAAAACAACGAATTTCGCCCGACGGGCGGCGGAAGCGCAGGCAAAAACGCCGCGGCGGGCCGCGAAACGCGCGAAAACAGAGAAAACAGAGAGCCGCGGGAGAGACGGGAAAACCGCGAGATAAGAGAAGCGCGGGAAAACCGCGAAACGCACGAAAACAGAACACCGAGAGAAATGCGCGAAAACCGCGAGCCCCGCGGCGGGAAAAATCCGCCGCAAAAGGATAGCCGGGTTAGGAAAAATACTTTCGTCGAGCGCGATAAAAACAAAAACGGCGGGGGCAGGGATAAGAACAACGCCGACGGGCGCAAGGACACGTACGTCTATGTCCTCGACGGAAATCTCTATATCAACCTTACGAACAAATGCTCCAACGGCTGTTCGTTTTGCGTGCGCAACGAGCGGGCGAGCTATTACGGCAATTATCTCTGGCTGCGCCACGGAGACCCCACGGCGGAAAAGGTAATCGCCGCGATCGGCGGGCTGGGAGACATCAAAAGGTTTAAGGAGGCGGTGTTCTGCGGCTTCGGCGAGCCGACGTATAAAATGGCGGAGCTTGCCGCGGTTGCGGATTGGGTGCATGCGCAGGGCCTGCCGACCCGTCTGAATACCAACGGACAGGGAAACCTCATCAACAAGCGGGACATCGTGCCCGAGCTGAAGGGCAGGATCGATCTCGTAAACGTTTCCCTCAACGCATCCAGCGCGGAGAAATATCAGCCGATCTGCCGCTCCATGTTCGGGGAAAACGGGTTTGCAGCGATGATCGAGTTTGCGCGGCTGTGTAAGCGCAACGGCGTGAACTGCCGTTTTTCCGTGGTCGATTGCATCGGCGAGGAAGAGGTGGCGGCCTGCAAACGCCTTGCGGAGGGCGTGGGCGTGCCGTTGTACGTGAGAAAATATATCACCGATTCCTGAGACGAAAAGGAGAAAAATGCTGACGCATAAAGCCACGGCGGCGGATATCGCCGAATGGAAGGAAATCTTCGAAGCCTGTCGCGGGCGGCTGTCCCCCAACCGCCGAAGCGGAGAGGAGCTTGCCGCGTATCTTCGGGCGCGTTATCCCGTGTCGTCCCTTTCAGGGGAAAGGGAGCTCGGCGTCGTGCGCGATAATGTGCTGCGCAACGAATGCTTCAAAGAAAAGCTGCCCGAGGGAAAGGCGCCGCGGCCCGTCGCGTTTATGCTGAAGGACAAAGAGACGGATATTTTTATCGGCGTGGAGCTGGAAACGGGGTATTTTCTCGTCGAGGGCGTCGAGCGTTCCACGGGAGAGTTTTGCGCGGAAAAAACGGAAAGGCTCTACGACGAGCTGGTCGCCTTTCGGGGGCTGGACGAAAAAGACCTCGGAAACTTTTATCTGGTGGCGGAATACGTCGGCGCGACGAAAATGCGGAAATAATCGGAAAAAGGAAGGAATATGGAAGATCTGCGCGCGGTGCTCGTCAAACACGGCTTCCGCTTCAAAAAACAATTCGGACAGAATTTTATTTCCGATTCCAATCTGCTGAAATCGATTGTCGCGGCGTCGGGGATTTCGGGCGAGGACACCGTGGTGGAAATCGGGTGCGGCGCGGGTACGCTGACGCGCGCGCTTTCCGAAACGGCGAAAAAGGTGTATGCCTTCGATATCGACGCCGAGCTTAAGCCCGTGCTTGCGGAAACGCTGGCGGGCTGCGATAACGTCGAGGTGATTTTTCGGGATTTCAATAAGCTGGATTTGAAGGCGTTTGAAGGGGAGATCGGGCGGTACGCGGTGGTGGCCAATCTGCCTTACTATATCACGACGCCGCTCGTTACGAAGCTGTTGGAGGAGAGCGAAAAAGTCGAAAGCCTGTCGATTATGGTGCAGGAGGAGGTGGCCGAGCGGTTCTGCGCCCGCGAGGGCACGCCCGAATACGGCTCGATTACGGCGGCGATTGCCTTAAAGGGCAGCGCGAAAATCGTCAAACGGGTGTCGAGAAATTTGTTTTATCCGCGGCCGAACGTGGATTCCGCCGTGGTGAAGATTACTTTCGAGCGCGGCCGCCTGCCCGTCAGAAGCGAAAAAATGTACCGCGCGGCGGTGCGGTGCGCGTTTTTAAGCAGGCGAAAGACGCTGGAAAATAACCTTGTAAACGTTTTCGGGTTTTCCCGCGAAACGGCGAAAGAGGTGCTCTTTAAGGCGGGTGTAGAAGAGAAGGCGCGCGGCGAAACTCTTTCGCCCGAACGTCTGGCGCGGCTGTCCGACGTGCTGTGCGACTATACGGACAAGGAATAGGCGATATAAAAAGACGGCGGACGAATTTTCGTCCGCCGCCGTTGTTGATATAAAGAAAAACCACGCGATAGTCGCGTGGTTCGAGAAAGGTTAACCGAT
>UQHL01000041.1 GCA_900540805.1 uncultured Eubacteriales bacterium
AAGTGTTTTTTCTTCCCCCAGTAGAACTGGGGGTTTATTTTCGCTAAAGCTCCAAAGAAAAACGGAAGCGCATTTCCCCGCTTCCGTTTTTTAACGATAAAAGAATATTGAAAGGCTTTTTAAGCCGACGGGAAACCGAACCGCCTGCGCCTGTCGTTTTTTACGATAACGGAATATCGAACAGCTTGCCGTCCGTCACTTCCGCTTTTAACAATTCCGCGGCGAACCGCCAGCGCTCCTCGACGGTTGCCCTTTTGAACAAATGCTTCAGCGCAAACGCCCGAAACATTTTTTTGTGACGGAGCCGAAGATCGGGAAACAGATATCTCCCGCCCGAAAAGACGACGAAATTCCCCTTCTCCCCGCCCGACACCGTGCGGAAATCGAGAAAATCCCTTCCTTTCTTCAGCCGATAAATATACACGCAGGAAGAATCGGAGCCTTTGTCGTACAGATATTCGTATCCGAACCCCGCTTCCGACAAAAACGCCAGCTCCCTGCCGATGATCTCTTCATAAGGCTTTTCGTCCATACGGCCCTCCCAGAAAAAGGCTTTAGGAAAGTATAACCCTTTTGCACAAAAAAGTCAAACGATTATTTATTATCCGCCTCGGGCGCAATATAATCGCAGTAATACCGACGTTTCACCTCGTACATCTTCTTGTCCGCCCTGCCGATCAGCTCGTTGACGTTTGACACGTCCGCGCTCCACTCCGACCCGATCGACGCGGCAAGCCGCCCGTTTTCACAAACGCTCTCCGTCAAAGACTGAAGCCGTTTGTCGAATTCCGTGCGGGAAATCCCCGCGCACAGCGCCAGAAATTCGTCTCCGCCCAGACGATACAGCCGATATTCCCCGAAATAGGCCGCCAGCTTGCGGCTGACAAACTTCAGGCAAGCGTCCCCCGCCTCGTGGCCGTAGGTGTCGTTGATGCTTTTAAGCCCGTTGACGTCCATAAACACCACGCCCAGCTCCCGAGG
Organism: uncultured Eubacteriales bacterium; assembly: GCA_900540805.1. Lineage (GTDB taxonomy): Bacteria > Bacillota > Clostridia > Christensenellales > Borkfalkiaceae > Scatosoma. Next base: position 982 of record UQHL01000041.1, read on the forward strand.
CCTTTCCGTTTGCAGATTTTTGAGGTCACCCATATATGAATTGCGGTTGTGCAGTTCGGTCAACGAGTCGTAATAGCTCATGTGCTTCATCTTTTCGTAAGTGCGGTGCCGCATGATCGTGTTGGCGTACAGATAGGAGAGCGTACCAAACAAAAACGGCACCTTGGCAATGAGCACGGGCGGAGGATTATCCACCCCCATATAGCCGATCAGTTCGTTTTCCGCAAACAGCGGCGCCGCCACGAGGCTATGTATGCCCTGTCTATGTAAAACGTCATATTCCCCGGGATCGCTTTCGCAAATATTTTCCAGATTGCAGATCACGACGTTTTCGCCCTTGTCGAACAGCTTCTCCCATCGCGTTATCAGCGTCCGCGGCATATTCTGAAGCTCGTCTTTCTCCGCCTTAATGCCCGCGGCGCACCACTCGTGCGTGTTGCTCATCCTGTCGCCGTCGAACTCGAACAGATATACGCGGTCGCATTCGAGAAAATTTCCCAGCCGATTCATCGAACGCTCCACCGCTTCGAGAAAGAGCGTGGAGGAGCTAAGGTCCTGCACGCAGAGCAACAGCTGTTTTTCCGTCTCCAGCCGCTCGTTGAGCGCGTCCTGTTTCTCACGGTATTCCGTCACGTCGAAGGCCATTTCGATCCGCTTCCACGTTCCGTCGTCCCAGCGGAGCAGCTTATCCTTCAGCATATACGTCTTTTTTGTGATGGGATTACGCTTTTCCCAAGTGTAAAAGCTTCCCTTTTTCAGCTTCGCATTGGTGCAGAATTCGCACGGGGCGTCCCTGCCCTGCAAAACCTCATAGCACTTTTTTCCCTTCAGCTCTTCCTGAGAAATCCCGAAGTCCTTTTTTCCTTCTCCATTCAGATAGAGCATATCGTAGGTTTCCGGATCCGCCACATAAACGAGCTCGGAAATATCTTCCAATAAATCCATCAGTTTCACGAGACGATAAGCCCTCCGTTTAATGAGATTTGATATTACATGTATTATAACGCATTTTTCAGAGTTTGTAAATACTTTTTTACGTATATTTTCAAATTTTTACAAAAAAATGATTAAAAAACTTTTTTTGGCTGAATAAAAGCCCCCCCCCCCGCATATTTATTCATTTTCGTCTTATTGAAACCGAGGGGAAAAATAGGGGAATTTTCGGAGGGTGAAGCGAAATTTTGGGATAAAAAAGGAATCTTTCCGAAAGCGAAGCGAAACGTTGGGATAAAAAAGAAATCTTTCCGAGAGCGAAGTGAAACGTTGGAGTAAAAAGGAACTTTTTCGAAGGGCGAAGCGAAACGTTGGAGTAAAAAGGAACTTTTTCGAAGGGCGAAGTTAAGCGGGAAGCCCCCCCCCGACAGGTCCTTCCCGCTTTTTTCTGAAGTAGAATATAGTCCGACGGGGCCGCGCGGCCGCAGTCGGAGAGATTTTAGTCGGCTGAAGCGCCGAAATCAAACGTTTATAAGTCGCCGTGACGACCTTAACGGAGTAGGCGGAGAAATGCGGAGGCCGCCGACGGGTATAATCCGCCGCGACGACCTCAGCGAAGTCAGTGGGTCAAAACGGCCTTGATGCGGCGCACGCCCGAGCTGGAGCTCTGCTCCTTGACGATTTTGAAAGAGCCCAGCTCGCCCGTATTTTCCGCGTGAGGGCCGCCGCAGATTTCCTTGGAAAATTCTCCGACGGAATAGGTTTTCACACGCGCGCCGTACTTGCTTTCGAAAACGCCCGTAAAGCCCTCCGCCTTCGCTTCCTCGAGGGTAAGCTCCCGCATGACGACGGGAATACGCTCCGCGATCTTCGCGTTGACGAGAGCTTCCACCGCCTTGATTTCCTCGGGCGTCATGGCGCGGGGAAAATTGAAATCGAACCGCAGGCGCTCCTCGGTGATGTTCGAGCCTTTCTGGCTGACGTCCGCGGACAGCACCTGCTTGAGCGCCGCCAACAACAGGTGGGTGGCGGTGTGGAGCTTAGTGGTCTCCTCTTTGTGATCCGCAAGACCGCAGGCAAACTTCTGCTCGCTGCCCGCCTTGCTCTTGCTTTGGTGCTCCTCAAAGGCCGCGTTATAGCCGTCGAGATCGACGCCGTAGCCCCGTTCCTTCGCCATTTCCGCCGTGATTTCCACGGGGAACCCGTACGTATCGTACAAATGAAAGGCCTGCTTGCCCGCGATCACCGTTTCGGGCACGTAAGAGGGATCCTTCGACGCCATAAACGCATTTTTGCGCTCCAGCCCGCCGATACATTTTTCAAATTCCTTCAGACCCTGCTGAAGAGTTTTGGAGAATTTCGCCTCCTCCTTTTCGAGTTCCTCCGCAATCCGCGCGCGGTTGGTCTCCAGCTCGGGATATACCGCCTTATACTTTTCGACAAAGGTGGCGGCGATCTGCGAAAGACTTCCCTCGGGCAAATCGATTTTGCGGCCGTAACGCACCGCGCGGCGGATAATGCGGCGCAGAATATAGCCCTGATCGGTGTTGGACGGGGAAATGCCCTTTTCGTCGCCGATCATAAAGGTGGCCGTGCGCACATGGTCGAGAACGACGCGGAACGCCCTCGTCGTCTCCTCGTCCGCCCCGTACGTCCGCCCCGTAAGCTGAGAGATCTTTTCGATTGTGTCGGCGAAAATATCCGTTTCATAGACGCTGGATTTTCCGTTGAGCACGCACAGCGCGCGCTCCAGCCCCATGCCCGTATCCACGTTTTTCTGCTCCAGCTCGACATAACTGCCGTCCGCCCGTTTATTGAAACGCATAAAGACGTCGTTCCAGATTTCGAGGAAAGCGCCGCAGTTACAGTCGGGATTGCAGCTCGGCCCGCATTTGGGCTTTCGGATGACAAACATCTCGGTATCGGTGCCGCAGGGCCCCGTGAGGCCCGCGGGCCCCCACCAATTGTTTTCGCGGGGCATAAAATAGATATTTTCCTTTTTGACGCCCGCCTCTTCCCAAAGCCGCGCGGCCTCGTCGTCGCGGGGCAGCGTATCGTCACCGCCGAACACCGTCACGGCCAGCCGGTCGGAGGGGATACCGAGATATTTCTCGCCCGTCAGAAACTCGTAGCTCCAGGGGATCATTTCCTTTTTGAAATAATCTCCCAGCGACCAGTTGCCCAGCATTTCGAAAAAGGTGCAGTGGCGCTCGTCGCCCACGTCGTCGATATCGCCCGTGCGGACGCATTTCTGCACGTCGGTGAGACGGTTGCCCGCAGGGTGCTTTTCCCCCAAAAGATAGGGCACCAACGGGTGCATGCCCGCCGTCGTAAACAGAACGGTGGGGTCGTTTTCGGGAATGAGGGACGCCGAAGGGATCACCTTATGGCCGCGGTCCCTGAAAAAGCCGAGATACATTTCTCTTAAGCTTTCGCTTGTATATTCTTTCATATCGCTTTACCTTTTTGTTTTTATATTCCGTCTTATTATATAAGGTCACGAGAAAAATGTCAAACGTTTTTCGTCAGCGTGTACCCCTCTTTCGAATCCTTTACCGCATAGCCCATTTCCGCCAGCTTTGCGCGCAGCGCGTCGCTCGCCGCCCAGTCTTTGCGCGCGCGCGCCGCAAGGCGTTCCTCCGCCACCGCCTTCACCGCCTCGGGCACGTCGGAGGAAATTTTGCTCTCATACCACTTGACGTACGCCGCCGCGTCCTTTCTGAAAAGCCCTAACAGCGAATACGTCGCTCTGATCTGCGCCGCCACGGCCGCCGCCCTCGGGTCCTTCTCCGAGACAAGCTTTTTCAGTTCCTTAAAGTAGCCGAACAGGTTCCCCAGCGCTAAGGCGGTGTTAAAATCGTCGCTCATGCACTCGTCGAACTCCGCGTCGATCTTTTCGGCGTACGCCTTGTCCGCCGCGCCCGCGGACAGGTGCGCGCCCTCCGCCGAGGCAAGGGCGGAATAAAACTCGTACAGGTGCTTTTCCGCCTCGGGAAAGAGATCGTCCGTCACGTTGATGTCGTTGCGGTAATTGGTTTGCAGGAGCGCGAATTTAATCGCCTCGTCGGAATATTTGCCGAGCAGGTCGGACAGAAGCAGGCTGTTGCCCAGCGATTTGCTCATTTTCTGGCCGTTGACTTTGATCAGCCCGTTGTGTGTCCAATATTTGACGAAGCGTTTGCCCGTCAGCGCCTCCGACTGCGCGATTTCGTTTTCGTGATGGGGGAAAATGAGGTCGCGTCCGCCGCCGTGCAGGTCGATCTGGTCGCCGAAGGCGGCGCGGTTCATGGCGGAGCACTCGATATGCCAGCCGGGGCGCCCCTTGCCCCACGGGGAATCCCAGCAGATTTCCCCTTCCTTTGCGCTTTTCCAAAGCGCGAAATCGTAGGCGTTTTTCTTCTCGTCGTCGTTATCGACGCGCACGCCGTCCAGAGCGTCCTCTATATTGCGGTTGGAAAGGTGCCCGTAGGCGGGATAGGTATCGACGTCAAAATAGACGTCCCCCTTCTTCGTCGCGTAAGCGTGGCCCTTTTCGATAAGCTCCGCGATAAAGGAGATAATGTTGCCGATATTTTCCGTCGCCTTCAGCCACACGTCGGGGTCATCGACGCGGAACTTTCTCATCACCTCGTCGATTTTTCCGATCATTTCGGCGGCATATACGTCCGCGGGAATCCCCGTTTCCCTCGACTTGGCGATGATCTTGTCGTCCACGTCCGTATAGTTGCGGGCATACGTCACCCGATAGCCCAGCTTTTGGAGATATTTGCGCATGATGTCGTAAATCAGCGCCTGATAGGCGTGGCCGATGTGCGCTTCGCCCGATACCGTGATTCCGCAGGCGTACATCTTTACCTTGCCCGCCTCGATAGGCTCGAATTCCTCTTTTCGTTTCGTCAGCGAATTATAGATTTTCATAGCGTTTGTCCCTTTCCTTTCTAGTATGTTTCTTTTTTCTTTTTATTCTTCGTCTTCGTTGATCTCTGCCATGGGTATGCCGTTTTTCAGCTCTTCCAATATTTTTTCCAGCTCGCATACCTTGGCGCGCAAGTGACAGACTTCCGCGACGCAGCTTTGATAGGGATCGGTTTTATCCTGATCGAGATCGGGTTCGCACACCTTTTCGCCGTTGATGCGGACGACCCGCCCGGGCACGCCCACCACCGTCGCATGCGGCGGAACCTCCTTCAACACCACGGCGCCCGCGCCGATCTTCGCGCCCGCGCCCACGGTAAACCCGCCCAAAATTTTCGCGCCCGCGGAGACGGTGACGTTTTCCATCAGAGTCGGGTGGCGCTTGCCGTGTTCCTTGCCGTTGCCGCCTAGCGTCGCGCCCTGATAGATGACCGTGCCCGCATGCACCTCCGCCGTTTCGCCGATGACCACGCCGCTGCCGTGGTCGATGAACACGCCCGGGTAAATCTTCGCCGCGGGGTGGATCTCGATCCCAGTGAAAAACTTGGATACCTGACTGACGATCCGCGCCAGAAGCTTCAGATGTATCCGATAGAGAAAGCTTGCAAAACGGTGATTGGAGAGCGCGTGCACCCCCGAGTATGTAAGAAAAATTTCAAATTTGTTTCTCGCGGCGGGGTCGTTCCGTTTGGCCGCGTTGATGTCCTCCCGCAAACTTTTGAACCACATATTTTTTTCTCCTTCAAAGGAATTTGTCCGACCCGTTTCCATAAAAAAAGCCTCTATGCCATATAGTCGGATACTATATAGTATAAAGGCGCGGTCAAACGCTGTTCCACTTTATTTCAAAAAAGTCCGCAGACGGCGAAACTTTTTCCTCGTATGCCCGATAACGGAGGCGCCCGCAGAGGATTGGTCTGTCCTGATGGCGCGGAAACGCACCTTCCCCGCCGCGGAAAAGACGCTCGGCGCGCTTTCAGCCTTCGGCGCGGCCTCTCTGTCGGAAATCTTTCTCCCGCGGGTACTCTTTTCCCGCTCGGAATATTCGGTTTTTATCGTTTTCAAAAATACGGCGCCGAACAATTTCCCGACGCGCGCTATTTACCTTTTTATTATACCACGGGCGGAGAAAAAACGCAAGGATTTTTACGCCCGCCCGTTAAAATCAAAGCTCTTTGATAAAAAGATTGGTCACCTTATACTCTTCGAGCGCGCGTCTTACCATGTCCGCGTTATAAACCTTCCGCGTCAGAAGATAGGCGATCACGGTGTCCTTGACGAGGGAATAATCCAGCTCGTACCCGCACAGACCGAACAGCTCCTCGAGGTCCTCGGGCGTCATGCGCACGGTGAGGGCCAGGGAAAACAGGAGATTTTTCGTCGGCTCGTAAACGCCCTTGCAGATGCGGCTCCAGGTCACGACGTCGATGTCGAGAAGCTTTACGGCCTCCCCGCTCGTCGTGCTGTATCTCGCCAGAACCTCGGGCAGCGCCTTTTTGAAAGTCCGTTTTGCAAAAATCCCTTTAATCCGCGCAAACAGACCCAACGGGCGGAAGGTAAAGGAAAACGTCGTGTCCGTCATACGTTCCTTCAGCTGCGCGAGCAGGTCCTTCCTGTTTCTCTGCGCGGCCAGCCGCATCGTCGAGGCGGGCAGCGTATAGGAATAATCCGTTCCGTCCTCTCTGCGTTCGGTCGTCTGCATCTTCGGCATCTCGTACCCGTTCAGGATACAGATGTGGTCGTAATTCGCATACTTTTCGCAAAAATATTCGTCCAGGTCCTCAAGAAAATCAAAGGCCATGGCAACCCCTCCTTTTGTGCGGACGGGGTTTTCCCCGTCGCTTCTTTCATTATGACATAACCGACGCTATGCCTGAATAGGGCGCGAAAATACAGACACTGCTTTGCGTTTCCCGTATTTTCCATGTCTATAATAACATAACCGACGTTATTTTTGAAGCCGCGCGGAGCTGCCGATAAAAGCTTCCGCGCTTATACATCGTCGATTTCATTATACCATACTATTTTGAAAAACGCAATCGTTTTAGAGGCCAAGAGACAAGCGCCGAGCAAACGACCGAAAAATCGTTTTTTCGCATTTTATGTTAAATCTTATAAAAAATATTGAAAAACGTTCGCTATTTGCTTGATTTTTTGTGAATTTTATGATAAATTTGATATATACTGAAGAATGGCAGGAGGTTATGGGATGAAGAGAGAACGCATCGAAGAGATCGCCGAACTATTGGACAAACGCGGCAAACTGACCCTGGAGCAGTTGGAAGAATATTTTCCCAACGTATCGCAGATGACGCTCCGCCGCGACCTTTTCCAGCTGGAAGAGGAAGGGAAGATCATTCGCGTACGCGGGGGCGCCATGTCCGTCAAGGAGGTGCAGAAGGCCTCGGGAGAGCCTTATACCAAGAAGGCGACCATTCACACGGACGAAAAAATCGAGATCGCCCAAAAGGCGGCCGTGCTGGTGGACGAGGGCTCGTCCATCTTTATCGACGGCGGCACCACGGCGCTGTATCTCGCCAAAGAGCTTCCCGACATGACCTGCAACGTCTTTACCAACGGCATCGCCGTGGCAAAGGAGCTGGCGCAGAAAAAAAACGTCACCATCAATCTTTTGGGCGGACAGCTGATCAAGGAAAACCTCTCCACCGCCTCCCCTCTCGCCTCGCAGTATTTCACCGATACCAATTTCGAGCTGGCGATCATTTCCGCTTCCGCCTTTACGCCCGAAAACGGCTTCTCCTGCGGCTCGCAAATCGAGGCCGACCTGTTGAAGCTAGTGCGCAAAAAGGCGAAGTTTCTCTATATGATGCTGGACAGCTCTAAAATCGGCAAAATCATGCCCTATACCTTTGCGCGCGCAGAGGACATCAACGTGCTCATCACCGACGAAGCTTTCCCCGAATCGCTGAAGGAACAGTTTAAGGCCATGGACATCGTGGTTATGTAAACCTTTTTCCCTCTTTCGTTTGACATAAAAAACGACATTAAATAATCATCCACCCGCATAGCGGGTGGTTTTTCATTTTCGGGCATAGCCCTTGT
>UQHL01000042.1 GCA_900540805.1 uncultured Eubacteriales bacterium
ATCGGTTAACCTTTCTCGAACCACGCGACTATCGCGTGGTTTTTCTTTATATCAAAAAGAACTGCCACAAATACATGGCAGTTCTTTTTTACGAGAAAACCGCAAGAGGCTGATTTTCCGTCGCGCCTTCGCCCTTACGGTTGATTTTGTTTACATAGGCTTCAAACGCTTCGAACGGAATGGCGGGAGAATACAGCCAGCCCTGATAGATATAACACCCCATTTTTTTCAAAAGATCGCGTTGTTCGGACGTTTCGACATATTCGGCGACGACCTCGAAGCCCAACGATTTTCCAAGATCGATAATGCTCTTGACGATGTCCTGGCTGCGCTGATTATTCATCATTTTTTTTGTGATAGAACCGTCCAGCTTGACGTGGGAAAAGAAGTTCTGCTGCAAATAAGAAATCGACGTCTGCCCCATGCTGAAGTCGTCCAGCGACACTTCGATGTTATTCGCTTTCAACTTGTCAAACAGGGCGGTCAGCTCGTATCGTTCGTTCAGTCGGCTTTCCTCCGTAATCTCCAATAAAAACAGTTTTTCACCGATTTCGCGCTTATGGACTTCACTGATAAGCCAATCGGTAAACGCCTCGTTAATCAGCTGACCGATCTGCAAATTTACCGAAAGAGAAATCTTTTCCTCCCGGTCACGGTTCAGGCTTACAAGGTCGTCGAGCACCTCCGTCACGATGCGCTTGGTCAGCATATCGAAGGTGCCGTCCTCTTTGGCGATCGACACTACTAACGGAGGATAAAAATATTCTTCCGTATCCGCTCCCCACCGCAAAAGCGCTTCGGCTCCGATTACTCTGCCCTCCGCGCTGACGAGGGGCTGATAGAACAGCGTTATGGCTCCGTAATCTATATCATGGCGCAGCAGCTGCGCAAATTCGCCGGCGGTGCCGTACAGGTGATTGGTCATCGAAAAGAATTCCACCGTTTCCGCCTGCAGCTCCTTCGCCTGTAAATACGCCGTCATCTCCCGAATGTTGGCGGAAAACTTGCGGCGCTGCAGCTTGTCGTTAAGCTTGACAAACGGCAGATAGATCAGCATGCCCAAAACGATATTGAATAATTGCAGCAACAATCCGCCCGCGCCGCTTGAAAACATATAACCGCTTGCAAAAATCGGCGTCGTCCAGCGGAATTCCATGGCGGGCACTCTCGGTACAATCCCTAAAGACAATGCCGCGTAGGACGTAAACAGTAAAACGACGGGCGCAGCCAAAAACGGAATAAACAGAACGGGATTGAGAACGATCGGCAATCCGAAAACCAAAATCTCGTTGATGCCGAACAGCATGGGAACCGCAGCCGAACGCGAGGTAATTTTATTGCGTTTTGATCTGGAAAAAAGCAAAAGGGCGACAAGCAGACAGATGGACGAACCACAGCCTCCCATCAGAACAAAAGTGTCTAAAAACGATTTGGATATCCCCTCCGTCGCGCCGACGAATATCAGATCGTTGGTGCTCTCGAATACGTTGCTGCCGTGTATGCCAAAAAACCACAGAAAGGTTTGCAAAAACACGATGAGCAGCGCACTGTCCAGCCCCGTACCGAGCGAGCGAAAGGGAAAGGTAAGGCCTGCGACGATCAATTCTTGTAAATTGACAAATCCCAACAGATTGACGAGGAGCGTCACGACTACAAAGGCCGACACGGTACCGATCATCGGAAAAATGGCCTTGATCGCCGCGGAAAACTCCTTATCTCCGCCCAAATATATGTTGTGCGTCGCACGATCAAAGCCCCGATACGTAATGAAAAATAATTCGGTTGCCCCGACGGCCGTCAACAGAGCGATAAATACGTTGTTGACGTTGAGGTAACGAAACATCACGTCGGGTACGGCGGACGGGTCGTCGAGGGTAAATACGCGCCACCCCACGAGCGCCATATAGGACATCATCGCCACTACGGAAGAAATAATATTGATAGAGGCATGCCGCTGGCCGAACTTATAGATTGAAAATTTATACGAGACGGCCAGTACGACGTACAAACCGGCACAGCCAAACGTAACGTCGTAAAAGATATTCAGCGCCTGAAAAAGCCGCGCGTCACAAACGGTGCGGATAAACTGGTTCACAGCCGAAACGGGAATGTTCATTAGCAGCAATACAAAGCCGCCGATAACAAAAATAGGCATCACCAAAACAAAGCCTTGCTTCACGCTGTTGAGCAGACTATTTTTTTCCATAGACGAATATATCCGGAAAAAACAGTTTTCAATTCTTTGTTTCCAGCTTTCTTTCATTTTCCCTCTCGACACATAAATAATGCTGATTTCATTATAGCATGCTTATGCGCCAAAAGCAATTGATTTTTTTACAATTTTTGAAAACTCTCCGCCAAACGTTTGATTAATTCTCAATAAAAATTCCACCGCCCTATTGCGCGCCGTCCTTATGACGGCGTAAGCGCTGCCGTTTCGGGCTTCACCTTTCCCGAATCGCCCGCGCTTCTTTGTCCGAATTTTTCCCCCTCTCCTCGTCCTCGATTTTGCCGTCTGTCCGTTGCCGGCCGCGATCCTTTTCAAGGCGTTTTCACTTAACTTCGGCTTGCGGTCAAACGAATATAAGCCATTCTGCTCCTGCTCGACGGCGTACAGCTGGGTATAGCAGAACCCGCTGAGCTTTCCGCAACTGAGGAGAAGCTCGGTCAATTTCACATACCCGTCCACAAATTCCTCTTCCGAGCTTCTCGTCCGATATCCCCATCCGTTTCCTTTCGCCCCGTAGGCGACTCCGCCGTATTTGCCGGCGTTTACGGGCCGCGGCCCGTCATAGGGAATATTCTCCTGCGCGGAGAGCGGTGCATACGTCTTGTCCATCGTTAATACCGACCTCTCTTCGAGTGCGCGAAGGTGCTCCGCGAGTGTTTCGGGGCCATGATAGCAGTGAAAATCGAAAAGATCGTTATATCTGCCGTGATAACCGCCGCTCGTATCCACGCAGGGACGATTGGAATCCAGCGTTTTCGTCAGCTTGTAAATCGCCTCCACAAACCGTACGTCCCGTACCCTTTCAGAGTCCTCCAGATTTTCCCAAACCTCATTCAAAGGGCACCATACCACGATGGAAGGGTGGTTGAAATCCCGCTGCACCGCCTTCGTCCACTCGGAAGCGAACCGCCCAAGAGCCGCTAAATTTTCGTATTCGATCCCCCAGCCGGCACATTCGCCCCAAACTATATAGCCCATTTTATCACAATAGTAGAGAAACAGCGGCTCAAACAGCTTTTGGTGGAGCCCCGCGCCGTTGAAGCCGAGGGGAATGCCTGTGGTTTGACACCGGCTTTATCGGCTATAATTTTCCTTCCCATTCCTTGAAAAAGCATAAATGCAGAGAGCTATCCTTTTCCTTCGAGATTTGCTCGGAAACCCTCTATTACAATAATAAATGGCCTTCCGACATCATCGTATCGATAAACGGCACGGAAGTAGTCACGTTCACATCCCCCGGCGATTTCGGCGGCAGACGGGGAAAATATATACCTGATCTTTGGCCCGTCACCAGCACGCAGTTCGGCAGCTTAAAAAAATTACGGCAAACGAAGCCGTGGGGGGTACATCGATAATATCTTCATGCACGACCGCATAAAATTCGACGATTTGAAGCTGTACAAAAGAAGTTCGGTAAAGCTGGATATCGGAATCAAAGAGGACGCCGAATACAAGGACCGCATCAATATTTTCGGAAAAAATTTCGGGGACTATCCGCAGGCAATCGTCATGACCGTAAAATAAATTTGTTCTAATTGTAAAAGAACTTTTTTATTTTTCGTCCTTTCCATATAATTTTATTGTTTCCTTTTATCCGCCTTTATCACTATAATACCCCACCCGACAAGGTAATACCTTGTCGGGTGGGGTATTGCATAATTTTATTCAAAATATTTAAGCGTTTCCTAAATAAAGCACCTGGGGCCCGCGGTTTTTATCGCAATAAAATTTGAAAACATGCTTTTTTGTGTTTATTCCTTTTCAAAAAAAGCAACGCCGACTGCGCCGGGTCCGATATGCGTCCCGATGGTTGCGCCCACAATATACGACGGTATTTCCTCCACATGCTCCTTCCAAAGCTGCGCGCTGTCTCTGATATACTTTTCCAGCGTCGTTTTTTCCAGCCCTGTCCACACCGTAGCGTAAGGCATTTCGAAGTCAATTCCCTTTTTCTCTTCCACCAGCTTATTTAACAGGTTGTTTCCCTTTTTGGAGCCCATTGCCTTTCCCAGCGCTTTTACCTCGCCGTCCACAATTCCGACAACGGGCTTGATCGATAAAAGCTGTCCGGCTATTGCGGCCGCACTGGAAATTCTTCCTCCTTTCTTCAAGTATTCCAACGTATCCAAAACGGCAATCAGGTTGATTCTCCTTTTCACTCTATTCAGTTCCGCAGCGATATACTCCGCCGTTTTTCCGCCGCGTATCAAACGCAGAGCGTACTCAGCCAGCAGCCTTTCTCCGACGCATGCATTCAAACTGTCTATCACATAAACCCTTCCGCCGACATTCTGTGCAGCCTGCACCGCGCTTTCGTACGTTCCCGACAACTTGGACGAAATCGTGACGACAATGAGTTCCTCGTCGTTTTGGGTATGCTTTTCAAACGCTTCCTTAAAACGGAACGGGGAAATTTGCCCCGTTTTCGGCAAGGCATCGCTTTCAATCAGCATCTCATAAAATTGCCTCGGAAGAAGGTCAACGCCGTCAAAATAGTCCGTTCCGTCAAAGGTAATCGTCATCGGAAGCATAATAATCCCAAGTGCCTCGGCCTCTTTTTTACTGATATCCGATGCGGAATCTATCATTAGCTTTACTGACATGTTTTTCTCCTTTACTTTTACAAATTTATTTAATTGTATCATAAAATACAAAATTTTGTCAAAAGTATGGCCGCTGAAGTGACATAAAGGCCGCATGTGACACGCTATAAGGCATACCAAGCTAAAACCTTCTCTTAAAATGAAAAAGCGAGGGTATTCACCTCGCTTACGAATTTAATTCACTTATAGATAATACTTACAACTATATTAACGTTTATTTTATGAAGCGGAAAACGACCTTGCGCAACATTCGTCCGAATGAATTGATTACAGAAAATTATTCCTCAAAAAACGACCGTGCACACCTTTGAAACGGATTGCCTACGGCGCAATTTACACCTTGCCCTCCCCCGTTCCGCCGCAATTTTCGAAAAAAGAAAAAGCTATATGCACGGACAAATTGACAAGTTGGTCAAATATGCTCACCGACACGGCGTTAAACTTACTCCCGAAGCGGAAATTCCGGGGTACGGAAAGCCCCTTGATACAAAAATTTTAATATATCGGACGCTTTTTCCGCGCTTGAACAGCCGATCTGTTATTTTTAAGTTTACCATCAACCAAAGATTCGGCTAAAAAGACACACAAAAACTTTCAATTTCTTTTTCTTCTCGCACTCGAAACTATCATGCCGACGGCGACAAGTAATAAAATTGTCGTATTGCCGTTTACGAAAGAGCCGCAGCCGCTGTTTCCTTCAGTTTTTTCGCCGTTCTCTGCTTTTCGTCCCGCCGTCACCATTATGGGCCGGGAAACGAGAGAAAACTGTCTCCCTTCATAGAACAACAAATATTTTCCCTGCCCCTCTGTTTTTGCGGCAAATTTTCCGTTATGTTCTGAAAGCTCAAACCCGTCGGTAATCGGCACCAGCGTGAACACTGCATTTTTTTCTTCGGTACCGTCCCAGCGAACGAGTTTAGCCGAAATGGAAAATTCCTCCTCGGGAACGACCTCGATCTCCGTTGTCTGCAAAACAATCTTATACGGATGCTTTTCCAGCCAACCGCAAAAATCGGTCGTATAGGTGGCATATCCTATATTTTTCAATTCACGAAAAAATACTGCCTCCATGTTCATCGTCCAGGCATTCACCTTTACCCCGTAACGCGCAAGACGACGTACCCCGTCGGCATTCATCGATTCCCAATTCGGGGAAAGAGATGCATTCAGGGGAACGATGATATCCAAAACGTTTTTTTCGAAATCTTCTTCCCCGACGGAGTATTCTCCTCCGTTTGTCAGGTAGCTGACGGAAATTGCCGGCTCCAAAGCACGAACGCGAGAAAGCTGCGCTTTATGGAAAGAGATAAAATTCACGCGGTCAGACATGCCGTACTTTTTGATTGTGGAGAGTGCAATATCCACGCATTCGGGATTTTCCGACTTGATCTCCAACAGAAAGTACAGCTCGTCGTCTTTGAATTCCTTAAAATAATCGTCCAGAACGGCGATCTCGTCGAGAAATTCGGGATCAGTCAAGCCTCCGTCCACCTGATATTCCCGAATTTGCGCCAAAGTCATTGATTCTATATTTCCTGTCCCCGTCGTCATGCGGGTAAGCGTGGAATCGTGACTTATCACCACATAACCGTCCTTGGACAGATACAGGTCTATTTCTACGAAATCGACGTTGTAACCATCGTAAGCCGCCCGCGCCGCCGCCACGGTATTTTCGTAATAAGGACTTGCTGCACCGCGCGTCGCCTGCGAGCTGCCGCGATGCGCCACTACGTAAGGCCGCGGAGCATAGGTGTTTTTACAACCCGTTGCCAAGGCTTCCCGAACCGCGGAAAGGTTTTTGCTTAAAATCCCGTCCACACCGTAAGAGAGCGCAGTAAAATGAGCTTCTTTACTCTCCGTCTCCATATAGACGGTAATTAAAAGCTTTCGAAGCTTCTCAACGTCCGATGCGGAAAATTGCGAAACCGAAGCGAGCGCGCATTTTGCCGCATTAGAATTTACAATATTTCTTACCTCCGTTGCCTTGACGTCCCTTCCGCGAAAATCGATCATGCCGCTTGAGGCGGGGCAATCTTCCCGAACGGAAGCCACCAAGGCAGGATTATCCGACGCGATGTATGCATACGGAAACTGTAAAGAAATCAAGGAAGCCGCAGCAGCAGCCGACGCTTCGTCCGTCACGTAAAAAGCAGGAACAGCTTCGCCTAAAGCGCCCCCGTCGAAATCCGCCGTTTCAGCTCCGAAAAGTATTTTTCCCTCATCGTTTAGGCGAAAGAGCGCAATATCGGCCTTTAACGAAGAGAGCGAATTTAATTCCTCTTGGCTGTCAATCTCTGTAATAAGCATTATGTTGTTACTGTAAACAGACTCCGAAATGCCCTTCTCCGCCGAGACGGGATATTGCCTGGCGGCGCCGAAGAGTGCCGTTATCGCCAATGCCGCGGAAACCATTGCGGCCATAACGTTTTTTTTCATTTTCTTTCTCCTTAATCAATATCCGTAAGAGTAAGACAATCTGCCGATGGGCGCGCTGTCTCCCGACGTGAAATACGAAAGCGGGCTTTTCGGCTTCTTTACGTTATCCGTCACTTTGAACTGCATATAAAAATCTTTTCCGCTCATCCCGAGGTCGGAAAGCTTTACCTTTACCTGCATAACGTTTCCCGAGACATATACGGTACCCGTCC
>UQHL01000043.1 GCA_900540805.1 uncultured Eubacteriales bacterium
GTATTATCCCCTTTTAGGGGTTATGCAAACCACCAGTTTACTGGTGGTTATGATTATAAATTTTTAAGATAAGCGACCTCTTCCTCGGTCAAAGTCCTCACCTCGCCGCGGTCGAGTCCGCTCAACGTAAGATCGGCGAGCTTCACCCGTTTGAGAAAATCCACATTGCGGCCGATCGCCTCAAACATGCGCCGCACCTGCCTGTTCTTTCCCTCCGTAATCGTAACGTGCACTTTCGTATATGCCTTGTTGGTTTCGACGATATGCGCCTTGCACTTTTTCGTCATAACGCCGTCCAGCTCGATCCCCGACCGAATGCGGTTGAGGTCTTTTTCCGTCATTGTCCCTTCAATCCGAGCGAGGTAAGTTTTAGGAATTTCATTTTTCGGATGCGTCAGGCGGTAGGCTAAATCTCCGTCGTTGGTCAATATCAAAAGCCCCTCGGTGGCGTAATCCAGCCGCCCTACGGGAAATACCCGTCCCGCGCCCGCGGGAAGCAGATCGACCACCGTCTTACGCCCCCGATCGTCGGCCGCCGTACAAAGGATTCCCTTCGGTTTGTTCATGAGATAATATTCGGGCTTTTTTTCCGCCCTCTCCAACGGTTTATCGTCGATGCTGACTTCGTCCTCGTCGGAGACGTCCGTACCCAGCGAAGCGGTCTGCCCGTTGATTTTTATTCTGCCCGCCGCGACCATTGCGTCCGCATGACGCCTGCTTGCGACCCCGTTCTCCGCCAAAAATTTGTTTATTCTCATCCGTATGCCTTCTTCTTGAATTTTACCTTTATAGTTTATATAAATTTCTCGAAAAAAGCAACCGATTTATAAGATATATTTTGATTTGTCCGATAATTTCATCGTTTTTTCCCATTGCGCCCATTTCCTCGCGTGAAATGATCTCCATTTTGAGATGCAGCTGTTCTTCGGGGAGCAACGGATAGTAAAGATCCTCTTTCGTATATCCCGCTGCGGTTTTTCCTTTTACCTTCACCCGGACGGGCGTATCTGCGCCGAGAATACGCACGTTTTCATAGGCGGCGAACGCTTCGTCGAGAAGCTGCTGCGAACGTTCGTACATCGGGGAACAGTTCAAAACGGTACAAACCAGCGTCATGCCCTCCTTTTCGGCGGCCGAGACGAGACAGCGCCCCGCCTGTTTGGTATAGCCCGTCTTTATGCCGACCGCGCCCTCGTAGTTTTTCAGCATCTTATTCTTATTTGCCCAATTGCGCGGTTGATAATATCTCGTGCCGACGATTTGGCGGAAAGCGTCGTTCTGCATGGCGTAACACGCGATGAGGTTGAGATCCCGCGCCGTGGTGTAATGTCCTTCGAGGGGCAGACCGTGCGGGTTTTTGAAGCAGCTTTCCAGCGCGCCCGCTTTTTGCGCGGTTTCATTCATGCGCTGCGCAAAAGCGTCGATACTGCCGCTCGTATGCAGAGCCAATGCCTCGGCGCAATCGTTTCCCGAACGGAGCATGAGACCGTACAACAGATCCTCCACGCTGTACGTGTCCCCGCTTTTGAGATAGACGCTGGAGCCCTCTACCCCCGCCGCTTGGGGAGGAATTTCAAATTCTTCCTTGACGTCCTCGCAGTTTTCCAAAACCGTGACGGCCGTGAGTATCTTCGTGGTGCTCGCCATGGGAAGCCTGGCTTCCCCGTTGCGCTCGTATAAAATCCTGCGTGAATTCGCTTCCATGACGCATTCCGCACGGGCGGGCGCGACGCCGTTCTTTGCCGTTTCCGCCGAAGCGGGCGCGGCGGGATGAACGACGGCCACACAATAAGCCGCAAGTAAAAATCCGCATAAGAATCTGAAACGGCGCGGCTTGACCTCCGTTTCGGACAGATATAATTCCTTTCCCATGTCAGTTTTTTGCCGTGATGTTCTGGACGATTTCGCTCGCCTTTTCGATCAGATTGTCCATGGGCTGGTCGGTAATGCGGATCATGCGGCAGGTCTTGCCGTCGTCTATGATAAAGCCCATGGGCTTCATGCTGACAACCGAACCGCTGCCCCCCGCGAAAGGCATGGAGTCCGTTTCCTTCACTACTTTTACGTCCCCGTATTCGCCGCCTCCCGAGAGACAGCCCATCGTCACCTTGGAAAAAGGTATCACCTGAAATCCGCTTGCCGTTATAATGGGTTTTCCGACGACGGTATCCACGTCGGCAAGTTGATTGAGCGTTACGACCGAAGAATCGATCAGGTTGTTGATTTTTTTGTTTTTCTCTGCCATAAACTTTTAATTTTCTCCTTCAGAAATTTCAAAAGGGCGCAAAGCAAAATAAACAGGTTGAAAAAAACGACGAGATTCATGGAAACCCGAAGTTCGTCCCCGTCCGTCAGCCATAAATTGTTTTCGACTTTTCCCCTCTGTCCGCCCGCCGCAAAGAAAACAGTCCTCAGGGCCGTATGGGCGAGCGAAACGGGAATGAGATATTCCGCACCCGTTTCCGTCGTCAAAGAAAAGGAAACGATGCGGAACGTCCGCGTAAACGAGAATTTCTTTCTCTCCGAATCCATTCCCGAATAGGGTTTAAGAATGGCCTTTTTGGGCGAGATATGCAACGCGATCCCGCCCGGATATGTGGTAACGTAACCGCCTATCAGCTTCAGCACCTTATACGCATACAGGGCAAACCCGAATTTTTTCCGATTCATATCGTAATGAATATCCACTTCCAGAAAGATCGGAAAGAATAATAATATCGCCGTAAGAAGCGTGCCGACGGCGGCAAATAAAAGAAATCTGCCCATAACTACAATATGGGCAGATTGCGTGAAAGTATGTAATTTTTATCAAAGTTTCGATTAAAGCGCCGACTTTTGCGTCATTGTATTTTGATGATGCCGTCCTCGATGTCCTTGAGAAAATCGGGAAGCTCGAAGCCGTCCGACTCGGAAGAATGCTTCCCCTTCGGTTCGTCCTCCTCATGCAGCTCGGGATCTTTATCTGGATCATACACTTCCTTTTCGTAAAGGTAGCTGCTCGCCTCGTTCGCCGCATTGATTTCGGATATCTTCTGCATGAGCTCGTCGTAATCGGGCAGGTCTGCCAGAGATTTCAGCTTGAACCGTTTAAGGAAATTGTCCGTCGTGGCGTAAAGAATGGGTTTCCCCGGCACGTCTTTCCTTCCGCAGGGACAGATCATATCGAGGCTTTGCAGCGTAGTGATCGCATAATCGCTGTTGATGCCGCGGACAGCCTCCAGCTCGGTGCGCGTAATCGGCTGTTTATAGGCGATGATCGCCGCACATTCGAGAATCGTACGCGTAAACTCTTTTTCGCGTATGGGATTGAGCACGGAGGCGATCGCCTCTTTGTACTCGGGATTGGTCGCAAACTGAAGCTTGTGATTGAAGGTGAGAAGCCGTATGCCGCAGTCGCCGTTGTATCTCTTTTCGAGGTGACGCACCGCGGTATCCATTTCCGCTTTCGTCAGCGACAGCTTTTCCCGAAGCACGTCCACGGGGACGGCGTTGCCCGAAGCGAAGAGAATCGCTTCAATTATATTCGTCAATTTCTCCAATTTCTTCCTCCTCGTTCCTGTTCGGATTTTTCATAATGGTAATGGCAGAAAATATTTCGTCCTGCGTTACGATCAGAAGCTGATGTTTCAAAAGCTCTAAAAGCGCCTGAAAGGTCGTCACGATTTCCGATTTCGGCGCGTTTTCGTCGAAAAGTTCCTCAAACAGCACCTTTTCCTTTTCTTTCACGGTTTCCCGTATGTACGAAATCTTTTGAGGCACCGTATATAAATCGCGCGGGATTTCTCTCGCCGCGCCCGTCTCGCTCTTCAGGCCCTCGCGCTTGAGCATGAGCTTCGCAAAGGCCGAAAGAAGGCCGTCCAGCGTAAAGTCCTTGTATTTCACCTGCACGCTGCTGACGTCGCGGTCGGGTTCCTTGAAATAGTATCCCACCGTCTCCCGCTCCTTGAGCTTCTCCGCTTCTTCCTTGATCATCTGATACTCTTCCAGCGCGCGGATCAGATCGCCTTGCGGGTCGTCGTCCTCTTCGTAATAATCGTCGAAGCCGTCGTCGGGCGGCGGCACGAGACTGCGCGCCTTGATATCGATAATGGTCGCCGCAATATTCAGATAATCGCTGGCCTTGTCCATGTCGATATACGGCAGCCCCTTCATATACATCAGGAACTGCTCCGTGACCTGCGAAACGAAAATGTCCTTCACCTCGATTTCCTGTTGTTTGATAAGATGCAACAAGAGGTCGAGCGGGCCTTCGAAATTGTCGAGCACCGTCGTGTAGTCCACTTCCGAATCGAAGTTTTTTACCGATTCCACCGTAATTTTTTCCACGTTGTCTCTCCTCTATCTAAAAATCAAGCTCCAAAATTTTATGATGGGCCACCCTAAAACATTGGTGGCGAACCGCATGACGTAACCGAGAATGTCGAGATATCCGAAAAACGGTACGTAAAAGGCGAGACGCTGAGAGACAAAGCTCAAAAGTATAAGCCCCAACAGGATATAATAACCGTAACGACGCAAAAACCAATATACTTTTCCATGTTTTTTATTCAGAGCATCGACCATGCGGAAGCCGTCGAGCGGATAAAAAGGAAGAAGATTGAAAATACAAAAGCTCAAAGAATAGGCAAACAAATAATAGGTAAACGAATTCAACAACACGTGCCCGTAGGTCGCCCCCCCTACGCCCGCCACAAGATATCTCCAAACCAGAAGATAGATGGGATAAAACAAAAACGCGGAAATATAGTTCATGATAATTCCCGCCGCGCTCGTCCAGAAGCTTCCGCTGCGATAATGCTTGAAATTGTTGGGGTTGACGGGCACGGGCTTCGCCCAGCCGAAGCCGGCCAAAGCAAACATGACGATCCCGAGCGGATCGAAATGCTTTACGGGGTTCAGCGTCATGCGGCCCGCCCATTTTGCCGTCGGATCGCCGCATTTATACGCGATAAAGGCATGCGAAAATTCGTGCAGCGTAATGACGACCATAACCGCAAGAAAGCTTGCGAGAAGAGATACTAAATAATCCATGAATTTATTATACCTTTTTTTTATATAAAAAGCAAGTGCGTGAAAGGAATTTTTTCCCGATTATGTCTTGAAACGTCTATTTATCCGTTTGAGCGAGAAAGTCGGGAACGACGTCGTTTCTCGTCAGATCTTCATACGTCTGCGGCCTTACGATATAGTCGGCCTTGCCCTCGCGGACGAGTACGCAGGGCGGAATCAGATTGCGGTTATAATTCATCGCCATCGAGTAATTATACGCGCCCGTGGAAAGGATTGCGAGGATATCTCCCGTTTCGGCCTTCGGCAAAGGAACGTTCACCGCGATAAGGTCGCCGCTTTCGCAGCATTTGCCCGCAATCGAAACAAGCTCGGCAGCCGCTTCGCCCGCACGCGAGGCGAGGACGGGCGTATATTTTGCCTGATAGAGCGCATAGCGCGGGTTGTCGAACATTCCGCCGTCTATCGCCACGTACTTTTTCACACCGGGAATCTCTTTCACCGCTCCGACGGTGTAGAGCGTGATACCCGCTTCGCCGACGATGGAACGACCCGGCTCGACAAGAAGATACGGAAGCTTAAGCCCCTTTTCCAAAGCCCTGGCCTTTACGGCGGAAATCAAAGCTTCGAGATATTCTCCGTACCCTTCGGGCGAAATCTTTTTGTCCTCATCCGTGTACCAGATTCCGAAGCCTCCGCCCATGTTGAGCTCTTCCGTGACGAAGCCGAGCTTTTCTTTCATTTCCGCGGCAAAGTCCATACATTTTTCCGCGGCGAGTACAAACGATTGTTTTTCAAAAATCTGTGAGCCTATATGACAATGGAAGCCACGCAGATTGACGTGCTTTTTGGAAAGCGCGTAACGGGTGATTTTTTCGGCCGTTCCGTCCGCGACGGAAAATCCGAATTTACTGTCCGTTTTCGCGGTTTGAATATAGGCGTGCGTATGCGCTTCCACACCGGGATTGATGCGCAGAAGGATATTCTGTACAAGGCCGCGTTTTTCGGCCTCCCGCTCGATCGTATCTATTTCGGAATAGGCGTCCGCTACGATACAGCCGATCCCTGCGTCCAACGCTTCCTTTAGCTCGTAACCCAGCTTATTGTTTCCGTGCATATAGATTTCCGAAGCGGGAAATCCCGCTTTCAGCGCCGTATAAAGTTCTCCTCCCGAAACGACGTCGATACCGATTTTTTCGCTGTCCGCTATGCGGTAAATCGCTTCGCAGGAAAATGCCTTCGAGGCGTAAAGAACTTTCCCGTTGCCCTCGTATTCCCGTTCAATCGTCCCGCGGTAGATCCGCATCATTTTACGGATATGCGCTTCGTCGAATACGTAGAGCGGCGTTCCGAAACGTTCCGCCAGCTCCGTGCAGTCCGCTCCGCCGATCTCCAGATGTCCCCGTTCGTTTACCCTTAACGTTTCTCTTGCGTTCATATTCTTCTTCCGCCTTTGGGATTGGCTCCCGTAAAATAATATCGCTATATATTTTAGCAAATTATTTGGCAAAAAGCAACAGACGGAAGCGCTTTTCACCAAAAAAACCGCCTTTTCGGAAAATTTTCACCGAAAAAGCGGTTTTTTTATTCTGGAAAAGCAAACTCGTTTATGCCGCTTTACAATTTCCAACCCTGCGCGATTCTGCGCAGATGATCGATAAAGCCCGCAGCTTCTGCGGATTCGTTGGCAACGAGGTTTACGCGGTCGATTTCCACGTTATCTTTATAGACGATGATTTCGCCCACTTTGTCCCCCGCTTTCACGGGTGCCTTTACGCGGTTTTTCATCTGAATGTCTATCGTCACGTTTTCCGTATCCCCGCGCTTGGAGAAGATATGCGAGCTGCGCTCGGGACGCACGGTGACGCATTTGGTCTTTCCTCCGCTGACCGCGGCCGTTTCGCTTAAAGGGTTATTTTCATCGACGACGGTTTTAAGGGTATAGGTGGCGAAAGCATAATCGAGCATCGTCCGCGTATCCCCGAAACGATGGTCGCTCGAATCCTCGCCGATGACCACGGCAATCAGACGCATGCCGCCGCGCTTAGCCGTTGCGGCGAGACAGAAGCCCGCCTGGTTGGTGAAGCCCGTTTTTCCCCCGTCGCAGCCTTCATAGAAACGCACGAGGCGGTTGGTATTGGAAATCTCCGTATATCTTCCCTGCGGATGCTGGAATTTATCCATCCAAATCTTGCTGAACGTGAAATATTCCTCATGAGAAACGAGCTCTGCAAGCATTTTCGCCACGTCGTGAGCGCAGGAATACTGCGGTTCCTTGGGAAGTCCGGTGCAGTTGGCAAACAGGGTATTTTCCGCGCCCAGCTCCTTCGCGCGGGCATTCATTTTATCTGTAAACAAGCTCTCGCTGCCCGCTATACGTTCCGCCATCGCAACGCAGCTGTCGTTTGCGGAACAGACGATGATGCTTTTGATCAGCTCGCTCAGATCGGAAGAGCGT
>UQHL01000044.1 GCA_900540805.1 uncultured Eubacteriales bacterium
ACAAGGGCTATGCCCGAAAATGAAAAACCACCCGCTATGCGGGTGGATGATTATTATGCTTTATTGGCGCGCGTTTCTTTCTAGTCGGAAAGATCATTCGGCGGACCTTAAAAATTTGAAAAAATGTTCAAGATCCTCTTTTTCTATTTCTCCGTAAGCCTTTTCGTATTCTTTAATATATCTAATAATAAGTTGTTCTATTTCTTTATTTGTCGAACGTCCGTTTTCATTGGCTATATATTTCATTTTATCTAAATAATTAGGAGCAATTTTAAGCGGGAATTGAGGATATTTTTTTGCCATACAAATACCGTTTATGTAATTATTAACTTCAATCTTTTTCTTATACAAATATATTAGCATAAAATAAATATTATATACAAACCGAAATATATTTGTATAACAACATATGACGGAGGAAAGATGAAAAAAATTTACCAAGATAAAGGTATAAGAATGTTAAAAAAACAGACAAAGCCGCGAAAGAGCAAATAAAATTTTGCCTCTGTTTCAAGAGTGCAAAACCGACAGGGAGGTCTCCGAACTGCTCGGTTACGTTTCCCCCCGATTCCGTTTACTGCTATATCCATCAACATAAACTGCGGGAAAAGACGACCGTCACGCCCGCGCCCAAAAGGGGACGGCTTCCGTTCCCCCCCCGAAACCGCCAAAACCGCCCACTCCCGCACAACCGCCCGTTTGCCATTCCCCCGAAAAAACAGTCTCCTCCGCAAAGAGAATTTCGCTTCGGCAACGGGCGCGACGGATTATTCCGCTCTATAAACAGGGGGAAACGGTCGAGGGGATCGCCGCCCGTCTGGATTTATCCGTCAAAACGTCTTTTACTGGTTGCAATTTCACGGCTTTATCTACGCTGAAAGCGGAAAACCAACCGAGTATATTCTTTCTCTATATGAGTTTGGGGTTTCCCCCGAAGAAATTCAAGACCTTTTTGGCTATATGAAATTGGAAACCATTCTTTCCCGCCTGCGTCAAGAAAAATAAATTTTTATATTTCGGCACAAAAAATCGGGGCAAACGAATATAATCGGCACGTGAGACAACCTTTTTTTGCATTTTCGACAAAAGTCTTTGCGAAAATTTCTTTTTCCCATGTTATAAATCGCGTTCCGCCCTCATAGATTAAAGCAGAACGATACCGAAAGGAAAAAGGAGATTTTTTTATGAACGAAGAAATCGAATATGCCGAAATGTTGGAAATTCCCGTTTCTACGGTCAATGTGGTGAAGAAAAAGAATCGCCGCGTCCGCGGGAAAAATCAGCCCAATCTCAAGGAACGCCTTATCTCCCGCGTCAACAACCGCGTGGGGAACGCTTCTTACGCGCCCGAAGATGCCGCGATAGAGTCCGCGCCCGCGTCCGCGCTGGAGCAAAATCCCGTTTATGCGTCGGCGGAAAATGCCGCGCTCGAGGACGCGGCACAAAACGCGCCCCTCGCAGAACCCGATTTCGGCGCCTACGCTTACGCCGAGGGCGGCGAACGTCTGGACACCGTTCTTTTGTCCGACGAAGGCGGCAGGCGCGCGAAAAAGAAGCGGCGCTGGTTTGCGGCCAAGGAGCAGCCTGAATACGCCGACTTCCAAAACGACGAAGAGGACTTTTCGGAAAACGACGGCACCATGGCATTGACGAAGCCGAAAGAAAGCCGTAAATCGGGCATTATTCTTACGGTGGAATTCGCGGTGGCCTGTCTGCTGTGCGGCGGAATTTTCCTCACCAACGTCTTTATGCCCACCAGCGCGATCAACACGTTTTTCCGCGGCTTAATGCCCGCAAAAGCGGAAAAAGAGGATACGAGGGTGTATTCCGATTTTACCCTGACGGGCGTCGTCAGCGAGCTTTCCGACGCGGAAATCACCGTCTCTCCCACGGGCGTGCTTACCTTTACGGACGAATGCTGCGTCTATCCCGCCGTTGACGGGAAAATCTCCGAGGTGACGAAAAATTCCGACGGCACTTACGACGTGAAAATTTCGCATACAAACAGCTTTTACGGCGTTATCGGCGGCCTCGACTACGTATATTATGCCGTGGGCGACAAGGTATATTCCAACGTTCCCGTGGGCTTCTCGAAGGGAGAAACGGCCGTGCGCGTCACGATGTATTCCAACGACGAGCTTCTCAACTGCTACACCGTGGACAGCGAAAACTGCCTGACGTGGGTAAACTCGTCGGAGAGCTGATATAGGGAACGGGCGGACGAACGTGGAAAATTCCAAAGTCGGCGGGGCGGGAGAAAACGGCGCGAAAAGCACAAAACGCGCACGAGGCGTGCAGCGCGCAGACGGCGTACAAAGCCCGCAAGGCATAAAACGCCGCAAAACGCGCGCCCGCCGTGTCCGAAAAGCGCTGAAGGTACATCCGCTGTTTCTGCTTCTGGGCGTATATTATTGTTTTATCGGTGAACTGCCGCTGTTTTTGCTCAGCGCCCTGGTGGCGCTTCAGCACGAGTGCGCACACGCCTTCGCCGCGGCAAAGCTGGGCTATCGGCTGGATCGCGTCGTGCTGATGCCGTACGGCGCGGTGATCGACGGCGATCTGTCGGGGATCAGCTTCAAAGACGAAATTTTCGTGGCGGTGTGGGGGCCTTTGTGCAACCTTGTCACCGCGGCGGGGTTTGCCGCGCTGTGGTGGATTTATCCGACGGCGTATGCGTTTACGGACACGGCGTGCTATGTTTCCCTCGCCGTCGCCCTGGTTAATCTCATACCTGCCTACCCTCTCGACGGAGGCAGAGTGCTGAGAGCCGCGCTCGCCATGCACTTCGATGAAAAAAAGGTGAATCGGATCTGCCGCGGGATCACGCTGGTTCTGGCGGCCGGTCTGCTGGCCGCGTTTGTGACGCTTTGCGTCAGAAAGACGCCGAATTTCACGCTGCTTGCCTTTTCGCTGTTTCTCGCCGTCGGAGCGTTCGGAAACCCCAAAAACGACGACGCGAAATATCGAAAAATCAATTTTTCCTCCAAAGCGGCCTTCAGGCGCGGCGTCGAGATCCGCCGCGTGGCGGTGGAAGAAACGTGTTCTCTGAAACGCGCCGTCGGGTTTATCGAACAGGGCAGATATCTCATTTTGGACGTCTATGACCAAAGGGAAAATTATCTCGGGGAAATTCGGCAGGACGAACTCGCGGAAATCTTTTCCCAAGCGGGCATATACGAGCCGATCGGGGATTTTTTGTAAAAAATGTAAAAAAACGCATACGAATTTTCAAAACCCCCTTGCAAAAGCGCGCATTGTATGCTATACTATGAGTCGAATAACGCTTTAGTGTGTGAACAATGTGTAAGCGGGCGATTTTATCCGCCGCTTTTTTGGATTTGTAAGTCATTTGAAGGTTCGGATATACGATAATGAAAAAAGAATGGTTTTTCGACCGCTATTGCGGTCAGCAGTTTGTCGCGCTCCTCGAGGACGGTAAGCTTGCGGAATTTGCCGCGGAAAAGGAAAAAAACGGCGAAATCGTGGGCAATATCTACAAGGGGCGCGTTATGAACGTGCTCGCGGGCATGCAGGCCGCGTTTATTTCCTGCGGGCTGGAAAGAAACTGCTATCTCTCCATAGAGGAAACCTATACCGATTATTCCAAATACGACGGCACCATGGGCGGGTCGGGGCCTCAGCTGCCCGAGTTGAAGGAGGGGGACGAGATTATCGTTCAGGTGACTAAGCCGCCGCGCGGAAACAAGGGCGCCAAGGTCACCACGCACCTGTCCTTTGTGGGGAAAAACCTCATTTTTTTGCCCAATACCGATTTTGTGGGTATTTCGAGAAAGATTACCGATCCCGAGCTGCGCGAAAATCTGCTGTTTACGGCCGACAGGATGCGCGAGCGGGAGGGGGAAGGGTTTATCGTGCGCACGCAGGCGCCGTTTGTCACCCGCAAGCAGCTGAAAACGGAGGCGGAGTATCTTAAAAATCTCTATCGGGACATGCGGGATTTTGCAAAGGGCGCGGCCGTGGGCGCGGTTTTGTATAAGGATTTCGATTTGCCCGTGCGCGTCATGCGGGACAGTATGGGGGACGACGTGACGGCCATGTACGTGGGCGACGACGATCTGTACGAACGGCTTTTGAAGCTGGCGCGCCTGCGCGGGGACATTTCCGAACGAAAGCTGATCCACTATACGGGCAAGCGCGCACTGATGCGCGAATACGGAATTTCGCCGCTGGTGTTTGCGGCGGCTCAGCCGACCGTACCGCTGGACAACGGCGGATATCTGGTGATCGACCGCACGGAAGCGATGACGGTGGTGGACGTGAACACGGGCAGCTTCGTCGGGGACACCCGTCTCGAGGACACCGTATTTTCGGTGAATCTCGCCGCGGCGCGGGAGATCGCGAGGCAGGTACGCCTGCGGAATATCGGCGGGATCGTCGTGGTGGATTTTATCGACATGACGGAGGAGGCGCACAGGGAAGCGGTGACCGCGGAATTGACCGAGTGCCTGTCCAAGGATAAGGCCAAGTGTCACGTTTTGCCGATGAGCGAGCTTTGCCTGACGCAGTTTACCCGCAAGCGGGTGGGGTGCGACGTGCTTTCGTACCTGGTCAAGCCCTGTCCCCACTGCCGCGGAAACGGCGACGTCCCCGAGGACATTTTCGTCATCACCCGTATCCGTTCGGATATCCTCGATTGCTTCGCAAACGGCTACCATGCCGCCGTGGTCGAGCTGAACGAGGGAATTCTGCGGCGGATACTCGGCGAGGGCCTGCTCTCGGGCGAAGTGAATACCATCTGGCGGGACAAGCGGGTGTATATGATTCCGCACAAAACCTTTCAGGAGGCGCAGTATTCGGTGCGGGGGGACAATTCGGGCGTGCTGCATCTGCCCGATAAGGCGCAGATATTGTATTGATCCGATAGCCGACGAAGGGAAGCATCGAAAAAAGCGGCCCGTGCAATTTTGCACGGGCCGCTTTTTGACAAAATTTTGAAAAGCGTTCGTTTCTGCTGCCTTGAAAAATCACAAAAAAGTTTTCAGCTTCTTTTCAAATTCCTCTTCGAGGGCGATCAGGTCCTTTAACAGCGCGGTAATCTCCTCGTCGTCGTCTTTGGGCAGCTCGCTGAGAGAGGTCTTTAAGGAGGTGATCCCCATGACGGTGCCCTGGATCATCATTTCCGCGATGTGCGCGCGGGAATTGTCCGTGAGGGTGTTCATTTTGATCGAGCCCCACATCATCGCCTTTTTCATGGGATTGGGTTCCTTTAATTCCAGCGCCTTATCGCGGGCGAGGCAGGCCGCCCTGCCGCAGATTTTTTCGTATTCCTCGTGCTGGCGCAGGATCTCCGCTTTGATCCCCTCGTCCTCTATTTCGGGCAGAATGTCCGAGATCGACTCGAGGGCAAGCTGGCAGTTGCGGTAAATTTCCGCTAAAATTTCTTCGCTCTTTTTGACTTCCATAACTATCGTCTCCTTTTACTCGTAAGTTTTCGCTTTTTTTACGGGAAATATGCGAAAGAAAGAGAAAAATGCTTGACTTATTCCGCGCGGGTATGGTATATTATAGTCCGAGCCGATAGAAACGGGCTTTTTTAAGCGTCGCTTTTATGGAAAAATTTCCGTAAAAAGCGCCCGCCTCGGGTTCTTCGAGACTGGAAAGAGGAGGTAAAAACTATGTACGCTATCATCGAAAACGGAAACAAACAGTATAAGGTGGCGGAGGGCGACGTCGTTCGCGTGGAAAAACTCGCCGCCAAAGAAGGCGAAACCGTATCCTTCAACACGCTGATGGTTTCCGACGGAAACGGTATCAAGACGGGCGCGGAAGCTGCCGCTGCGAAGGTCACCGCTACGGTCGTTAAGCAGGACAAGGCCAAAAAGATTATCGTCTTTAAGTATAAGGCCAAGAAAAACGAGCGTAAAAAGCAGGGCCACAGACAGCCCTACACCGCGGTCAAAATCGAAAAGATCGAGCTTTAACCGCCAAGGCTTTCGGACGGGCAGGGAACCCTCCGAAGGAAAAATCTGAAAAAGGAGAAATAAAAATGATATTCATCAGTTTATTCGCTCATAAAAAAGGTACCGGTTCTTCCCACAACGGAAGAGACAGCGAGGCCAAAAGACTCGGGCCCAAGCGCGGCGACGGACAAAACGTGCTTGCGGGAAATATCCTCGTTCGCCAGAGAGGCACGAAGATCCATCCGGGTACCAACGTCGGCATCGGCAGCGACGATACGCTGTTTGCTTTGACGGACGGGGTCGTTCGGTATGAAAGAATGGGCAAAGACAAGAAGAAGGTCAGCGTTTATCCCGTCGAAAAGACGGCCGCTGCCGAGTAACTTTATCCCCTTACGGGGCGCATTTGACAACAAATCATAACCACCAGTAAACTGGTGGTTTGCATAACCCCTAAAAGGGGATAATAC
>UQHL01000045.1 GCA_900540805.1 uncultured Eubacteriales bacterium
ACAAGGGCTATGCCCGAAAATGAAAAACCACCCGCTATGCGGGTGGATGATTATTCAGTCCTATCTGATGGGCGGGCTGACGTATGCCAAGCAGACGGGATACTTTTGTGCCGCCGCCATTGTGTTCGGCCTGATCGTCATGCTGTTCAGCATTGTCGAACGCAAAGTAACGGCGCCGCACCGCAGAAAAATCAGGCACATTCGATTGTGCGAGGAATACAGTGCGGATAAAGAAATATTATACAGCCGGACGCCTGTGACAGAGGAGGATCGCCATGACCGAAATTAAGAAACGCCGCCATACCAAATCGGAGCGCACGAAACTGAAGGAAAAGACGGTATCCTTTATCGTTCTTCTCGTTGTAAGCTTCGTCTGGGCGCTTCCGCTGCTTTATATGCTCGGTACGTCGTTTAAGTCGGATCTCGATTTACAGCTGCATCCCGAAAAGATTTTTCCGTCTGCGTGGAGCGAATGGACGCTTAAGCATTACTTCGGATTTATCGTACGGGAAGGCAATGTGGACAATATGCCTTTTTGGATGCTGAATTCTTTATGGTCAACTTTTGCGACGGTAGGCTTGACCGTTATCGTCGATTTATTATCGGCCTACGCGGTGGTGTTTTTGAACTTTAAGGGCAGACGTTTGCTCATGAAGTTTTTGTTGCTTTGGATGGCCGTTCCGGGAATTATCGGCACGGCGCCCAGCTTTGCGCTGTATTCTCAGATCCGGAACTCGCTCTCTATCACAAGCGACGTGGCGACGTACGCGTATATCTACACCTGGTTGATCGTGCCGGGCATTACGGGTATTTTCAACATGTTGCTGATGCGTAACTTTTTTATGTCTATTCCCAAAGATATTGTGGACAGCGCTAAAAGCGATGGCGCCGGGAATATGAAGATTTTTCGCCGTATCGTATGTCCGCTCGCAAAATCCACCATTATGTTGGTAGTGCTGTTCACCTTTACCGGCAGCTGGAACAGCCTTATATGGCCGCAGCTGTTGCTGACGGGCGAAAAATCGTATTGGAATACGATTACGGTGGCTCTTACCGGTTATACGGGCGGGTCGGCATGGAGCGCCGGAGGCGTGGCTATGGCTACCAGCGTATTCGCTCTCATCCCGATCGTGATTGTCTTTATCATTACGCAGAATAAGATGATCGACGGGCTTGCGGCTACGGGCGTAAAGGGTTAGAAGGACGAAAGGAAACAGGTGATTATGGAAAAAACGAAGAAAAACGAGCCGGAAATCTTTCTCTCGCTCAGACATCTCGAAAAAGTATATCCCAACGGCGAAAAAGCGGTGGTTGATTTTAATCTCGACGTCCGAAAAAAAGAATTTATCGTTATCGTCGGACCTTCCGGCTGCGGAAAATCGACAACGCTGCGTATGATTGCGGGACTCGAGGATATTACGTCGGGCGACATATTTCTGGAAGACGAATTGCTCAACTATCGGCCGTGCAAAGATCGAAAAATGGCTATCGTCTTTCAAAGTTATGCCTTGTATCCGCAGATGAACGTGTTCGACAATATCGCGTTTCCGCTGACAATCAATACATATCCCGCGCCGGTAGTGGATCGCGAGCTGTACCCGCTCGGTGAATCGGAACGGCTGCTGGCGCAGGTGGAAGGCGCAAAACTGATGGATACGGTGGAAATGGCTTTTAAGACGAAAGGGAAAACCGCCCGGACGGAAAAACTGGCGGTTATGTGCCGTATTTCGCCGGCGGCAGCGGAAATCATCGCCGAGCTATACAATGAAAAAGCTGCAAGCTGTACGCCGGATACGTGTATGGATAAATGGAAGCGGCAGATTGAAGAGAGGATTGAAAAGGGAAAGGCAAGGCTGGCCGCCCAAGGCATTTGCGTCAACGAACGCTTTGAGATATTGGACGAAAACGGGCAGGTCAAAACCGAACAGCGTAAGCTGACTCCGTTTGAGATCAGAGCCAAAGTATATGATACGGCGGAAATACTCGATCTGAAGGCATATTTGGATAAGCTGCCCAAAGAATTGTCGGGCGGCCAAATGCAGCGCGTGGCTTTGGGACGCGCGATTATCAAGAACGTACCCATTTTCATGATGG
Source organism: uncultured Eubacteriales bacterium (assembly GCA_900540805.1). Classification (GTDB taxonomy): domain Bacteria; phylum Bacillota; class Clostridia; order Christensenellales; family Borkfalkiaceae; genus Scatosoma. The sequence goes on from UQHL01000045.1 coordinate 2,095, forward strand.
ACGAACCTCTTTCCAATCTCGACGCAAAGTTAAGGCTGACCATGCGCAGCGAGATCGTTAAATTGCACAATCGCATTCAGGCCACTACCATATACGTTACTCACGACCAGACCGAGGCCATGACGATGGCTACCCGCATTGTGGTTATGTCCCGCGGATTTATCCAGCAAATCGGTACGCCGGAAGAAATCTATAATACGCCGGCAAATATATTTGTCGCACGGTTTATAGGTTCGCCGACGATGAATCTGATCGACGGGCAGTTTGATCCCGTAAAACGTACAGTGACGTTCGGCGGGGTTAAAATCGAGCTGGACGCTGAATTTACGGCAAGACATGATGCGTTTTACCGCCGTAAGGCGGAGGAGCTGAAACAGTGGCTGGAAACGTTTGATGAACGCGCGCGGGAAAACGTATTAAAGCTTTTATCGGCAACGGGAGAAAATTTCGACGGCGCCAGCGGCGGCGGAGGGCGTCAGACGTTGTGGGCAAGGCTGAAGGATAGATTCGGCAAAAAAGCGCCCGAGAAAGCGTATCCGCAGGAACGGGCGGTATGTGCCGAAAAAATAAAACGGCTTGTCGCATGCCTGTCGGCCGGACATACGCTTACCGTAGGTATCCGACCGGAGAGAGTGCGCATTGAAAAGAAAGGAACAGACAAAGGCGAAAACGATGCTTTTATAGTCAAACCTACGGTATGCGAACTGTTGGGCGGCGAATATAACGTACATTTCGACTTTTGCGGTAAAAATATGGTGGGCAAGGCAGACGCTTGCCGTAAAATTTCCGTTGACGACGAAATTGTAGTCGGATTTGCGGCCAAAGATCTGTATTTCTTCGATCCGGTTACGGGAGATATAATACGATGAGTACTAAAAACGTAAGTCTGAAATCGATCGCGGCCAAGGTAAACGTTTCCATTAACACCGTTTCCCACGCGCTCAGGGACATGGACGATATTTCGGAAGAGCTGAAAGTAAAAATACGCAAGACGGCAATCGAAATGGGATATATGCCCAATCACGTGGTACAGGTGATGAAAAAGGACGAACGGCCGGTGATAGGCGTTTATGTGGATGCGTTTACCAACTTGTATTTCGATATTTTCTACGACGAATTTATTAAAGTTTTTCAGAGTAAAAACGAGTACAATTTGGTGTTTGTGTATTCGGCAAAATTCGATACGGACGTAATCAAACAATGTATCCTGCAACGGGTGGATCTAATTTTAACTTATACCGAGTGCGACGAAGCTACGGCCGAGTTTGCGCGGATGAATGCCGTGCGCATTGCCTTTGCGGGAAATACGACGTATTCTCTGGACGGCGCGGATCTCGTAGCGATTGACAACGATCTGGGCTGCCGGCTGGCGGCGCGGTATCTGTACAATTATCACAGCGGCACCCGATATATGTACGTGGGCATCGGCAATGAATTTTGTCGCCGGCGCTATGCGATTTTCCGTGAGGAATTATATAAGTTGAACGCCGATACGGAGGTCGGATATTTCAATGCCTGGACCGAGGATATTCATCGGTTATACGCTATAATCAAGGACGGTTGCCGCGGGTTGTTCTTTTTTAACGACATGACCGCGTATGAGGTGCTCAGTAAGCTGGACGCTATTGTAATCAATGTACGTAAAATGTATCCCAATTTACATCTTGTGGGGTTTGACGGATTATGCGAATGGATGTACGGACTCAGGCAGATTACTACCATCAAGATCGATTTTCGGGAGCTGGCGTCAAAAATGTACGAAGTGATTGCGACCCGTCTGGAGCAGCCCGATTGCCCCGCGCAGCATGTCGTTCTGCCGGTAACGCTGCACCAGCGCCGGGAATGAATGGAATATGAAACGGGAGAGGAGCGAGAAAAAATAATGGGACGGACGAGAATGTGTTGAAAAAAAATCCTGTGACAACCAAATGGTATGCCGATCCGGAAGCGCGGGTCTATAACGGAAAATTGTATCTTTACGTTACACGGTCGGCGCCGTTTGAAATGCAATGCAATTTGGATATATTAATATCAAATGATCTGATTGAGTATGAAAGGAAGGAAAGCATCCTGGACCTAAAGACGTTTTCGGGTGTGGAGTGCGCGGTATGGGCGCCTACGGTTATCGAAAAATCCGGTCGATATTATTTGATTTTTGCCGCTAATAACATACATAGCGACGACGAACCCGGCGGTCTGTATATCGGGGTCAGCGACAACCCCGCTGGGAAATTTAGCAACGTATTTGCCGACGGGCGGCCGCTTCTGAATAAGATTATACATGGGGCGCAGCCTATCGACGCTCATCTTTTCGATGACGACGGCAAGATTTACTTATATTACGGCGGCTGGGGACATCTGAATGTCTGTGTGATGAACGATACCATGGACGGATTTGTTCCGTTTTCCGACGGACAACTGTTTCGGGAGATTACTCCGGATAATTATGTGGAGGCTCCGTGCGTATTCAAAAGAGAAGGAAAATATTATTTGATGTATTCAAGCGGAGACTGGGGCAACGGTACGTATGCTGTTCATTATGGAGTTTCTGATTTTCCGTGTCAGCGCGTTTGCGACGCCGGGGTCATCCTTTCATCTTCCGACATGGCGGGCGGACCGGGACACAACGGTTATTTCCAGATGAACGGAGAGTATTATGTCGCTTACCATAGACGCCTTATCGGAGATAAGGTCAGTTATCACCGCTTGGTGTGCGTCGATCGTTTGAATTTTGACGGAGACAAAATAAAGCCAATCGATATGACTTGACATAATTACGGCGGAAAAGCATTTTACACTATAACCGGAAACAGAAAAGATAAAATTGAAGGGTGTGTAAGATTTTTATTTATACTTATAAAATATACGCTTCCGCCACTAAAGAGGAAACGTATATTTTTTGATTGAATAAGCGTACTTGCGTTAAATCGGTCTTGACGGGGTATTTGAAAAGAATATAAAAGAGAGATTAAAGATCAGGCATATTGAGACGTTTAATCCTATCGGTCATTTTATAATTAATAATTTTAGGTCAACAGTAAGCCTAGGGATTATACCGAAGGATAAAGATTTGAACTATTTTTATGTGGAGGTTGCTTAATATACTCAATGAAAGTAAAACCACGACAGATAGAGGGAACTCTCTTATGGCAATGGTTAAAGATAACTGTTCTAAATATGTGGTTACAATATGAATGAAAAAGTGACTTTTTTCAATTTGCTGGAAAACCGTTAGGAATAATATGAAATACTAAACAATATTAAAAAGGAAATTAACAGGAGAGTGGGAAGCAAGCAGTCTGTCGAGATATAATCGACAGACTGCTTTAGTTGGAGCTTTAGCGAAAATAAACCCCCAGTTCTACTGGGGGAAGAAAAAACACTT
>UQHL01000046.1 GCA_900540805.1 uncultured Eubacteriales bacterium
GGGCAGTTTGACTGGGGCGGTCGCCTCCCAAAGAGTAACGGAGGCGCCCAAAGGTTCCCTCAGAATGGTTGGAAATCATTCGAAGAGTGTAAAGGCAGAAGGGAGCTTGACTGCGAGACCTACAAGTCGAGCAGGGACGAAAGTCGGGCTTAGTGATCCGGTGGTTCCGCATGGAAGGGCCATCGCTCAACGGATAAAAGCTACCCTGGGGATAACAGGCTTATCTCCCCCAAGAGTTCACATCGACGGGGAGGTTTGGCACCTCGATGTCGGCTCGTCACATCCTGGGGCTGAAGCAGGTCCCAAGGGTTCGGCTGTTCGCCGATTAAAGTGGCACGCGAGCTGGGTTCAAAACGTCGTGAGACAGTTTGGTCCCTATCCATCGTGGGCGTAGGATATTTGAGAGGGCTTGTCCTTAGTACGAGAGGACCGGGATGAACGCACCTACTGTGCACCTGTTGTCGCGCCAGCGGCATAGCAGGGTAGCGGAGTGCGGTTGAGATAAACGCTGAAAGCATCTAAGCGTGAAACTCACCTCAAGATAAGATATCCCATATCGTAAGGTAGTAAGACCCCTTGAAGACAACAAGGTTGATAGGTCGGAGGTGTAAACGTGGCAACACGTCAGCTGACCGATACTAATAGGTCGAGGGCTTGATCTCAATAAAATGAGAACAGAGCTTCTTACAAATCTTTTCACAAAGATTTCTATGATTTTTACGAGCTTATAAAACGAACAAACCGAAAAGTTTATCTTTTGTACGATACTTGCTGTGTAGTTGTCAGTCTTCGGGAAAGAAGATTGAGTGTATGTTCTTAAACGAGACAAGGGGAAACTCGACTGATTAAGCCTCGGAGAAGGGGCGAGCTGTTTAAGAACAGGATTTTGTATATATCCGGCCGCAGGGCCTATATATAACCATAGTGGTGATTATGGCAGAAAGGTTCCACCTGTTCCCATACCGAACACAGAAGTTAAGCTTTCTTACGCCGAAAGTACTTGCCGGGACACCGGCCGGGAGGATAGGGCATCGCCACTTTTCATTAAAAGAGCTTTTGAGATTTTCTCAATGGCTCTTTTCTTTTTTTATCTTTCTCTCCCATCCACCCACCCGTCTCACACGCTTATTTTTTCCTCCGCGCTTGTTTGACTTTGCCTGCCCGCATGGTGTATAATTGGATAGAGGGGAACGGGAAAATGGTTTATTTGACGACGGCTGGAAAGCTTTGGGTAAATATCGGACTGATTGTTTTATCAATCCTGATCGGCGGCCTCGTTTTTTGGCTGCCCTATCTGAAGAAAAGAAAAAGCGTATCGCTCAGGCTTTTTTTTGCGGAAAATCGGCTTCTCTTTTATACCGCGTTGGCTTTGGTCTTCGGCTTTATTTCGCGTACGGCCTTTTTGGATTTATTGCCGGGAGGGCTTAATCAGGATGAGGCGAGTGCGGGGTACGACGCGTATGCCATTTTTAAATACGGCATTGACCGCAACGGGATTCGTTATCCCGTCCATTTGGTTGCCTGGGGTAGCGGCCAAAACGCTCTCTATTCCTACCTCTGTATGCCGTTTCTGCTGGCGCTGGGCGTCAACGAGATCTCTTTGCGGCTGCCTATGGCCCTTGCTGGCTGCATATCTATCTTTCTCCTGTATCGCCTCTTGCTTCGCAGTTTTGGCGCGCGCACGGCTCTTTTGGGCATGCTCTTTCTCGTCGTTAATCCCTGGCATTTGATGAAGTCCCGCTGGGCGCTGGAATCCAATCTCTTTCCCGAGCTTCTCTTTTTCGGCTTTTATCTGCTGATTGCGGAGCTGGACGGAAAACGTCGCGGGGGGGGGTGCTTTTTTCGGCGCTTATCTTCGGATTGTCCGCTTACAGTTACGGCACCTCCTATTTCTTTTTGTTCTTTTTCGTTATCGGCACGCTCGTTTATCTGCTCGTCAAAAGAAAAATTAAATGGTGGGAAGCCCTCGCCCATGTGGCCGTCGTCGGCGTCGTATGTCTGCCGATTATGGCGTTTATCTACATCAATATGTTCGATAAAGCCTCCCTGCATTTTTTATGCTTCACCATTCCCAAACTAACTCAAAACCGCTTTCAGGCAGTGACAAATATTTTTTCGCAGGACTTTTTCCGCTCGGGATTGAAAAATTTTGCGGACGGGCTGTCGCTGTTGTTTGTTCAATACGACGGTCTGCCCTGGAACGGGATTCCCGCGTTCGGGACGCTCTATCTGCTCTCGGCGCCGTTTATGCTGATCGGGGTGTTTCTGTCCGATAAAAATAAGGAGACGGGACCCATGTATGCGATAATGCGAATTTGGCTGGGCGTGGCGCTGGCGATGAGCTTTATCGTCTCGCCCAATATTAATCGTCTCAACGCCGTGTGGTTTCCGTTGATTTTCTTTACGATTATGGGCTTGAAAACCGTGGCAGAGTTATCGGCGGCCGTCAGAAAGTGCCTCTATGCCCTGTACGCCGCCGCTTTCATGGCCTTTACGGCCTTTTACGGAACCGTATGGAATCAGACGCTGAAGCTGCGATTTTACGATTCCTTCGGCGAAGCGGTGGAATGCGCGGCGGAGGTCGAAAACGCGGCGCTTTGTTATGTAACTCCGTCGGTGGGGCCCGCCTACGTGTATGTGCTGTTTTATACCCGATACGACGCGCGCGAATTTGTCGCCACGCGGGAATACTCCAACGAGGGGGCGGCGTTTCAGGCCGTGAAAAGCTTCGGAGAATATCGTTTCTTCCTGCCCGAGCGGATCGAGCGCGGAAACGTGTATCTCGTGGGCAAGGAAGATAAAATCTATGCGGGGGAGGACTTATCCGCCTATTCGGTGACTTATTTCGAAAATTATTACGTAATCGACGCCACGTGAACGGGGCGTCGCGGGAGAACGGATATGTTAAAGGAAAAGATTGCGGAGGCGCAGACGGAGGACGGCTCGATTTTAGGCGCCGAGTTTGAAAAGGAAGAACTTTTGGAAGAGGACATCTCCTCTTTGGATTTTGAAGAAATACATTTCAGGCGCTGCCGTTTTGAGAACTGCGATTTTTCCAAAACCGCCTTTTATAAAGTTTCATTTACGGGATGCAGTTTTCTCGGCTGCATCTTTTCGGAGGGCTATTTCAAGAATTGCGCCTTTTCGGGGTGTAAGTGCGACGGGAGCACGTTTGAAGAAGCGCGTTTCAAAGTTAACCGCTTCTCCGACGGGTCATTTTGCTATGCAAATTTTTCCAAAACCGTCTGGGACGGGTGTATCGTCAAGGATTGTCTGATCAGGGAAGCGGCGTTTTCCGAGGCGAGCTTGAAAAAGCTTTCCCTTGAAAAAGTGGATTTCAGCGGCACCGACTTTTTTCTCACCCCCTTAAAGGGAATCGACCTGTCCGACTGCACGATCGAGCGGATTATTTTATCCGATTCCTTTCGGGAGCTTAAAGGGGCGACGATCAATTCGGTTCAGGCCGCCGACCTCATACGCCTTTTGGGGGTGAAGGTGGTATAGCCCGCGGGCGGAAACCGACGCAAAACGTCAAGGAACTGCAAAAACACCTTTGTTTTTTCTTTTCGGTTGTGTTATCCTAAAGACACGGAATTTGATCCGAGGAGGAAAATCGGTTATGAAAATGAAAGGTTACGCTATGCTTGGCATAGGCAAGACAGGCTGGATAGAGAAGGACGTCCCCGCATGCGGACCGCTGGACGCGATTGTCAAGCCTTTGGCAGTGTCCCCTTGTACGTCCGACGTCCACACCGTCTGGGAAGGAGCGATCGGTGAACGGCACGATATGATTTTGGGCCACGAGGCCGTCGGCGAAGTCGTCGAAACGGGCGAGCTTGTCAAGGATCTGAAGGTGGGCGACAAGGTAATCGTGCCCGCCATTACCCCCGATTGGGGCAGTTTAGAGGCGCAGGGCGGGTATTCCATGCACTCGGGCGGGATGCTGGCGGGCTGGAAATTTTCCAATTTCAAAGACGGCGTATTTGCCGAGTATTTCCATGTCAACGAGGCGGACGCCAACCTTGCGCGTCTTCCCGAGGGCGTCGATACGGCTGCGGCGGTCATGTTGAGCGATATGGTGCCCACGGGATTTCACGGCGCGGAGCTCGCAAAGGTGGAATACGGCGACAGCGTATGCGTGATCGGGATCGGGCCCGTGGGGCTGATGGCCGTGGCCGCATGCGCCCTCAAGGGCGCGGGGCGGCTGTTTGCCGTCGGTTCCCGCCCCAACTGCGTGGAAGCCGCGAAATATTACGGAGCGACGGACATTATCAATTACAGATCGGGCGACATCGTGGAACAGATTCTCGACGCGACGAAGGGGAAGGGAGTAGATAAGGTGGTGGTCGCCGGCGGCGATAACGACACCTTTATTCAGGCGGTCACGATGCTGAAGCCGGGCGGCCGAATCGGTAACGTCAATTATCTCGGTTCGGGTGAATTTATCCGTATTCCGCGCGTGGAATGGGGCTGCGGCATGGGCCACAAGACGATAGCGGGCGGGCTGATGCCCGGCGGCAGGCGGCGAATGGAAAAGCTTGTCTCCCTTCTCGAATACGGTCGGCTGGACACTTCCCGTTTGCTTACGCACCGCTTTAAGGGCTTCGAGCATATGGAAGAGGCGTTGATGCTGATGAAAGACAAACCGAAAGACCTCATCAAGCCCGTCGTGGTGCTGTAATATAAAACAGACGGAAAAAGGCGAAAGCGCAATGCTTTCGCCTTTTCTTGATATAAAGAAAAACCACGCGATAGTCGCGTGGTTCGAGAAAGGTTAACCGAT
>UQHL01000047.1 GCA_900540805.1 uncultured Eubacteriales bacterium
AAGTGTTTTTTCTTCCCCCAGTAGAACTGGGGGTTTATTTTCGCTAAAGCTCCAAAAAGAGAGCCGCCGAAAATTTCTTTTCGGAGCTCCCCCTTATATATAAAGGCGGAAAAACGCACACGGTGCTTTCCCCCGCCGATAGATACAGTATCTGCGGGAACAGCGCGGAATATGCGGACTTTGTTAAATTTTCTTTATTTTCCTGTTTTGCCGTTTTTATCCTCCCCGTCCCTGTGTTCCAGCTTCCTGCCGCGTATATCCAGCTCTTTGAGGCGCTCATCCTCCAGCATGATCCCCCTTTGCAGCTTCCCGTAGCCATATTTTTCCCTGATCTTCGCCACGGCCTTTTCCGCGCGCTCGTTTTTTTCGTACCTCCCGCCGTCCGCCTCGCCCAGCGTCAGTTGCTCCACGTGATAATCGAATCCCGAAACGCTCAGCCCCAGCATATGCACCCGCGTGCCAAACGGACAATGCCGACAGAACAGCTCGTACGCCGCCTTCGCTACGTCCCCGCAGAGCGCTGTGGGCGGCACCTTTTTCTGACAGGTAAAATCCGCCATGCGTTCGTTTCTGACGACGATATGCACCGTATCGCACTTGCCCACGTCCGCATCTCTCTGCCGCGCGGAGACGCTTTCCGCCAAAGCGTAAAGCAGCCGCTTGATCTCTTCGCGGTCGGTGACGTCGCGGGGCAGGGTCATGGAATTTCCGATGGATTTTGTCTCCTCCTTCTCCCCGTCCGCTCGGACGGGCTCGTCGTCCTCCCCTCGGGCAAATACGCTCAGCTGCGCGCCGCGCTTGCCGAGAAGCCTAACAAGCAAAGCCCTGTCCGCCGCGGCCAGCTCGCCGATCGTGCGTATCCCGCGCGAACGCAGGATTTCCGCCGTCGCCTTTCCCACAAGCAAAAGATCTGTGACGGGCAGGGGGAAAATCTTTTCCCTGTAATTTTCCCGCGAGATCACCGTCACCGCGTCGGGCTTTTTCAGCTCCGAAGCCAGCTTCGCAAAAACCTTGTTGAAGCTGACGCCTACGGATACCGTAAGCCGCAATTCCTCCTTCACGGCGCGGCGTATCTTTTCCGCAATCTCGCCGCCGCTTCCGAACAGCCGCACGCTTTCCGTCACGTCCAGCGCGCACTCGTCGATGCTGCACGACTCGATGCGGTCGGTAAACCGCTCGTAAATCGCGTGCACCCTGCGGGAATATCTCTTGTATTCCCCGAAATGCGTCTCGCAGGTTATGAGGTGCGGACATTTGCGGAACGCCTCCGCGACGGTTTCGGCCGTGCGTATGCCGTACTTTTTCGCCTCCTCGTTTTTGGCGAACACGACGCCCCGCCGTTCCTTCGGATCGCCGCAGACGATCATCGGCCGCCCCTTAAACTCGGGGTGGCTAAGCGTCTCCACCGACGCGAAAAAATTATTGAGATCGGAATAGAGAATGACGCGCTCCCGCACTTTTCGCCTCGCAAAAACAAACGTTCGTTTTTTATTATTATAGCGCGACGCACTCGTTTTGTCAATATTTTTGCACCTTTTTCTTCAAAAAAGGCAAATGTCACACCTTCGTGCAAAGTGTCACACTTGCCTTTTCGGGCGTTGACAATCCTTTTTTGCAGAAGTATAATAAACCAAAATCGATTATTTCATTTTAAGGAGAATTATATGGAGTCTGTCAAGACAAAAAGAAAATTGAAGCTTTGGCAGCGGATACTGATTATCGTATCCGCCGTTATCGTTGCCCTCGCCGCCGTTTTGGGCGTCGCCGTGGGCTGCGTGTGGGGAAACGAGCTTTCGAGCGTCGCATCCTTCGAAAAGGTATTTGCGCGCAACGACGAGCATCTCGACGGTTCCGTCCATCGCATGAAGGTGAAAGGCGGCTTTTATTTCGATAAATTTCTCGAACAGGGCGGCGCGGAAAACGATACCTCGCTGATCAATTTTATCACCCGAAACATCACGAAAGGACTGATCGACCTCACGATCGACGAAACGGAAATCGCCTGCGCGTCCTTTACGGCGACGGCAAAAAACGGAGATAAACTGTTTGCGCGGAATTACGATTTTGCAAAGACGAATACCGCGCTCGTCTTTACCGACCCGGGCAAGGGACGGCACGCCTCCGTTTCGACGGTCGATCTGCAGTTTATCGGCATGGACGCGAACAAGGACGTCGAAGGATTGATGAATAAAATTACCTGCCTCGCCGCGCCCTACGCGCCCCTCGACGGCATGAACGACGCGGGCGTCAGCTGCGGGATCTACATGACTTATCAAGGCGAAACCACCGTCCCCACCGACCAGAAAACGGATAAACCCGACCTCACCTCCACCACCATGCTCCGCCTGATCCTCGATTATGCGGACAGCGTGGAGGAGGCCGTGGAACTTGTTTCGGCATACGACCTGCACGATTCCGCCCAAACCTCCTATCACTATATGGTGGCCGATTCCACGGGCAAAAGCGCGGTTCTCGAATGGGTGAACGGCACGGACGCGACGGACAACGACGGCGCCGCGCGCAGGCTCGTCGTCACCTACAACGATGACGACGCGGCGATCGGCGAAGCGGAGGCGAAGGCGGATTATCAATGGGTGACCAACTTCATCCTTCAGCCCGGATATTACGAGGACGATACGAAAAAGGCGGGGCTGGACAGATATAACCGTATCAACGAACGTCTCGCCCCCACTGACGGCATTGTGGAGGACGAGGCAGCCGCGATGTCCATTCTCGGCGAAATCGGCCGCCGCAGCTGGAACAACGACGACGGCAACGGCTGTACGGTACACAGCGTCGTCTATAACCTTACCAAAAAAACCGTGCTGTGGGTACCCAACGAGCATTACGGCGACGAAGCCTACACCCTGTCTTTCAGCTTATAACGACAAAAAATCTTCCTTATCCGGTGCCCTCCGACAGTCAGTTGTCCCTTTCTTTCAGCTCATAAATCATAACCACCAGTAAACTGGTGGTTTGCATAACCCCTAAAAGGGGATAATAC